>NZ_CP089920.1:0-722843 GCF_021276285.1 Rahnella victoriana
TGGCAAGGCAGCCCATCATCAGCGCAGACAGCAGCGCACCCAGCAGGAAAACCGAACGCCAGCCATACCATGCCCCCATGAAACCACTGACGGTTCGGGCAAGCAGTACGCCTGCCAGCAGCCCGCTGGTTAAGGTCGCCAGCACCGATTCACGGCGCAAAGACGAGGTGAGTCCGGCGGCATGCGGGATCATCTGCTGCGCAATAGTGGCGAACACCCCTATCAGCATCGAAGAAAAGGCAAGGCTATATATGCCGGGAGAAAGACTGGCGGCCACCATGGCCAGCGTCAGCCCGAGGCACTGAAGCAGTATCAGCGTCCGTCGCTCCATCTTGTCGCCCAGCGGCACCAGCAGAATGAGTCCGAGGGCGTAGCCTGTCTGGGTTGTGGTGGCGATCAGACCGGATGCCGTACCGAAATCATTGGCAATCATGCCCAGCAGCGGCTGATTGTAATACTGGCTGCCTACCGCGATCCCTGTCGCGGCCGCCATCATCAGCACCTGTCCCTGGCTGAGGTCAGGGTTGTCCGGCGAACTGAGCGGGACTGCATGAAATTTACACATAAAAACTCCTTCCCACCGGCAGGCAGCGGGACAAAGGTAACGCCGGGTATGAGCCGTCGGAGGATGGCGTGATATTGACGGAATGAATAACATCTGGGAAATTGATAGCAGGCATACCAACTATCTCTGAAAATGATGAAAACACCGACACTGAGAAACCTCGATCTGAATCTGCTTTATGCGTTTACCATTTTGATGGAAGAGCTGAATGTCAGCCGCGCAGCAGAGCGGATGTACATCGGACAGCCGGGACTCTCCGGCGCACTTCGCCGTCTGCGGGAAGCCCTGGGCGACGAACTTTTTATCCGGGTGGGACGCAAGTTACAGCCGACGCCGCGTGCGCTGGCGATAGCGCCGGACATCGCCAGCGCGTTAGCAACGATCGAACGCACGGTGCAGCCGCCGGATGCTTTCGATCCGGCAACGTGGGAAGGGGAATTTCGGGTCGGGCTGTGCGATAACCTGGAAATGGCTTTTTTCGGGGTATTGACCGCGCGTGTCCGTGAACTGGCACCGCATGCGCGGGTCGTGGCGGTGGCCGCGACCAAACGTGATTCGGTATCGTTGCTGGAGGAAGGGGCTTACGATTTCAGCGTGGCCGTACACGGTGAACCGGCGTCGTGGCATATCCGCCAGCCGCTTTTTGATCAGCATCTGAAATGCCTGTACGACCCGCAGCGTCTTCCTCTGACAAAGCCGCTAAGCATGGAAGAGTATGGAAACCGGCAGCACGTTATTGTGTCATCGGTGGGGAATGACGTCCGCGAGGTGGATGCCTTTTTGCAACTCGCCGGGGTCAGCCGGGAGATTGTCGCCAGCGTATCGCGCTACTCCGCCGTCGGCCCGGTATTGCAGGCCATACCGGCCATCGCGACCGTGCCTGAAACAGTGGCGCATTGCATGGCGCGGCTGTATGGCCTGAGTGTCTGCGACACACCTCCCGATTTCCCGGTCGAACCGATTTCACTGCTTTACCGCAAAGTGGATGAGGTAAAGGGAAGCGCCGTCTGGTTCCGGCAACTGTTTTCCGACGTCGCCCTGCAGGCATTAAAGGATTCAGGGTGTTTGCCTGAAGGCGTGCGTTCTTCTGAGCCTGAACTGCCGGATCGCAATCTCGGGTCAGACGGATAACTTTCCACTTCCCGACTATCATTTACTCAAACAGAACTGAAATTAAACCTTGGTGGACTTATGACAGGGAAGAAAAATTACGTTTTACTCATCGCGTTGTTCTGCCTGGTGTTTAATGTCGCCGCTGAGACTGCCGGCACGATGAACGACACGTCAGGCGGGGTATCCGGCTTATGGCAGGATTTCAAAGACAACGTCTCGCAGACCTGGAATGAACCGCAATATACCGATATCTATCTGCCGTTTCTCAGCTGGCATAACCGCTATATGTACGATAAGCACAAAACCGATAATTATAATGAGATGCCGTGGGGCGGCGGGATCGGCGTCTCGCGCTATACGCCAGAGGGCAACTGGAGCGGGCTTTTTGCGATGGTCTTTCAGGATTCCCACCGGGAATGGCAACCCGCCGCCGGTTACGGCTGGGAGAAAGGCTGGTATTTAACCCAAAGCAAAGACCTGCGCCTTGGTCTGGGTTTAGCAGGGGGAATTACCGCCCGGGATGACTTCGCGAATTACGTGCCGCTGCCTTTTGTCTTTCCGCTGTTCTCTGCGGGCTATAAAAATATCAATCTGCAGTTCACCTATATTCCGGGCACTTACAACAACGGCAATGTGCTTTTTGCGTGGCTGAGAGCGGGCTTTTAGCGGTTATTCTGCGTCAGCATGAACCGGCCATGCCGCTCAGTTTTGCGCGTCTTTCCCCGGAAGGTCATTCCGCCATGGCCTTCTCGTTTTTTGCCCGCAATTTCTTCGCCCGGCTTTCCAGCAGCAGATAGCACACCAGCGCCAGCAGCAGCGGCAGGAAGTAGTAGAGCATGCGATAGGCCAGCAGGGCGGCGATAATCGCCCCCTGCGTGGTGTGTTCTCCCGCCAGCAGCGCGATAAACACCGCTTCCAGCACGCCAATCCCCGCCGGAATATGCACGATGACCCCGGCGATACTGCTGACTAACAGCACGCCCAGCACAAAGAAATAGTTGACCTCCTGACCCAGCAGCAGCCAGATAATCGTCGCCATGGCCATCCAGTTGGCGGCGGAAATCACCATCTGCGCCAGCGCAAATTTAAACGACGGCAGCACCAGTTTTTGGCCTTTCACCGTCATATGGCGGTGTTTCGCAAAGGCGCAGAACCAGACGTAAACCGCCACCATCGCCAGCAGCGCAATGCCGACAATGCGCAATGTGCCGTCGCTGATGTACCAGTGCGAAGGGAGATCCACCACGCCGGAGGTGAAAATAATGCCGCCCAGCAAAATATAGCCAAGCCAGTTGGTGGAAATGCTCAGCGAGAAAATGCGTGTGATCGTGCCGCCGGGCAGACCCAGACGGGAGTAGAGCCGGTAGCGCATACCAATGCCGCCAACCCAGGTGCTGAGTGTGAGGTTAAAGGCGTAGCAGATAAATGACACCAGCATGACCTGACGGGCGGCGAGTTTGTGTCCGCAGTAAGCGCGGGCGAGCAGATCGTAACAGCCGTACAGCAGATAGCTGACAATCACCAGCGCCACCGACATCAGCAGTGTCGTGCGGTTGTAATGGCGGATGACCTGCCACACGTCTTGCCAGTTGACCGTGCGGGCGTAAACCACCAGCAGCACGGCCACGACGATAAAGAAAATCCCGGTGAGGATTTTTTTCGCCAGACGCCATTTTGGATGCGATGCAGACATCAGGGTTTCACCTCCGAATTCTCTGTCGTCACCCGATCCTGCGTTTCAATTTCGGGTTGTACGGGCGGCGCTACCTGAGAAAGCCTTGGCGTGTGTGCCGGTAGCCAGCCGACCATTGCCGGGAATTTACGCAGGAAGTGGAACGCCACCACGCTTTTCGTCAGGTTCCACCAGGTGCGTTTCGGGGCCATGGTTTCATCTACACGCTGGCAGTCTTCGGCAATAATCCCGTGGAGATTCTCACGCAGCGTCTGGTTAAAGGTACGGTCATGGATAATGAGATTGGCTTCAAGGTTGAGTGACAAACTCAGCGGATCGAGATTGCTGGAGCCGACCGTCGCCCAGTGCGCGTCCATCAGTGCGACCTTGCCGTGCAGCGGGCGGCGGCGATATTCATACACCTGCACACCGCCTTTCAGCAGATAGTTGTACAGCAGCTCCGCGCCGACTTTCACAATCGGCATATCCGGATTGCCCTGCACGATGAGTTTCACCCGCACCCCGCGTCGTGCCGCATTGCGCATGGCGTGCAGCAGACGGTAGCCGGGAAAGAAATAAGCGTTGGCGATAATCACTTCACGCTTCGCGCTGGACAGCATTTTCAGATAGTGACGCTCAATATCATCACTGTGATCGTCGTTGTCGCGCCAGACAAACAGCGCCTGCGCCTCGCCGGGCTGGCGATTTTCGGCGGCATGATAGCGCCGACGTTGCTGCCACCACCGGCGGGTTTGCGACTGATCGGGCAGGTTTTCCAGCTCAAACTGTAAAATGTCATCCACCACCGGGCCTTCTACCCGCACGGCGTAATCCTGCTTGGCTTCGGGACCGTAACTGGTCACATGTTCGGCGGAGTAATTGATCCCGCCGACAAACGCTACCGTACTGTCGATGACAACAATTTTACGGTGCATACGGCGGAACAGATTGGTGCGCATCCCTAACAGCCGCTGACGCGGGTCGTAATAGCGGAACACCACGCCTGCTGACGTCAGTTCGCTGACGAACTCCTCGCTCAGATCCGGCGAGCCATACCCGTCGAGCAGCACCTGAACGTCGATACCGCGCTGTGCGGCGCGCAGCAGCACCGCATGCAACTGGCGGCCCACGTTATCTTCAAACCAGATAAAGGTTTCGAGGATCACTTTCCGCTGAGCGTTATCGATAGCCTCGAATAACGCCGGGTAATATTCGTCGCCATTTACCAGAAGCCGGATGTGGTTGCCTTCCCGCCATGCGCTGTTCATAAGTGGATCTCCGCGCTTAACGGCGCATGGTCGGACAGATGACGCCAGTGACGCAGCGGCAGCGTGGCGGGCGCGCTGGCATTGGCATTTTTCACATAGATCCGGTCGAGACGCAGAAGTGGCAGACTGACCGGGAAAGTGCGCGCCGGACGCCCTCTGGCGCGGGTGAAAATCTCATCCAGCCCCGCCTGCGCTTTGAGCGGGTGACTGGCCTTCTGCCGCCAGTCGTTGAAATCGCCCGCGACCAGCACCGGTTCTCCCTCCGGGAACGCGTTCACCCAGTCGGCCAGAATGGTCAGCTGCGCCTGACGGTGCGCTTCGCGCAGCCCCAGATGCACACAAATCACATGGACCGGATACTCAAGCTGCGGCGGCACGATGCGGCAGTACAACAGGCCACGGTTCTCACTGCCTTCCACCGACACGTCGCGATTCTCATAATGTTCAATGGGATAGCGTGACAGTACGGCATTACCGTGATGACCTTCGGGGTAGACCGCGTTGCGCCCGTAGGCGTAGTCGCTCCACATGGTGTCAGCAAGAAACTCGTAATGGGTGGTGTCCGGCCAGTTTTCCACATGCAACGGATGCACTTCGTGCGCGCCCATCACTTCCTGCAGGCAGACGATATCGGCGCCCACGGTGCGTACCGCATCGCGCAACTCGGGTAAAATGAAGCGTTTATTAAACGCAGCGAAGCCCTTGTGGGTATTAATCGTCAGTACCTTCAACGAAAACTGTCGGGGTTGTGGGGTCATGTCTTCTCCTGCGTGTGCCACTATCCTGATGAAAATAAAGTATAGTTTCTGTCACGAAAAAGAGGCGCGGTTACAGATTTCTCCGTAAAACCGTTTCCCCGGCAGTCGCTTTGTGGCGGTTATCCGTTTTGCCCGTGAAGATAAACCGGCCAGAAGCCGTTCAGCGCCGCATCGTGCAACGCTTTCACGGTGACGGGCGTCACCCGGCCACGCTGACGGCGGAGACTGAAAGCCAGTGAGCTGAGAAAACCCGCATCCCGCGGGAAGTGATTGAAAGTGAAATAATTTCTGGCATTGACCTTAAAGCGGATAAAAAAGTCATTCATTAAGGTATCGCGCTGAATTTCATTGAGCGGAAGCGTGACTAATGAAAAATCACCGCCGCTGATCTTTTTATAAAATCCGAAGACAGTGGGGCAGTTATGCTGTTCAAGAAAATCAATGATCTCTCTTTCCAGCGCCTGATTAACAATCATGTGGCCTCCTGAGCAGTTCCCCGACGGCCTGATATACGTCAGCAGGCAGGATCGCCCTCATGGGATGCGCCGCGTTTTTACCTTCAGGACGGTGCAAAATAATGTGCTTTTGCGGATCCTGACAGGGGCCGGTATAGGCCGGGTTGGCGGTGGCAAAAAGACTGACGGTTCTGACCCCGGCGGCCACGGCGATATGTAAGGGTCCGGTGTCACCCGTGACGAGAATATTCAGGCTTTTTACCAGCGTCACCAGTCCGGTCAGCGGCGTTTGTCCTGACATGATGCAGATATTATTTTGATGGTGCGCCGGTAATCGTTTTAAAAAATCCTCCGCCAGGTATTTTTCCGCCGCCGTGCCGGTAATAATAATATCCAGATCACGGTATTCATTTAACAGCAGCCCCGCGAGCTGGCTGAAAAATTCAACCGGCCAGCGACGCGATTCATTGGATGCGCCTAACTGAAAGCCGATGCGTTTGCGTAAATACAGACGCGGCGCAGGCGTATTGATCACCGGCAGGTGCATACGGCTTTCGCCGGGGTTTTCACACACCGGTTCAATCAGTTTTAATTTTCGCCGGATGGTGTGGCCGTCAAAATACCCCGAGTAATGATCTAAGTAGTGATTAAATACAGCCGGTTCACTGCCGTAGTGATCACGTAAAATCATTTTACTGCCGGATAATACCGCACACAGCACATCGTAAGGAAAGTGTGCATGTAAAATAACGCTAAGGTCAGGTTTGTGTTTCCTGAGCTTAAGGATTAACGGCAGTATTCTCACCACTTTGTTGTCCCAGACATAAATATTATCGTACCAGTTGTATTGCACCACCAGACTGTGATTCTTTTTACTGGTCACCAGAATAAACCGGCTGGCGGGAAAACTCGTTTTTAACTGCATTATCGCCGGGGTATTCATCAGATAATCCCCCAGCGCGGTGGTGGAATAAATGACAATGTTTTCCGGTGCGGCTGTCCGTGCTGAAAGAGAAAAGGTCTTTCTTCGCGTTAACAAACAATAAAGATGCAATATTGTTTTGATTAACTTCATTTTCATGGCTTTCATTTCAGTTCAGATTACCTGTCATACGGGAAAAGATTTTTTGGCTATCCGTCACTTCATTTCTCAGCGCAATGAATTCGTGAAACACGTCTTCGGCGGAAAGTCGGGCGACGTCTTCCTCCGCCGAGGCAATGATCCGGCACGGCACTTTCCAGGGACCCCAGACCCGCGGATCGCTGTTGCCGAATAACGCCACCACCGGTCTTCCCACGCCTGCGGCGATGTGCAATGCGCCGCCGTCACTGGTGATGATCTGGTCACACAGGGACATCCCGGCCATCAGTTCGCGGATGTTCACCGTATTGAACGGCACCATAATAATGTCTTTGCAGGCGTTCATAATGCGCTGCGCTTTTTCATCGTCTCCCGGATGTTGCAGGTTATCTTCTGCGCCCGGAGACCAGAACAGAATGATTTTGCAAGGCTCCGTCCGCGACAGCCTGTGCGCGAATTCAATATAATTCTCAACCGGCCAGCGTTGTTTTTCTTTTCTGGCGCTGATCTGCACACCATATAACGGCATGTTATAGGTGTTCTTTATTTTATGAACGGCAAATTCCCTTTCGGATTTTGTCACCCATAATGCCAGTGCGCCGGGTTTCGTATAACAATCTAATGGCCGGGCAAGTTCTGCCATCTGTTCAACCATATGTTTACCGTCTGGCATATACGGTATTTTATCGGTAACGGCATCCGGCGCATCCTCGCCAATGGCAATGATTCTTTTCGCCCGCGATAATGTCGCCCATTGTAAAGGTCTTTTATTCCAGTTGCCCGCCACAATAGCGACGTCATACCCTTCCCGCCATATGCTGAAGGTGGTGGCAATACGGTGGAAGAAAGCGTGGATCTTTTTCCTCACGGATCCTTCATGGTGCAGTTTGGTATAATGATGCACTTTACGGACGCCGGGATGACCTTCCAGCACTAATTTATTGTAAGAATTAACCAGCATATCGACCTGATGATTTTTCGCCAGTATCGAAATCAGCGGGGTAGTCAGGATCAGATCACCGATATTTTCCCGTCTGATGATTAATATTTTCATTACTTCCCTCATTAAATACACCTTCATCATGCAGGAAGATTTATTGATTAAAATCGCCGCCATGACACCATTACATTGACTGTAAAGGTAGACTTAACCCTAAAAAGTTAGTTCCGCTGATAACGTCAGCGTAAAGAAAATGTTGTGTTAAAGGTTGTGAGTATTTCGTGAGGAATGATCCCGTTAAATCAATATATCGATGTTGTGCGCGAAGATAATCTGAAACCGGTCGCTATCCGCCCGCTAACGTCTGAGGATGACAGGAGGACGGGGGCTGTCCGGTGACGCGGCGGAACATGGTCGAAAACGAGGATCCGCTGTCGTATCCCATCGACAGCGCAATGTCATTGACCGGCTTACCTTCCACCAATTGCGCCAGCGCCACCAGCACACAGGCACGCTGCCGCCAGGCAGAAAATGACAGGCCGGTTTGCTGAAGAAAATGCCGACGAAAGGTGCTGGCGCTCATAAACAGCGCGGCGGACCAGCGGTCTGCCGGATCGTGAATCGAAGGCGCCTCTAAAAACACCTGACATAACCGGAGCAACGGGGGATGTTGCGGCAGCGGGATCTCAAATTCCCTGACCGGCATTGCTGCTAACTCTTCCAGCAGCAGGGCGACCAGCAGACGATCCCGGACGGCATCGTATAACGGCGGCAGCTCAACCGCATCGATAAGCAATTGCCTGAGCAACGGCGAAACCGTGAGAATTTTGCAGCGATCATCGGGATGCAATTTTGCGGCGGTGTCGGGTTTAACGTACAGACTGCGTGTTGAAACGCCGATAAATTTCACGCTGTGCGCGGTCATCGGCGGGATCCACACCGCATGCTGGGGCGGAACCACCCAGTTCCCCGACGGCGTCGCCACCTGCATCATGCCGGTGGCACCGTACAACAGTTGCGCGCGCCGGTGGCGATGCTCAGGCAGGACGAAGCCTCCCGGATAATCATTCCCCACCGCCACGATCTCACGATCGAGTCCATCATAATCATTGATATGAACGTTACGCATAAAATCCGTCAGGCTGCCGGTTGACTGATTCGCAAGGGTAAATGAGCGCTGCTGAAATGGGAAGGGGGACGTGAAGCCGCTAATCTTGCCGCTCACTTTTTAACGGGGCGGCTTTGTGAACGATATCATCATCATTATTCTGGCGGGATTGACGACCGGCATGACCACGGTACTGTTTGGTTTTGGCGGCGGATTCGTCGTGGTGCCTTTTGTCTATCACATCGTGGCGGGACAGGCCGGGCTGTCGGCCAGCGCGATGCATATTGCGGTTGCTACCTCGACCACCGTCATGATTTTTAACGCAGGCTGGGCCAGTTTTCAGAACTGGCGGGCAGGGAAAATCATCGGCCGCACCGTGTTTCCGCTGGTCTGGTTTATCGCGGCGGGCGCGGTGCTGGGATCCCTGCTGGCCGGGATGATCAGGGACGAGGCGATCCGCGGGATGTTTATGCTTTATCTGCTGTTCACGCTGGCCGACTGCCTGATCCGCAAAGGTTTTATCGCCCGCCCTCAGCCGAAGGCATTATCCGGTTTGACCACGCGTGCCGGGGGCATCTTCATTGGCGCCGTGGCGGCCATGCTGGGCGTCGGCGGCAGTGTGATGACGGTGCCGCTGCTCAGACGGCATGGCTATGAGATGCGCGACTGCGTCAGTGCGGCAAATCCGCTTTCCCTTCCGGTGGCGATTTGTGGCGCGGCGACTTACAGTCTCGCCGGGTTGCAGGCTGTTCCGGCGGCAGGCTATGTCGGTTTTATCAGCGTGAAAATCCTGATCCTGCTGACGGTGTCCGGTTTTCTCGGCATGCTGTTGACCCGCCGCTGTATCCCGCCCGTTCCCGACGTGTTGCACGCCCGGATTTACGTCAGCCTGCTGTTTGCCGTGCTGGTGGCGATGGCGGTGTAAAAGCGCAGACATACGCCTTTCAGCAAGCCGTGGCTGCCGAAAGGCGGGTTAATGATCTTCAGATTGCGTGGACGTGAACACCGTAAGGGCACATGTCAAAATGGCAGGTGTCTTTGCGGTCACAGTGATGCAGGGCCGGATCTTTATTGCCCGGACAGTCGAGGCTTTTTTCAAACGTCTGCCAGAGATTTTCATTAAACGGAAAAGCATGAAGAAGGCTAATGTCACGGATATTCCCATTCACGACGATGCCTAAATCACTGACAATAACTTCACCGCCGGGGCGCAGGAAATAATGGCTTTTGTACCATAAAATAATCCTCAGATTCCGATAGCTGGATATCACCGCAAAGGCAGCCCCCGTCGAAGGACAAACCAGATTTCTTTCAATCAACCATTCCATGTTAATACCTCCTTGTTGCAGGAAAGGGGATATTTCAGATTTTTGTCACAGGTCTGTTCGGGCCGGGAGAAGAAGGCTGATGAATATATTTATATTCCGCCCGGAAGTCGCTGGTACGGTACCGGTGCGGTGAGACAGAGAAGTAGTGGGTAAATGAACGCGTAAAAGATTGTTGTGATTCAAAGCCATACCGGCAGGCGAGTGAGAGGATCGGCTCGTTACTGTTTTTAAGGTTCTGCGCGATAAGCGTCAGTTTTCTATTGCGGATATATTTCCCTAAGGTTAATCCTGTCTCCTTTTTGAATATTCTTTGCAAATGCCATTTTGAATAGCCTGAATACTCTGCCACACACTGTACTGAAAGCGGGGTGTCTATATTCACTTCAATCCAGCTAATGATATCGTTGATGACGTCTTTGGTGAATGTCGTCACAGCTTTATACCCTCCCTTTATCCTTAAAAGTTGAGGTGTTTATAACATGGAGGAATATAAGACGATTCCGCTATTTCATAACTTTACTTAAGTAAAACTTAACTCACACCTCCCCGGTACGATCAGAACCGCAATAATAAAGACGCTATTATTCCCGTTGTGAAACTAATTCCGTCATAACGTTTTTTAGCGGACATTCTATACTCACATCTGGCCGGTGCGACTCGATTTCCTACTTAGCTGCTTGTTCATTAAGGCGGTGGTTGAAGTGCTCAAAAAAGTCTGGGGTTTGTCATGCTTTCCGTTGTTACTCCTCTCTGCGGCAAATCAGGCTGACGAGATCAATTTATATTCAATAAACACCGGATCTTTTGTTTACCATCTGACCCACAACCGCGGCCAGTACAATGAAAAATTTGATAACCACTTTTACTCGGTGGAACGCAAATTCTCTGAAGATTCCAAATACAGCCTGTTAGCGGGCACCATGAAAAACAGCTTTGATGACCGCTGTATCGCGCTGGGGCTGCGAAGGGACTGGGTGTCCGGCAACACCGGCTGGGTGTTCAAAGGGGTCTACGGTTATACCGGCGAGTTCTTCTTTGATGCCTTTAAACATTGCGGTGATGAAGGGTCGTACAACGATTTCAAAAAAGTCACCGGCATCGGGTTCTCGCCATATATCTACCACGCCGTTCAGTACAATTTTACCGATTACTTTGGTGTGGAAAGCGGGATTATTATTCCTGCCGTGTTCGTGGTCAGTGTGCAATGGAGCTTCAGATAAACGTTCGTTTAATCAGAATTCATAGTTGTAATTGATGCTGAAGAAATAAATCGACGGATCGTCATAACCGCCTTTCAGCAGCGGGTTTTCGACCTGCGACGATTCCATGGTCAGGTATTCAAACGCCATACCGACATTGCTGGCGGTGGTCACCTGATACTGCGCACCGGCACCAAAACGCCACGCCGCGCCGGAAGGCATGGTCAGTGAGGCGTCATCCTGCGATTTATAAAAACTGCTGTCATAGGCGATACCGGTATTCAGCCGCCAGGTTTCATCCGGGCGGAACTGCACGCCGAATGCGGTATGCCAGGTGTCCTGCAATTTGTTGTCGCGATCCAGCGGACGGCTGCCGGTGTAGATCTGATTGCTGCCGTAGGCGCTCCAGTTCTGCCAGCCCAGATCGCCCATCACCGACCAGCGTTTATTCACGTCATGCACCACGCTTAACATCAGCTGGTCCGGGGTATTCACGTCGGCGGTCAGCGGCAGGGTATATTCCCGGTTATCCAGCTGCGGGAAGCGCGCTTTGCCATCAATATTAAAATGGTACTGCGTTTTACTGGTGAAATTCAGACCGACGCGGGTCTGGTCGGTGGCTTTAAATAACACGCCGGTGCGGAAATTCAGCGCCCAGTCGTGATCCGACTGCTTATGATCCTCATCATCGACATTGCGCGTCAGGGAAAGAAACCCGTAATTAATCCCGATGCCCGCGCCCCAGGATAACCGGTCATTCACTTTCCAGGCCAGCGCCGGGCTGAGCGTCAGTCCGACCAGGGTACTTTTCTTAATCAGCCGGTCACCCGCCCAGTCACCAAAATCCAGCCCCAGACCGTAATTGCCATACAGCCCGATCCCGGCGGATAACGAATCATTCAGCCGCTGCTGATAAAACAGATTGGCGCCGGGGAACCAGCCGATGGTGTTACCGGGGCTGCTGCCGCGTAAGGCGGAATTATCATCGAGGGAATACGGCGTGTGGCCGTAAAGCGCCTGCAGGCCACCGGTCAGCATATGATCGGGTAATTCGGTTAAGCCTGCGGGGTTAGACACCAGCGTCGAGGCATCCTGCGCACGGGCGGCCTGACCGGCACCGGCGAGGCCGGTGTCTTCGGTGCCAATTTCATACAGATACAGCCCTGCCGCCTGTGATGACATGGAAAATAAAATGCCACTTATCAAGAAAGTAAGTCTTTTCATATTTCGCCCGGGATCAGCTTGCGATGGAATGACGTGATGCCTATCTAACGATTAGAGAAAGAACCGGATAATTGCAAATAGCCGATAACAAAAAATAAAAAGATGTGTCCATCTGCTAGAAATAATTTCACTTACTGACTAGCCTTTACGCAAACGCCTTCCCGATGAAAACACACAATTCTTTCTATTTAGCAGGATGTTGAGATGAATTATTTATTCCGCGTTTCCGCCCATCGCGGCGGAAAATTGCCGCGTGTCGTCGTCGCTTTTACGCTGTTTATTGTCCTCGCCTGTCAGATGGCGTATGCCGCCACTGAGGCGACGGCAAGCCTTCCTTCCTGGAATGATTCCGCCACAAAATCAAAAATTATTGATTTCGTGCAAAAGGTGACGCTGGAAGGCGGACCGGAATTTGTGATGCCTGAAGCGCGGATTGCGGTGTTCGACAATGACGGCACGTTGTGGACCGAACAACCGGCCTACGTTCAGCTGACTTACCTGATGGATCGCATTAAGGCGCTGGCTCCGCAACACCCTGAATGGAAGAACCAGCAGCCCTTTAAAGGCGTTCTGGAAAATGACATGCATGCGGTTGCGGCGACCGGTAACCCGGGGCTGATGGCGATTGAACATGCCGCCGACGCCGGAATGACCACTGAAGAATTTAAAAAAAGCGTGTCAGCGTGGCTCGATACCGCCCGCGATCCGCGTTTCAAACGGCCTTATACCGAACTGGTGTATCAGCCCATGCTGGAATTGCTGAGCTATCTGCGGGAGCACGGTTTTAAAACCTATATTGTCTCCGGTGGCGGCACCGACTTTATGCGGCCGTGGGCGGAGAAAGCCTATGGTATCCCGCCTGAGCAGGTGATCGGCTCCACCGACAAGATCAAATTTGATATCGATAAACAGGGCCATGCCCGGCTGGTCAAACAGGGCGTGATCAATTTTATCGATGACGCGGAAAATAAACCGGTGGCGATCCACCGCTACATTGGCCGGATGCCGCTGCTGGCGTTTGGGAATTCCGACGGTGATTTACCGATGCTGCAATACGTCTCTTCCGGCGCCGGTCCGAATCTGGTGCTTTATCTGCATCACGACGATGCCGCGCGCGAATACGCCTACGACCGGAAATCCGGCTTCGGCAAACTGGATAAAGGTCTGGATGAGGCGGCGAAAAAAGGCTGGCCGGTGGTCAGCATGAAAACTGACTGGAAAACCGTTTTCCCTGCTGCTCAGGCGAAATAATGCATAACCGGAGGCGGATGAACAGATTCAGCAGGGCGCAACCCCTTCTTATCGTGCTGTGCCTCGGGTGGGCACCTCTGGCGGGGGCAGAAACCCCGGCGGTCACGGATTCGAAAGACGCGGCCAGTGACGATGGGCGTACCTTCCCAATCTGGGGGGATGAGGCGCGGGCGCGTGGCTATTCCATTCCGCTGCCGTTTGGGGTCAACCTCAGTTATATGAATATGCGTCAGAACGTCGATGTCGACAGCATCACCTTCTCCGGCCTGAAATTAGGCGCGCATCCCATTCCTGCCGACATGTTTGATATTGATGTCGCCAAAACCCGCGAGCGCAGCCAGACAGAAAATCTGCGTCTCGATATGTGGGTGTTTCCCTTCCTGAATGTGTACGGTCTGCTGGGTTACACCAAAGGGTCTTCGGTCTCCAACGTGTCGGTGGATGCGGATCCGTCACGCTATACCGGCCTTAACCGCGTGATTGCCACCTCGGTACACAATCTGTACCGCAACGGCGATTTGCAGGATATCGACTTTACCCTCGATTTTCAGGGGCGAACCTGGGGCACCGGTTTCACGCTAGCGGGCGGCTATGGCAACTGGTTTACGCTGGTGGATACCAATTACACCCGCACGGATTTCGACATTCTTGACGGCAGTATTTCGGCGGTGACGGTTTCGCCGCGCGCCGGCTACCGCTTCAACCTGCAGGGCATCGCCGGACCTTCGCACCTGAGCCTTTGGGTGGGCAGCATGTATCAGGATGTGCAGCAGGAATTCAAAGGCAAGCTGTCTGATCTGCATATGCCCGCAGAACTTCAGCCGCTGATCAGCGCCGTCAATCAGGATGATGAGGGGCGTTTTGACGTCAAACAGCATCTGAATTCGCCGTGGAATATGCTGATCGGGGCACAATACGAAATCACGCAAAACTTTAACGTGCTGTCGGAAATCGGTTTCAACGACCGCAACAGCTTCTTTGTTGCAGGTGAATATCGATTCTGATGAACAGATCAGCATGGCTGGCGGGCGGAGTGCTGAGTCTGATGGTGTCACCGCTGAGTGCCGGAGAACTGTCGCACGAGCAGATCGACGGTTTTCTCAATAAACTCGGCGCGGACAATCATTTTGATGCCAGCAAAGGCGTGGACTGGAGCGTATTGCCTGGCCCGTTTTATACGCCGGAACTGAAACTCGGTCTCGGCACGGCGGTGGCGGGCATTTACCGTATTGATCCGCAAGATAAGCAGACGCAGAACTCCTCCGTGTCGTTTACCGGTTTTGTCAGTACCAGCGGGGCGCTGGGCGTGGGGCTGACCAATTACACCTTTTTCAGTGATGACCAGTGGCGGCTGTTCGTGGACGGCTCAGTGGCAAAAATCCCCACCGGTTTCTGGGGCATTGGTTACGACGCGGCGCAGGGAGATGAAATGAAATACACCGAAAATTCGCTGCGCCTGCATCCTCAGATTTTCTACCGGCTGGCCGATCATTGGTATGGCGGCGTGGGCTGGGATTTCTCGACGATCCACGCCGACGTGGACGATCCCCATCAGAACGACCTTTTTACCCGCTACGGTGCTGACACCCGGTCGCAGAGTTCCGGCGGTTCCGTCGCGCTGAATTACGATACCCGTGATGTGATCACCCGGCCCCGGCATGGCCAGTTTTTCAGTGCCGAATACAACGTTTTTGATCCGGCTACCGGTTCTGATACGCATTTCACCGCCTTGCAGTTGCAGTACAACCATTATCAGCCGCTCAATGACAGCGACGTGCTGGCGTTTGATGTGTGGGGACGATTTTCACAGGGCGATGTGCCGTGGGACCGTCTTTCGCTGGCCGGCGATGACCGCCGGTTGCGCGGCTATTATCAGGGGCAATACCGCGATAAAGACGTGGTCAGCACCCAGCTTGAATACCGTAAAAAACTCAACTGGCGACACGGTTATGTGCTGTGGCTGGGGATGGGCGCACTGGGCGATACGCCGGGGGATCTGACCTCGCATCCTCTGTTACCCAATGCGGGGGCCGGTTACCGGTTTGAGGTAAAACCGGACATGAATTTGCGGCTGGATCTGGGCGTCGGCCGGGAAAGCGCAGGTTTTTATTTTCAAATTGCGGAGGCTTTTTGAACCACAAAATGCTGTGTACGTGGCTGTTGTGCGCGGCGTCGGTGAGCCATGCTGAAACCATGCCGACGGACATTCTGCCCGTCGAATCCGCTGCCCGTGTCGGACCGGTCGCCCGGCACCTGACCGCGCCGGAATCCCTGCGCCCGTGCTGTGCCTTTGGCTACGGATTACGTGTCCGCGCCATCGGCGTGCCGGTGCCGTTTTACCAGATCGGCAACGTGTTATCCGCTGACTCGCTCGGTACCCACCATTACAACGACAGTGCGCTCGGCGCGGTGAAAAGTATCGTCGGGCTGAGCGCGGAAAAAAGCGGGCTGATCTACACCCGGCGCGGCGGTTTTATCGATATCGCCCACGTACGCGACACGGCGGATAACACCTTTTACCTGTTCACCCGCATTTACCCGCGCCTCGGCAGCGGCTGGCGGTTGTTCTACAGCGAGGAGCTGGGTCTGCGGCGCCTTCAGCTGAAGGCGTTTACCCGTCCGCATTCACCGGTGGAGCGGTATACCCTGGCGGCCTGGCTGGCGGGGCATCTGGCCTTTCAGCTGGCGCAATGGCATGAGATCGCCCAGTGGTATGGCTTCCAGTCGGTGAAAGGCTTTTCAGAGGAAATCTCGGCGTTTTCGCCGGAAGATCTCTATTCCAATCTGCTGGGCGCGCGGCTGGCGATTAACGTCATCCTGCACGGCCACGCCGGTTCGCCGGAGAAATACAATGCGGCGATGGGATCCGCCTTACACGACGCGCTGATCCGGCTGGGTGCGGTCAGTGAAGCGGAAACCAAGCGGCAGTTTCATGAGGTGGACGGCATCTGGTGGAACAGCAAGCGCCGGGTGCCGGACAAATTTCTGGTGTTAAACCGCAACTATGATCTGAGCGATAGCCGCTTTCCGACGCCGATGCCTTTCGAAAAAATCCCGCCTTATCGGCTGACGATACCTGAGAAGGTGGCGGGATACCGGTTGTCTGCACTGGGGGAACTGCAAATTTACCCCGGCAGTGAGATGCGCGGACTGAAAACGCCCGCGCATTTTTATACTCCGTCACAATTTCCTGCGCTGGCAGAAAAAGCAAAATACGCCGACCAGATACAGTTGCAGAAATTGAATAAATAGACATTAACGAAACGAGAGTCAGGGAGTCTGTGAATGGCCGACAACAGCTTGAACGCGTTTATCCCGACGTTGATAAGGCGGGGCGGAGTCTTTCTTTTTCTGGCATGTATTGCCCTTTTCAGCGTGTCTCACTCACAGGCGGCGGAACCGCGCCTGTCACCGTCTGATCAGGAAAAAGCCCGGACGGTGTATATTTTCCACCAGCCGATCGTGATGTTGCAGGCGAAGTTCGGCTTGTCCACGCCGGAGGAACGGGTGCTGCGTATCCGCAATACGCTGCGTTCCCTCAGCGAGGAGGACATGCGCCATCCGGTGCAAATCCTGCCGGTGCAGCGCTACGGTCAGCAGGGCCGGTTATTTGTGATCAATGGTAAGCCGCTGATGTTGCTGGCGGAAAGTGATCTGGATGAAGGCGATGACCTGACGCTCGATCAGGCCGCGCAGCGGGTGCTGGCGCGTTTTAATGCGCAACGCACCTCGCTTATCGATCAGTATTCTTCCTCGTATCTGACCCTCGCTACCGTCAAGGTGCTGGCGGGCACCGCCGTGCTGATCCTGCTGTATTACCTTGCCTTTCGATCCTGGTCGCGGGTTAAAGCCTATTTTACGGCCAGGATTTTGCTGAAGAAGGGCTGGATCCCCTATCGCTGGCGCAGCCTGCTGGGGGCGGTGGAAGTACATGCCTACGCGCTGCTGATGATTTTACTCAGCATCGTGGCGTTCTATCTCTGGCTGAGCTGGCTGTTCCGCCTGTATCCGTGGACGCGTGTCTGGGGCGAATCCCTTGGCGACTGGTCGGTGAATGTCATTCAGCGGATCGCGCTGGCCATTGTGTCGGCGTTCCCCGGTTTGCTGATTGTGGCGATCATCTTCCTGCTTACCGCGTTTATCCTCAAGCTGCTGAAAATACTGCTCCGGCGGGTAGAGACCCGCAAACTTCAGGTGCCGGGGCTGCATCCGGAAACCGTCGGGGCGACGCGTAAACTGATTTCGGTGATGGTGTGGTTGTTCGCACTGTCTGCGGCCTATCCGTTTTTACCGGGAGCCAACTCGCTGGCTTTCAAAGGGGTCAGCGTGTTCTTTGGTCTGATGCTGACGCTGGGGTCGGCCGGGGTGATGAACCACGCGATGAGCGGGCTGGTGCTGATTTATTCCCGTGCGCTGCGCAAAGGCGATGTGATCCGCATCGGCGATAATGAAGGGCTGGTGAGTGAAATCGGCATGCTGGCGACGAAAATCATCACCCGTGAAAGTTACGTTGTCACTGTGCCCAATGCGGTGGTGGTCAGCGGCAAGATCACCAACCTCAGTGCCCAGAATCCGGGCGGAGGCGTCAATCTGACCACCGGCGTTACCATCGGTTACGACACGCCGTGGCGGCAGGTGCACGCCATGCTGGAACTGGCCGCCAGCCGCACGCAGGGCATCGATCCGCAGCACAAACCGCTGGTTCGCCAGCTCAGCCTGATGGACTGGTATATCGCGTATGAATTGCAGGTGCATCTGCGGGCGGGCGAATCCCTCGCGGCGGTGAGAACGGAATTACACAGCCATATTCAGGATGTCTTTAACGAATTCAATGTGCAGATTATGTCGCCGAATTTTGTGAATCAGCCGGAAAACGCGGTGATGGTGACCAAAGATAACTGGTTCGCGGCACCGGCGTCGCCGCCGGAAAACACCTAGCCCAGCAGACCGAGATGTTCGACGAGGATCGAGGTACCGATGGCGATCAGCACCACGCCACCCAGAATTTCCGCCCATTTCCCCATCGCCGCGCCGAGGAAGCGGCCAAGCAGCATCCCGGACGTCGCCATAATGGTGGTGGCGGCACCGATAGCCAGCGCCATCACCAGAATATTCACCTGCAGGAAGGCCAGACCCACACCCACGGCCATCGCATCCAGACTGGTTGCCACCGCAGTGGTCACCAGCAACCAGAAGCCGTGACGACGGGGCGCTTCGGTTTCTTCGCTGGCGTCTTTTTTGAACGCCTGCACAATCATGCGCAAACCGAGGATCAGCAGCAGGGTGAACGCCACCCAGTGATCCCAGCTCATGATAAACTGGCTGGCCGCCAGCCCGATCCCCCATCCGATAACCGGTGTAATGGCTTCAATGACGCCAAAAATCAGTCCGGTGCGCAGGGCTTCTTTCAGCGGCGGGCGGTGCAGTGATGCGCCCTTGCCGATCGCCGCAGCGAAGGCATCCATGGACATGCCGAAAGCCAGAATGAGGACGGTATAGAGTTGCATAAAAACGGACCAGTCAGGCCTTCAGGGACAAAAAAGGCTGTTTATTAATTGAGGTGCGCAGTCTGCCACAAAACAGGAAATAAAAAAACCTGTATTTTCAAGGTGTTATAGTATTGGTTAAGAAAGTTAGCACAGGCTATATTTGGTTAATAAGCCCGCTTATTGATGAAAATGGCAGCACTGTCATACAAAAATGCCTGCCATCATAAGGATTTAGCCCGAGTGCGGTTTATTCAGAAAATCTGACCCCGGGGTGTGCGGTGAGCCTATCTCGTGGCGTACACGATAAACGTCACCACACCGAAGATCTCCAGCGACGCTTCATCCTGAAAAGTGATGGGGGAATAGGTCGGATTCATCGGCACCAGCTGCAATACCGGACGGGTACATAATTTCTTTACCGTGAACTCACCGTCCACCGCCGCCACCACAATGTCGCCGTGCACGGCGGTCAGTGCGCTGTCGACCACCAGCAAATCGCCGTCGTTAACATTGGCGTCCGTCATCGAATGGCCTGAAACGCGGATAAAGTAGGTCGCACTCGGGTGAGCGATCATCAGTTTGTTCAGATCGAGCTGCGCCTCCACGTAATCCTGCGCCGGTGAAGGGAAGCCGCAAGGGACGCGATCCAGAAACAACGGCAGGGTGATACTTTTCAGCGGGCTGCCGGGAGTGTGTAAAATCATACTGAGTTCTCGTGATACTGGTTTTATATACAGTATTCACGTCAGCGTGGCGCTGATCAAGCCTGTCAGAGACAGAAAAATGTATCTGCCTGATTGGCGGTGGAATTTATGTTTATGCGGATCGCTACCGGCAAACGAGATTTGGCCGGCGGAGCAAAAATGTCAGGTTTTTGGATAAAAATAACGCGTTTTACAGTTCATCCTACCCTTTTTATTTGTAATACCTGCTCACAAAGAAAATTCAAAGCAAATAATATGTAACAGAAATTATCTTGGGATAATAAAATAGGTTTTATTCTCTAAAGGAAAAATGCTTTTTTTCAATTGTCACGATAAATCATTTCCCTCTCCTCAATTCACTGTTTTAACAAAATGAATGCTTACGCATCTTGTTGTTTTTAAATGTTTTTATCTCAGTTATTTAGAGGTGGTTAATATAATAATAAGCAGAGTGATATGTGAAATCTCTTAATTACTGTTTATTATCCCCGCATAATTTTACCTCCTCAAACTTTATGGTGATTTATCCGTGAGTAATACACAATATAAACTGAGCAAAGCGCGGCCTCCCCGCGTGCAAATAACGTATGACGTTGAAGTCGGCGGCGCTGAATCCAAAAAAGAATTACCTTTAGTGATGGGGGTGATCGGGGATTTCGCAAAAGACGATATGCCACTGCGTGACCGTCGTTTCACTCACATTGATAAAGACAACTTTAATAATGTGATGGAAGGGATGAAACCGGCAGTCGAAATGCTGGTGGAAAGTACCCTGCCAGAAAAAGAAGGCCAGATGGCGGTCGCTCTGGAATTCAACAGCATGGACGACTTTTCTCCGGAAAACGTGGTGATGCAGGTTGAGCCGCTGCGCAAGCTGCTTGAACTGCGTGAGCAACTGAGCGATTTACGCAACCGCACCGCCAGCAATGATCGCCTGAAAGAGCAATTGGTTGAGCTGCTGGAAGGTATCGCGAAAGACGCAGAATCCGCCAAAGGAGATGCAGAATGAGCGATATCCAGGTGATGAACGCCTCTGCCCAGGCGGAGCAATCCGGCGATTATCTTGATCAGATTATCGACAATACCCAGGCCATCCGCCGCGAATCCGACCGGACCAAAGTGAAAAGTCAGCTGGATAACTTCCTGTCGGAAGTGGCATCCGGCGCGGTCATCGTGTCCAATGATCTGGTCGGCAGCATCGAAGCCCGCATTGCGGCCATTGATGAACTGCTCTCTGCTCAGGTCAGCAAAATTATTCAGGCTCCGGAATTCCAGCGTATGGAATCTTCCTGGCGCGGTCTGCACAAACTGGTGCAAAGCAGCGTCACAGAAAACACCAAAGTGCGCGTGTTTAACTGCACCAAGAAAGAGCTGATGCGTGACTTTAAATCAGCCTCCGACTTTGATCAGTCTTCCTTATTTAAAAGTATTTATGAAAGTGAATATGGCACCTTCGGCGGTGAC
The DNA here is from genome assembly GCF_021276285.1 of Rahnella victoriana. Lineage (NCBI taxonomy): Bacteria > Pseudomonadati > Pseudomonadota > Gammaproteobacteria > Enterobacterales > Yersiniaceae > Rahnella > Rahnella victoriana. The sequence goes on from NZ_CP089920.1 coordinate 21,620, forward strand.
CCGTATTCGGCTTTTGTCGGCGATTTTGAATTCGACTGCATGCCGGAAGATGTTCAGTTGCTCGAGCACATTTCCCATGTTGCCGCCGCAGCCCACGCGCCATTCCTGAGTGCTGCGAATCCTGGCATGTTTGCTATGGGATCCTTCTCCGAAATGCCGCGTCCGCGCGATCTGGGCAAGCTGTTTGAAACCTCCGACTATGCCCGCTGGAAATCCTTCCGCCAGAGCGATGACTCACGCTATGTCGGTTTGACGCTGCCACGCGTCATTGGCCGTCTGCCTTACGGTGCGAAAACCGTGTCCGTGGAGGCGTTCAATTTCGAAGAGAAAATTGACGAAAATAACGACGGTGCCAGCTACCTGTGGGTCAACGCGGCTTACGATTTAGCGGGCCGTATGGTGGAAGCTTTTGAAGAGCACGGCTGGTGCGCGGCAATCCGCGGCGTGGAAGGCGGTGGTCTGGTGAAATCCCTGCCAACCTACAACTACATTTCACAGACCGGCGAAAAGGTCATGCAGTGTCCGACAGAAGTGGCGATCTCTGACCGTCGCGAAAAGGAACTGGCTGAACTTGGTTTTATTCCGCTTATTTATTGCAAGGGCACCGATTATGCCGCGTTCTTCGCCGTGCAATCGACCAATAAACCGCGCAAATATGATTCTGAACTGGCCAATGCAAACGCTAAATTGTCCAGCCAGTTGCAATATATTATGACGACGTCGCGCTTTGCTCATTATTTAAAATCCATCGTGCGCGATAAAGTGGGCAGCTTTATGTCCAAATCTGAATGCCAGAATTTCCTGCAAAACTGGATCAACCAATATGTTGTAGGTTCAGATAATGTAGGACCAACGATTAAAGCAAGCCATCCGTTGCGTGAGGCTGTGGTTGAAGTTGTTGATGTACCAGGTTCTCCGGGCAGTTATCGCGCCGTTGCATATTTAAAACCGCATTTCCAGCTTGAAGGGCTAAGCATGTCGCTGCGCCTGGTAGCGGAACTTCCTGCATCGACGGGTGCATAAATATAATCGTTAAAATAAGGATATAAAATGGCTACTGAATCGCTTTTTATGCAAATTGAAGGTATTAAAGGTACTGTCAGCAATAAAGGTTATGAAGGCTGGATCGCTGTTGAGAATATGAATTTCGGTGTTTACTGCTCGGCTAAAATTGATAATGCCAGCGGTCAGGTTAACAGCGATGGCGTTAACTTTGATGCGATTTCATTCTCAAAAGCAATGGATACCACCTCTACTCAGTTATCCAATATGGTTGCGCAAGGCAGCAACGTTAAGCAGATCGTGATTGTTAAGGCCTTGTTCCAGGGCGAGAAACTGGTTGAAGCGCTGAAACTGACCTACAAAAACTGTGTGCTGAACAGCTACAACTTTAATGCCTATTCTGAAGGCGATATCCCGAGTGAAAATCTGAGCTTCGTATTTGGTCAGATGACATTCGAAACCAATATGGTTGAGCCAGATGGCAAAACCAGCAAACAGGGTCCTGTGGGCTGGAACCTGGTTGAAAATACCAAGCTGTAATTTTTCAAAACAACAGTGCACGCCGCAAGCGTGCACTGTATTAAGGTTTATAGATGAAAAGTTTATTGCAGCAATTATCAGATAATAATCCGAAAGACCAGAATGATATTTCTGAGGCAGAAGACAAAAGCAGCACACTCATTGATGAGATATTGCTGCTTTTGTCTTCCCGCCCCCGAAGTTACCGTATTGACGATATTCCGTTAATTAATGCGTCGATCCTTAATTATGGCGTCAGTGATGTTTTTGCCAGCGATACACCGCGTCTTGAGCGCAATGCCATTATGCAATCACGTATTGAAACCGCATTACAGCGCTTTGAACCCAGATTAAAAAACGTCTGTGTAACGCCAGGTGAAGAACTGGGAAGTCTTTGTTCCTTCATCATTGACGCCGAAACACTCGCAGGCGAAGTCCGTTACCGGCTTATGTGGGACGATGTCATCAGTCAATTTTCTCTGCGTGACTAACGAGTAATTCTAATGTTGGCGAAAAAATTAATTTCTTATTATCAGAATGAACTCGCTTACCTCAAAACGCAGGGAAAGGCGTTCGCACGCCATTTTCCCAAAGTCGCCCGCCGTTTAGGGATGTCAGAAGGCACGTCTGAAGATCCGCATATCGAGCGAATTATTGAATCCTTTGCGCTGGTCACCGCGCAGATCCAGCAACGTCTTGATGAAGATATGCCGGAAGTGACCGATGCATTACTGACCGTGCTGGCGCCGCAATTTTTGCGTCCTTTTCCGTCGGTGTGTGTCGTACAGATGCAGCCGGATATCAAAATCAGCGCGCTGACGGCCAGCAACCACATTGATGCCGGAACGGCCTTGTATTCGCGTCCGGTCAACGGTCAGATTTGCCGTTTCCGCACCACTTATCCGGTCACGCTTCAGCCGGTCAGCCTGCATAAAGCCAGCCTGCATCTGGATGCCGATGACATGAGCTGGAGTCTGAAAATACAGTTGTCGGTGTGGCCGGGTGCCACGCTGGCGGCGGATTCCCTGAGGCTGCATCTCAGCGGGGCCAGCCGGATCGTGAACATTCTTTATACCTTGCTGTGCAGCGAAGTGGCGTCACTTTCTGTTCTCCTGCAGGGGCAACACCATACGCTGCCACCGGAGAGTCTCCGGGCTGTCGGTTTCGGCGAAAATGAAGGTTTGCTCGCGGGCGACTCGCGGGTTTCACCGACCCACAGCCTGTTGCAGGACTATTTTTTCTTTCCGCAAAAGTTTCATTTTATTGATATGCCGCTGCCTGCGGGCGTCGTGGCAGGCAGTCAGGATGACCTCTCGCTGGTAGTGAAATTCAACCGCTGCATGGTGGCGCGACAGCTGGAAAAAATAGCCAGTGCGGTGAACGAAAATCTGTTTCTGCTCAACTGCACGCCCGCGGTCAATCTCTTCGCCCATCGCGCCGAACCGATTTCGCCGGATCACGAAACGGCGGAATATCCGGTGATCCCCGATATCCGCCATCAGGATGCGATGGACGTCTGGTCGGTTGACGGCGTGTCGGCAATGCGCAAACAGGGCAACGAAACGCAGTCCCGCCCCATTTATCCGTTGTTTGGTTTAGACCATTCCGCCAGTGACGGAGAGACCGGGCTGTTCTGGCAATCCATGCGCCGTGAAACCATGCAAAACCATGGCGTCGCCTCCACGCTGTTTATCGCGTTTTCTGACCGGGGAGAGAAGCCCCTGGCGCCCGGTTGTGACATTGTCAGCATGAACCTGACCTGCACCAATCGCGACATTCCGGCCGCCATGCGCAATGGCGACCCTGACGGTGATTTCGATTCGGAACTGCCGATTGCGGGCATGAAGATTATGGCACTGACGCGCCCGACGCTGCCGGTCAGGCCGCCGGTGAAACAGGCCACGCGCTGGCGGTTAATTTCTCAGCTTTCGCTCAACCACATGCTGATCAGCGGGCCGGAAGGCGCCCGTGTGCTGAAAGAATCTCTGGCGCTGTACAACTTTGTCGATAATCCGGGCATCAGCCGGTTGATCAACCTGATCCAGCATGTCGAATCCAGCCCGGTGATCACCCGGCTGGCCCCGCTGGATCCGCGTTCTATGGCGCGGGGGATAGAAATCCGCGTGACATTTTCCCGCGAGGCGGCCGAAGAGGTGGAGTATTTCCTGCTGTGCCGCTTTATCGATTCGTTTCTGGCGCTGTACGCGCCGGTCAACAGTTTCACCCGGGTGATCACCTGCATTGACGCGCCGGGAGAAACCGCACGTATCTGGCCGGTCCGGGCGGGAAGACTGTCATGGATTTGAGCAAAATCCTCAGCCCGCATAACTTTTTCCAGCAGGTGCGTCTGATGTTGCGCAGGCTGACCCGCGGGCAGGGCAAAGACAGTAAACAGGTTCTCGAAGAGCAGCTTTATTTTATTTCGCCGCTCTCGCTGGATGCGCCGAAAGGCGACATTACGCAGGTCACGCCGCTGGATAAGCAGCGCTGGCAGGTTGAGGTAGCCGCCCACGGGCTGACAGGCGCGCTCGGCGCGTTACCGACGGTCTACACCGAATGGATGATCGAACGGTATTACCGCCACGGCGATAAAACGGCCAAAGCCTTTCTGGATATGTTTAACCACCGGCTGCACAGCCTGCGCTATCTCGCCTGGCAGAAATATCATTATTACGCCATGGCGGAATTCACCGCCACGCGGCCGCTGAGTCAGGCCATCCGCGCCTTATCCGGCGTGGCGGCCAGCACGCCGTCTCTGCAACAGGAGCAGTTTGCGGATTTGTTCGCCCATTCCGTCCGCTCCATGCTCAACATTGAAACCTGGTTACGACACCGTTTTGCCGTGGCAGCGAAAGTCACGCCTTTTACCGGTGGGTGGCAGGTGATGGATCCGGCCTTGTGTTGCCGGCTGGGAGAACCGACACAAACGCTTGCCGCCGCGCCTATGCTCGGCAGCGTTTACTGGGACCGGCAGTCACATTTTACGGTGACGCTGGGGCCGGTGCCGATGAAAAACGCCGGTTTGTTTTTGCCGAAGGGAAAACACTACCCGCACCTGTGGTCGCACATCCGCGAATACGTCGGGCAGGGGCTGGATTTTGATATTGATCTGCTGATCGAAAATACGTCGAACATCATCACTCCGCTGGGATGCGGGCAACTCGGGCTGGATATATGCCTTGGGCATTCCGAGGGTGCTGGCCAGCATAAAATTCGTTTACCCGTCTGCCGGGAAGGAAAATAAAAAATGGCAAAATCACTGGGACAAGACAACCGCTTTATCCGGTTTGTCGGCGATGCCGCGGATGCTCTGACGCTGATGCACATCGAGGGCGATGAACAATTTTCGGACACTTTCCGTTATCAGATCCAGTTCCGTACCTCGCTGGTCACCCCGCAGATGGGGCGTTTTCTGGGGCATGAAATGGCCTGTGAGATTGGCCGGGGCAACCAAAAACGTTACGTGCATGGCGTGCTGACCCGCATCGAAGAAGACAACAATGTCGATGGCATCAGCACCTTCACCGGCACGCTGGAACCCCGGATGGCGTTGCTGCGTCTGGGGCGTAATCTGGCGGTGTTCCAGAACATGACCGTGCCGGATCTGGTGTGCAAACTGCTGCGCCAGCAGAACATCAGTCACATTGATTTGCGCCTGCGCGCTACGTATCAGCCGCGTGAATATTGCATTCAGTATCGCGAATCCGATTTCGACTTTATAAGTCGTTTGCTCGAACAGGAAGGGATCTATTACTTCTTCCAGCACGATGCCGGACAGCACACGCTGGTTCTGGCCGATCACCCGTCCAGTCATCAGTCCGGCAAAACGGCAGAATTACCCTTTATGCCTTTGCAGGGGCGGGGCGATGGCGTCGGGATCCTGAGCTGGGTCGCGAGTGCTTCGCTGGCGGCCTCATCCGTCACGCTCAAAGGTTTCAACATGGTGCAGGCGGCCAGTGTGGAAGGGGAATCCCAGGCCGTGGTGGCGGAGTATTCCGTGCCGGGCGTCAGTTATGTGGATGCGCACGGTCATGAAAAACGTGACGTATTGCAATCCGGCGCGCGCCTGAAAATGGAACAGCTTGAGTCGGATAATCAGCAGTTCTATGCCGAAGCCAGCGCCTGGTGGTTAGGTTGCGGCGATAAATTCCAGCTGAGCGGGCATCCGTCCTGTCAGGGGAATTACCGCATCAGGTCGGTGCATATGCAGGCTTCGAGCAGCATTGACGACGGGCAACCTGATTTCAGCTACGCGCTGACGGTGCTGAAAGACAGCCTGTCATGGCGTCCGCCGTGCCTGACAAAACAGCCTGAAATCGCCGGTATTCTGACCGCCATTGTGGTCGGGCCGAAATCAGAAGAAGTCCATACGGACGAATATGGCCGCATCAAAATTCAGTTCCCGTGGGATCGCGAAAACAAGCACGACGATGGCAGTTCCTGCTGGGTACGGGTTTCCCAGCCGTGGGCGGGCGGTCGCTTTGGCGCCATGTTCCTGCCGCGCGTCAACAGCGAAGTCACGGTCAGTTTTGTGCACGGCAACCCTGATTATCCGCTGGTGACCGGATCGGTCTTCAATGGTCAAAACAAACCGCCGCTGAGTCTGCCTGAAGAGAAAAACCATGCCGGATTTGTCTCGCGCAGTTCCGTGAACGGCAACGTTGAAGAAGGGCATGAACTGCGCTTTGACGACAAAAAAGGCGAAGAGCGGCTGATCATCACCTCGCAAAAAGATCTGCTGCTGACGGTGAAAAACGATGTCACCGGCAGCATCGCCAAAAATGTCACACAAACCATTGGCGAAAACCGCACGACCGAACTCACCAAAGGGAACGACAGCCTGACGCTCAAACAGGGCGATTACAGCCTGGACATCAAAGGCAACCTGCAGGAAAGCCTGACCAGCGGTAATCATCAGCTAAAAATCAGCGGGGGCGGCAGCACGGTGAAAGCGGACAAAGCCTGCGTCATCGAATCCACCCAGTCGATCGAACTGAAAGTCGGCAGCAGCAAAATCACGCTTTCTCCTTCCGGCATCACGCTGAGCGGCACCACGATCAAAATCGAAGGGAAAGGCACGGCAGAACTTAAAGGCGCAATGGTCACTGTTCAGGGGAGTGGTATGACCCAGATCAAGGGCGGCGTGACGATGATTGGCTGAGGAAAAATCACATGAAAGCAAAACTGCTCACGCCGGACGCGCTTGCGGCTTATAACCCGCGACAAAACGGGGCTGAAAACGCCGCGCAACTGATGATGACCGAACAATGGGAAGACGCACTGGCCAGTGTGGTTGCAGATTCTCCACAAGAGAAACTGCTGGCATGGACGCTGCAACAGGCGCTGAACCAGCCGGGATCTGCAGAGCAGCCGGTGCAGCAATGCGCCAGTGAAATCCGGCAGTGGCTGGCGGAACACGATGACGACCGGCGCTTCCGTATTTTCCAGCAGGCAGAACAGCTGGGCTTTGATACGCCGGTTGGTGCACTCGGTTTAGCGGTGTTCTGGATGGACGGCAGCATGACGCCTGCGGAATTTGATGCGGTTTACCCTGAAGCGCATTTGTCCCGACTGATGCTGCTTTGCGCCCTGAAATTACTCAGCGTGGGGATCGCGGCGGAAAACGCCCCTCTGACAGGCGCACAGACATTACTGGCGCAATGGCATGCCGTGCAGGGAGGCCACTGATGGGACAACCCGCTGCCCGCGTGGGCGATATGCATGTTTGCCCGATGGTGACGCCCGGCCTGCCGCCGATCCCTCACGTTGGCGGGCCGGTGACCACGCCCGGTACGCCCACGGTGCTGATTGGCGGAATGCCCGCCGCGACGATGGGATCGATGGCGGTGTGTGTCGGGCCACCGGATACGGTCGTCAAGGGCAGCGCGAAAGTGCTGATTGGCGGTAAACCCGCAGCGCGCATGGGCGACAGCACGGCGCATGGCGGAACCATTGTTGCGGGTTGTCCGACCGTACTGATTTCATAGAGTGTATTGAAATGATAATGAATGTTGAGTCTTTGCTCGCCCCGGTCAGTGACGATCAGCCCGGTGGCCGCAATATGGAATATGAGCAGGTCTATAACGAGATCCGTGAGGCGCGGGAAAGCGATCCTGACTATTTGCCGCAGGGCGAATGGGCCACGGAATTACGAAAAGCCGACTGGAGCAAAGTCGTTCGCTTAAGCACGAAGGTGTTGCAGGCGGAAAGCAAAGATTTTCAGGTTGCCTGCTGGCTGATCGAAGGTCTGAGCCAGCAACACGGCATCGCGGGGCTGCTGGAGGGCGTCGGTTTTCTGACGCCGTTTATCCAGACTTACTGGCAAAACGGCTGGCCGGAACAGGATGAGGACGGCCTGGTGATCCGCCATGGCATGATCAACCGTCTGGATCGCCAGCTGGCGCAACTGCTGCATTGTCATCCGCTGTTTGGTCAGCCGGAAAGTACGCTGGATCACTGGCGCAAAGTGCTCGCCTATGAACACCGCGTGACGATGAAACCGGACAGTGCCGCCGAACGGGGCAGTGACGACGATTTCTCGATGGAGACGTTCAACCGCTGGGCCGCCACGCTGGATCCGCAAAAAGTCGCCGCGCAGAACGAGATGTTAAACCAGATGGTGACCGCGCTGGATCAGCTGGAAACCACTTACGGCCAGCTGAATCCGCAGGCTGATTCTCTGGCGATGGGGCAGACGCGCAGTGCCATCGCCGAAATGCAGGAATTTGTAAAACGCCTGTTTGATCGTGCGGCACCCGCTTATGACGACGTCATGACGCTGAACGTCTTAACGCCTTACGAGGATGAGCCGGACACTGACGTCAGTTCGCTGATCAACAACACCAAAAAACAAACCATGTCGCGGGATCTGGCCATCAGCCAGATGCTGACAATTGCCCATTTTTTCCGTCAGACCGAGCCGTCAAGCCCGGTGCCGTTTCTGATGGAGCGCGCGGCGCGCTGGGCGGCGATGACACTGACCGAATGGCTGGAAGAGATGTTGCAGGATGACAGCAGCATGCGAGATATCAACAAGGTACTGAAAGGGCATAGCAAAGAATGAGGGGGATAACGGGACTGGCCGGGCTGATGCTGGCTGTCATGCTGCTGACAGGTTGTGCGACAGATAACGAGGAAGGTCGCCAGAAGGCGGTCGGCGAGGTGAGCGCGCCTTTCGCCAACGGCGCCATCACCCTGCAACTGCGGGCGGAACCGGGACTGAACAGCCTGAACGACATGCCCAACAGCTGCACGGTATTGCTGCTGCAAACCAAAGACAAACCTGCGCTGGATAAGATACTGGGCAACCCCGCAACGTTGAAAAGTCTGTTTGCCGGTGCCGGTAGCGAAGGGGATGTTTTGCAGGTGGATCGTTACGTGATGATGCCGGGGCAAACCAACACGGTGCATATCGACCGCGCGCAGGATACCCGCAATGTGGCGCTGGTCGCGGGCTACTATCCCTTCCCGGTGAAAAAACATATGGTCAGCGCGGAAGTCCCGGTGGCCGCTGAAAGCACAGGCTGGTGGGAACCGGTCTGGCAGGCGCATTTAACGCCGCTCACGCTTTCTGTCACGTTAGGCAGTGAAAGCATTGTCAGCTCAGATGTCCCTGCTGCCGGAGAGAAAAAATAATGTATCCAGAACAACAGCAGATCTACTGGCATTCCGGACTTTACCTGCAACCGCAGCACTTTCAGTCGCTGGATCTGCATTACGAATGGAATCTGGCAGAACATCTGCGTCTGGCGCAGCCCTATAATCACGGGCTGATTGAGGTCAGCATTAACGACGCAGCGCTGAACGACTATGTGATCAGCGTTGAGCAGATCCGGTGCATTTTGCCGGGCGGCACCCTGCTGTCGCAGCCCGGCAACAGCCGCGTAGAGCAACGCAACTTTCGTGAACTCTGGAAGCAACGCGATCAGCCGCTGACCCTCTGGCTGGCGGTGCGGCGCTTCGATCCGCTGCACAGCAACGTCACCACGCTGGAAAAAGAGCACGACCGCGCCGTTACCCGCTGGATCAATACCAGCGAAGAGCGGGTGATGAAAGATGTCTATGACCATGCGCCGGACGCTGCCGTCGCCCGCCTTTGCTATAACGTCAGGCTGCTGACAGACGTGGAAAAAGACGATGCGGTTGACTGCGAATGCATTCCGCTGACCCGCCTGCGTTACGAAAACGAACGGGTGATCCTCGATCCGACATTCTCGCCGCCTTCCGTCACTTTGTTCGGGTCGTTCAGCCTCGGCAAGATGATTGACACCATCTACTTCGAACTGAGTGCGCGGGCCAGAAAGCTTGAGGAATACAAACGCTCAGAGCGGCTGGTCAGCGACGCCGATCGTGGCGATCAGGTGACGCAGTTGCTGGCGATGCGCTCCCTTAACCGGGTGCTGCCGCAACTGAAAAACTTTTGCCAGGCGCGTCAGGTTCATCCGTGGCAGGTCTACAACATTTTGTGCCAGCTGGTGGGCGATCTCTCTTCGTTCAATGACAGCTGCTCCTTTCTGGGGGAGTGGCACGATGGCGAAAACCCGCTGCACGCCTACAACCATAATGAACTGCTGAGTTGTTTCGACAGCGCCCGTAAGACGCTGATTACGCTGCTGAACAGTCTGGTACTTGAAGACAATACTTACATTACGCTGGAGAACGATCTTCAGGGTGTGTTCACCGGCAGCTTTGACAGTACGCAGAGCAAAAATGCGGAGACGGTACTGCTGCTGTTACGTTCCGCCAATATGCCGATGGAAAACCGTCAGATCAAAAATCCGGGCGGCATCAAACTGGCCTCGCCGAAGATGATTGAACCGCTGATCCAGCATGCGTTGCCGGGTATTCCGGTCACACGCTGCGTGCAGCCTCCGCGTGGTGTGCCTAACCGCAGCGATTCGCACTATTTCCTGGTCGAACAGGACAGCGAACTGTGGAGCAAAGCCCGGCAGCACAGCAGTATTTCCTTCTACTGGCCTGATATGCCGGAAGACCTTCAGGTACAAGTGATATTTGTGGTGCCCTCATGATGAGTTTACTCAATTGTTATTTACCGCTGTTCCGCTATGTAACGGCATTTTTTATTGATCCGCAGGAATATCCGGATTACAGCGCGTTTCGTGAAAAAAGCATTACGTTATTACAGCAGGCATTGCGTGAATCAGAACGTCATCACGAAACCGCTGAATGTGAAGATGCTTATTTTTCCGTGGTGCTGTGGGTCGATGAACGCGTATTACGTTCCCGCGCAGAGTGGGTGAAGGAATGGCGCAGCAGTCTGTTGCAAAAATATTATTTTGATATTTCTGTCGGCGGCGAGGCGTTTTTCGAACGGCTCGATAAGACAGATAAAAATAATACCCAACTGAGAATGGTCTATCTGTTCTGTCTGCTGATGGGTTTCCACGGGAAATACACCTCTCAGGATGCGCAGCTTTTGCAACAACGGATTAATGATGAACGCCAGTGTCTGCCGGAAGAGTGGCGTCAGTGGCCGAACGACGCCTTGCTGGTAGAGCAGGAAGCCGGTGGCGGTGAAAAAAATAAAGCGGTGAAGAAGCGACTGCGTCAGCGTAAAGGGCTTTTGTTTTCCCTGCCGCTGGCTATTTACTTATTAATGCTGCTCGCCGGCTTAGGGATATTTTTCGGATAACACACTATGTTTAAAAAATTAGTTTCCTTTGCCGCATGGGCGTTATTCCTGTGTCTGCTGCTTATTGTCTGTGTCGTCATGTCCGTGTTTCTGGAACGGTCATTGCTGCATGCGTTCGCATTGTGGCTGATCGTTATTATTGCCGTTTTACTGGTCCGCTTTGTCTGGGGTTCTGTTTCAGGTATTGCACAGGCGAAATATATTTCCGGCCTGAAAGCGAAATTTAAACTTACCCGGCTGGAATATGTGTTATTCGAGCACTGGAAAACCGGTGCCGCGGTCATTAAACGCATCAGACGGCGCAAGCAGCCGATCCCCTGGTTTGTCCTGACCGGCGGGCGGAGCGGTAAAACGACGCTGATGGCTGGTGCGGGATTGCCGTTATTTTCCAATGAGCCGGAAAGTTCGCTGGTGGTGCCGACCCGTACCTTACGCTGGTGGTTCTTCCGCTCTGCGGGTTTTCTCGATCTCTCCAGCCAGTTTCTGAATAAAACCCCGGCCTTTGAGCGCGGCTGGTTGCGGCTGGTGAACTGGTGCGGACGTCTGCCCGCGCCCGCAGGCATTGTGGTGTGCGTGTCCGTCAGCGAACTGCTGGAAAAAGATGACGCGGATCTGCATCTGCATGCGCGGCATATCCGCACGCAGATTGAGCCGCTGGTCAGCAAAGTCAAACGCCGTCTGCCGGTATACCTGTTTATTACCTGCTGTGACCGCATGCCCGGCTTTAGCCACTGGACCCGTCAGCTTTCGGCCGCCCAACGCCAGCAGCCGCTGGGGTATTACTGGCGCAGTTCACCGATCGTCGATGGCAAGGATCCGGCACTGCTGGATCCGCTGTTCAGGTGTGTGAAAGACGGGCTGGATAAAGTACGCGTCAGCATGCTTTCCGGTGGCGAACCGGATGCCAATACGCTGGCGCTGATGGATTTCCCGGAACAACTGCCGCAACTGCAACCGGCGCTGCAACGCTATCTGGCGGCATTGTGTGAGCCGGACGCTTACTTTCAGCCTGCGGCACTGGGCGGGATCTGGTTTACCGCCACCGAGCCGGTCAGCAAAAACAGCGCGTCGCGTCAGGCTTTCTTTATCCATGAACTGATGACGCGGTTATTGCCGACGTTAAGTCGTCAGCGTGAAGTCGAACCTGTCGGGTTTGGCCGCCGTTATCTGCATAAATGGGGCGCGATGACCTTCAGTGCGCTGGCGATTACCTATCTGCTGATCGCCGGTTATTTCACCGGCCGTCTTACCGCAGGGACACCGGCGCTGATGGAGACCACGGCGCAGGTTCAGCAGATTGAGAATATCGAAGGCTGGCGCCGTCATCCGCTGCACTATCTGCCCTTTGTGCCGGTGCTTCATCACCGTCATGAGCAGCTTGAAGCCAGCATTATTGCGATGACACCGCGTGACACCGTCAACCTGCGCGAGACCGCAGATCACTACCAGCAACAGTTCACCGATGCGGTGCCTGAACAAAAACGCGCGCTGATTTTGGATCTGGCCCGCACCCTGATCACCAAACAGGCCATGTGGGAAAAACAGCCGGTGAGTGAACTGCTCACCCAGCCCCCGGTTCCGGCGGCGCTGAGCATGACGGGCGCCACGGTGCCTTTATCCCGTCAGCAGGATGTGGTGTTGCAGCGCGCCCTGATACAGCAGCCGGGGGGCAGAAAGCAGTTAGTGGTGCTGCGTGAATTACTGGGGCGTCTGGTCAACAGTGATCCGCAGATGGTATGGCTGTTGGCACCGTCAGAGGAGCTGACGCCGGTGAACCTGACCGATTTCCTGCCTTTGTCTGAGGACAAAACGCAGGTCAGCTGCCTGTGGACGAAGCAGGGCACCGCGCAAATTCAGGGCTGGCTGGATGAGATCCGCCGCGCTGGCGATGAACAGGTTCCGATGCCTGAACTGGCAGCCTTTGAACAACGCTGGCCTGCACTGCGCCAGACCCAATGGATGACCATGATGCTGGCGATGAACCAGCAACCGGCACCGGTGCTGAGCGGTGAACAGTGGCAAACCGCGCTGATTGCGCTCGATCAGGGCCACAGCCAGTCGATGAAATTTGCCCGTTACGTCAGTGAGCAACTGGACGACATCCGTGCTCAGGATGCCGCGCTCTGGCTGCGTGAATTGCGCCGGTTAAATCAGTTACAGGCTATGCCGGTACCGGGGGCGCTGGTGCCGCGCATCAGTAAGATTCAGCAATCCATCCAGAAGAAAATGTCAGCACTGCTGAAAATTGACAGCAAAACGCTGACACCGGTGCTTTCGGATCTGAATGTGAAGAACTGGAATGCGTGGAAAGCCAGCGTGCATGCGGCGGTTTCCGACGTGTTCGCCACGCCGAAAAGCAGCGACCGGCTGACGCGCGGCTTGTTCCAGACCGGTGCCGCGGGCGACAGCAATCCGCTGCAACTGCTGGACAGCCGTTTTAACGTGCTGCGTAAAAGCCTGTCTGCCGAGCGCGATGATTTTGCCACCAACGCGGTATGGACGCTGTATCAGAGCGATGCGCACTGGCTGGTGGCGCAGGCCATGCAACGTTCCGCCTGCTGGCTGGAGCAGCAATGGCAGAGCCGGGTGCTGTGGCCGATGGAAAATAACGCCAGCCGTCTGGAATACGACGATCAGCAAGATCAGGCGTGGCAATACCTGTCTGACTTTATCCGCGGACCGGCGAAAAGTGTGCTGGTTGTCGGTGACGGTGGACCCCGGGCCGGTGAATTCAACGGACATACGCCCGGCCTGACGCCGGAATTCCTGCGGATGGTGAACCACGTGCTGCGTCCGGATGACGTGCTGGCGATGCCGGAACGTGAAAATACCCGCGATGACGATGCGCTGGCCGCCCTGAAAGAGGAACAGGCCGATCTCGAAGCCCAGATGGCGGCACTGGAAGCCAAACCGCTGGAACTGACGCTTAAAAGCCTGCCAGCCACCATTCCGGGCGGCGCGCGGCTGATGCCGACAGGCACCGGGCTGACGCTGTTCTGCGATGAGCAACAGTGGAAACTCAACAGCATGAACTTCAGCGAACAGGCGGCATTCCGCTGGCGTCCGGGGCATTGCAGCCGCGCCACGCTGGTGATCAAATTCCCGGGCTTTGACCTGACTTACGAATACTTTGGCGACGCGGCCTGGCCGGATTTCCTGCACGACATCGCCGACGGACAGCACCGCTTCAAAGCGGAAGATTTCCCGGATGAGGCTGCACAACTGGCGGCGCTGGGCATCAGCGAAGTCATGGTGCGTTATCAGGTCGGTTCGCAGAATGCGATACAGGATAACTGGCATCAATGGCAGGAACGCCGTCAGGCACTGAATGACAACGCCGTGGCGCAGCAGGAAACGGGCACTAAAAAAGCGGAAAAACAACGGCCAACGGCACTCAGGAGCGCGTTCTCACAATTGCCTGTCCGTATCACCGAATGTCACTGAGCGTCCGGACAGGACGCCGTTAGAAAAAATTACACAGGATGATGTATGGGTAACTACCTGAAGAAAATTGTAGAGAAAATGAATGTTGAGGCGCGTGAGTGCCTTGATGCCGCGATCAGTCTGGCCGTCAGCCGCACGCATCACGAAGTGGACATTGAGCATTTGCTGCTCGCCCTGGTGACCCGTCAGCCCGCGCTGATTGAGCAACTTTGTCTGAACGCCGGATTGCGTGGCGATGCCCTGGTCGATGCGCTGAAAGTCAGCCTTAATCACCTGCGAAGCGGCAATACGCGCAGCCCGGTATTGTCCGAATTGCTGGTCGAACATCTGGAGAAATCCTGGTTACACGCCAGTGCCTGCTGGCAACACATTCAGCTGCCGGTACAGGCATTTCTGGGCAGTCTGATTGCCGCTGAAAAAGACAATCAGATCCACCTGTCACCGGCATTACAGCAGGCGTTGTTGTGCCAGACCGATCGCGCCGACCGCCTGCTGCGTGAAGCCTGCGCACCGGCTCAGGTCATGACTAATCCGGCAGCGGCCAGTCACAACGCGGATTCCGCGGTGATGAAATTTACCCGCAACCTGACCGGACAGGCCCGCGACGGGGCGCTGGATCCCGCGCTGGGGCGTGAGCAGGAAATCCGTCAGCTGATTGACGTGTTGCTGCGCCGTCGCCAGAACAATCCGGTCCTGACCGGCGAACCGGGCGTGGGGAAAACCGCGCTGGTGGAAGGGCTGGCGCAGCGTATCGTCGACGGAACCGTGCCGGAAGCCCTGCAGAAAATGGAAATTCTTTCGCTGGATATGGGGCTGCTGCAGGCCGGTGCCAGCGTAAAAGGTGAATTCGAAAACCGTCTGCAAACCCTGTTGCGCGAAGTGAAGGACTATCCGTCGCCGGTCATTCTGTTTATCGATGAGGCGCATACGCTGATCGGGGCAGGCGGTCAGGCGGGGCAGAACGATGCCGCGAACCTGCTGAAACCGGCGCTGGCGCGCGGCGAGATGCGCGTGGTAGCCGCCACTACCTGGGCGGAATACAAAAAATACTTTGAGAAGGACGCCGCACTGGCCCGCCGTTTTCAGGTGATCAAGGTGGCAGAGCCGGACGAAGAAACCGCTACGGCGATGCTGCGCTCGCTGAAACCGGCGCTGAGTCAGCATCATGGCGTGCAGATCCTCGAAAGTGCGCTGGTCGCCGCCGTGCGCCTCTCCAGCCGTTATATTTCCGGCCGTCAGTTACCGGACAAATCCATCAGCCTGCTGGATACCGCCTGCGCCCGCGTGGCGATTTCGCAATGCCACGAACCGAAGGAGATCGAAGATCTCAACGCGCTGCTCAGCAACATTCATACCGAGCGGGAAAGTCTGCTGAAAGAGGGCGACAACGCCACAAGGCTGAAATGGCTGGATCAGCGCGAAAGCGAACTCACGCAGAGTTTAGAAACACTGCTGCCGGTCTGGCATCAGCAGCAGGACATTGTGGCGCAGATTAACGGCACTGACGATGTGGCGCAAATTGCCGTCTTACGCGCGCAACTGGCTGAGATGCATAAAGATCAGGCGCTGGTGTATGACTGCGTGGACGCGATCTGTGTCGCCGATGTGATTGCCGGCTGGACCGGTATTCCGCTGGGCCGGATGATGGAAAAAGAGCAGCAACAGCTCGGTGATCTGGTCGCGCGTCTGGAAAGCCGGGTGATCGGCCAGTCCCACGCGTTAGCGGCCATTGCACAGCAAATCCGCATCGTGCGCGCCAATCTGGCGGATCCGGTTAAACCCACCGGGGTTTATATGCTGGCCGGTCCGTCCGGTGTCGGGAAAACAGAAACGGCGCTGGCCTTATCCGATCTGCTTTTTGGTGGCGAGCAAAGTTTAATCACCATCAATATGTCCGAATATCAGGAAGCCCATTCCGTGTCCGGCCTGAAAGGTTCACCGCCGGGATATGTCGGCTATGGACAAGGCGGCGTGCTGACCGAGGCCGTGCGCCGTCGCCCGTACAGCGTGGTATTGCTGGATGAAGTCGAGAAAGCCCACCCGGACGTGATGGAGATGTTCTATCAGGTCTTTGATAAAGGCGTGATGGAAGATGCCGAAGGCCAGCTGATCAATTTCCGCAACACCCTGATTATCCTGACCAGCAATCTGGCCAGTGATCTGGTGATGACCGCCTGCGCTGCCGGAAACCCCGATCAGACCGCGCTGACCGCACTGCTGCGTCCTGAATTCGACCAGTTCTTCCGTCCGGCCCTGATGGGGCGTCTGCAACTGATCCCTTACCTGCCGGTGGTGGGCGATACCCTGGCGAAAATCATCCGTCTCAAAATCGACAAAGTGTGTAAACGCTTTGCCGGTGCCGGTGAGGGCAATTCTTCGCTGACGTACAGTGAAAAAGTGGTGGAGTTCATTGCCAGCCGCTGTCAGGTCGAGCAAAGCGGGGCGCGTGAAATTGACGCGGTCCTTAACCGGGAACTGCTGCCGTTGCTGACCGACCGCCTGCTGGCGGTGGAAAACAAAGCGGATATCCATTTGCAGGTGGGCGTCAGTAAAGATCAGCTCACGCTGACGAAGCAGCCTGCTGCGAAACGTGCTGCGGCGAAACAACCCGTCTGAACGACAGGAAAAGGATGACCATGAAAAACCGGGTGAATTTGCGGGCGCTGAAAATCAACGGGCATGATCCACGGCTCAGTAAAGCGTTCCTGTTGCTGAGCAGTGAACTCAGCCCGCTGAACGGGACCCTTCCCGCGAGGCTGGACTGGCATGCGCTGGAGGAAAGGTGTTTTCAGCTGTTCCATGAATACGGCTATGACCTGCAAAGCGGCATGTGGTTTTGTCTGATCAATTTGCGGCTGAAGAGCTGGAAGGGGCTGGCGCTGGCGCTCGATCTGCTGTCGACAGCCTTCACCCACAACAGCCAACGCTGCTGGCCGCCGGTGGCTGCCGTTTCGCAGCGTCAGCAACTCATCGACTGGTTCAGTGCCAATGTGGCGACCCATATCTATACGCTGGAATACGGGCCGGAAAACAGCACGGAAATGTGTCAGGTAGAAAGAAGCATCGGCGTGTTGTGCAGTCAGTCTAAAAACCTGCAATCGCGCAGCCACGACTCCCTGAACAATCTGCATTATTTCCTGCAGGTTCGCTGCCGTTCTGTGCCGTATCCGGCACAGGTCAGCGTGACGAAAACCGCACCGGTCGCGGCAGAAAACACGCCGCCGGCAGTGAGTGAGAAGAAGGCGCCCGCGCCGGTGGCTGAAATCGTACAGGATGCCGAACCGGCAGAAATCCGGCTGGCGGTGGAAACCCGTCTGCGTCCGTTATGGTGGGCGCTGGGGGGAATGGCGGCGGGGATCGCGCTCTGCGCGGTAGTTGCCGCGTTATGGTGTTACTCGCAGACGCTGAGTTTCAGTGAAACGCTGAGCGCCCCGTTACTGGCACTGCAACACAGCGAACATCAGTTGAATGACGCCTGGAATCATGCACCGGATGCCGATTTGCAGGCGCAAAAAGAGGCGGTCCTGGCGCGTGCTGCGCCGGTTCTCGAATGGCTGAGTGCGCAACCGCCACAAGCGTTGCTGCGTCAGGGGGAGCAATTGTCTGACCATCTGGAAAAGGCCTATCCGGGAAATCAATACAGTGCCCGATGGCAGCGCACATTAGACGAAAAGGCGGGGGATATTCCGGCACTGGATGGCTATGTGCTGGCGAATAAACATCTGGATGAGCTGGAAGCCCGCCTGCTATACGCCGAGCAAAAACAGAGCAAATATATGACCGTGTCGGAGTTGAAAACGGCGGTATACCAGATACGTCAGGATCTGCAACGTAATGGGACCAGCGCAGAAACATTGTTATGGACGATCCGGGAGAATAAGAAAAATCACAGGGAAGGGAATCCGGCACTTTTAAAACAATTTACGCAACGAATCGACGCACTGAATGCGAACGGTTTGGTGAATGAGTAATCGAGTTCAGGCAATTTTTAATTGCCATAATTTCATTTTTACAATTTAGATGATTATATTTCACGATAAAATTTTATTAAGGGTTAACGATGAAAAATAAAGCATTCTCACAAAGTAAATATATTGACGATAATCGAAATATTTTCTCTGGTAGTCTGGATGGGCTATGTTTTGGTCTATCTCTCACATGGCTTGATTCAAAGATCAAGAAAAGAGGATTTAATAAGTATAGTGAAAGGACAAAAATTAAATCCCGGGTGTTAACCAGGCAAGAATCAATGGACCGGAGAATCATTCGCACGCCGTGGAATGGTGACGACAAGGAATATATGATGAAGCAACTGAGAGTCACCGAAGGGGTTTTTCGTAGCTGGGGCGGGATCCGGGGATGTGAATTCATTTATTCTCAGGCAGCTTATAATAATGGTTCCAGTTATGTTTTAGCCAATGAACTGGCAAATCAAATAATTAAGCCCTGTTTTAGTGCTGAGGTGTATGGTGTTATCAGTATCTTTTCAACCGGGTCTGCGCATAGCATGGCCTGGTCCCAGAAAAATGAGTGGTATGATTTTTTTGACGCCAATACCGGTTCATTCCTGAAGATACATGAAGATCATTTCTCCTCATTCTTTACTGACCATATACGAAAGTATTACAGCAATTTTGACGCAGCATGGGATATTGTGAAACTTGGCCCTCCAAAAAAGCGTGGCGGATTATTTTCCTGTTTTGGACGGTAATTCTTTAAAAAGCCGTGCGGCGGAACTGGTTAAAATAATTAATTAGGCATATTTGCAAGTGCTTTCACTATGGATAGAAATGATGCATCCGGCAGAAGAAAGATTAAGAATACTCTTACCCTTTGTCATAGCGAATGCTAAGCAACAGTTGCATATTGCCCTGAAGGCCCTGGGGCGGAGTAAGTTATCAGAGGAAACCAAAAAGATCCTCAATGAATTGTTGAATGAAAATAATTCTGCGACGGTGAAAAAACTCATTCATTCTCTGAATGAAATTAAAAGGAAGATGGAAAATTTAACACCAGAGCATTTTGATGTTGCAGAAGAGTTGTATGAGGCAGGAGGGGGCACTGTCGGATACGTGAAAGCGACGGATGCCAGAGACTTCAATAATGGTGTCCGGAAGAAATATATTGCATTGTCTTATCTGCGCACCGGACGCATGCATATTGATGATATTGCTGCAACGGTGATTCACGAGTTAAGCCATCTGGTTTTAAATACAGAGGACAACGCCTATTCTATCAGTATGGAAAAGCAGGCATCGGGTTTGTTCACACCGTGGTCGGTAAAAGACTTACATCGTTATGCCAGAGAAAAGCACAGCCTTCCTTTGAATAATGCTGAAACCTTATCAAGAATTGTATTGTTGATTTATTTTTCAGAAAGTAAATTACCCCAGTATAAAAAAGCCTATGCCTTATATTGGGAGTCAGGAGATAACAAAATACTGGCATTTCATCGTATGGATGCAGATAGAAATCCAAGGGTGAGTAGCCCGGAATTAACAAGGAAATCAAACAAGTTACGTGTCATTGGTGGGCATATGGTTATTTGATTTTGATATTACCACAAAGGATTTATGCAAGTGAAAAATCAGGTGGTAAAAAGAGTGAAATTGTTAAAAGTATATTTATTAATAGTCATCATATAATGGAGTTACATTATGTTTGGAAATAAACAACTAAAGTCACCTGATGCTGACAAAGTCAAAACGTTAAAAAAATGGGACGCACGCAATAAGAAAAGACAACTTCTTATTCATACCATTTCGATAAACTATGGGTCCTCGCCTTTACTGACAAGACCTGCCCGAGAGGTTTTTAAAACCTGGGATGTCATTTCAAGTTCATTCATTGACCTGGATGCTGTGCTGAGAGGCTTCCGTCTGGGGCGCGGGCTTACGGTCAGATCGCAATCAGGCTTGTTTTTTGAAGCAGGATTTGTTCTCGATGTACCGGTGCAAAATATATTGGGGACGTTCAGTAATGATATCTGGTTCCCTAATCATGCAGGTGTCAATACCGGTACCGGCAAAGTCTATGATCGGTTTTCTCTTGCTGACAAAATTTTCGAGGGTAAAGGCAAAAATAAAGAGATCATGGCGCCTGGTGGTTACAATCAAATTCAACCACCCGGGAAGATACTTAAGAAAACTAATTACCAATGGCATAATGAGATATTGCTTATTGGCCGACCGAATATTAACACTTATCAGGGACTACCGCCGACGAGTGACATAAAAATAGCAGGGATTTTTGTAGCACCTAAGATCATACGTGCGAGCCGGGAAATGACAATCGAGGCTAACGAAAGGTTGTATAAGTTAGTTGACCGGATGAAAAAATGTAATCCAGGTATTCCGGTTACAGATATTTCCCGTTAATGCAAAACTTCGCGGCGATGATTCTCACACCGCTGTGGATAAACGCGGGATTGAGTCAGAAAAGCGTCATCAATGAACTGATGGCATGTGAGTGCAACTATACTCTTTCTGTGGGGCGATCACTGTCGCCCCGGAAATTGTGAAGCCACTCATGACGCAAACTAAAAATAAATCATCGCTGCTGACCGTGACGGTGGCGTGTATCGGCGTCGTCTATGGCGACATCGGTACCAGCCCGTTATATACCCTGCGTGAATGCCTGACCGGACAGGCAGGCATTGCCGTGACACAAAGTGCGCTGTTCGGCTTTCTGTCGCTGATTTTCTGGCTGCTGATGCTGGTTATTTCCGTGAAATACATCAGCTTCGTGATGCGGGCTGACAATGACGGCGAAGGCGGCATTCTCACCCTGATGGCGCTGGCGATCCGTAATCTGAATCCGCGCTGGATCCCGTTTATCATGTTTATCGGGCTGGTAGGGGGCAGTTTTTTCTACGGCGACGGCGTGATCACGCCCGCCATCTCGGTGCTTTCGGCCATTGAAGGGCTGGAAATTATCGAGCCTTCACTCGACCGTTTCATCATTCCGTTTGCGATTGCCGTCCTGACATTGCTGTTTTTCATTCAGAAAAAGGGCACCGGGATGGTGGGCAATATTTTCGCGCCGGTGATGGTGTTGTGGTTCGTGACCATTGGCGCGCTCGGTATTGGTGGCATCGTGCGTAACCCTGAGGTGTTGCAGGCGATGAATCCCTACTGGGCGCTGCATTTCTTTGTGGAATACAAAATCGTGTCGTTTTTCGCCCTTGGCATGGTGGTGCTTTCGGTCACCGGCGGCGAGGCGCTGTATGCCGATATGGGACATTTTGGCAAGAAGCCCATCCGCATCGCCTGGTTTGCGCTGGTCGGGCCTTCGCTGGTCATGAACTATTTCGGTCAGGGCGCATTATTACTCAGTCAGCCCGCCGCCATTAAGAACCCGTTTTTCCTGCTGGCGCCTGACTGGGCGCTGATTCCGCTGCTGGTGCTGGCGACGCTGGCCACCGTGATTGCCTCGCAGGCGGTGATTTCCGGCGTGTTCTCACTGACCCGGCAGGCGGTGCGCATGGGCTATCTGCCGCCTATGCGCATTATCTATACCTCGGATGTTGAGTCCGGTCAGATATACATTCCGGTGGTGAACTGGCTGCTGTATTTCGCGGTACTGATTGCCATCGTCAGCTTCAAACACTCGGGTAATCTGGCGTCGGCGTACGGTATCGTGGTGACCGGCACCATGGTGATCACTTCCGTGCTGCTCGGCATTGTGATGGTGAAAAACTGGGGCTGGAAATCCTGGGCAGGCGGACTGGCGATGGCGGTGATGCTGCTGATAGACATCCCGCTGTTTGCCGCCAACCTGATCAAACTGTTTTCCGGCGGCTGGCTGCCGGTGGCGATCGGCCTGAGTATTCTGGTGATCATGCTGACGTGGAAAACCGAGCGGTCGCGCCTGCTGCGCCGCCTGCGTCAGGATCCTGAAGCCCTGGAATCGCTGATTTCGTCGCTGGAAAAAGCCCCGCCGCAGCGGGTGCCGGGCACGGCCGTGGTGATGTCCCGCGGGCAATACGAAGTGCCGCTGGTGCTGTTGCACAACCTCAAGCACAACAAAATTCTGCATGAACGCGTGGTGTTACTGACTATCGTCACTGAGGATGTGCCTTATGTGCATAACGTCCGGCGGGTCACTATTGAACAGCTTTCACCGGCATTCTGGCGGGTGGTCGCCAGTTACGGCTGGCGCGAGAAACCGAATGTCACGGATATCCTTTACCGTTGCGGGCTGGAAGGGCTGAAAAGCAGCATGAACGAGACATCATTCTTCTTATCCCGTGACACCTTTATCCTCGGCGAACCGCGCCCGTGGTACCTGAAGGCGCGCGCAAAACTGTTCCAGGTGTTGCAGCGTAATTCCCTGCGTGCGCCGGAGCATTATCATATCCCGCCCAACCGGGTCATTGAGCTGGGCGCGGTGGTCAGGTTCTGACTGCCCGCGTTACGAGGCCATCTGCTGCGGGACGAGTTTTTGCAGCAGAGCGGCCACATCCACCTCATCGACGTTTTCCGCCAGCAGATAACGGCTGGCGTAGTCGCGCCAGATCCCCGATTGCAGAAAAAGCACAAACACATCGCGGTTCAGATGCTGTTCATTCACCATCGAGGTCATGATATTCAGGGCGTCTGACAGCCGCTTGCCCGGTTTATAAGGGCGGTCGGCCGCCGTCAGGGCTTCAAACACATCCGCCACGGCCATCATTTTCACCGGGATACTCATTTGCTGATCGCTGAGCTGATAAGGATAGCCTTTGCCGTCCATCCGCTCGTGGTGACCTCCTGCAATCACCGGCACATTGGCCATGGTGCGCGGGAACGGCAGTTTTTTCAGCATGATAATGGTCTGCATAATGTGTTCGTTAATTTTATAGCGTTCCTCATCATTGAGCGTGCCACGACGGATCGACAGGTTGTAAATCTCGCCGTAGTTGTAGAGATACACCGGTTCACGGAGCCTGAACTGATAGCTTTCCGGCAGATGATTTTTGCTGTCGCGGTAAATGATATGTTCTTCTTTATCGGCCAGCAGCGGTTCCTGTACCGGCAGTGATTGCGCCGGACGGCGGCCTTTACGCGCCAGTTCACCCGCCGAGACGCCCGCCGTGTCGTCAAGCGTGCGGGTCCACTGATAACCGGCGATATGCTGAATACGCAGCAGGGCAGCGTCGGAAAGAAACTCCGTGCCGATATTACAGCGGGCGATGAACGCGAAATCGTCATCCAGTTGCGCCAGTGCGGCGGCAAGTGACTGTTTGTCGGTGTCCGTCGGCGTCACGGCTGCGTGACAACGTAACCAGTCGATCTCTTTTTCCCGTTTCAGCACTTCAAACCGCATGCGGATTTCATGAATACGGTCGTAGATCAGTTCCAGCTTGGTGGCTTTATCGACGACAAATTCCGGCGTGGTGATTTTGCCGCAGTCATGTAACCAGCAGGCGGTATGCAGTTCCTCCCATTCGTGATCCGTCAGCGTGAACGCGGAAAAAGGCCCTTCCTGAGAATCGACCGCCGCCTGCGCCAGCATTTTGGTGATTTCCGGCACCCGCTGACAGTGGCCGCCGGTGTAAGGGCTTTTGGCATCGATCGCGCCGGCGATCAGCTCAATAAAGGCGTTCAGCAGGTTCTTTTGTTCCTGGAGTAAATACTGGGTTTCGATGGCAACTGACAGGCTGCCGACCAGTGCATCGACCAGCTGGATCCTGGCCTTCTGGCGCGGTTCGCTCAGCGATTTCACGCTGAATACCAACAGGAACCCGAGCAGGTGATTATCGTGGGTTTGCATCGGCACCGCGAAATAATGCAGCGGAAGATAAGGGGAAAGCAGGTCGCGCAGCGGCGCGGGGATCTCCCCGGTATGCCGGAAAACACCGGCCACCGGCGTGCCCTCGCGAACCTTCCAGAACGCCGGTAAATCATGGTGATCAAACCGCACCGACGCCACGTCGGCGATCTCCGGCGGTGCGTTGCCCCGGTTAACCGCCACCGGCGTGAAGGTTTCACCGTGCTTATCTGCCAGAAAAATAATGCCGCCGTCCATGTCGGCAATGTCGGTGGTTTCATCCAGCAATCCCTGCATCTGGCGGGGGAAATTGTCTTTGGCCGAAAGAATGCTGCCCATCGAAATAAACTGTTTCAGCCTGCGCCGCATTTTTGCCATCGCGAGGCGCAGATCATCCACTTCAGCAATGGCGGAGGGGCGGCTTTCTCCCTCATCAAAAATCAGGCTGCTGATGGATTCGGCATCCCGCTGCAAATGCAGTAACGGGCGGGAAATGCGCAGGGAGAAATACCAGACCAAGGGCAGGCTGAGGAGCAGCAGCACAAAGGCCACCAGCGTGGCCCTGTTTCTGACCGCATTGGCACCGGCGGTCAGCGTGGCGGAAGGCGTGGCGATCAGCAACTGGTAGCGGTTGCCGTTGTTGCTGAGGCTGATCACTGAGCCGAACCAGTCCTCATCGTGTGCCCTGAACATCCGGCTGTCGCCGTGGCCTGGCGTGGCGCGGGACGCCAGCAGCGCCTGTAATTCCGGCGACCGGTCACCTTTTCGCAACGGCTGGCTGGCGACACTCTCATTGGCAAAATTGACGATTTCTGCCTGACTGCCCGCCGGTAAATCCTGTTGTTTCAGAAACTGAGAAAGCAGGGCCAGCGAGACATCCAGCCCGATCACCGCCTGCTGATTATCCGCCAGACGGCTGTAAGTGAAGCCGGTCTCGCCGGTGCCTTTAAACAGGTAATTAGGGGAAGTCACCAGCCCGTGAGCGTGTGATGCCTGAATAAACCAGTCGCGGCTGCGCGGATCAAACAGCTCGTTGTCGACAACGCGCTCACCGATAATGTGCTGATTATCATCCAGATAGATAAAGCGTTTTTCAGGTTTACCCGCCAGCCACTGATTGCTCTGAACCAGCCATTTCGCGTTGGCGGGGATCTGGAAAAAGGCGCGGCTGGCGGCAGTGATCCGGCGCAGCATAAAAAAATCACCGCCGGAATAGCCGATATACACTGAACTGGCGTAATCATTTTGCCGCAGGATTTCGATAAATTTGCCGACCTGCGCCATTCTCTGACTGAGATTTTCCGCGCCGGTGACCGGCATACCGGTCAGAATATTCACCGACATCATCATGGTGCGCGTCACATTATGCAGTTCCGCCGCCACCGCATCCCCGGTTTGCTGATATTGCCGCGCGGCGCTGATCTGAGTTAAGCGGGTGAGATGGCTGTGGCTGAAAAGGGCGATCACGCTGCCGATGACCACAATCAGTAACGTGAACAGCGTGGCGATCTGAAGATGCAACGGATAGCGGCGGGTCAGCCCCGAAAGGTAGCCTGACATACGAAGTCCCGGAATAAGTGTCAACTTATCTGATCGTAGCTAACTTACCGGCGGATAAAGAAAATATCAGAAGAGTGCCATGGTTTGCCATGCCCGGCGCGATAAACCGGGCATGAGAAAGACGACGTACGGGAAGGGGTTATGCCTGCGGGGTTTCCGTCAGATTGGTGACGTTAACGTCCTGCGGTGACGCAGATTGAGTGGTCTGTGACGACGGGGTGGGTGTCAGTTCGGTCACCGCCGGTGTGGCCGTCTGCTGAGTTGTCACCGGTGCCGCTGGCGTTGCGGTCTGTGTGGTGACCGGTGCCGCTGGCGTTTCAGGGGTCACCTGCGGTGCGGTGACCGGGGCGGCAGGGGTTGTCGTCTGCGCCTGTGCGTCCGTCGCCGGGGCGACATCTTCAATTTGCTTCGGCATGCTCGGCACCGGTTCTGCCGGGATCGATTCTGACTTAGGTTTTGGCACCGGCGTTGACGCGCGAACTAAGAATGTCGGTTTGAGATCCGCAACAGAATAGGTCACATGGCTGATCATATCCGGCGAGGTGGCCACGTCGACCGGTGAAATTGTCACGCGGCCAATCAGCGAACGGGCATAGCCGCCGACCTTGTGTTTGCCTTCCGGCAGCTTAACTTCCAGACTTTCGCCCAGTCCTAACGCACCGGCATCTTTACCGTCGACGGTCACATACAGTTTGGTGCCATCGTCCGTTTTTGTCGGGATGTGGGTCACGGTCACCCGCGTCGAACCGAAATCGAAAGCCGGTGCCTGTTCGGCGGTTTTCGATTTTGCGCATCCTGTCAGGACGAAAATGGCCGCAACAGCGGCCAGAGTGAAGCGATAACTCATAGTACGGCGTCTTCCTTTAAGGGATTTTTGTGATCTGCGTACCAATATACCCGATCCGGGAGGAGAGATGAATGCGCAAACGGGGAACTCGGAACAGTCTGCCGGAACGGATGTTTCCTTCGTCGCATAACCTGCAACTTTCGGTTGAACCGTTTGGTCAATTTGTGTATTTTTATGCAAATTAATTGCATAAAATAACAATCACACAGGAGTGACCATGCTTAAGTCCTTAATTTTCACCGGGTGTCTGCTTTCTTCCTTAATCACATCTGCCTATGCCGCACAGACGACTTATGTGGTCGGTTCCGGCGGAACTTACCGTCCGTTCGAATATGAAAACAGCCAGAAACAGCTGGAAGGCTTTGATATCGACATCATCAAGGCCATCGCGAAAGCGGAAAACTTTGATATCAAACTGGTCAATACGCCGTGGGAAGGCATCTTTGCCACCCTGAATTCCGGCGACCGTGACATCATCATTTCCGGTATCACCATCACCGATAAACGCAAAGCGATGGTGGATTTCTCCGCGCCGTACTTCCCGGCAGAGCAGTCCATTGTGGTGCCTGAAGATTCCAAAGTGGATTCCGTTGCCGCGCTGAAAGGACAGAAAGTCGGCGTGGTGAACTCCAGCACCGGCGACATCGTGGTGTCGAATGAGCTGGGTAAAAACAGCACCGACATCAAACGCTTCGATAACACGCCGCTGATGTTGCAGGAACTGGCGGAAGACGGCATCGGCGCGGCGGTAGGTGACGTGGGCGTGGTGAAGTACTACATCAAATCTCATCCTGAAAAAGCGCTGAAACTGGTGCCGGATGCGAAATTTGAACGCCAGTATTTCGGCATTGCGGTCGCCAAAGACAACACCGAGTTGCTGGGTAAAATCAACGCCGGTCTGAAGAAAATCGTGGCCGACGGCACCTACGCGAAAATCTACCAAACCTGGTTCGACAAGAACGTTCCCACTCTTCCTGCCAACTGAATATTTCAATAAAACACAACGTTAATCAGGGGCGGCAAAACGCCCCTGAACAAGGACAGGTATGACCGGATTTCGCTGGGAGATAATCTCAGAATATGCGCCGCTGTTTGTACAGGGCGCGCTGATGACCATCAAATGCACCATTATTTGCGTCATTTTAGGCACCACCTGGGGGCTGCTGCTCGGCCTCGGCAGGATGGCCCGCGCCGATGACGGCCCGTGGAAACACATCCTGCGCTTCGCCGTGCAATGGCCGGTGCGCATTTACGTCAGTGCCTTTCGTGGCACGCCGCTGTTTGTGCAGATCATGGTGGTTCACTTTGCCCTGGTGCCGCTGTTTATCAATCCGCGCGACGGGATTTTAGTCGCCAACGGCCTGATGTCTTCGGATTTCGCCCGCGCATTGCGTTCCGATTACGGCGCATTCTTATCCTGCGTGGTGGCGATTACCCTCAATGCGGGGGCTTACGTCTCGGAAATCTTCCGTGCGGGTATTCAGTCGATCGATAACGGTCAGATGGAAGCCTCGCGCGCGTTAGGCATGGGCTGGGGCAAAACCATGCGCAAAGTGATATTGCCGCAGGCGTTCCGCCGTATTCTGCCGCCGCTGGGCAATAACGCCATTGCGATCGTGAAAGATTCCTCGCTGGCCTCGGCGATCGGCCTTGCCGATCTGGCGTATGCCGCACGCACGGTGTCCGGCGCTTACGCGACCTACTGGGAACCCTACCTGACCATTTCACTGGTTTACTGGGTGCTGACTTTCCTGCTCTCGCTGCTGGTTCAACACATGGAAAAGAGGTTTGGCAAAAGTGATTCACGTTAAGGATTTACAGAAGCAGTTTGGCGAAACCCATGTTTTGCGCGGCATCTCGTGCGATATCGCAGAGCAGGAAGTGGTGTGCATCATCGGGCCGTCCGGCTCAGGCAAAAGTACCTTTCTGCGCTGCCTGAATGCGCTGGAAAAGCCGAACGGCGGTGAAGTGGTGGTCAACGGTTTCGCCGTGCATGACCCGAAAACCAATCTGAACACGCTGCGTTCCGGCGTCGGCATGGTGTTTCAGCGCTTTAATCTGTTCCCGCATATGACCGTGCTGGAAAACCTGATCATGGCGCCGATGTCACTGAAAGGGCTGAGCAAAGCGCAAGCCGTATCACGGGCGGAAAAGCTGCTGCAAAAAGTCGGGCTGATCGACAAAATCGATGCCTGGCCTGCCAGTTTGTCCGGCGGGCAGCAACAGCGCGTGGCGATTGCCCGTGCGCTGGCGATGGAACCGTCAGTGATTTTGTTCGATGAACCGACATCGGCGCTCGATCCTGAACTGGTCGGCGAAGTGCTGGCGGTGATGAAACAACTGGCGCTGGAAGGCATGACGATGGTGATCGTCACCCACGAAATGGGCTTCGCCCGTGAAGTGGCCGACCGCGTGGTGTTTATCGATCAGGGTGTGATCCAGGAACAGGGGTCGCCAGAGCAACTGTTCAGCGCCCCTGAAAATCCCCGTACGAAGGCATTTTTGAGTAAAGTGTTGTAATCCTCCCGGGCGCACTGTGTTGCGCCCGTTTTCTCACCCTGACGAGGGCTGTCCGTGCCGCAATTCCATTCTTACTGCATTTCCTCCACCGGCGAAGAAACGGGAAGCGGCGATCTCAACGCGCGTTTCCCTTACTGGAGTTTTACCAAAACCGCCCTCGCGATCTGCGCGCTG
Source organism: Rahnella victoriana (assembly GCF_021276285.1). NCBI lineage: Bacteria > Pseudomonadati > Pseudomonadota > Gammaproteobacteria > Enterobacterales > Yersiniaceae > Rahnella > Rahnella victoriana. The sequence continues at coordinate 51,088 of NZ_CP089920.1, forward strand.
AAACTGGCTGAGCAGGGTGTTCTGCATTTGGATCGCCCTGTGGAGGGGGAAAACTTTACGCTGCGCCAACTGCTCAGTCATACCGCCGGTTTGCCTGATTATGGCGCACTGGGCCGTTATCATGACGCGGTTGCCGCCGGAGAAGAGCCGTGGCCGCGTGAGACATTACTCGCCGCCGCATTCGCCAAAGGCAGGTTGTTTGCGCCCGGTGAAGGCTGGTCGTATTCCAATATCGGTTACATGTTCGTACGTGAACTTATCGAGGCGGTGTCAGGCAAAAGCTTTGCTCAACTGGTGAATGACATCATCAGCCAGCCGCTCGGGCTGACCAGTGTTTTTCACGCCACCACCCGCGAACAGTTCGCAGAACTTCATTGCCCGGCGGCCGGACATTATCATCCGGGTTGGGTGTATCACGGCTGTCTGGCGGGTAACGCACCGGACGCGGCAAAACTGCTGCATGGGTTATTTTCCGGCCAATTACTCAGCGCGTCGTCGCTGGCGGAAATGCAGGTGACGTATCCGCTCGGCGGCGCGATTGCCGGGCGTCCGTGGACCGAATGCGGCTATGCGCTGGGGCTGATGCGCGGTGCGATGGGCGGGAGCGGTCGCGTTGCCGGCCATACCGGCGGCGGCCCTTCCTGTGTCAACGCGGTGTACCATTTTCCGGATCTGCCCGATGCCATGACCGTTGCCTGTTTTGCCGAAGGCGATCATGAGGGAAGTGTGGAGTCGGAAGCGGGCAGGCTGGCAAGGGCGTAAGGTAATGGCCTCTTTTTGAAGCCACTTTGTGCTAAATTAGCCGACATTCTTACCGGCATTCCCGAGGCAACATGATCACTCCGCTCAACCGTACCACCCGTGAAATGAAGATCAACAATGTGGTGCTGGTCACCAGTGCGTTGAAATCGCTGGGGTCGGCGACCAAAGCAGATCTGGCGGGGGTGACCGGGCTGAGTATTGCCACCTGCGGCGCGGTGCTCAACGATCTGAGCCTGAGCCGCGAAGTGCTGGCGCTGGAACGGGAAGTGTCACGCGGCGGCCGTCCGGCACAGCGTTATGCCTATAACCCGGATTTCTTCTCCGTGCTGAGTCTGTATGCGCAGGGCAGTGATGCGGGCGCGCAGATTATCTGGTCGGTGAATACCGCCACGGGCGAAAGTCTGGCGCAGGGCGAGGTGCGTTTTCTGCCACTGACCCTGACCCGGTTTTATCAGCAAATTGAGCGTCTGCTGGCGGAGTATCCCAACATCAAAGCCCTCGGTATCGGGTTGCCGGGGGTGGTGGTAAAAGGCACCGTCGCGACCTGTGACATCAGTGCCTTCGCCGGTGTGCCTGTGGAGCAGCAGTTGCGCGAGCGGCTGGGGATTTACGTGCAGGCCGACAATGACATGAACTACACCGCCTGGGGATTTTACCGCAGCAGTTGCGCCGGTGTGACCGCGCCGGTGGCCTATCTGTTCAAACCGGCGGTGCCGTGTCTGGGCTGCGGCATGGTGGTCAACGGTCAGGTTTTGCACGGTGCCAGCCAGTTTGCCGGTGAAGTCTCCAATCTGCCTTATCAGGATATGGATAAACTGCCGGTGGCCGAAGAGATGGCGAAAGTGGTGATCTCCCTGGCGGCAATCATCAACCCGGCGACCATCGCGCTCTCCGGCCCTAAAATCAGCGAGGCGCTGATCCCTGAACTGACCGCTCTCTGCCTGCAACATATCCCGGCGCAACATATGCCCGCACTGATTTACCGTCCGTCGATGCGTCAGGATTATCTGCAAGGCATTACGGAACTGACCCTGAGAAATTACAACCTGCACGTCGCTTTCGGCGAGTGATCCGCATTGACTTTGTTTTGAGCGCGCCTTTATACTCGCCACTTATTAAAAGTCTTTTAATAAGTAATTTACCTGCCGGGAGAAGCCGATGTCATTGTCCTCTGAGATGGAAAGTCTGAACGCGCACGCCGGAAGTCCGGCCAGACGGGTCGCCACACGGGCGATATTTTTTGTCACCGGCATGGCGATGGGGCTATGGGCGGCGCTGGTGCCTTATGCGCAAATGCGTACGCACTCGGAGGCCGGTGATCTCGGCTTGCTGCTGCTGTGTCTGGGAGCCGGGTCGCTGCTGTCAATGCTCGGATCGGGACGGATCATTGGCCGGTTCGGTTGCCGCGCCGTGATCATCGCCGCTGTGGTGTTGTACTGCCTGATGCTGCCATTACTGGCGTTTTTCAGCGACATCTGGCTGCTGGCGCTCAGCCTGTTTATTTTCGGCATGGGTATCGGGCTGGCCGATGTGGCGGTGAATGTGCAGGGCACGCTGGTGGAACAGGCGGCGGATAAACCGCTGATGTCCGGTTTTCATTGCCTGTGGAGCGTCGGAGGCATCGCCGGAGCCGGTGGCGGGGCGCTGTTGCTCAGTGCCGGGGTGTCGCCCCTTGGCAGCACGTTTTGCGCGGTGGCGCTGGTCGCTGTGGTCACGGCGTATTCCTTTCGCGGCATGCTGCCTTTTGGCGCGCATGAAGAAGACGCGGGCGAAGGGAAACCGAAAGCCAGACCCAATTTCAGGCTGATGCTGATGGCTGTTATGGCGATGATCTGTTTTATGGCAGAAGGCGCGGTGCTTGACTGGGGCGGCGTATTTCTGACCCGCGAACGCGGTCTGGCGCTGGAACATGCGGGCTGGGGATTTGCCGTGTTTGCCGTGGCGATGTCGCTGATGCGTCTGACCGGTGATGCGATTGTCAGTGCGCTCGGACGTAAACGTATTCTGATAGTCGGCGGCGTGCTCGGTATTGCAGGTTATCTGATGGTGGTGTTGTTGCCGGGCTGGATCCTGCCACTGTGCGGATTTGCCCTGGTGGGGATCGGCGCGGCGAATATCGTGCCGGTGCTGATCACCCTCGCCGGTCAGGAAAAAGTGATGCCGGTGAACATGTCCGTGGCAATGGTCGCGACGCTGGGCTATCTCGGTGTGCTGGGCGGTCCGGCGCTGATCGGGTTTATTGCCCATCTTTCCAGCCTGTATGTGGCGTTTTCGGCGGTGGCGGCGGCATTTCTTGTCATTACGTTTGGGGCTTATAAACTGAAGTACTGAAGGTGCGTGAAAAACGATTTAAAACTGAGTGGCAACCTTGCCAGCTGACGCCTGAACCCCGTCAGCCTTTTTTTATTCTTAACTTTGTATTTTTAATCCGATACCCGACCCTGTAAGGAGTTGTAATGGCTGTAAAACTTATTGCCGTCGACATGGATGGTACATTCCTTAATCAGCATGGCGAATATAATAAAGCCCGCTTCCGCGAGCAATATCAGCAACTGCTGGCGCGTGACATCAAGTTCGTGGTGGCCAGCGGTAACCAGTATTACCAGCTGAAATCCTTCTTTGATGATATCGATGAACAGATCGCTTATGTGGCCGAAGGCGGTGGCTATGTGGTCGATAAAAAACAGGAAATTTACTGCGGTAAACTGGAACCGGCGCAGGTCGCCGACGTGCTGGACTGGATCAGCCGCACCCCTGGCATCAACACTATCGTCTGCGGGCGAAAGGGCGCGTATGTCCTTAACGGTACCGACGACGCTTATATCAGCCGCATGCGCCGCTATTATCATCGCCTGAGCCCCGTTTCTGATTACGCCGATATCGATGACACGATTTTTAAATTTGCCCTCAGCTATGTGGAAGATGACGTGTATCCGCTGATGAGTGAAATCAATGCCCGCCTGGGCGGCATCGTGTCGCCGGTGACCAGCGGACATGGTTCAGTGGATCTGATCATTACCGGCAATCATAAAGCCAGTGGCCTGCGGAAAATTCAGCAAATCTACGGGATCCGCGACGACGAAGTGCTGGCATTCGGTGACAGCGGCAACGATCTGGAAATGCTCAGTTACGCCGGTTTTGGTTTTGCCATGGAAAATGCCTCTGAACCGGCGAAAGCCGCGGCAAAATACACCGCACCCTCACACCGTGAAGAAGGCGTGCTGAAGATTATTGATGACGTATTGAACAACCGGTCACCTTTCACCGAAAGCGCCTGATCCCTCCCATGCCACCCGCCGGACAGCGGTTCCGGGTGGCATGCTTCAAACATTTTGTGCTGAAAACCCTCGCTGCGCCACAATTCAGAAATATCGATGAACAGCCTCTAAAATTCTTACTGCCATTAACCCAAACGTTGACGCAAGCTGCCTTGTGATGATTTTTTTTGCAAAAAACACCCTGAATGCGCGGCCGGAAAATTGATGTCAATAAAGTCAATCAGACGGTGTAAATAAGGCATGGAAAAATAATAAAGGATATACCGCTATGCTCGACGAACGTTTCGGAATTTTATCCCGCATGGAATGATAACTGCCATCATTTAAACAGGCATTTTTATGTTTTTATGGTTTTTTATGACAGAACTCTAAAATTCCTAACTGTTTGTATTGTTATCCCAAAATATCGACATAGGAAATATCCCGAATTAAGATTGCCGGGCATTCGGGAGTTTTAGGATTTTTCTTCTGAAAAGGGCAAAACGGAAAGTGATACCAACGGAATGATTAATGAAACATACAGTGATTATCCACTCTGGTTATTATGAGAGGCTGACTATTTCGTCAGTACTTAATCATCTTGACTTACAAACGCACCCTTTTATGTCGCTCAATGAATTTTACAATTCAGGGGTAGGGATGGGCGTTGATAGTATTATTCTCGAGGTGAAAGACTCGCCCGAAAATTTCAATGCGGTGATGAAATTTATCCGCAGAATGGATTTTTTATACACTCCCCCGCGGCTTATCGTCGTCACCAAAATTGAACAAACTGATAAGCTGGCCCTGCTCACGGAAGAGGGGATTGATATGCTGATCTCCGAACAGGAAGCGTTGCCTGTGCTCAGGAAAATGCTCATTACCGGTGCCGCTGATCTGAATTATCAGATGGCGATCAGCCCTTATTTACAGCAAAAGCAAATGGCTTCGGTACAGTCGGCACAACAGTGCCTGACGGCAACGGAATGGGAAGTATTAAACGAAATAAAAACCATGAAAACCAATGCCAGTGTGGCGGAGAAAATGGGAAGGAGCAGTAAGACGATCAGTACTCACAAGCGAAATGCGATGAAGAAACTGGGGTTGAAAAATTCGATTGAATTGTACAAATACCTGATGCAATAACCTGGCTACGATCAGCCAGGTTGAGGTTCAGAGTGAGTGATTCAGTACCCGGTTAAGATAATTGAACAGTTCTTTGGTATTCTTTAATTTAAGTTTTCGCATGGCGCTGTATTTATAATAATAAAGATTCGACAAGGGGATCGAGGTGGCTTTTTCGATATTTCTCATTGTCGGATCTTGAGATAAACAACGGAGCAAAATCGCTTCGTTTTTCGTCAAAACATAGTCCTCAACGAAGGGGCGCACCGCGTCATAACGGGCTTTCAGTAAGCTATCAAAGAAGAAGAAAATCTTTGAAAACGAATGCTCTTTGCATAAATGAAAGTCTGCCAGCCGGCTGTTGACGATCACATTGTCGCTCAGGATGACAAATTTCGCCTCTCCCTGAAGTAACGACTTTAAATTGTAGATAAACTTATCAATATTAAACTCGGATTTCACTTCTCCGGGTTCAATAATGTAAATGTCGTACGTTCCCTTCTTTGTATCAAGCGCATCTTCCGCACTGATTTGATTGAAAGTGATGCTCTTTGGTGTATGGGCTAAAGAAAATAAATGCTTTAATCCGATATACGTCAATGTGCATGAGTCAATAAGTGCAATGCGCATCATTAATTCATTCCTTTAAATGAACTTATTCTCCGTAAAAGACATTGCATATATTCAATGATATCCCTCCGTTATTATCATCAAATATGCCTGTAATCATAATATATAGTCTGGTTCTCGTCGTCAACGTAACCGAAATTTATTGATTAAGCTTTATGTAATTAAATATTCCGGCTTTGCAGGCATAACTCTTTGATAATTAGAATCAAATAGGAATTTTTGTAATGATTGGTATTACCCGTTTAGGATTATTTTTTCATTTCTATATCTAATACTTAAATAATCCTAGACTACTCCATAAAGTTGACATGATTATACAATAAACAATATAAGCAAATGATGATGAAGTGTACAAGACGCTTAATACTTTCATTTGTATTTTAAAACGAAAGTTTTGTCATTAATAAAACCGCCGGGAACCCGGCGGATGAGAACAGATTTTGTTCAGAGGGTGGCTTTGCGGCTTTCGGTAAAACGACGGAACGCATCAAGGGTTTCGTCACTGACATGATGTTCAACACCTTCCGCATCGAGACGCGCGGTTTCCGCGCTGATACCCAGTGCGATGAAAAACGCTTCCACCACGTTATGGCGTTCGCGGTTTTCGGCGGCCAGTCTTTCACCTTCCGGTGTCAGGAACGTACCGCGATAAGGCAACTGATGCACCAATCCGGCGTTGGCCAGACGTTTCAATGTTTTTGCTACGGTAGGCTGGGAAACCCCGAGACGCGCCGCCAAATCAACCTGACGGGCTTCGCCAAATTCATGGATTAAGTCTGAAATCAGCTCAACGTAATCGTCCATTAATTCCCGGCGATGCGCCTCGCGCACCTGTAAAAAACCCTGAGCGTGTTCTTCCACATCCAGTAATGGATTTATTTTTTTCTCTTTCACTACGCCTGCCTCTTGCTAACTCAATGGTTTTTCCGCCCCCGCGTACATCACGGCAACTCACGCATTGTAAACCAAGTGCACACATCTACCAATTTCTGAAAACTTTGCCTTGGCTATGGAGTATAGCCTGTGCTATACCTGAGTAATAAACCGCCGGTTGATGTGCAGTGTGACAGGAGAACTTTCATGGGAAATGGACAGAACATCGTAAAATTATTCAGTCAGTCGCCGTTCCGTTTACGGCTGATGCTGGTTGGCATGATCGTGGCGCTGATCACCGGCCACGCGCAGGCGGCGGAAAAAGACAAAAAAAAGTTTAAGGTCGTCACCACCTTTACGGTGATCCAGGATATCGCGCAAAACGTCGCCGGTGATGCAGCGACGGTGGAGTCGATCACCAAACCCGGCGCGGAAATCCATGATTACCAGCCGACACCGCGTGACATCGTAAAAACGCAGTCTGCTGATCTGATTTTGTGGAACGGTTTTAACCTCGAACGCTGGTTCGGCCGCTTCTTCGCCAACATTAAAAATGTGCCTTCCGCCACCGTGACAGACGGCATCGCGCCATTGCCTATTCAGGAAGGGCCGTATGTCGGCAATCCGAACCCGCATGCCTGGATGTCGGCCAAAAACGCACTGGTGTATGTCGAGAATATTCGTGCGGCGCTGGTGAAATATGATCCGGAAAATGCCGCTGTCTATGACCGTAACGCGAAAAGTTACGCCGAAAAAATCAGCCTGCTTGATGCACCGCTGCGTGAACGTCTGGCAAAAATTCCTGAAGGTCAGCGCTGGCTGGTGACCAGTGAAGGCGCGTTCAGTTATCTGGCGAAAGATTACGGCTTAAAGGAAGCTTATCTGTGGCCGATCAACGCCGAAGAACAGGGTACGCCGCAGCAGGTGAAAAAAATCATCGATCTGGTGCGTCAGCAGCAGATCCCGGTGGTGTTCAGTGAGAGCACCATCTCAGACAAACCGGCGAAACAGGTCAGTAAAGAGACGGGGGCGAAGTACGGCGGCGTGTTGTATGTCGATTCACTTTCCGCCGCAGACGGACCTGTACCGACATATATTGACCTGCTGAAAGTCACGGTGGGCACCATTGCAGAAGGATTCGGCCAATGAAAGATGCTGCGCTGCAACTCGACGTTGACGATATCTCGGTGACCTACAACAACGGTCATACGGCGATTGAAAATGCCTCGTTTACGCTGCGCGGCGGCTCGGTTTGCGCGCTGCTCGGCGTCAATGGCAGCGGTAAATCTACCCTGTTTAAAACCATCATGGGGATTATCCGTCCGACCCACGGACGGGTAACGCTCGATGGCCTGAACGTGGCGAAGGCGCTGAAACAAAACCTGATTGCTTATGTGCCGCAGTCGGAAGAAGTGGACTGGAATTTCCCGGTGCTGGTGCGTGATGTGGTGATGATGGGGCGTTACGGAAAAATGTCGTTTCTGCGCATCCCGTCAGCGGAGGACAAAAAACAGGTGGCGTCGGCGCTGGTGCGGGTCGGCCTGACCGAGCTGGCGCACCGCCAGATTGGCGAACTGTCCGGCGGCCAGAAAAAAAGGGTCTTTCTGGCGCGGGCGCTGGCTCAGCAGGGGCGGGTTATGCTGCTCGATGAGCCGTTCACCGGCGTCGATATCAAAACGGAAAATGCGATTATTGACCTCCTGCGCCAGTTGCGCGATGAAGGGCATCTGATCCTGGTGTCTACTCATAACATCGCCAGCGTGCCGGATTTCTGCGACCGCGTGGTGCTGATTAACCGCACGGTAATGGCCGCCGGTCCGCTGGAAAGCACCTTTACCCATCAGAATCTTGAAAATACCTTCGGCGGCGCGTTGCGCAATATTGGTTATCTGGTCCCGCAGGAACCGGTGAGGCGGGTGATATGATCGGATTTCTGCTTGAGCCGTTTCAGTACAACTATATGGTGAAAGCGATTTGGGTCAGTGCCGGCGTGGGCGCGGTATGCGCTTTTTTATCGGCGTACCTGATGCTTAAAGGCTGGTCGCTGATGGGCGATGCGCTGTCGCATTCCGTGGTGCCGGGCGTGGCGGGGGCGTATGCGCTGGGTTTTCCGTACGCCATTGGCGCGTTCGGTACCGGTATTCTGGCCGCGCTTTCCATGACGCTGTTACGCCATTTCACCAAACTGCGGGAAGACGCGATTATCGGTTTCGTCTTCTCCACCTTTTTTGCCCTTGGCCTGTTACTGGTGTCGCTCAATCCGACCTCGGTTAACGTGCAGTCGATCCTGTTTGGCAACATTTTAGGCATTGATGATGCCGATATCTTGCAGGTGCAGATTATTGTCGGGGTGTCGCTGCTGGTGTTATGTGTGATCTGGCGGGATCTGCTGGCGGTCTTTTTCGATGAGGCGCATGCCGTTTCGGTCGGGCTTTCCCCGCTGTGGCTGAAAGTCATCTTCTTCACCATTTTCAGCGCCTGCAGCGTGGCTGCATTGCAAACCGTCGGCGCGATTCTGGTGATCGCCATGGTGATCACCCCCGGCGCGACGGCCTATCTTCTCTCCGACCGCTTCTCCCATCTGCTGATAATTTCGGTGGCGATCGGTGCTGTCACCAGTGCGGCAGGGGCATGGCTGAGCTATTACCTTGATGGTGCCACCGGCGGGGTGATTGTTTGCCTGCAAACCACCGTTTTCCTGCTGGCGTTTCTGTTCGCGCCGAAACACGGCTGGCTGGTGAACCATTTCCGTATTAAAAAACGGAGCCGCGCATGATGTCCTGGTTTGAAGTGCTGACGGAGCCACTGAGCTTTGATTTTATGCAACGTGCGTTGCTGACCGCCGTGGCGACCAGCATTGTCTGCGCGATATTTTCCTGCTTTCTGGTGCTGAAAGGCTGGTCGCTGATGGGCGATGCCATTTCGCATGCGGTGCTGCCCGGCGTGGTACTGGCGTATCTGGCGGGGATCCCGCTGGTGATTGGCGCTTTCGGCTCCGGCCTGTTCTGCGCCGTCGCGACCGGTTTTATCAAAGAGCATTGCCGGGTAAAAGAAGATTCGGTGATGGGCATCGTCTTCTCCGGTATGTTTGCCGCCGGACTGGTGCTGTTCTCGCGGGTCAACACCGAACAGCATCTCAGTCATATCCTGTTTGGCAACGTGCTGGGCGTGACCGACAGCGAAATGCTGCAAACGCTGATCATCGCCACGGTGGTGACGCTGGCAATCATCTTTAAATTCAAAGATCTGATGCTGTTTTGTTTTGATCCGGTACAGGCTAAAGTTATCGGGCTGCCGGTACGTTTCTATCATTATGCGTTGTTATGCATGCTGGCGCTGACCATCGTGGCCGCACTACAGGCGGTCGGCGTGGTGCTGGTAGTGGCAATGCTGATCACGCCGGGCATCACGGCGTTTCTGCTGTGTAAAACTTTACCGAAGATGCTGCTGGTCGCAGTGACCGCGTCAATGCTGGCCGCCATCAGCGGCACCTTTATCAGTTTTTATATCGATGCGGCGACCGGCCCGACGATTGTGCTGGTGCAGGCGGCACTCTTTCTGCTGGCGCTTGCCCTGCATTTATTGCGTAAATCCGTCAAACCCCGCCATGCCGCACCGAATGCGTAGTACCGGCACGGCAGGTTTGCCATGCTGCACGCCGTGTTCCTTTCCTGAGAGATTCTGATGACTCAACAATTTGCGCCTGTCGAACTGGAAAAAGCTTACCGTCTGATCAACCACGGCACGACCGCGCTGGTCTCCGCGCACCATGCGGGCGTGGACAATGTGATGTCCGCTTCCTGGGTGTGTGGTCTGGATTTCAGACCGGCCAAACTCACCGTGGTACTGGATAAAATCGCCCGCACGCGCGAGCTTATCGAAGAAAGCGGATTTTTTGTGATTCAGGTGCCCACGGTGGCGCAGTTGCAAATGACCTATGACCTCGGTAACCGCACGCTGAGAAACGATCCGGAAAAACTGCAACACTGTGGCGCGGAACTGTTCCGCATGCAAGGGCACGGTGATCTGCCGTTTGTGGCGGGCTGTACTGCATGGCTGGCGTGCAGGCTGATCCCGGAACCGCATAACCAGCAGGCGCATGACTTATTTATCGGGGAAATTGTCGGAGCATGGGCGGATACCCGCGTGTTCCGCGACGGCCACTGGCATTTCGAAGAGGCGGATCCTGCGCTGCGCAGTCTGCATTACATCGCGGGCGGCCAGTTTTACGCCACCGGTGAACCTCTGAATGCGAATACGGAATTGAGCTGACGGGCAGGGCATTAAAGAAAGGTCATATGGGGAAATAACAGGGCGGCGAGGCCAACATCCGCCCGAAATAATAAATGCTACAGAACTCTCATTTGTTGAAACAAATGCAATTCTGTAGCATTTTAGGTACTACACACGTTTAAATTTCCCTGGTGTTGGCTAATGTTGCCGCCTGACTCTGCTGGTCAGGTTTTTTTTTGCTAATTAATTGTTATGCGGTGATTATACGGGTGGAGGCGCATCCGGATAGTTGTACTAAGGTGTAATGGGATACTGTACTTTATGACAGAAACTCCACGAAAATCAAAAGGGAACGGGCTTTAGCCAGGGGGGAGACAGTTATGCATTCTCGTGTAAGAAATGATCAGAAAATAATAGAAACGTTGCGCGACTATATCGAGCGGAAATTAGTTTCGTACGGGCCTTTAAAATACACCTATATGGTCATCAATAAAAAAAATCCTACTAATATTTTTGTGGTGACCAGCTATCCGGATGAATGGGTCACTATTTATACCACGCATAACTATCACCATATTGATCCTGTGGTTCTCACTGCCTTCAAGCGTGTTTCCCCTTTCGCCTGGGATGAAAACCTGACAGTACTTTCTGACCTCAAATCGTCGAAGATTTTTTCATTGTCGAAGAAGTTCAGCATCGCCAATGGCTACACGTTCGTGCTTCATGACCATATGAATAACCTCGGCATGTTGTCGCTGATTATGGAATCCGGTCAGGAAAAAGGTCCGGAAAGTAAAGTGGCTCAGGACATGGATAAATTGCAGTGTCTGCTGATTAAAACCCATGAAAAAATGCTGATGCTTAACCAGAGCGCGGCGACGGCCTCGGCAAATACCACGATGAATACCAGCAAACCCATTTTCTCCGCGCGGGAAAATGAAGTATTGCATTGGGCAAGTATGGGCAAAACCTATGACGAAATTGCGCAGATTGCCAATATCACCACCCGCACAGTGAAATATCACATGGGGAATGTCGTCAGGAAACTGGGCGTGATTAACGCCAAGCAGGCCATCCGGCTTGGCGTTGAACTTGAGCTGATTAAGCCTGTACTGGTGTCACCTGCAAAGACATAGGCCACTCGCACAGGGCGGCGATATCTGACTCAGACTGCTCACTGATCCGCTTCGCCAGCAGATGCTGGTTGTGGCGGTCAATCGGCAGACGCAGAAGATAAATCGGTTCATTTTCAGCGACAAAGCCTTCTTTCACCACCTCGACTTCCCAGCCTGAGCGTTTGGCAATCGTCAGCATCGCCCGGCTGACGATGGTGTAAATCCCCGTATGGCCGTGATGACGCGCATAGTTGATCATCGACAAAAACAGCACATAACTGATGGGATAACGGCTGCCCAGCAGGTCTTTCGCCCGGTTCTTATCGACAAAAAAACGGCTCGATTCGATATAATCACCCTCAGGTAATGTCACGTCGCCAAATAATGCGTGGAACGTGTGGGTGATCATATTAGGCAGGCGCAAATCAATAAAACGGACGCTGCACACCAGCTGGTTGTCGTAAATTCCCAGCATGTAGCGCGTATCCGAATTATCGTATTCATCGAACTCCATGCCATTGCTGCAATTAACGGCCCAATCCAGACGGTCCTTAAAGGTTTTCTTCCTCAGTTTATACAGGTCTTGCGAACGTCTTTCTGTCAGGTCGTTGTAGCTGACATCAAAAATTTCTAACATTTTTTTTCCTGATATTGAATACGGTCGAAGAGGAGGTTATTTGCATCTGCTCTGATTATTGCAATAAATAATCGGCAAATAAATCACAGACTGTAGGGGAATTGTGATTAGCAGGAAGAAAAACAAAAGCCATGCGCTGGCGCATGGCCTGATCAGGGGCAAGCAGGGCGGTTTAGCGGTAAACCGGCAGTAAACTGAAAGCCGACAGGATATGCACCACCGCATTCAGAATGCCGAACAGCAACACCAGCACGATCATCTTATTGCCGCCCCACACGCGATACTGCGGGCTGCCGAAACGCTGGCGGGAGGCACGGGCCATCAGCGCAGGCACAATCACTGCCCAGACCGTGGCGGCGAGACCGGCAAAACCAATCGCGTAAATAAAACCATCCGGATAAATCACACCGCCAATCACCGGCGGCACAAAGGTTATCAGCGCCGTTTTAAAACGACCGGTGCGGCTGTCATCGAACTTAAACAGATCGGCAAGATAGTCGAATAATCCCAGTGTCACACCGAGGAACGAGCAGGCGACGGCGAAGTTGGAGAAAATCGTCAGCAGCAAATCCAGCCCGGCGCTGTTGAGGATCTGACTCAGCGACTGCACCAGCACGTCAATATTGCCACCCCGTTCGGCGATACCGATAAATTCCGGGCGCGGAATGTTGCCCATCGTCCCCAGCATCCAGATGATATACAGCCCCAGCGCCATCAGCGTGCCGGTCAGGAGACATTTTTTAATGATCTGCGGGTTCTTGCCATAGTACTTCATCAGGCTCGGCACGTTGCCGTGATAGCCAAACGACGCCAGACAAAACGGCAGCGTCGCCAGCATATAAGGCGCGTAACTCGGGTTCAGCTCCACGCTGTTGAGCAGATTCACCGGTTTGATATGCCACAACAGACTGCCGAAAGTCAGGAAGAACGCGATGATTTTGGCACCCAGCACGATAGCGGTCATGCGGCTCACGGCGCGGGTACTCAGCCAGACGATAAACGCCACGGCCAGCGCGGTCAGCAGGCCGCCGAGGCGCGGGGAGAAACTCACCGACATTTCGCGCAACGTATGCTGGATCACCGAACCGCTGGCCGAAATATAGGCATACGTCAGGATATACAGCACGAAGGCGATGGTGATGCCGTTCAGCCGGTTCCAGTTTTTGCCCAGCAAATCGCCGGTCACCGTATTGAAACTGGAGCCGACCGGGTAGTTAAGGTTGGCTTCCAGGATCATCAGACCGGAATGCAGCATGCAGAACCAGGTAAAAATCAGTGCGGCGACTGACCAGCAGAACCAGGCACCCGACATGACCACCGGCAAAGAGAACATCCCGGCGCCGATAATGGTGCCTCCGATAATCATTGCGCCGCCCAAAACAGAACGTTGCGGGGCGGTCACGGAAAGCGTCGCCATAATGCGTATCCTCGCGTGGCTTTTATCACGATTCGGTAAATGAATTGCTGTAAAAGAAGTGACAGGAAAAATGGTCATCAGATGCGCGTTTATGCTGCGTCTTTGGCCTTGAGCGCCGCAATATAGTGGATCGCCAGCGGAATGTACACCGTTGAACTAGTTTACTGGTACGAAAAGGGGCATTAACTCCCCCCCCAAAGGGAAATAACGCCTGAAATGTGTACAAAATATTATTATTGTGCAATTTTCAGGTTAATCGGGTAATGAATATTTCCAGCGCAGATCACAGATTTCATTAGGGTTTATCCTATTACGCCAAATAAAAAAGCTGTTCGTAAATACAGGGTTGACAGCGAGTTTATTACGAGTAAATTAGAACTCAGCACCAGAGAGAAGTGGAATGAAAATTTTATTTCGCGGTGCATTTAGCAGGTTGATAAACTTGCAAGTAATGAGATGCGATAAAGGCCACGAAGTATTTTAGTTTGGGTGATTCAACACCGGGTGGTAATTTCAAACCCGTGAGATGACGCTTTAAGGCCACGCAGTAAAGCTGTGCAATCGCATGATGTGGAACACAACGCGATGATGTAACGCCTTGTTAGTCAGAGTAATGTTCGCGATTTGGGTACGTTAAGTCTGAAATCGAGAATATCGCGACGAGAGTAAGGTCACGCATCAAAGAGTCTATATCGCGAGGGTGATGTACTCATTTATCCCGACTGAAAACCGGCTTAAGTGAAATGAACAGGATACCGATGTTATTCCACGAAATTATAGGAGGATAGCGTTACCAGACAGCAAAATATATCCTGTGAAACGATGTACATCTTTAAAAGCAGTAATATGTAATTAAGTTGATGAATGTTAAATATTAATTTGATAGTACCTTAAAAGCCCCGGTTTAACGACTGGGGCTTTTTCATTATTAAGATGCCATTCTTTATGACAGCAGGTTATTACTTACCGCTGATGGTGCCTTCCAGAATCGCTTCTGCGCCCAGACAAACCAGGAAACACACCAGTGTGGTCTCTTTCTTCGCCGTGGCGGCAGACAACGTACTTTCCTCATCACTGATCGCATCGCCCTTCGACAGGCTGACATCTGCGATACTGATTTCACCGTCCATCACATACAGCCATTGCGCAAAACCGGGATGCGCGGGGATTTCCGTGGTGCTGTCAGCGTCCATGCGGATGTCGTACACATACACCGCCTGACGGATTTCCAGCGGTGATTCAATGCCTTCCGGCGCGGCCAGCAGCGTCCACGCGTTTTGTTTCACCCCGTCCGGTCGATCCATAAACTGCACGCGACCTTCAAGATTTGCCTTACGCGGGCGGATAAAAATCTGCAACATTTCGGCCGGTACCAGCGGCGTGGATTCTTCATGCCAGAAGCTTTCTCCGGCATTCATCATCATCAGCTTTTTCGGCGAGAGCGGCACACGGTGACCCGCCGAATCCTCGTGCACCATCGATCCGCGCCACAGATAGCTGAGGATCTCGTCATTGTTATGCTCATGCATCTTCACCAGCGTACCCGGTTCCAGATTGGCATGATCAATCACACTCAGCGGCCCGAAAGCATCATCGCCATTTTCAGGCAGGATTTGCCCGGGGCGAATACGGCGGATACGAAACGGGCCATATTTGAATGTGGTTTTAGGCTCAGCACGTAAAACGTTAAACATAATATCTCCGGCAGGGACAGGAATGCATTGCGTCAGTAAAAATTCGGATACCATTTCTTAACATATGTCTTCAGACCAGATCCAGCAACGCATTCAGTTGCGCAATCTTTTGCAACCATTGCTGCTGAAGTTCGGGCTTCTGATGTTTCGGTTTCCGCGCCCGGTCTTCTCCCAGCTTGCTTTCCAGATCCAGCAGCTGGGCGAGCAGCCGTTCCTCCTCGGTTTCCGCCACTTCCGCTGTTTCGGTTGCGGGTGCCGTTACCGTCAGGGAAGGGACGGAAGACGCCCCAGCCAGCAGGGCATACACCGGTGCCAGCGCGTGCCACTCCTCCAGACGCTGTTGGTCGATCAGCCAGAAGCGGTTGCAGCTTTCTTCGATCAGCGTCCGGTCATGTGAAACCAGCAACACCGCGCCGCTGAAGGTTTTCAGCGTCTGCGCCAGTTCCTCTTTGCCTTCCAGATCCAGATGGTTGGTCGGCTCATCGAGCAGCAGCAGGGAATAATTCGCCAGCGTCAGGCCGATAAACAACAACCGCGACCGCTCGCCGCCGCTGAGGGTACTGACTTTTTGCTGATGACGGATAAACGGGAATCCGGCACCGATCAGGGCCATTTTCCGCTGTTCTTCCGTCAGCGGTGCAAACGGCGACAGCGCATCCGTCAGCGAATCATCATCCTGTAACTGATGCTGGTTCTGATCGTAATAGCCGGTCCGCACGCGCGGGTGAAAAATAATGCCTCCGTCATCTGGTTGCGGCTGGCTGTACGCCTGCCATAAAGCCTGTAAAAGCGACGATTTCCCGCAGCCGTTACGCCCGACCAGCGCGATGCGATCGCCGCTTTTCACCCGCAGGTTATCCAGGGAAAACAGCACCGGCGCCTCTGCCGCCGGGCGTACCTGCAAACCGGAAAGTGCCAGCACACGGTCCGCCGCCAGCGCCTCGCCGTTCAGCCGCAGCGTCCACTGATTTCCCGCTGTGACCTCCGTCTGGTCGTCTTTCATCCGGCCGACCTGTTTTTCCATTTGTTTGGCCTTGCGCGCCAGCCCTTCGTTATCGTAAACGCTGCCCCACACGGCCAGCCGTTTTGCGCTTCGCGTGACGCGGTCAATTTCCTTTTGCTCGGACTTACGGCGCAGGGCGTCGGCGATATCTTTCTCATCCAGCGCCTGTCGCGCCTGCGAGCAAGGCAAACGGATAAATTGCAGCGTTTTATCGCGCAGGATCCAGGTGCTGTGGGTCACGCTGTCGAGCAAACGGCGGTCATGGGAAACCAGCACAAAGCTGCCATTCCAGTTTTTCAGAAACTGTTCCAGCCATAACAGCGTGGGCAGATCCAGATGGTTACTGGGTTCATCAAGCAGCAACACATCCGGCTGGCGGATCAGCGCGCGTGCCAGCAGCAGACGGGTATGCTGTCCGCCGCTGAGGGTTCCGGCCGTCAGTTTCAGGGCCTGTTCATCAAACCCGAGGCTGGAAAGCAGCACCTGCGCCTGCCAGGGTTCCGGCTGATGCAGGCTGTCGGGCAGAAGGCTGAACACCGCGTCCAGCAGGCTGTGGTCATTGAGTTCAGCGGGCAGATGTTGCTCGACACGCGCCATCAGGCAGTGATTCGTGAGCGTGACGGTGCCGGCGGTGGCCGCCAGTTCACCGCTGAGGATTTTCAGCAGGGTACTTTTACCGCAGCCGTTATGGCCGATCAGACCGATGCGGTCGCCTTTTTTCAGGCCGAAGGAAATCTCAGCCAGCAAAGGGCCGAAGGCATTATCGAAAGATAAGGATTGTGCAGATAACAATGTCGTCATGATGCTTACTCAGGTTTAAGGCATAGCAATGCCCATCGTCAAAATAGCCGACGATAACCGGTAAGCCGGAGGGAAGTTCTCAGGATGTCAGTTAGCTTCGCTCAGGCAGGTTATCGCGGCACGGAGCCGGAAACACCTGAGCAGTGACGATCGCTAAGGACGAGTGAAATTAAAAAAACTTCACGGGTCAGCATGGCAATCCTCCTTATATATAACATTGGTGAATGAATGAGCTGATTATATTGGGGATTTTCGATTTGTTCCAGTGCCGAAAATCCCCGCAACGTGATCAGGATGCGGCGACGTCATTTTCCAGTTTCTGCCGTTTACGCAGACCGGGGAACCACGTCATCCATAATCCCACCACGATCAGCGTGCCGACACCACCGATGGCCGCAGCAGGCACTGCGCCAACCCAGGCCGCCAGCAGGCCGGATTCAAATTCGCCGAGCTGATTCGAGGTATTGATGAAGATGGAATTCACGGCGCTGACGCGGCCGCGCATGTCGTCCGGCGTATCAAGTTGCACCAGCGCGCCACGGATCACCATGCTGATCATGTCGAAACCGCCGAGGGCAAATAACGCCAGCATGGATAACCACAGCGAGGTGGAAAAGGCGAATACCAGCGTGGCGGCACCAAACCCGGCGACAGCGGCGAACATGATTTTCCCGACATTCCGGTTGAGTGCCCGATGGCTGAGCCAGAACCCGACAATCAGGCCGCCGACCGCCGGTGCGCCGCGCAATAAGCCCAGTCCCCACGGACCAGTGTGCAGAATATCATGGGCAAAAATCGGCAGCAGCGCGGTAGCCCCGCCGAGCAGGACCGCGAACAGATCGAGGGAAATAACGCCCAGCACGTCCGGCCGGGCGCGGATAAAACCAATGCCAGCGAACAATGTTTTGAAAGTGGCGGGTACGCGGCGTGGCGGCGTCTGCTCATAACGTAAACGGCTGACCATCACGATCGACAGCAGGTACAGACAGGCGCATACCGCGTAAGCCACCCCCGCGCCCGCGACATACAGAAAACCGCCGAGCGCCGGACCGACCATGGCCGCCGCCTGTCCGGAGACACTGTTGGCGGCCATCGCGCGTGCCAGTAAATTCGGCGGCACCAGCGCGGGCAACATGGACTGCAACGACGGCGCTTCCATCGCTTTAGCGGTTGAAATCACAAAGATCAGGCCGAGCACAATCACTTCATTAACGTGATGCGTCAGCGTCAGATAAGCCAGTGCGGCAATCGCCACCCATTCAGCGATTTGCCCGAGCAGTACCACGCGGCGGCGGTCAAACTGATCGGCCACGTGTCCGGCGACTAATGCCAGCAACACGGAAGGTAAAAACTGCACCAGCCCGATAAGCCCGAGATCAAACGCGCGGCCTGTTATCGAATAAATCTGCCAGCTCACCACAATGGAAAGCATCTGGAAACCAAAACTGGATGCGGCGCGGGCGATCCAGAAAGCGACAAACGAGCGGTGCTGTAACAGTGAATCCGGACCGACGGCAGGAGCAGACATGACAAATCCCTGAAAAATGAAAGATGCCGTGTCTGCGGTCAGTGACGACTCGTTAGCGCGGCAATTATTGTGTATACAAATAATTAACAAACAATCTGAGTCGTCTTTTTATCATAAAAAGTTCAGCAAATCTTCATCTCACATTGTGAAGAAATTGTGCAGCTCGCGGGCTAAGACCACAGGCTGTTCTTCGGGGATAAAGTGGCCGCTGTGCGCAATGATAATGCCGGTGACGTTTTCAGCGAAAGCGCGCAGGGGAAGAGCCATATCCGGAATCGATCCCTGACTGGCGCTGACCGCCAGCAGCGGCATTGGCAGTTTTCCCCGCCGGTTCAGCTCGCGGTTCTGTTCAGCGGATTGCGTCACCGAGCGGTAATACGCCAGCCCGGCGCGCAGACCGCCGCTTTTGAGGAAAACACGCAGATACTCGCTGATATCGTCCTCGCTGAACGCATCCGGCGCGGCGGTTTTACGGCGTAAAAACCAGTCGAGATACACCCGTTCGTTGCCGGTGATCAGCGCCTCCGGCAAATCAGGCAGCGTATGGAAGGCGAAATGCCAGGTTTTCCACGAGGTATCCGGCGTCACCGGCAGGGCATCCGGCAAGGTAATTCCGGGGATCCCGGCATCCAGCAGCGCCAGCCGCCGGACTTCATCGCCATACATCGCCGCATACGGATAAGCCACCCATGCGCCGACATCGTGTGCCGCCAGCGAATAATGTGAATGCCCGAGAAGCTGCATCAGGCCGTGAATTTTCTGCGCCAGATTTTGCGTGTCGTAGCCGCTTTCCGGCCGGTCAGAATCCCCCTGACCGGGAAGATCCGGCGCGATCAGCCAGAAATCGTTCGCCAGTGCCTGCATCACGCCGCGCCACGCATACCAGGTTTGCGGAAAACCAGCCAGCAATAACAACACTTTACCTTCAGGATTGCCGCCGCTGACGTAATGCAGGCGCACGCCTTCGACGCTGGCATAGCGATGGGTAAAGCCGGGCAGTGCGGGATCAGCCACGGCAAAAGGGTCGGCAGACACCACAGAAGAGCGCGTTTTATCAGTCATAGTCAGTCTCCGTAAAAAGGATGATTAGGAAGTGTTTGTTTCCTAAATGGGAAAAAATTTTTAATCGAGCATTTTCAGGGCCAGTTGCAATGTCGCGTCCATGTCCTGATTGTTTTCCACTTTACCGGCAACCCGCATGCCCAGTGCAATACACAGCAGCAGCGAGGTGGCGGCGGCTGCGTCGAGGGTGGGCGATATTGAACCGTCGCGCTGACCCTGTTCAATCAGACCCGTGAGCAGGGACTTGTTGCGCATAATGGCCTGACGAATCAGTGTGGCGAGTTCCTCGTCCAGCGTGAGTAATTCGACGGCGCCGACAACCACCAGACAGCCGCGACGGCCTTCGATTTCATGGGAAGAGGTGAGGTAAAAACGCAGCAGTTCGGCGATACGTTCACGGCCGGTAGTGACGCGCTCAATCTGCTGGCGCAACTGGGCATTACGCAGCGACGTATAGCGTTCAAATACGTGAAGAAACAGGGTGCGTTTATCGGTGAAAGCTTTGTAAATACTGCCTGCGGTCAGGTTCATCGCCTGACTCAGATCACTGACGGAGGCGGCATGGAAGCCTTTTTCCCGAAACACCGTCATGGCGTTATCCAGCGCAAGTCCGGTATCGAATTCACGCGGACGGCCGCGATCTTTAGGTGAAGCGGATGTCATAAAAATGCCACCATTAGGAAACGTTAATTTCCTAATGGTGGCATTAACACAGAAACGGATCAAGCCGTTTGTCAGATCACGGCGGGTTTACCAGCGCAGTTCGCGACCGGAATATTCCACAAAGTGATGGCCGCCTTTGCCACGCCAGGCATCGAACTGATCGACAATCCCGGTGGCACTTTCCGTCACGGTCAGGGTGGCATTCTCGCCGCCCATATCCGTCTGTACCCAGCCCGGATGCACGGAAAGCAGCGTCAGTTCCTGCTTCTCTGTCTGCTCCAGCAAGCCACGGGTCAGCATGTTCAGTGCCGCTTTACTGGCGGAATAAAGCGGATAAGTCGCCACTTCGTTCTCATTCAGGCTGGACAGTTCAGAGGTCATTAATGCCAGCACACCGGTGCGGTGATTTAACAGCGGCAGCAAAGCAGAGGCAATGCGCACAGGGGAGATGGTATTGGTCATAAACAGCTGAACAATTTCTTTATCGCTGGCCTGATGCAGATCCTGATGATCCGGCCCGAACGCCCCGGCGTTGACAAAAATCAGGTCAAAACGGCTTTCTGAAAGCGCGTCTTTAACCGCTTCGCGCTGTTCCGCTTCGTTGATATCCAGTTTCAGCCAGTCGGCAGAACCCGAAGCGCCTGCGGGAACCGCGTCACGCGTGGTGGCCGTGACCTTCCAGCCGCGTTCTGCGAGCGTTTTTACCACACCCAAACCGATACCGCGTGATGCGCCGATGATCAATGCTTTCTTAGAGTCAGTCATATTCATCCTTTTTAATCAATGCGTTAACTTCAGTTCGTTATTTTTATCAAACCGGTGAAACGTATTTCATGGTTAACCGCAGTATGTGACAGCCGGACGCCAGCAACAATGGGCTGGAGTCTGATTTTCCCAGCCGGGTTTTTTTGTTGAAAAAATCATCGTGACCGGACTCGCAAATTTGTCATGGGGCAGGGGATAATCAATGAAACGGCACCTTGCTGATCACGCTGCTGTTTGGTTACACCTTGTGTTATATGCCCCCTCTGGCGCTGACCAACAATATTATTGTGTTCCACAGCCTGAAAAACGTCGATAAGCGTTTCCGGTGTGCTGTATAACCCTCTGGTGGCGGTGCATCCGGTGTACAGACAACGCCGGGCTTTCGTTCATGCCGCCGGTAATTTGCCACGGCTCGTTGTCCAAAAATCTTTCAAAGGAGAAGAAAAGCATGCTCGCCTTTAAATGGATAAGTCTCGGATTTGTTCTCGTACTCTTACTGTCTTTCGGATACAGCTACGCCAAAGCTACACAGACCCGGGAAGAACCCGCCGGAGAGAGCTGGTCCACGGCACGGCGGGATTCCGCCGGTATTGCGCCGGATCCGGTGAAATTCAAAAACACCGCCATTATCCAGATCTATGCCGCCCCGACCTATGGCTGGCGCGGGCTGGTGGCCGTGCATCCGTGGATTATTTTCAAACGTGAAGGTGAAACGGAATTTACCCGTTATGACGTCATCAGCTGGGGCAGCACCAATGTGGTCAGGCGTAATTACACCGTCCCGGATGGTTACTGGTTTGGCTCGCGGCCGCGGGTGCTGGTGGATCACCGTGGTGCAGCGGCGCAGGCGATGATCCCGCAGATCACTGCGGCGATCAAAAGCTATCCCTATCCGCACACTTATCACGCGTGGCCGGGGCCGAACAGCAATACCTTTATCGCCCATATAGGGCGTGAAGTGCCTGATTTACATCTCGATTTGCCATCCAATGCCCTCGGGAAAGATTACCGGGCAATCACCCATCCGGTGGGTTTGCCACCCTCAGGGCGCGGCGTGCAAATTTCCGTGCTCGGGTTGCTTGGCGTGACGCTGGGCGTCGAAGAAGGGGTAGAGGTCAATGTGTTAGGGCTGAATCTGGGCATTGATGTGAAGGATCCGGCTTTGCGGTTGCCGTTTGTCGGACGCGTCGGATTTGATAATCCGGGTAACGCTGAACTGTGATCCCGTGTTAAGCATAAAATTCTCTTAACTGTTTATCTCTCCCCTGGCCTGCTGTTTTTTCACTTTCGCCTGAAGTCTTTCAGGTGAAAGTTCCGGGAATTTGTCTCAGAATAATCTCACCCCGTGCGTTCATCCCGCCCTGTAAAAAGCCACAAAAACGCAAATTACCCCGCATTTCTTTGTAAGGATTTTGCAAATTTCCCTAGGAAGTGACTGACTTTTGTAAGGCTAATGGGTCTGTTGTAATCAAATTGTCTTCATTTCCGCCTTCCGGGTGATCAGATTTTTCCTTTCTGGCAACAAAACAACGGCCTGATTTTTAAGATTTTTCCATTCACGCCATCAATGTTTCTAATAGGATATTTCGCCTTAAATCAATGTATTTCAAACCGTGCCCCTCTCCGGGGGCCACTTTTGCACAGGACAGAAGGTTGTAATAATACCCCTGCAAGTCAGAAGGAATGTGGGTTCCGGAAACTGCGTCAGTATGGCGCGAGGACGTTTCCGGTAAGGATAATGACAGGAGTGTCAGATGAAAAAAACGCTGAGAAAAGTCGCAGGTAAGTTAAGTATTTTGACAGTGTGTCTGGTGCTGCCCCTTGCCGGTCATGCAGATGTAACAAAAAGTGACGGGGACTGGGCCGCAGCACCTTCTATGAAAGGGCTGGACTCAGTGGATCTGAAAACCGCCATCCTGCAGGCGTTTTCACGCAGCCCGTCGGTCACCCAGCAGGCGTATCAGATGGGGATCGGCCAGGCGCAGATCCGCGAGGCGCAAAGTGCGTGGTTTCCGCAGATCGGGCTGACTGCCAATACCGGCAGCTCGACGCAACAGGATTTCTCCAACAGCATGAACAACGCGGCGGCTTACGGCCTGACGTTGTCACAGCTGATTTATGATTTCGGCAAAACCAATGCCAGCATCAGCCAGCAGAAATCTGCCCAGGAAAGTTATCGCTATAAATTACTGGCAACCCTGTCGGACGTCGCAGAGCAAACTGCCACGGCGTATCTGGATGTATTGAAATATCAGGATCTGACGGCAGCAGTGGAAGAAAATATTCGCGCGCTGGAAGACGTGAGAAGAATGTCGTCCTTACGTTCCGATGCCGGATTAACGACGCAATCCGATGTATTACAGGCTCAGTCACGTATTTCCGGTATGCGTTCGACACTGAAACAATATCAGGCGAACTTAGCGGCGGCGAAGGCGCAATTAACGTCACTGACCGGCGTGAGGGCGAATAATTATAAACCTTTCGTGACAGATAAATTCGAC
Organism: Rahnella victoriana; assembly: GCF_021276285.1. Classification (NCBI taxonomy): domain Bacteria; kingdom Pseudomonadati; phylum Pseudomonadota; class Gammaproteobacteria; order Enterobacterales; family Yersiniaceae; genus Rahnella; species Rahnella victoriana. The sequence continues at coordinate 75,154 of NZ_CP089920.1, forward strand.
ACGCCGGTTGCGCCGGATAATATCGATTATTCGACCATACCGACGGTGTTATATGCGCAGGCGCAACAACAATCTGCGTCATTTGACGTAAATAAAGCCAAATCCGATTATTTGCCGACGCTGAGTTTGCAGGCGAACCGGACGCGTTATGAAACCAAAAACGATCCGTACTGGAATAACCAAATCCAGTTACAAGTCAGTGCGCCGCTGTATCAGGGAGGGGCGGTTTCCGCCAGAGTCAGGCAGGCCGAAGGGCGCAAAAACATCGCAGGCACGGTGGTGGATCAGGCCAAACTCGACGTTCTGCAAAAAGCCTCGGTGGCCTACGCCAACTGGGCTGGCGCGGAAGGACAGGCGCAGGCCAGTGCCGACCAGTTGCAGGATTCCATACGCTCGCGCGATGTGTACAAAAGCGAATATAAACTCAGTCAGCGCACATTGAATGACTTACTGAGCGTCGAACAAGATGTGTTTCAGGCAAAGTTTTCGCAAATCAGCGCGAAATACGACAGCCGTTATTCGCTGGTCAGTTACGCCACGGCGATTAACGATTTATTACCCCAGCTTGGGATCAGTCAGGGAGCCGGTCAGCCATTACCTGACCTTAAGTAATCTGCATTTAACAAAAAATCCAATTACTGGCAACGGTATTGGAATAACGCCCCACAGGTATAACAAGGATTAAGGAAGATAGCATGCGCAAAACCATGGATATTATTTCTCGTAAAACATCGTTGAAAAATGAATTCACTGCACAGGGAAATACGGCTGTTGCCATGAATGAATCCGGCATTGTGGTTATTCATGACTCGGTGAAAAATGTCGCCAGTTATGAACGCAGCGGCAATGACCTGATTATTCATATGCAGGATGGCTCTGTCATTCGCTGTGTAGGATATTTCGAGAATATTGGTGATAAAGACGAAAATAAACTGGTCTTTCAGGATGGCAAGCAGGAGCTGACGGAAGTCACCTTCACGGACGCTGCCGTTGCTCATGACGCACCTGTGTTTGCCCTCCATGCGGTTGAAACCCCGCTGGCTGGCATCGAATCGCTGTTACTCAGCACCACGGAAGTCACGGTGGAATGGCCGTACCTGCTGGGCGGCGCGCTGGGCGTGGGCGCAGTAGGTGCACTGCTGGCGCACGGCGGGGGTTCGGACGAAAAAACGAAAGTCATTGATAACACCAAAGCGGTTGAAGTGGCGCAGCCAACGTTCCTGGTGACCGATACGCAGGGTGACAGTCAGGGCATTCTGGCCAATCAGGCGGTCACAGACGACACCCGTCCGACCTTTACCGGCACCGGGTATCCGGGCGCGGATATCGCCATCGTCGATGCCAGCGGCAATATCATTGCCACCGCCCTGGTCGACAGCAACGGACAATGGACCGCCCAGCTGGCGCCGCAGGCGGCCGGCTCGCATACCTACATTGTGGTGCAGGAAAGCAACGGTTCCACCACCAGCGCGGGTTCCATCACCCTGACCGTGGTCACCGCCAAAGCCTCCCTGAGCATTGATACGATGGCGGGCGATAACGTCCTGAACGCCGCCGAAGCCGGCAGCGATGTCGCGATTTCCGGTAAAAGCGACAATCTGGCCGCAGGCACCACGGTGACGGTCTCTCTCAATGGCGCAAGCTGGCAAACCACCGTGGGCGCTGATGGTGCCTGGTCGATAAAGGTTCCGGCGGCAGACGCACAGGCACTGGCCGATGGCGTGTATACCGTACAGGTCAGCGGCGTGGATCGCGCGGGCAACACCATTACCTCCAGCTCTTCTTTGGCGGTTGATACGCACCCTCCGTCGCTGACCATCGCCACTCTGGCGGGCGATGACATGCTTAATGCGGCCGAAGCGGGCAAAGACCTGACGCTCAGCGGCACTTCGGATGCCGGTGCCGGACGAGTCGTCACCCTGAACCTGAACGGCCAGACTTACACCGCGACAGTCGGTGCGGATGGCAACTGGTCGGCGACCGTTCCTGCGGCACAGGCAGGCGCGCTGGCGGACGGCAATGTCACGATCAGCGCATCCGTCAGCGATGCAGCGGGCAACAGCACCTCCACCACGCATGATTTGCGTGTCGACACTACCGTTCCGGTCGTCACCATCGATACCATCGCCGGTGACAATATCCTCAACAGCGCGGAACAAACCCAGGCGCAAATCGTTAGCGGCACCAGTACCGGCGGGGAAGCGGGCGACACGGTCACCCTGCTGGTTAACGGACAGACGTACACCACGACACTCACCGCCGATGGCTCATGGAGCATCGGTTTACCGGCGTCCGTGTTCAGTTCCGTGGCGGATGGCAGCTACACTGTCAGCGTCAGCATTACCGACAAAGCCGGAAACACCGGCTCGCAGTCAACGACAGTGCTGGTCTCTTCAGAAGTGCCGGAACTGGCCATCAATACCGTGGCAACCGACGACATCATCAATGCCATTGAGAAAGGCAACGCGCTGGAAATCAGCGGGACCAGCAACAGTGCCGATGGCACGCCGGTATCGCTGACGCTGAACGGCGTGACTTACAGCGGCACTATTAGCGGCGGCCACTGGTCTGTCACCGTCCCTGCCAGCGATGTTTCAAAACTCGGCGAAGCGACCTATACCCTTTCCGCCAGCAGCACAGATGCCGAAGGCAACAGCGGTGCGGCCACCCACAACGTGGTGGTTGATTCCGTTCTGCCGACCGTCAGCATCGCAGTGACGGCTGGCGACAACATCATTAACGCTACCGAAATTGACACCGACCAGACCCTCAGCGGTAAAGTGGCCAACGCCGCCGCCGGGGATGTGGTCACTGTCACGGTGGGCGGCAATATCTATACCACTACAGTTCAGGATGACCTGAGCTGGAGCGTCAGCGTGCCTTCTGCGGATCTGCAAGGCTTCGGCGACGGCGACCTGACGATTTCCGCCAGCGTGACTAATCAGCATGGCAACACTGGCAGCGCCGATCGTGATATCGCGATCGACGCCGGTCTGCCGGGTCTGCGTATCGATACGGTGGCGGGCGACGATATCGTCAACAGCATCGAGATCCAGCAGAACCAGATCATCAGCGGCACCAGTACCGATATCGCTGAAGGCAACAGCGTGACTGTCACCGTTAATGGCGTCGATTATCAGGCGACAGTTGGGGCGAACGGCGCCTGGTCAGCAGCGGTTCCGGCAGCGGACGTGGCGAACTGGCCAGCGGGTCAGCTTGCGATTAGCGTGACCGGCTCCGATACCTCGGGTAACTCTGTCACCATTTCCAATAACGTCACCGTAGATCTGAGCAGCGTGGCGATCTCTGTCGACACCATCGCGGTGGACGACATGATCAATGCCGCCGAAAAAGCGGCGGATCTGACGCTGACCGGTTCGACACAAAACGTCGAAGCCGGTCAGACGGTGACCGTGAACTTTGCAGGTCACACCTACACCACAACCGTGCAGGCTAATGGCGGCTGGAGCGTCACCGTTCCGGCAGGCGATATGACCAGCCTGAAAGACGGCGACGTGACCGCAACCGCCAGTGTCACCAACGTCGCAGGCAACAGCGCGAGCGCGGCGAATACGGCGGAAGTCGATGCATCGGCACCGGCTATCACCATCAACACTATCGCCGGTGATAACGTGCTGAACAGCGCGGAAGCGGGCGCGGACGTAGTCCTGAGCGGCACCTCGACGGCGGAAGCGGGTCAGGTTGTGACCGTGACCGTAAACGGCAACGATTACACCGCAACGGTGGGCACGGACGGCAGCTGGAGCACTGCGGTTCCGGCAGCAGACGCGCAGGCACTGACTGACGGCACCTATTCCGTCAGCGCAACTGTAAAAGATGTGGCGGGCAACAGCAGCAGTGCGACCGGTTCATTACTGGTTGACGTCACCGCACCAACGTTAAGCATCAATGCCGTTTCCACTGACGACGTGATCAATGCTCAGGAACTCCAGCAGAACCTGATGATCACCGGTTCGAGCACCGGCGTGCCAGCGGGCGGATTAGTCACCGTCGACATCGACGGCCACAGCTACACGGCAGCCGTTGATACCAATGGCAACTGGAGCGTTGGCGTACCGGCGAACGTGGTCAGCACCCTGACCGACGGTTCCTACACCGTCAGCGCAAGCGTCAAAGATGCCGCAGGCAACGACGGTTCAATTACACACGACGTCACGGTGGATACCGTTGCGCCGGTTCTGACTATCAATACCGTTGCAGCCGACGATGTGATTAACGTTATCGAGAAAGGCGAAGCCCTGACCGTCAGCGGCACCAGCAACGGCGCGGACGGCAGCGTGATTACGCTGAATCTCAACGGCCAGAACTACGCTGCGACCGTCAGCAACGGCGCGTGGACGCTGAACGTTCCGGCTTCCGATGTGGCGAAACTTGGCGAAGCGGATTACACCCTGACCGCCAGCAGCACCGACGCGGCAGGTAACACCGGCAGCGCAACGCACGATGTTCTGGTCGACAGTTCTCTGCCGTCCGTCAGCATCAGCCCGGTCGCCACCGACAACATCGTTAACGCCACTGAAATCAATGCCGATCAGACCATCAGCGGCAAAGTCACCAACGCCGCAGCGGGCGACACCGTCACCATTACGCTGGGCGGCAAAACTTACACCGCTGAAGTACAAAGTGACCTGAGCTGGAGCCTCAGCGTACCTTCTGCCGATCTGAAAGGATTTGGCGACGGCGACCTGACCATCAGTGCATCCGTGACCAATCAGCATGGCAACACAGGCAGTGCAGATCGCGAGATCAACATCGACGCCGGTCTGCCGGGTCTGCGTATCAACACCGTGGCGGGCGATGATGTGATCAACAGCATCGAGATCCAGCAGAACCAGATTGTCAGCGGCACCAGCACCGATATCGCGGCAGGCAGTTCAGTCACTGTGACCATCAACGGCGTCGATTATCAGGCGACCGTGGGTGCGAACGGCGCGTGGTCTGCGGCGGTTCCGGCAGCGGACGTGGCGAACTGGCCAGCGGGTGCGTTGAATATCAGCGTGACCGGCACTGACGTGTCCGGCAACTCTGTGACCATCTCGAACAACGTCACCGTGGATCTGAGCAGCGTGGCGATCTCTGTCGATACCATCGCGGCAGACGACATGATCAATGCCGCCGAAAAAGCGGCGGATCTTACGCTGACCGGTTCGACACAAAACGTCGAAGCCGGTCAGACGGTGACCGTGAACTTTGCAGGTCACACCTACACCACAACCGTGCAATCCGGCGGTAGCTGGAGCGTCACCGTTCCGGCAGGCGATATGACTGCGCTGAAAGACGGCGACGTGACCGCAACCGCCAGTGTCACCAACGTGGCAGGCAACAGCGCGAGCGCGGCGAATACGGCGGAAGTCGATGCGTCGGCACCGGCTATCACCATCAACACTATCGCCGGTGACAACGTTCTGAATCTGGCGGAAGCGGGTGCAGACGTGGTCCTGAGCGGCACCTCGACGGCGGAAGCGGGTCAGGTTGTGACCGTGACGGTAAACGGCAACGATTACACCGCAACGGTGGGTACCGACGGCACCTGGAGCACGTCCGTTCCGGCAGCAGACGCCTCGGCGCTGACTGACGGCACCTATTCTGTGAATGCTAAGGTGAAAGATGTCGCCGGTAACAGCAGCAGCGTCAGCGGTTCGGTGCTGGTGGATATCACCCCACCAGCTCTGACCATTAACACCGTGTCAGCCGACGACGTGATCAATGCTCAGGAGCTCCAGCAGAACCTGATGATCTCCGGCGGTTCCACGGGCGTGCCAGCGGGCGGATTAGTCACCGTCGAGATCGGCGGCCACAGCTACACCGCCGCAGTGGATGCGAACGGCAACTGGAGTGTTGGCGTTCCGGCAGACGTGGTCAGCACGCTGACTGACGGTTCGTACACCGTCAGCGCAAGCGTCAAAGATGCCGCAGGCAACGACGGTTCGGTTACGCACGACGTCACGGTTGATACCGTGTCGCCGGTGCTGACTATCAACACCGTGGCCGCCGACGATGTGATCAACGCCATCGAAAAAGGCGAAGCGCTGACCGTCAGCGGCACCAGTGACGGCGCGGACGGCAGCACTGTCACCCTGAACTTCAACGGGACAAACTACACCGCCACTGTCAGCAACGGCGCATGGACGCTGGACGTTCGGGCAACCGACGTAGCGAAACTTGGCGAGGCGGATTACACCCTGACCGCCAGCAGCACCGACGCGGCGGGCAACACCGGCAGCACCACGCATGACATTCTGGTCGACAGTTCTCTGCCGTCCGTGAGCATCAGCCCGGTGGCGACAGACAACATCGTTAACGCCACTGAAATCAACGCCGATCAGACCATCAGCGGCAAGGTCACCAACGCCGCAGCGGGCGACACCGTCACCATTACGCTGGGCGGCAAAACTTACACCGCTGAAGTACAAAGTGACCTGAGCTGGAGCCTCAGCGTACCTTCTGCCGATCTGAAAGGATTTGGCGACGGCGACCTGACCATCAGTGCATCCGTGACCAATCAGCATGGCAACACAGGCAGTGCAGATCGCGAGATCAACATCGACGCCGGTCTGCCGGGTCTGCGTATCAACACCGTGGCGGGCGATGATGTGATCAACAGCATCGAGATCCAGCAGAACCAGATTGTCAGCGGCACCAGCACCGACATCGCGGCAGGCAGTTCAGTCACTGTGACCATCAACGGCGTCGATTATCAGGCGACCGTGGGTGCGAACGGCGCGTGGTCTGCGGCGGTTCCGGCAGCGGACGTGGCGAACTGGCCAGCGGGTCAGCTTGCGATTAGCGTGACCGGCTCCGATACCTCGGGTAACTCTGTCACCATTTCCAATAACGTGACCGTGGATCTGAGCAGCGTGGCGATCTCTGTCGACACCATCGCAACGGACGACATGATTAACGCTGCCGAAAAAGCGGCAGACCTGACGCTGACCGGTACCACGCAGAATGTGGAAGCCGGTCAGACGGTGACCGTGAACTTTGCAGGTCACACCTACACCACAACCGTGCAATCCGGCGGTAGCTGGAGCGTCACCGTTCCGGCAGGCGATATGACCAGCCTGAAAGACGGCGACGTGACCGCGACGGCCAGCGTCACCAACGTCGCAGGCAACAGCGCAACAGCGGCGAATACGGCGGAAGTGGACGCTTCTGCGCCGACAGTAACCATTCAAACTATCAGCGCCAGCGATGTGCTTAACGCCATCAATGCGGGTACCGAGGTCACACTCAGCGGCACCAGTACGGCGCAGGCCGGGCAGACCGTCACCATCACGCTGGGCAGTGAAACTTACACCGCGACGGTAGCCGCAGACGGCACCTGGACAACCGGCGTGCCGAACAGCGTGTTCTCCGGTCTGGGCGACGGGTCTTACACTCTCACCGCCAGTGTCAGCGATATCGCGGGCAATCCGGCGACAGCCACCGGTACCGCGCAGGTGGATCTGACCGCACCGGTCGTCACGATCAATACCGTGGCGGGCGATGACGTGATCAACAGTACTGAGCACGGGCAGGCGCAGGTCATCAGCGGCACCGTGACCGGTGTCGATGCAGGCTCTGTGGTCACGGTGACCATCAATAATGTCGATTACCGCGCGGTCAGCGATGGCTCCGGTAACTGGAGCGTCGGGGTTCCGGCGAATGTGGTCAGCGGCCTGAACGACGGCAGTTACACCCTCACCGCGCAGGTCACGGACACGGCCGGAAATACCGGTTCCGCGAACCGCGATGTGACGGTGGAAACCACTGCGCCGGTCTTTGTCATCAATGATATGGCGGGTGGGGATAACATTCTTAACGCCGCCGAGGCGCAGACCACGCTGACTGTCACCGGTACGGTGACGGGGCTGGCAGATGGCGCGACGGTTATCGTGACGCTTAACGGCCTGAACTATCAGGGCACCGTCAGCGGTGGCGTATGGAGTGCGGACATTCCGGCCAGCGATCTGGCGAATCTGGGGCAGGCGCTGTATCAGGTCAGCGTCAGCGGTACCGACGTTTACGGCAACAGCGGGTCTTCCGCTAAAACGCTGCAAACGTCCTCCGACAGCCCGGCAGTGACCATTAATACGGTCGCCGGTGATGACATCATCAACGCCACTGAAATCACACAAGATCAGGTGATCAGCGGCACCGTCACCCATGCGGAAGCGGGTCAGACCGTCACCGTGACGGTGGGCGGTAAAACCTACACCGCAGAAGTACAAAACGATCTCTCCTGGAGCCTGACCGTTCCGGCCGCCGATCTGGTTGCCATGGGCGACGGCAGCCTGAACATTGCCGCCAGCGTAACCAACACCAGCGGCAACAGCGGTTCCGGTGAGCGCGATATCACGATTGATGCGGCGATCCCGGGGCTGCGTATCGACACCATTGCCGGTGACGATATCGTTAACAGCATCGAAATTAATCAGAACCAGATTGTCAGCGGAACCAGCACCGGTCTGGCAGCGGGCAGCAGCGTCACCGTGACCATTAACGGCGTCGATTATGCGGCGACCGTCGGCGCAGGCGGCAAGTGGTCAGCGGCAGTTCCTGCGGCTGATGTGGCGAACTGGCCTGCCGGTGAGCTTTCGGTGTCTGTGAGCGGCACCAGTTCCGCCGGTAACAGCGTGACGATCAGTCATGACATTACGGTCGATCTGAGCAGTGTCAGCATTGCCATCGATACGGTGTCCACGGACAACATGCTGAATGCGGCGGAGAAGGCGGCAGATCTTACCCTGAGCGGCACCACGCAAAACGTCGAAGCGGGCCAGACGGTGACGGTGATCTTTGCCGGTCACAGCTACACCGCGCAGGTGCAAACCGGCGGCGCATGGAGCCTGACGGTTCCGGCTGCTGACATGAGCAACCTGAAAGACGGCGACGCAGAAATTCGTGTTTCGGTCACCAATACTGCCGGTAACAGCGCCAGTGCGGCACAGGATGTGACGGTGGATACCGTTGCGCCAACCATTACCCTCAACACCGTTGCCGGTGACAATGTGCTGAATCTGGCCGAAGCCAGCGCGGATGTGATCATCAGCGGCACCACCACGGCAGAACCTGGTCAGATTGTGAAGGTCGGGAATTACGAGGCGATAGTGGCGGATGACGGCACCTGGAGCGTGACGGTTCCGGCCGCAGATGCGGGCGCACTCTCAGACGGCACCTTTACCATTACCGCATCCGTCAGCGACGTGGCGGGCAACAGTGCGTCGGTCAGCAATGATTTGCTGGTGGATGTGACGCCGCCAACGCTGACCATCAACACCCTTGCAGCAGACGACGTGATCAACGCGCAGGAACTTCAGCAGAACCTGATGATCACCGGTTCGAGCACCGGCGTGCCAGCGGGCGGACTGGTAACCGTCGACATCGACGGCCACAGCTACACCGCCGCAGTGGATGCGAACGGCAACTGGAGCGTCGGCGTTCCGGCAGACGTGGTCAGCACGCTCACTGACGGAAGCTATACCGTGACGGCTTCTGTCAAAGACGCCGCAGGCAACGACGGTTCGGTGACGCACGACGTCACTGTCGACACCGTTTCTCCGGTTCTGACTATTAATACTGTCGCAGCCGACGATGTGATCAACGCCATCGAAAAAGGCGAAGCCCTGACCGTCAGCGGCACCAGCGACGGTGCCGACGGCAGCACCGTGACGCTGAACTTCAACGGCCAGAACTACACCGCCACTGTCAGCAACGGCGCGTGGACGCTGGACGTTCCGGCAACCGACGTGGTGAAACTGGGCGAAGCGGATTACACCCTGACCGCCAGCAGCACCGACGCGGCGGGTAACACCGGTAACACCTCGCACACTGTTCTGGTCGACAGTGCGCTGCCAACCGTCAGCATCAGCCCTGTGGCGACTGACAATGTCATCAACGCGACTGAAATCAATGCGGATCAGCTGATTGGCGGCACCGTCACCAACGCGGCAGCCGGTGACGTTGTCACTATTACGCTCGGCGGCAACACCTATACCGCCACCGTTCAGGATGACCTGAGCTGGAGCGTCAGCGTGCCTTCTGCGGATCTGAAAGGCTTCGGCGATGGCGACCTGACGATTTCCGCCAGCGTAACCAATCAGCACGGCAACACTGGCAGTGCCGATCGTGATATCGCGATCGACGCCGGTCTGCCGGGGCTGCGTCTCGATACCGTGGCGGGCGACGATATCGTCAACAGCATCGAGATCCAGCAGAACCAGATCATCAGCGGCACCAGCACCGATATCGCGGCAGGCAGCAGCGTGACGGTTACCGTCAATGGCGTGGATTATCAGGCGACGGTTGGCGCGAACGGCGCATGGTCAGCAGCGATCCCGTCAGCGGATGTGGCGAACTGGCCTGCGGGTCAGCTTGCGATTAGCGTGACCGGTTCTGATACCTCGGGGAACAGCGTAACCATTTCGAATAACGTGACCGTGGATCTGAGCAGCGTGGCGATCTCTGTCGACACCATCGCGGTGGACGACATGATTAACGCTGTTGAAAAAGCGGCAGACCTGACGCTGACGGGTTCAACACAAAACGTCGAAGCCGGTCAGACGGTGACCGTAAACTTTGCAGGTCACACCTACACCACAACAGTGCAATCCGGCGGTAGCTGGAGCGTCACCGTTCCGGCAGGCGATATGACTGCGCTGAAAGACGGCGACGTGACCGCGACGGCCAGCGTCACCAACGTCGCAGGCAACAGCGCGAGCGCGGCGAATACGGCGGAAGTGGATGCATCGGCACCGGCTATCACTATCAACACCATCGCCGGTGACAATGTGCTGAACAGCGCGGAAGCGGGCGCGGACGTGCTCCTGAGCGGCACATCTACTGCCGAAGCGGGTCAGGTTGTGACCGTGACGGTAAACGGCAACGATTACACCGCCACGGTCGGCACCGACGGCAGCTGGAGCACGTCTGTTCCGGCAGCAGACGCGGCGGCACTGACTGACGGCACCTATTCCGTCAGCGCAACTGTAAAAGATGTGGCGGGCAACAGCAGCAGCGCGACCGGCTCTGTGCTGGTGGATATCACTGCGCCGGTGGTCAGCGTGAATACGGTGGCGGGCGACGATGTGATCAACGCAGCGGAACATTCGCAGGCGCAGGTCATTAGCGGTGGCAGCACCGGCACCCAGCCGGGCAATCTGGTGACGCTGGTGATTGGCGGAGTCACCTATTCCACAGCAGTGGATGCCAGCGGTAACTGGAGCGTCGGCGTTCCGGCGGACGTGATTAAAGGACTGGCCTCCGGCGAGAACACGATTTCTGTCAGCATCACCGACAGCGCGGGTAACACCGGCAGCAGCGATCATCTGATCACCGTGAATACCGATGCGGTCAGCCTGAGCATCGACACGATTGCGCAGGACGACATCATCAATGCAGCGGAAAAGGGCACCAGCCTGACGATTTCCGGCGGCAGCGACATGCTGGCGACCGGCACCGAAGTGACGGTAGTGCTGAACGGGAAAAGTTACACCGCAGACGTGAACGCGAACGGAGACTGGACGCTGAGCGTACCGGCAACCGATCTGGCGGCTATCGCGGACGGCAATTATACCGTGACCGCCAGCGCGAATGATGCTGCAGGCAATCCGGCCAGCGCGACGCATAACGTGGTGGTGGATGCCACCGCGCCTGCACTGCTGATCAATCCGGTAACGGCCAGCGGCATGCTGAATGCGGCCGAACTGGGGCAGCCGCTGACGCTGAGCGGGACCTCTACCGCACAGGCTGGTCAGACGGTCAGCGTTACGCTGAACAATGAAACCTACACCACCACCGTGAATGCCAACGGCACCTGGACGGTGAATCTCCCGGCAGATGACGTGGCAGCCCTGACGGACGGCACGCTGACGGTCACCGCCAGCACCACCGACGTGGCGGGCAATCCGGTCTCTGCAAACACTTCGGTGATTGTCGATACCGTTGCGCCAACGCTGACCATTAACACCATTGCCGGTGATGACATCATCAACACCACCGAGCAGCAGGCGGGTCAGATCCTGAGCGGCACCACCTCGGCGGAAGCGGGACAAATTGTCACTGTCACCTTTAACAATCGCGAGTACCACGCCACCGTCACCGCTGACGGCACGTGGAGCCTGAATGTGCCTGCGGCAGATTTCAACGGCGCGGCAGACGGCAGTTATACCGTCACTGCATCCGTGAAAGATGTGGCGGGTAATCCGGCGGCGACAGATTCTTCTGTCAGCCTCAGCGGTGCCGTACCTGAAATCACCATCAACACCTTCGCGCAGGACGATGTGGTCAGCGCGGCGGAACACAGTGGTCCGCTGGCGATTACCGGTACCTCAACGGCGACGGCCGGTTCGACCGTTACCGTGACCCTGAACGGCGTGACCTACACCACGCAGGTGGCAAACGATCAGAGCTGGACGCTGAACCTGAGCGCCAATGCCGTGAACGCGCTGGCGGATGGTGAGAATTACAGCATCACGGCATCGGTCACCAACAGCATCGGCAACAGCGGGTCGGCCAGCCACGACATTGCGGTCGACACCACCGCGCCATCGATGACCATCACCATTGATTCGGTCAGCGATGACACCGGTCGCAGCACCAGCGATTTCGTGACCAGCGATAACACCCTCACCCTGAACGGCGCGCTTTCTGCGGCTCTGGGTAACAATGAGTCCGCGCAAATCAGCCTGGATGGCGGGGTGACCTGGAACACGCTTACCGTGACCGGAACCACCTGGAATTACGCGCAGGGAAGCGCGCTGGCGGATGGCAGTTACACCTATAACGTGCGGGTGATTGACGCGGCGGGCAACGTCGGGTCAACGGCGTCGCAGACGGTGGTGATTGACACCGTGGCACCGGACGCCAGCCAGACCATCAGTATCGACGCGGTTTCGCAGGATACCGGACTGAGCAGCAGCGACTTTATCACCAGCGACACCACCCTCAACCTGCGCGGCACGCTCGGCGCGGCACCGGGGGCGGATGAGTATGTACAAATCAGCCTCGACGGTGGCACGACCTGGAATGACGTCAGCATCAGCGGCCTGACCTGGACCTACATCGACGGCCGCATGCTGACCGACGGGGATTACAACTACCAGATGCGGGTGGTGGATCTGGCCGGTAATGTCGGCGCGACCGCCAGTCAGGTGGTCACGATTGATACGACCGCACCGGACAGCAGCAAAACGGTCAGCGTTGACGCCATCAGCACGGATACCGGTCTGAGCAGCACTGACTTTGTGACCAGCGACACCTCGCTGACGGTCACCGGTTCGCTCGGCGCCACGCTGGCGGCCGATGAAGTGGTGCAGGTGAGTACCGACGGTGGCCTGACGTGGGCGAACGCGACGACGATCGGCACCGGCTGGACATTTACCGATGGCCGCACGCTGACGGACGGTGACTACACCTACAACGTCCGCGTAGTCGATGCAGCGGGTAACGTCGGCAACGTGACCTCGAAAGTGGTTACTGTCGATACCACTGCGCCGGACAGCAGCAAAACCGTGACCATTGACAGCATCGCCACTGATACCGGTTCTTCTGCCAGCGACTTTGTCACCAGCGATACGTCGCTGACCGTCACCGGTTCGATTGGCGCGGAACTGAGTCCGGGCGAAGTGGTGCAGATCAGTATCGATAACGGCGCGACCTGGACCACGGTGACGCTTCAGGGCAGCACCTGGACCTATGTTGACGGTCGCACGCTGACCGAGGGTCAGACGCTGTATCAGGTTCGCGTGGTGGATCAGGCGGGTAACGTCGGGCAGACCGCGCAGCAGGTGGTCACCATTGACACCACCGCGCCGACGCAAATCATCACCATTGAGGCGATCAGCAATGATACCGGCGATTCCGCCAGTGACTTCATCACCAGCGACAATACGCTGACGATGACCGGTTCACTGAGCGCGGCACCCGCCACCGACGAAAGGGCACAAATCAGCCTCGACGGCGGTAAAACCTGGTCTGACGTGGTGGTGAACGGTCTGGGCTGGAGCTATGACGCGACCGGCACCGTGCTGGCGGACGGCAATTACAACGTGCAGGTTCGGGTTATCGATCAGGCGGGCAATGTCGGCACGATCGGCAGCCAGACCGTGGTCATCGACACGCTGAATCCTGAGGCGGTAGCAACCATTGTGCAGTATTCCGATGACGAAGGCGATCGTACGGGTTCGTTCGGTTCCGGCACCTACACCGATGAAACTGCACCGACGCTGAGCGGCACGCTGAGCAAGGCGCTGGCCGATGGCGAAGTGCTGAAAATCTACCGTAACGGCGTGTATGTCGGCGTCGCCACGGTGGTCGGTCTGGCGTGGACCTTCTCCGATTCAGCGCTGGCGGACGGCACGTATATCTATGTGGCGAAATCGCAGGATCTGGCGGGGAACATCACGTCGTCCACTGATTTCACCCTGACGGTAGATACGTCGATTCCGACCACGATTGCCACCGTGACGCCGGAATCTACGCAAGATACGACGCCGGTCATCAGCGGGACGTTGTCCGAAGCGCTGGGCGAAGGCATGTATGTGCAGGTGGTGGTAAACGGCGTGACCTACACGTCGGAAACCGGCGGCGCCGTGGTGGTCGATCCGCTGAACAACACCTGGTATCTGCAGGTGCCGGGCGCGCTCGGGCTTGCAAGCTACGACGTCACCGCGCAGGTCAGAAGCAGCGCAGGTAACGGTAACGATGCCGGCATCAGCACCAGCGCGATAGTGATTTATGCAGAAACGGCGGTGGACACCAGCTGGGCGACCACGGCCAGCGGCGCTTACACCAACTCGCTGGCATTCAGCCTGAACAGTAACGGCTTGTGGAACATTGTTTCTGGCATGTCGGACTACAGCAGTACGGGACTGAACAACTATACCGCCACCACGCTGACCAACTCCCGCGGTAACTATGTGGTGAGTTATACCCTGGCAGATACCGACCGTAACGGCACGTCTGATATTTATGCGTCAGAAACCATTTACACCAACTATCAGCAGGTGATGTGGAAGGCCAATACGGACGGGACGTATACGCAGGGTGTTCAGGGAACGGGCGTGCTGATCTACTGGGGCGGCGTGATTGCTTACGATAAAACCGGCGATGGCTGGATTGATCTGGCATACGGCGATTCGGGCGGCGACTCCCGTACCTATCTGGTCAATAACAATGGCGTGCTGACCGTCGATGGTACCAATGGTGCGGCAGGTCTGGCCGGGATTTCTTATCGTGAAATCTCCGGTGTGGATATCAACAACGACGGTACCGTGGACATCGTTCAGCACACCAACCGCAGCGGCGTGTATGCCCTGTCGGTTGCCAGCAACAATGGCTCCGGCACGCTGACCGAAACGCAGGTTCTGGCGAACGTCTTTGTCCCGAATGAAAACAATCAGACCAGCGCGGCGTCGATGACCTGGGGTGATTTCAACGGAGACGGGTACATGGACCTGTATCTGGCGACCAGCCGTAACTCGGGTTCCTCCACCAACTACGGCGGGGTGATCTACTACAACGACGGTAACGGCAATCTGTTGAGTTCCACCACGCAGGTTGAGACAGCCACCACTAACTCGTCAGCGGGCGGTTATCTGTCAGCCGCCGTGGACTGGGACGGTGACGGTGATATGGACATCATCAAGTTCAGCACCTATTCCGGCAGCCAGAAGGCCACGCTGTATCTTAACGACGGCACCGGCAAGGGCTGGACCAGCAGCGCGCTGGCTTCGTCACTGGTCAACGTGACCGGGATTGCGACCCTCGATTACGACTGGAACGGGACGCAGGATCTGCTGGTGTCACAGGCCAATGGCAAAGTGGTGTATGTCGCTAACAACAGCACCATTGCGGACGGCACGGCCATTCACCTGCGCATTCTCGACGGCGAAGGGATGAACGTGTTCTACGGCAACACCGTGCAGCTTTACAACGCGGCCGGTGAACTGGTGGCCTCGCAGATCATCAACGCCCAGTCGGGTATCGGGATCAACGATGCCTCGGCGCTGGTGAATTTCTACGGGCTGGATCCGAATGAAACCTACTCGGCGGTGCTGGTGCGCAACATCAACGGTGTGTCGTCCAATGCGACCTGGACGGATCTCACCGCTGGCGACGGTACCAGCAGCTACTCGTTAACCGCAGATGCGGCAACCGGCGGTAACAGCGGCACGATCACCGGTACCGGTTACAACGACACGTTTGTCGCGGAAAGCGGCACTTATGTCTACAACGGTTCCGGCGGCTGGAGCACCTCGTCCGACCATGCGACATGGAGCGCCACCGGCGGTCAGGACATTGTCGATTACCGCAACGCCACCAGCGGCATCACGGTGGATCTGAGCAGCAGTAACGCACAGAACACCGGGTTCAACACGTCAACCTTCAAGGATATCGAAGGCATTGCCGGGTCGGACTACGACGATGTCATCACCGGCAGCGCGGGCGATAACCTGTTCGAAGGGCGCGGCGGGAACGATACCTTCAACTTAGCCAGCGGCGGGCACGACACGCTGTTGTACAAGTTGCTGGACAGTTCTGACGCCACCGGCGGTAACGGGTCCGACACCATTAACGGCTTCACGGTCGGGACATGGGAAGGCACAGCGAACTCGGATCGTCTGGATCTGAGCGATCTGTTGCAGTCGGGCGGGTATACCGGCACCGGCTCGGCAAGCTACGTCAACGGCGTGGCGACCCTGGACGCCTCGGCGGGCAATATCACCGATTACCTGTCGGTGACCACAGAAGGCAACAACACCGTCATCAAGGTTGATATGGATGGCAGTGGTTCAGCACAGTCGATGACCACCATCGCCACGCTGACCAACGTGCATACCGATCTGGCGACGTTGCTGGCGAACCATCAGCTGATTGTCGGTTAATCAGTAGCGGGGGCGGAACAGGGGAAATGCTCTGTTCCGCTTCTCCGGATGGCCTGTTCATGTTCCGGAATGAGCGTGAAGGAAGAATGAATTAGGGAAGAATGAAGATGAAAAAAGAGACCATGTTAGATAAAGGCTACACCGCCTGGCTGAAAGCCATGCTCGATATCGCAAAGCACTATCGTCTGGACTATTCAGAAGAACACGTCAAAGCCACCATCGCGTGGGAGATGGGTTCTCCGGCCGACGTGGTGCTCGATGAAATGGCCAAAAAACTCGGACTGGGGCGCGTGACGCGTGATTTCCACCCGCGTGATTTGGATCCGGTTTCCGTGCCGTTTGTCATTACGCTCGATAACGGGCGACTGGGCGTGGTGACGCATATGGACGCCAGCGGCCAGTGCGCCGTGCAGTTCACGGAAGATCAGGGTCTGGAAACCACCTTAACGGCTGAACAACTTGCTGAGCGGGCGCAAAGCACCACCTTGCTGCGGCCGCTGCACACCATTCCTGATGCGCGTGTTGATAACTACATCAAACCGTACAAGAAAAACTGGTTCTGGGATCTGGCGCTGAAAGACTGGCGTCGTTACAGCGACATCATGCTGGCCTCCATGATTGCCAACGTGCTGGCGCTGGCGGGCATGCTGTTTTCCATGCAAGTGTATGACCGCGTAGTGCCGTCGCAATCCATCCCGACGCTGTGGGTGTTATTCGGCGGCGTGATGCTGGCGATTATTTTTGAATTCGTGATGCGCATGGTCCGTGTGCATATTTCCGATGTGGTGGGGAAACGCGCCGATCTGCGCATTTCTGACCGCGTATTTGGCCGCGCGCTGCGTATTAAAAACAGCGCCCGCTCCAAATCCACCGGATCCTTTATTTCGCAAATCCGCGAGCTGGAATCCGTGCGGGAACTGATCACCTCGACCACCATCAGCGTGATGGCCGATCTGCCGTTCTTCCTGCTGTTTACGGTTATTCTGTGGATGATCGGCGGGCCGCTGGTGTTTGTGGTGTTGCTGGCGCTGCCTTTGCTGCTGATCCCCGGTTTACTGATCCAGAAACCGCTGGCGAAGCTGGCAAACGAAGGTATGCGTGAATCGGCGGTGCGTAACGCCTCGCTGGTGGAAGCGGTGGAATCCCTCGAAGACATCAAACTGATGCGCGCCGAACAGCGTTTCCAGAACCAGTGGAATCACTGCAACGAAGTGTCGGCGGATATCAGTATGCGTCAGCGTTTTCTGACCAGCATGCTGATGACCTGGACGCAGGAAGTGCAGTCCATTGTCTATGCGGTGGTGTTGCTGGTCGGCTGCTATCTGGTGATGAGCGGCGACATGACCACCGGGGCGCTGGTGGGGACGACCATTCTGGCCTCCCGTACCATTGCGCCGCTGGCCCAGATTTCCGGTGTGCTCTCCCGCTGGCAGCAGGCGAAAGTCGCCCGCAAAGGGCTGGATGAACTGATGCAGCGCCCGATTGATCAGGAAGATGGCCGGAAGATGGTGCACAAGCCGCAGATCACCGGCGAATACGCGCTCAATGACGCGGTATTTTACTACGACGAAGAAGCCAAAATGGTCAATCTGGCCATTGCGCGTCTGAACATCAAACCGGGCGAGAAGATTGCCATTCTGGGTAAAAACGGTGCCGGTAAATCCACCCTGTTGCAGGTGCTGGCGGGCATGCAGCAGGTGCAGCAAGGTCAGGTGGTGCTCGACAACGTCAACATTAAACAGATTGATCCGGCGGATCTGCGCCGCGACGTGGCGCTGCACAATCAGCACGCGAACCTGTTCTTTGGCTCGGTGCGCGACAACATCACCATGGGGCGTCCGCAGGCCACTGACGAGGAAATCCATCAGGCGCTGGTGATCAGCGGGGCGCTGACCTTTGTGCAGCAAAAAGAGGACGGCCTGAACTTCCTGATCCACGAAGGCGGTGTCGGGCTTTCCGGCGGCCAGCGTCAGGCGCTGTTGCTGGCGCGCAATATCATCCTCCAGCCGCAGGTGCTGCTGCTTGATGAACCGACCGCGTGGCTGGATGAGATTTCCGAATGGAATCTGATTACCCAACTCACCACATGGGCAAAAGACAAAACGCTGGTGATCGCCACGCACCGTCTGGCGCTGTTGCAACTGGTGGATCGCATCATCGTGATGGATAACGGCCGTATTTCCCTCGACGGCAACAAAGACGAGATCCTGAATAAGCATTTCAGGCAAAAAGGACAGACCGCCGCAGCCAACACACCGCCGGTGAAACAGGAGGCTTCATGATGAACGGACGCAAAACCTTTCAGCGTCAGCGGGCGGAAAAAGCCCTGCCGCGCTCTACCATTCTGGTGTGGGCATTGTCACTGATGCTGCTGTGCTTCTTCCTGTGGGCGAACTTTTACACGCTCGATGAAGTCACCACCGGCACCGGCAAAGTGATCCCCTCGTCGCACGAGCAGATTGTGCAGTCGCTGGAAGGCGGCATTGTGCATTCGATTGATGTGCAGGAAGGCGAAGTGGTGGAGCGCGGACAACGTCTGGCGCAGCTGGATCGCACCAAAACCGAATCCGGGGTGCAGGAAAGCGTGGCGCGCTTACATGCGGCGCTGGCGACGGCGGCGCGTTTAACGGCGCAAATCAACAACACGCCGCTGACCTTTCCGGCAGAACTGGATGATGAGCCGGAACTGGTGAAGTCGGAAACCGAGCTGTATAACTCCAGCCGCACCAGTCTGGAAAAACAGTTATCCGGACTGCAGCAGGGCGTCACGCTGATCCGCCGCGAGCTGGTGATGACCACGCCGCTGGTGAAACAGGGCGCGGCCAGTGACGTGGAAGTGCTGCGTCTGCAACGTCAGATCAACGAAATGGAAAGCAAAGCCACCGATCTGGAAACCCAGTACAACGTGCGTGCCGGTGAAGAGCTGGCGAAAGCCAACGCCGAAATCGAAGCCCAGCGTTCGGTCATTTTAGGGCGTAAAGACTCGCTGAACCGTCTGGAATTCTTCTCGCCGGTGAAAGGGATTGTGAAAAGCATCGACGTGAACACGGTGGGCGGGGTGATCCCGCCGAACGGCAAGCTGATGACGCTGGTGCCGATTGATGATCAGATGCTGGTGGAAGCACAAATCTCACCACGCGATGTGGCCTTTATTCATCCGGGTCAGAAAGCGAAGGTGAAAATCACCGCCTACGACTATTCGATTTACGGCAGTTTTGACGGCGAGGTGACCACTATTTCTCCGGACACGATCCAGGATGAAGTGCGGCGTGATGTGTACTATTACCGCGTGAATATCAAAACGCACGCCAATTATCTGGAAAATAAGCACCACGAGAAGTTCTATACCTTCCCCGGCATGATTGCCACGGTGGATATTAAAACTGGCAATAAAAGTATTCTCGATTACCTGCTCAAACCGCTGAACAAAATGAACGAGGCGCTGAGGGAGCGTTAATCAGCCCGTCATCCACCGTACCGCAGATGAAAGTCTGCGGTACGGTTATGGGGTATTTCAGCGAAACGACCTGAAGCTATTCGCCAGACTGTACGCGGTCTTCTGGCCGTTGGTTTGATATTCCCCGGCAAGCGTTTCCCGCACCAGTGCCCGCAGATCCGTTCTTGCAGTGTTATCTGACACGCCCAGAATATCGCTGATCTGTGCGGCCGAGAATTCAGTATCAGGCCAGGCTTGCATAATATTGAATAAGGCAAACTGACGGCGTGTCAGCCGGTGGAATGCACCCGATTCGAACAATATTTTCTCTGCCACGGCCCTGCGTTTTAACATCGTCTCGATATGTTCCAGATAATGATTTAATGCGCGTTTCACGATCTGCATCTGAAATTCGATAAAAAAGGTCAGATCCATGCCGTCGGATTCGGTGTACTGATAACTCTGCGCGTATTTTACCGGGGCGGCATAAAGCAGGCTGCTGATGGAAATATACTGAAAAGCGTCGTATCCGGACTTTCTCAGCGACCAGTAAAATAATGCGCGGCTGGTGCGTCCGTTGCCATCCCTGAAAGGATGCTCATGCGCCACCATAAAATGCAAAATGCAGGCACGGATCAGCGGATGGATATAACCGCCATTCTTCCCGTTGGCCCAGTCGCAAATAGCCTGCAAACGTGGGGTAATCTCCGCGGCGGGTGGCGGCTGATGGACGACATTGCCGTCATAGTCTGCGATGACCACATCGTCGGTGGTGCGGAAATCGCCGGGAACATATCTGGCATCATCAATACCTCCCATTCCCGGCAATCATGTGCTCACTTTCCGTGCAGGGTTTGCGACCTGATTCAAGCATTTTCCACGCCACCAATGTGGTGGTATTGGCCCCTTCGAGTTGCGAACTGGTGATGGGTTCTTCGTACTGCAAATGCACCAGTGCTGCGCCGATATCGGAAAGCCGTTTCTGCTGCTGGCTCAGCGCCAGTGTGGTCGCCAACTTGTCTGCCTGTTCGCAGACTTCCGTCATCAGCGCCGTCTGGTTGAAGCCCGCCTGCTGATTTTTAGTGTTGGCATAGCCGATAAACTGCATGGCGGAATGACGCGTCCGCCGGGTAAAACTCCAGGCCGTGACCGGATCCAGCCCTTTGGCAACGCGATACTGATACTTATGCCATGGCAAATAGCGACCCTGTTCATCGACCAGTCTGGCGCAGGATTGATATTGAACATAGTGTTCGCCATGAAGGCTCTCCAGCGGAACCAGCACGGGAGGAAATTTTATAGCCATAGGGAAACTATCTCAAAAATTAACGATATTGAGATAGTCTACGCGCATCTGACCGGGCGTCAAACAGACAGAAAGGTGCAGTGTGGGAAGGGTGATATTGATTCCAAAAAAAAGCCCGCAATTGCTGGCGGGCCTCTGTGTTACTCAGGCTTTCTTACTTCACGCATTTCGCGCAGGTACTGGCATGGATTTGCTGGAAGAAATCGTTGCCTTTGTCATCCACCAGGATGAAGGCCGGGAAGTCTTCCACTTCAATTTTCCAGATGGCTTCCATCCCCAGTTCAGGGTATTCCACACATTCCAGACTCTTGATGCTTTGCTGCGCCAGCACCGCTGCCGGGCCGCCGATGCTGCCGAGATAGAAACCGCCGTGTTTGTGACACGCGTCGGTCACCTGCTGGCTGCGGTTGCCTTTTGCCAGCATGATCATGCTGCCGCCGTGGGATTGCAGAAGATCCACGTAGGAATCCATGCGGCCAGCGGTGGTCGGGCCGAGGGAACCGGATGCGTAACCTTCAGGGGTTTTCGCCGGGCCTGCGTAGTAAATCGGGTGATCTTTGATGTACTGCGGCAAGCCTTCACCGTTATCCAGACGCTCTTTCAGTTTGGCGTGCGCAATGTCACGACCGACGATGATCGTACCGCTCAGCGACAGGCGGGTAGACACCGGATATTCAGAAAGCTGAGCCAGGATTTCTTTCATCGGACGGTTCAGGTCAACCTTCACCACACCGGCTTCGCCCTGCTGACGCAATGCTTCAGGGATGTATTTGCCCGGATTGTCTTCCAGTTTTTCGATCCAGATGCCGTCGCGGTTGATTTTGGCTTTGATGTTACGGTCTGCGGAGCAGGAAACGCCCATCCCGACCGGACAGGACGCGCCGTGACGCGGCAGACGCACCACGCGGATGTCGTGAGCAAAGTATTTGCCGCCGAACTGTGCGCCCAGACCGAGGTTGTTGGCTTCCACCAGCAGTTCCTGTTCCAGATTCACATCACGGAATGCCTGACCGTGTTCGTTACCTTCGGTTGGCAGGCCGTCGTAGTAATGGGTGGAGGCCAGTTTCACGGTTTTCAGCGTCGCTTCCGCCGACGTACCGCCAATCACGAACGCGATATGGTACGGCGGACAGGCTGCTGTACCCAGCGTGCGCATTTTATCCACCAGATAATCTTTCAGCTTAGCCGGCGTGATCAGGGCTTTGGTTTCCTGATACAGATAGGTTTTGTTGGCGGAGCCGCCGCCTTTGGCGATGCACAGGAATTTGTACTCGTCGCCATCGACGCTGTAGAGATCGATTTGCGCAGGCAGGTTGGTGCCGGTGTTCACTTCTTTGTACATATCCAGCGCGGCGTTCTGGGAATAGCGCAGGTTATCTTCAATGAAGGTATTGTAGACGCCCTGAGACAGGCTGGCTTCGTCGCCGCCGCCGGTCCAGACGCGCTGGCCTTTTTTACCCATGATGATCGCGGTGCCGGTGTCCTGACAGGTCGGCAGGATCCCTTTGGCGGCGATTTCAGAGTTACGCAGGAATTGCAGCGCGACGTATTTGTCGTTTTCGCTGGATTCCGGATCATGAAGAATTGACGCCACCTGTTGCTGATGCGCCGGGCGCAGCATGAAGGAAGCATCGTGGAACGCCTGTTGTGCCAGCAGGGTCAGCGCCTGAGGTTCAACCTTTAATACCTCTTCGCCGTCGAAATGGCTGACAGAAACATGGTCTTTGGTCAGCAGATAGTATTCGGTGTCATCTTTGGAAACGGGGAAGGGATTTTGATAATAGAACGGTTTGTTCGACATTGTTTTCTCACTTTTTCCGTTTTTGCCGCCACGGGTGGGACTGTTGACTCGGTAGAGCAGAGGTGTTCGGGGCGACGTTTATATTCGACCTGTATGTTGCCAGCCAAATACACAGGCTGGCAACGGGGTTTATATGTTTTCTTTCAGTAAATGCTCTGTTAATGCTTTGTGGGTGATTTTATCGCCACACTCAGAACATCATGACCATCCACGGATACCCGATCACCAGTAAGGCAATCAGGAAGATAGCGCCGAAGATGGTACCGAGACGCCAGTAATCTTTGGTCGGCAGATAACCGCTGCCGTAATAAATCGGGCTTGGGCCGGTACCGTACGGGGTGATGATCCCCATGACGCCCAGAGACGTCACCATCAGCAGACAGAATACCTGCATGTTGATGCCCGGAATGGCAGCACCAATCGTCAGCATCGCGGGCAACAGCGCGGTGGTGTGCGCCGTGGTGCTGGCGAACAGGTAGTGCAGCAGGTAAAACGCCAGCAGCAGGGCGATGGTCGCCGCACCCGGAGAGATACCGCCCATCAGCGCCGCGCCTTCTTTACCCAGCCAGGCGATGAAGCCGGTGCGGGATAAGCCGTCTGCCAGTGCCACCAGCGTGGCGAACCAGGCGAAGGTGTTCCACGCCGGTTTGTTGCTGGTGATGTCATTCCAGTTCAGCACGCCGGTCCACAGCATCAGCACCACGACCAGCAGTGCGGCCATTGCCGGTTCAATAAAGCTTGCCGCGAAAATCCACATTGCCAGCGCACAGCATACGAAGACCAGCAGCAGGATTTCATGACGGGACATTCTGCCCAGTTTTGCCAGCTCAGCGGTCGCCCAGCGCGGCACTTCGTCATTGATTTTCACTTCCGGCGGGTAGAACCAGTATGCCAGCAGCGGCATGGTCAGCAGAAGCAGCAGACCGACCGGCAGGAAGGCGATGAACCAGGTGCCCCAGGAAATGTTAATACCGGTGACGCTGTTCACAATACCCAGCGCCAGCAGGTTAGGGGCCAGTGCAGAAAGGAACATGGAACTGGTGATACAGGCTGCGGTGATCGCCACCCACATCAGGTAAGAACCGATTTTACGCGCACTCGGGTCATTCGGTTTGGAGCCGTACAACGGCGGCAGGTTGGCGATGATCGGGTAGATCGTGCCGCCGCTGCGCGCGGTGTTGGACGGGGTGAACGGGGCCAGTAACAGGTCCGCAAAGGTGATGGCATAACCGAGCGTCAGGCTGCGGCGGCCCAGATATTTCACCAGGATCAGCGCCAGACGGCGACCGAACTGGGTTTTATCGTAGCCCGCGGCAAACATGAATGCGCCGAAGATTAACCAGACCGTTGAGTTACCAAAACCGCTGACCGCCCATTTAAAGGACTGCGCCGCGGTTTTGAATTTCGGATCTGCCAGCTCAGCCGGGCTGAACAGCAGCCATTGACTGAACAGGGCGATGACCACCACGCCGGTTAAGCCGATCACCGCACCCGGCAATGGCTCGAAGATCAGACCGATAATGACACCGACAAAGATGGCAAAGAAATGCCATGCATGAGGTTCCAGACCGGCAGGGACCGGAACCAGCAGCAACAGCACGGACACCAGCACGGGAAGTACCATAAAGATCCAGCGATTTTTTTTGCCGGATCCGGCATTTTTCGCTGGCTCTTTCACCGCAGTTTTTGTTGTTTCGCTCATAATATTTATCTTAGGTAGTTAGGAATATTGTGATGATGCATAGGTAAGATGTTGTCTGGTTTTTTTAGTTACTTAATCTTTTTTTTAGTTATTCAATAGTGGCATGTTAATTGCCTCATTATTGTTATTTGCCCTGAGTACTTCGTATTCCCCGTAAGAGGGAGGAAACATTTATATAATGCGATTTCCTTGTTTTTTACTGTTGATCTTGATCAACAAAATACAGCGATGAAACTCTTTTTAAATGAAATAAAATGACGACGAAGTCAGGTGCGGGGAAAATAAACGCCAACGGATGCGCGGAGGCGCCCAGCAGAAACATGACGGCAAAAATGGAGTAGGCGAAATGAGAGTGATTCACAGCGGAACAGGCCGGTCACTGACGACCCTGTGCAACTTGCCAGACGGCGAACTCCGTGATCTGCAGGGAAAAAAGGGTGCGCAGGATGTAATAATAATCCCATCAGTTAAATACAAATAAGCGCGGAGTTTGCATCCGTGTAATTATTTAATTTAACCGTTAACATATTTTTAATATAACAGGTGTTAAGTTAATAGATAAATAGTTAATTAACTAATGTAAGAGGTTTTGAAAGTAAAAATAAAACTATATTAAAAGTATGACATCGGCATCGAAATAAAAACAACGAATAATAATTCGACACTCCACAACGCTTAACCGAAATAGCGCGCCGATAACGAATTCAGAAATTAATAATTAAGTTTGGAGTCACGATTATGAGCAACAAAAATGTGTTACTGAGTCCGTTCACTTTGCCAAATGGCACCGTGCTGAAAAACCGTATCCTGATGGCGCCGATGACCACCTGCACCGGTTTTTATGACGGCACGGTGACCAGTGAACTGGTCGATTATTATCGCGCCCGTGCCGGCAGCATCGGCACGGTGATCGTGGAGTGTTGCTTTATCGATGATAAAGGTCTGGCCTTCCCCGGTGCCATCGGCATCGACAATGACAGCAAAATCGACGGACTGGCGAAAATCGCCGCCGCCGTGAAATCTCAGGGCTCGAAAGCGGTGTTGCAGATTTATCATGGCGGCCGCATGAGCGAACCGAAACTGATCGGCGGCCAGCAGCCGGTCGCGCCAAGTGCGCTGGCGGCGCCGCGTGAGGGTGCCGCCACGCCGGTGGCGCTGACCGCAGAAGAAGTGGACGCCATGATCACCAAATTCGGTGAAGGCGTGCGTCGTGCGATTGAAGCCGGTTTTGACGGTGTCGAAATTCACGGTGCCAATACCTATCTT
The DNA here is from genome assembly GCF_021276285.1 of Rahnella victoriana. Classification (NCBI taxonomy): domain Bacteria; kingdom Pseudomonadati; phylum Pseudomonadota; class Gammaproteobacteria; order Enterobacterales; family Yersiniaceae; genus Rahnella; species Rahnella victoriana. Next base: position 101,551 of record NZ_CP089920.1, read on the forward strand.
ATTCAGCAGTTCTTCTCGCCAAACTCTAACCAGCGTGACGACAAATGGGGCGGCAGCCGCGAGAACCGCGCCCGCTTCCCGCTGGCTGTTCTGGATATCACCCATGAGATGGCGAAGAAATACGCCGACGACGCGTTTATTATTGGTTATCGTTTCTCACCGGAAGAACTGGAAGAGCCGGGTATCCGCTTTGCCGACACGATGTACCTGCTGGAACAACTGGCGGCGCGTGGCCTCGATTATCTGCATTTCTCCCTCGGTTATGCGCTGCGTCCTTCCATTGTCGATACCACCGATCCGACACCGCTGATCGACAAATATGTCGCGATGCGTTCCGACACGCTGGCCAAAATCCCGGTGATGGGCGTGGGCGGGATCGTCAATACCTCCGACGCAGAGAAAGCGCTGGAACACGGTTACGACATGATCGCCATCGGTAAAGCCTGCATTGCTTATCCGGACTGGACTGACCGTATCGCCGCCGGTCAGAATCTTGAGCTGTTCATCGACAGCACCCAGCGCGAGGCGCTGACCATTCCTGAGCCGCTGTGGCGCTTCTCGCTGGTTGACGCGATGATCCGCGACATGAGCATGACGTCGAAGAAATTCAAAGCCGGTGTGTTCCGGGAAAAAGTGCAGGACGCGAACCATGAGCTGGCGCTGAATGTCAGCCTGGACACCGATCGCATTGCCGATATCGTGCTGGAAGCGGGCGCGGATCTGGATGTGGAATTCACCACCCATTTTGACATCATCCGCAGCCGTATTCTCGACGCCAACAGCCCGCACGTCGATGCGGTCACCGGCGCGACCGAGCAAAGTGAAGCGGTGAAAAAAGCCGTATCGAAAGCCATCGCCAAATCCTGTAAAGCGCAGTTGCTGGAAGAGGGCGGCAACCTGAATGCGCCGCAAAGCTATGACGTGGTGGTTGTCGGCAGCGGCGGTGCCGGTCTGGCCGCGGCGATCCAGGCGTGTGACGAAGGCGCGAAAGTGCTGATCGTGGAGAAAATGTCGACCATTGGCGGTAACACCATTAAAGCGTCAGTCGGCATGAACGCCGCAGAAACCCGTTATCAGCAGCTGAAAGGCATTGAAGACAGTAAAGAGTTGTTCTATCAGGAAACCCTGAAAGGCGGCCAGTTCAAAAACAACACCGTGCTGCTGAAAGAATTCATCGAACGCGCACCGCTGGCGGTGGAATGGCTGGCCGATCACCAGATTGAGCTGAGCGATATCACCATCACCGGCGGCATGAGCATTGACCGTACGCACCGTCCGGCGGACCGCAGCGCAGTAGGCGGCTTCCTGATCAGCGGTCTGGTGAAAAACCTCAACAAGCGCAATATCGACGTGATGCTCGACACTTCCGTCACTGAAATCCGTTATGCCGGTGGCGCGGTGCAGGGCGTGCAGTTGCTCAATGACGACAATGAAGTGCTGACCGTGAACGCCAAAAGCGTGATCGTGGCGACCGGCGGTTTCAGCGCCAACCGCGACATGGTAGTGAAATATCGCCCTGAGCTGGACGGTTTCGTGACCACCAACCACAAAGGTGCGACCGGCAGCGGTATCGCCATCCTGCAAAACATCGGCGCAGGTACGGTGGACATGGGCGAGATCCAGATCCACCCGACCGTTGAGCAAACCACTTCTTACCTGATTTCCGAGGCCATTCGTGGCGGCGGTGCGATTCTGGTCAGCCAGGCGGGCAAACGCTTCTTCAATGAGATGGAAACCCGCGACAAAGTGTCCGCGAACATCATCGCGCTGCCGGAGAAATTCGCCTACGTGGTGTTCGACGAGCAGGTGCGCCTGAACAACAAAGCGGCTGACGAATACATCGCGAAAGGCTTTGTCATCAGCGGCAGTTCACCGCGCGAACTGGCGGCGAAACTGGAGATGGATTCTGACGCCTTCCTGGCGACGCTGGAAAGCTATAATGTGGCCGTTGATAAGCAGGATGACGTGGAGTTTGGTCGCCGCACCGCGCTGCGCCACCCGATCAATCAGGGGCCGTTCTACGCTATCCGCATCGCGCCGGGCGTGCATCACACCATGGGCGGCGTAACCATCAATACCGATACCTGCGTGCTGGATGCGCAGCAACAGGTGCTCGGCGGGGCGTATGCGGCCGGTGAAGTGGTCGGCGGCATTCACGGCGGTAACCGTATCGGCGGTAATGCCGTTGCAGATATCATTATCTTCGGTATCCTTGCCGGACAAAATGCCGCGAAATTCGCGATGCGGTAACCGTTCATCAGCAAGGATTTTCCATGACGCCAGACGATCGTATCTATGCTTATTCCGCTGTGTTGATGGGTTCGCCCATTCTTCTCAAGCTGTTTGAACATGACGAGAGTCTGGCGTCGCGCATTTTCAGGCTGATCAAATTGCAGGAAATCACCTTCACGGTGAACCGCCCGCACTCCGACATCATGGCGATTAACCATGCCGCCGGACGTGACCCTGTCACCGTCAGCGCGCCGGTGTTTGAGTTAATCCGCCGCGCCAAAGCCATCAGTTGTCTTCCTGACAGCAGTTTCAATTTCACCATCGGCCCGCTGGTCAAACGCTGGAAAATCGGCTTCAGCGGTCACAGCATCCCCGCCGCAGAAGATTTACAGACGCTGCTGACGCTGACCCATCCGCAGGATGTGATCCTTGATGAATCCGCGCGCTCGGTGTTTCTGCAAAAAGCCGGTATGGAGATTGATCTGGGTGCGATTGCCAAAGGTTATATCGCCGATGTGGTGCGCGATGCCCTGCGGGAAGCGCAGGTGGAGAACGCCTTAATCAATCTCGGGGGCAACGTGCAGACGCTCGGTGCCGGTGCGGAAGGCGCGTGGGGCATCGGCCTGAAAAAGCCGTTTGCCGATGCCGATACGCTGATTGGCGTGATCGGTGTGACCGGCAAATCGGTGGTGACGTCAGGGGTTTATGAGCGGTATTTCGAGCTGGACGGCCACTGTTATCACCACATTCTCGATCCGAAAACCGGTTATCCGCTGGATAATGAACTGCTCAGCGTGACCATTATTTCGCAGGACTCGATAGACGGGGATATCTGGACGACGTTGTTGTACGGAATGGGCGTGGAGAAGAGTCTGGCGTATCTGCCGCAAATTCCGCATATCGAAGCGATTTTCGTCACCCGCGACGGGCAGATCATCGTGTCATCACAGCGGCAGTTTACCTTCACGCCGCTGGATGACAGTTATCAGATCATCACTTACTGACAGTATTGTTTGAGTAACGACGCGTGATCGGCCTGCAGACGGTAACGGTAGACCGGTCTGCCGGTGACGCCGTAATGAATACTGGTGAACAAAATGTTCATCTGCGCCAGCCAGATCAGGTATTTACGGCAGGACACCCGTGAGATGTTCACCGAGCTTGCCAGTTCATCCGTGGAGAACTCAATGGTCGGATGGGCATCAATCCACTGACACAGCGTGCGTAATGTCTGCGGCGTTAAGCCTTTTGGCAGCTTTTTGGTGTCCGCTGCCGCCGGATTGCTGCCGTGGATCAGCCGGTCAACGTCGGACTGTTCGTAATACTGCTGATTATCCATCAGCGTTTTCTTCTGCTGCCAGCCGGTCAGTGCTTCCTCAAAACGGGAGAACTGGAACGGTTTGATCAGATAATCCACCACGCCGTAATTGAGCGATTTTTTGATGGTCTCGGCATCCGCTGCAGAAGAAATCACAATCACGTCGATGGGGCGACGGGCGTTACGCAGTTCAGGCAGCAAATCCAGCCCGTTATCCTGCTGCATGTACACATCGAGCAAAATCAGATCGATAGACAGTTCTGAATTCAAAACCAGATCTTTCGCCTGTTGCAATGTCGACGCGGTGCCGCAGCAGGTGAAGCCATCAATCTGGCCCACATAACAACGGTTAAGCTCTGCCACCATGGCATCATCATCCACTATCAGCACATTGATCAAGAACGTGTCCTCTCCGCATCCCAGGGAAGTTGTACAAAAAATTGGGTATAAACGTCAGGCTCGGATTCTACATTAATCATTCCGCCGAGGCTTTCTACTTGCTGTTTCGCCAGGAATAACCCCATGCCGCGTTGATCGCCTTTCGACGACACACCCTTTTCGAATATTGCGTCAATATTTTCCGGCTGAATGCCCGGACCGTCGTCGCTGACAATACAGGCCAGCGAGCCGTTCTGGTAATGCAGCAACACGCTGACCTCACCATCAGGCTGATCGCCCAGCGCATCCAGCGCGTTTTCTATCAGGTTGCCCAGCACGGTGATCAGCGCCGCCACCTGATCTTCATTGTTATTATCCGGCAGCAGACTGTCATCGCTGAGCGTCAGCAGATGCCGGGTATCCGATGCGCGGTTGATCTTACTCAGCAGGAAACCGGCAATCACCGGAGACTTGATTTTCAGCAGCAGCGAACCGATTTCCGCCTGATAGTTATTGGCGGTTTTGAGAATGTAATCCTCAAGCTGCGCGTAGCTTTTCATGTGCAGCAATCCGAGGATCACATGCAGTTTGTTCATGAATTCATGCGAACGTTCACGTAACGAATCCGCGTAGTTTACCATGCCACTCAGACGCTGCATTAACTGGCTGACCTCGGTTTTATCCCTGAAAGTACAGATCGCGCCAATGATCACGCCGTTATTGCGTACCGGCACGGTGTTACTCAGCAGCAGGCGCCCCTTAAAGTTAATTTCTTCATCACGACGCGGCACGCCGGTATTAAGCACGTCGCGCAGGTTGGCGATCAGCGGCAGTGATTCTTCGTGCGGCGTGACGTCCTGCGCGGTTTCCTGAAAGATCTGCCGTGCAGTCTGATTGATCAATGTGACATGAGCAAGATCGTCCACCGCGATCACGCCTTCCTTGATCGACTGCAACATCGCCTGACGCTGTTCAAACAGGGTAGAGATTTCGTACGGCTCCAGCCCGAACAGAATGCGTTTGAGCATTTTCACCAGACAATAGGTGCCCAGCGCGCCGACCATCATGCCGAATAACACGGTCCACAGAATGCTCCAGCGGCTTTTGTTGATTTGCTCGGTGACTTTGACCAGCGAAATCCCGATGGCGACCACGCCGATTTGCCTGTGATGATCGTCATACACGGGGGTAAACACGCGCAGCGCCTCATCGAGCGTGCCTTTGTTTATGGAGACATTTTCATTGCCGAGCAGCGCGGGATTGATGTCGTCGCCGATAAAATGATGACTGATCACATCGGCATTGGGGTGCGAGTAGCGGATGCCGTCCATATTGGTGACCACCACAAACAGCAGGTCGTTGCGCTTTTGCACCGCGCTGGCGATGGGCTGGATAATGCCGCTGTCCGGCGGCAGCGCCAGGGCATTTTTTATCTCAGGTAAATCCGCCAGCGTGCGCGCCACCGCCAGCGCCTTATCTTTTACGCCGTCGCGCGTGGTATCGCTCACCTGCACGAAATACAGCAGATGAACCACCAGCAGGACAGACGCGATCACCGCGCTGATCATCAGAATGACAGAGGTACTGAGCTTCATGGGGTGCTTACGCACGGAAAGAGGTTGCTGCGAGTCGCTCATGGGAGCCCCGGAGAAAGAGAGCCAATAGCTCATGGGTGATGTCTGACAGTTCGCGTTGTTCGTCGGGCGTGATGAAGCAGAACACTGCGTGAACCATCCCTGTTCACGCATCATGATATGTCTGTTTGCCTGATACTTCCGCTCTTTATTACTTTCGAAAGTGAGAATGGCGGGGAAACAGCAGCAAAAAAGGCCTGAATCGCTTCAGGCCTTTCTTTTCCATCACGATAACCCGTTACTGGAAGTAAATATCGCCGTTCTCGGCTTTGAGGATCTTGCCGTCGGTATCGGTGATCAGCGCGTAGCTGCCGCCGATGTAGGTCCAGTGGCTGCCCGCGTCCGGCGCAGGCAGGTGACGTTCCTGCCAGCCGACAATTTCATACGGCTTGGTGCGGTACAGCGCAGGCACCTGATCGCCAATGGCATAGAGTTTGGAATCATCGTAGAACGATTTGATTTCATGTGAATTCGACGCGGCAAAAGCCGTGTTCGCCAGCGGTAACAGGGAAGAAACGACCAGAGCTGACAACATTACAATTTTAGAATGACGCATAGATTATCCCGTTAAAACCATCAACTTAATGCCTGCCTCGGTGATATGCCGCCAGTCCGTTGTATGAGCAGTAAAGCCGAAGCCTGTGCTTTTTCTGTAGGACAGGATAATAGCGAGAAATGGCGCTCAGGCTGGGGGATTTTTTTGTGTCGAAATGCAAATGAATGAGGCGAAGGTTTTGTTGCTTTCCACATTATTCGTCTGCTTTGTAAACTTTTGAGACAAATAAACACTGACGAAATGTACCTGAAAATTAACGATTAATCCCTTTCGCAGGGATGAAATCTGCGCTCAGGCCGGAATGTCGCCTGACGTTACATATCCTTTAATCACCCTCTCTCACAAAAGAAACCATCATGAACAGTAAACGGATCTTTACCTGGTCGTTCATGACCGGGCTGGTTATCGGGTTGATCGGGCTGGCTTATCTGCTGCTGGGGATCTGGCTGGCGGCACTGGGCGGATCACCCTGGTATATCCTGTTTGGTGCCGGGTATTTACTCAGCGGGATTTTCATTGCGCGGCGCAAAGCCCGGGGCATCTGGCTCTATCTGCTGACGTTTCTGGTGTGCTGCGGCTGGTCGCTGTGGGAAGTCGGCCTTGACGGCTGGCAGCTGATGCCGCGTCTGTTTGTGATGGCACTGCTGGGCGTCTGGTGCAGCCTGCCGTGGGTCACCCGTCAGGTGATGGCAGACGGGGATAATCCCCGTGCCGGTACGCTGGCCGGGCTGGTGTACATCGTGGCAATTGCCGGGATTTTTTATACCGGCTGGCAAGTGACCGCGTCACGTTTCGTTCACCATCAGGCGATCCCCGCGCAGTCCGGCGATACGCCGCCAGCCGCCACGCCGGCAAGCAATGACTGGCGCTTTTATGGCCGGACAGAAGCGGGGCAACGCTATTCCCCGCTGACTCAGATCACCCCGGCGAATGTCAGTCAGCTCAAACCGGCATGGGAATACCATTCCGGCGATGTGATGAGAAAAGGCGAGGACAAGGGCGGACGTGAATTCAATTTCGAAGTGACGCCCATCAAGGTCGGGAATTCCCTTTTTATCTGTACGCCGCACCGCGAGGTGATCGCCCTTGACGCCACGACCGGCAAACAACGCTGGAAATTCGACCCTAAATCTGACACCTCAGCCAATGAATATCTGGCCTGTCGCGGCGTGGCATACAGCCAGAGCGCAGACGACAAAGTGTGTCCGGAAAAAATCATCGCCACCACCAGCGAAGCGCGGATGGTGGCACTCAACGCGCAGACCGGTAAACCCTGTTCTTCCTTTGGGCAGAACGGCTTTGTCAGCCTGACCGACCATATGGGCGACGTGCCGCCGGGCTTCCACTTTATTACCTCGCAGCCGATGGTGATGGATGGCCGCATCGTGCTCGGTGGCTGGATTTACGACAATCAGTCCACCGGTGAGCCGTCGGGCGTGGTGCGTGCTTACGACGTAAATTCCGGTCAGCTGGCGTGGGCGTGGGATATGGGCAGAAATCCGCCGAATGCGCCGCTGAAAGCAGGGGAAGTCTACACGCGCGGTACGCCAAACGGCTGGGGAACCTACACCGGCGACCCGGCCCTCGGACTGATTTACATTCCGCTCGGCAATGCGACGCCGGATTACTACGGCGCCAAACGCCGCCCGTTTGATGATAAATATTCCAGTTCGCTTGTGGCGCTGGATATCCATACCGGCGAGGAACGCTGGCATTTCCAGACCGTGCATCATGACGTGTGGGACTTCGATGTGCCGGTCGGCCCGACGCTGGTCGATCTGCCATCGCCGGATGGCAGCACGGTGCCTGCGCTGGTTCAAACCACCAAAATGGGGCAACTGTTCCTGCTCGATCGCCGTACCGGCAAACCGCTGGCGCAGGTGAATGAAAAACCGGTGCCGACCTCGCCGTCCTTGCCGGGTGAACGCCTTTCGCCGACGCAGCCGGATTCGGTCGGTATGCCCAATCTTTCTCCTGCCGATCTGAAAGAATCTGATGCCTGGGGCGCAACCCCTATCGACCAGCTTTATTGTCGTATTCAGTTCAAAAGCGCCCGTTATCAGGGACAGTTCACGCCGCCCGCAGAGGGCAAATCCATTGCCTATCCGGCCTTTGATGGCGTCATTGACTGGTATGGCGCGTCGGTGGATCCGATCCGCCATGTGCTGATCGCCAACACCAGCTATATCCCGTTCACCATGGAAGTGAAGAAATCCGCCGATGCCATCCGGGAAGGGCTGATGCAGAAATGGGCGGGCTGGACGAGCAAGCAACCGTACCCGAAACCGAAAGATTTCTCGGTCGGGCCACAATACGGCACACCGTGGGCGGCGATCGTCAAACCCTGGCTCAGTTTACTGGATGCGCCGTGCAGCGCGCCGCCGTGGGGGAAAATCGTGGCGATTGATCTCAATACCCGAAAAATTGCCTGGGAAAGACCGGCCGGGACCACACGCGACATGAACATTTTCGGTACGCACACCAATGTGCCACTGCCGACCGGGATTTTCATGATGGGCGCGGATGTGATCACGCAAAGCGGGCTGATTTTTACCGGCGCCACGGCGGATAATTATTTGCGCGCATTTGATGAAAACAACGGTAATGAACTGTGGCGCGCGCGGCTTCCGGCGGGCGGGCAGGCCACGCCGATGACCTATACCGGCGATGACGGCAGGCAGTTTGTGGTGATCGCCGCAGGCGGTCACGGCGGGCTGGGCACCACGTCCGGCGATGCGGTCGTGGCCTATGCGTTACCGGCCAAATAAGTGTTCCCGGTAACGCAGGATCTTCAGAAGTGTCTGATGATGCCCACAGGCCGCCCGTGATGTTCTATTTTTAAAATCCATTCATCAAAAAATAAGGAATGTTTATGAACAGCAAAACAATCCCCAAATCACTGAATGAACCGCATGTGGATGCCTATCCGACGCCGCCGTTTGAGCATCAGAAACAGCCGTTTCCGGGGCTGGCCAGCAAAATGAATCCGCTGCCGGATCACGGCGAGCTGACCTATAAAGGCAGTGAACGTCTGAAAGGTCGTAAGGCGCTGATCACCGGCGGTGACTCCGGGATTGGCCGCGCGGTGGCGATTGCCTTCGCCCGCGAAGGCGCACAGGTTGCCATCAATTATCTGCCGGACGAAGAGCCGGACGCGAAACAAGTGGTCGATTTGCTGTGGGCGGAAGGGCTGAAAGTCGTGGCGATCCCTGGTGATATCCGCGATGAGAAATTCTGTCAGCAACTGGTGAAAGAGGCCGAAGAAAAACTCGGCGGGCTGGATCTGCTGGTCAATAATGCCGGTCGTCAGCAGTTCTGCGATTCGATTAAAGACCTGACCACCGAAGCCTTTGATGCCACCTATAAAACCAATGTGTATGCGATGTTCTGGATCACCAAAGCGGCGCTGGAATTCATTCCACGCGGCGGTTCGATCATTAATACCACTTCCGTGCAGGCGTTTTCACCGAGCGATAATCTGCTGGATTATTCGTCAACCAAAGCGTCGATCATGGCGTTCACCAAAGGGCTGGCAAAACAGCTGGCGGGCGACGGGATCCGGGTCAACGGCGTTGCGCCGGGACCGTACTGGACGCCGTTGCAGATTTCCGGCGGTCAGCCGCAGGAAAAAATTGAATCCTTTGGGGAACAGGCTCCGCTAAAACGTCCGGGACAGCCTGCCGAAATCGCACCGCTGTATGTGACGCTGGCCTCTTCGGAAAGCAGTTATTCTTCCGGTCAGATCTGGTGTTCAGATGGCGGGACAGGGACGGTGTAAGCTTCAGAGATCCGGTGAAAAATGTCCGCGTCATGTCGTCGTCTGAGACATAAAAATTGCGGATTATTCCTATTTTTCAACAGGCAGGGCAAGCCATCTCGCGGACGGGATAAAGGCAGCTATGATTGATTTATCTGTACCCCGCTACAGATAACCACTGCATTTTACCTTGTGTCTGTGTGTGCTTGCCCGCTCTGCATGCGGGCTTTTTTTTAACTGAAAATGCCCTGATAGTGAATGACCTCAAAATTAGCAATGAGATTTATCCAATTGTGCTATATTTTGAGGATTCATTTCATCTTATGCAGAGCGCGTCACATGCCGGATATTAAAATTGTTTGCGAACAATGCGGGTCTGATCGTTTTGTTGCGGCAGCCAATACCCCGCTGGCCGATATCGTCCATTCCATTGTCTGTGCCCAGTGTCAGCACCCGGTCAGAGTGGATGAGGTGGTTATTTTCAGAGAAGGCGTTTATATCAGCGGCACCTTTGATGCTTTTCCTTCCGCCGGACCGGGCAGGTTACACGATTTTGATATATGAGGTATCAACGTATTAAAAACGCCCAAAACCCGCTGCGCTGGCGACGGGAACTTGTAACAATCATTTCAAAATCTCCGCGATAAAATCTGTAAAAGTAGACATTCCTCGACTTTTCCTCTAAAACTTCTGCGGTTAATGCCAGACAATACCAGTATTCAGCAATCAAATAATAACCGCTGAATGTTAAAGAGCGGCTGCACGACAGCCGCCGGGCAAGCGTATTCACAACGATTCCGACAGACTTTCTCTGGAGATTTTATGCATTCCTCTGTTAATAAAAACGAAAGCCGGACCTTCTTCGGCCATCCCTATCCGCTGGGTTCACTGTTCTTCACTGAGATGTGGGAGCGGTTCTCGTTTTACGGCATCCGTCCTTTACTGATCCTGTTTATGGCGGCGACGGTGTACGACGGCGGTATGGGACTGGCGCGCGAAAACGCCTCGGCTATCGTCGGTATCTTTGCCGGCTGTATGTATCTGGCGGCGCTGCCGGGCGGCTGGCTGGCGGATAACTGGCTGGGGCAGCAAAAGGCGGTCTGGTACGGGTCGATCCTCATCGCCCTTGGCCACCTGTCGATTGCGCTGTCGGCATTCATGGGAGACAGCCTGTTCTTCATCGGCCTGATGTTTATTGTCCTCGGTTCCGGCCTGTTCAAAACCTGTATCTCCGTGATGGTCGGTACGCTGTATAAGAAAGGTGATGCACGTCGTGACGGCGGTTTCTCGCTGTTCTACATGGGCATCAATATGGGATCTTTCATCGCGCCGCTGATTTCCGGCTGGCTGATCAAAACCCACGGCTGGCACTGGGGCTTTGGTATCGGCGGTATCGGGATGCTGGTGGCGCTGATTATCTTCCGTCTGTATGCCGTTCCGGCCATGAAACGCTATGACAGCGAAGTGGGGCTGGATTCCACCTGGAACAGTCCGGTGGCGAAGAAAAACGGTGTCGGCGGCTGGTTGCTGGCGCTGGCGGCAGGCGTGGCGGTGATCGTGACGCTGATCGCGCAGGGCATCATTGTGATCAATCCGGTCGCGGTGGCCAGCGTGCTGGTGTATGTGATCGCGGCGTCCGTGGCGCTTTATTTCATCTATCTGTTTGTGTTCGCCGGGCTGAACCGCAAAGAACGCGCCCGCCTGCTGGTGTGCTTTATTCTGCTGGTGTCTGCGGCCTTCTTCTGGTCTGCGTTTGAGCAGAAACCGACCTCGTTCAACCTGTTCGCCAACGACTATACCAACCGCATGATCGGCGATTTTGAAATCCCTGCCGTGTGGTTCCAGTCGATCAATGCGCTGTTTATTATCCTGCTGGCACCGGTCTTCAGCTGGGCATGGCCGCGACTGGCGCAGAACAATGTGCGTCCGGGCAGCATCACCAAGTTTGTCATCGGCATTTTATGCGCGGCGGCGGGCTTTGGGATCATGATGCTGGCGGCGCAGAATGTGCTGAACAATGGCGGCGCAGGGGTTTCACCTCTGTGGCTGGTGGGCAGTATCCTGATGCTGACTCTGGGCGAACTGTGCCTCAGCCCGATTGGTCTGGCGACCATGACGCTGCTGGCGCCGGAAAGAATGCGCGGCCAGATGATGGGGCTGTGGTTCTGTGCCAGCGCGCTGGGTAATCTGGCCGCCGGTTTGATTGGCGGACACGTCAAAGCCGATCAGCTGGATATGCTGCCAAATCTGTTCGCGCGCTGTTCCATCGCGTTGCTGATCTGTGCGGCGGTGCTGTTTGTGCTGATCATTCCGGTACGCAGAATGCTGGCAAATGCGCAGGTAAAGACTGAGCAGGAAAAGGCCACCGAAGCCTGATTTTGCACGATGCGCGTTTAGACAAATGAGTCACACGAAGGCCGGTCTGATGACCGGCCTTCTTTATATCCCCAGGCTATTTCCCCAATTTACCGGCATGTTTCAGAGACTGATTCAAATCCTGAATACGTTTCATGGTTTTCATGGTGCGCGATGCGGTGGCGGACGCCACGGAGAGGATCAGCATTTCCAGACAAACCAGAACCGTGCCATGCAGCGGCATCCTGCCGTTTTCTCCTCCGCGTGGCACATTGATGACCAGCGCGGCTTCTTTGGCAAAATAGGAGTCAGGCGCATTGGTCAGCAAAATGACCGGAATACCCAGACGCTTCGCCTCCAGCAGGGTGGTTTTTCCCTCCCGATGGGCGCTTTTTTGCGCCATCATAATCAGCACATCCCCCCGTTGCAGGCAGATCAGTTGTTCGGCCAGCGCAATCCCGGAACGGTTAAGTGACAGGGAAGGGATGCCAATCCGGCTAAAAAGGCGGGCGCTGTAATCGGCAAGAATACCCGACGCATTCAGGCCAAACAGCGCCACCTGCCGCGCGCCTATCAGCAAAGCCACGGCCTGAGAAATGGCCTGCCGGTTGTGTGGCTCCGATAACGCATCGCAGGCGCGTTTATGCCCGTCGAGCACGAAATTGATCCCGGAATCGATATCACAGGCCAGTTCGCTGACGGTGGTGATCATCTTCTCTTCCGAATTGACCGCCGTACCAAACCAGGCTTCCAGCGTTTTTTTCATGTCACGTAAACCGGCAAAACCCAATGCCTGAACGGCGCGGATGACGGTGGCGTCGGAGACCTCCGTGGCGGCGGCGATTTCCATCGCGGTCGCGTCCAGTGCTGATTCACGGTTGTTCTGAATGTAGGACGCGACGGTTTGTAAGCCGGGCGGCAGGGTGGATATCCGCGCACGATAGCGTTCCCCAAAAACATCAATACGCTTTTTAAGTGGAATGGCAGCCATTGAATGATCTTGCTCCTTTGCGTGTTAAGCATTTAACCGGGAGAAATTAACGGATTTATGTTGTTGGCTATATTAGCAATGTAGTGTTTTTCGGGAAGAAAAAATTCATTTTGCAGGGTTATTCAGGCGAAGCTTGAAAGGTAATGGAAGGGTTTTCGGTATATCTCATTAAAAATGAATAGGTAATTATTTGGTGGGCTGTGTGATTTTGGCAAGGTCCGTCCGGCTGTCGTGTAGTGAAAATCATGAAGATATGATTTACTACTACATGCTTGCGTGTTGGAATGATAATCAATTGCATTAAGGCGCGAGACAGTCGCCAGATGTTCTTCACTGCAAAAGATGTCATATTTCACACCAGGTCGAATGAAATGAATAATAACAGGCAGTTGGCTTTTAAAAGAAAACACCATCCGGCGATACTTGCGGTTCTCTGTGGTGTGGCGATGCTGTCGCCGAAGACCGGGTATTCCGCCGGGGATGGCGATACTCTGACCATTACCGGGCAGGAACAGGAACAAAACGATCAGGGATACAGCGCAGGCACCAGTTCAGTCGCCAGTAAAACCCCGACACCGCGGCTTAACGAAGCGCAGTCGGTCAGCGTCGTGACCCAACAACAGCTGGACGATTATCAGGCCACCAGCCTTTCAGACGCGATGCGCTTTGTCAGCGGTGTCAGCGAAGGCAACACGCTGGCAGGCACGGAAGATGGCTTTGTCCGTCGCGGTTTTGGTTCCAACTCTGACGGTTCCATTTATCGCGACGGCGTGCGCAGCAGTCAGGGGCTGAATTTCGATGCCACGACTGAACGGGTGGAAGTGCTGAAAGGGTCCGCCTCGCTGCTGTACGGCATCCAGAACCCCGGCGGCGTGATCAATCTGGTCAGCAAAAAGCCGCAATACGACTGGCACACCAAAGTCAGCGGGCGCTACGCCAGTGAAGGCGGCGGAGCAGGGACCCTGGACGTGACCGGTCCGCTGGGGAATGGATTTGCATTCCGTATGATCGCCGAAAAACAGGATCAGGATTACTGGCGCAATTTCGGCAGTGACAAACACACGTTAATTTCGCCGTCCCTGCAATGGTATGGCGAAAAAGCCAGCTTCCTGATCAGCTATTCAGATTACCGCTACGACATTCCTTATGATCGCGGCACTGCCTTTATTAACGGCAAACCGATCGATATCGGCTATAAAGACCGCCTGGATGACAAGTCCAACCGCGCATGGGGTCATAATAAAACGCTCAACGCGCATTATGACTGGCAGTTCAGCGACGACTGGAGCACCCGTCTCACGCTGGGCTGGAATCAGCGTCGTTACAACAATGATGAAGTGCGGGTGACGGCAGTGAACACCACCACCGGCGCTGTGACGCGTCGCGCGGATGCCAACCGGGGCTTTAATCATAAAACCAAATATGTATCCTGGGATCTGCTGGGGTCGCAGGACATTCTGGGCATGAATCACGATATCGTGCTCGGCACCGATTATGAGATGAACCAGACCTATCGCGCCCATCAGTATCAGGGGAAGTCGGACAGCAGCTTTAACTACAATAATCCGCAATATGACATTCTCTCGCCGGTGGTGGACAGCAGCACGGAAAATACCGCCAACGGCAATAACCTCAACCGTATTCACAGCCGTTCGGTGTATGCCAAAGACAGCATCTCACTGACCTCCGACTGGATCGCCGTCGTCGGGGGGCGTTATCAGCATTATGAGCAACGTGCTTCAAAAGGGTTTGATCCGGTCGTTCAGACCATGGATTCCGAAGGCAATAAGTTTCTGCCTCAGGCCGGTCTGATCTATAAAGTTACGCCTGATGTCTCGCTGTACAGCAGCGTCAGTAAATCCTTTACGCCGTCCACCGATGTCGATGATGACGGTAACGTCGGCAATCCGGAGCAGGGCACCACCTGGGAAGTGGGCAGCAAATGGCAGATCACGCCGCGTATGTTTGCCAGTGTGGCGCTGTATCGCATTGATGAGCGGGATATGTCGCTCAGCATTAACGGTGAAACCCGAGCCATTGATAAAGCGCGCTCCAGCGGTGCTGAATTCGAACTCAACGGCGAGATCCTGCCCGACTGGGATGTCAGCGCGAATTACAGCTATGACAAAGCAGAAATTGTCGATGACGGTGTGAATTCCGCCAATAACGGTAACCGCCTGCAAAACGCGCCGCGCCATTCCGGTGCGCTTTATCTGAGTCATAACCTGACCGTTAACGGCCTGCCGGGAGATTTCCGTATCGGCGGGGGAGCACGGTATATCGGCACGCGGGCAGGGGATCCGGAGAACAGTTTTACCCTGCCGGATTATGTCGTGGCCGACAGCTTCGTGGCGTGGAATAACCGCCTGTTCGGTGAAAAAACGCAGCTGAAACTGAACCTGAATAACCTGTTTAACAAACACTATTACACCTCAAGCGGCGGCAATCTGCGCGTGCGTGAAGGTGAAACCCGTAATCTGATGGTACAGGCAAGTGTTGAATTCTAATCTGAAACGTATTTCCGGCCTGCGTCATGGATGCAGGCTGAACGCGGTAAGGGGTGTGCTGCTGATGCTGTTTCTGGTGCTGTTGAGCCTGAACGCGCAGGCGCGGACGGTTACCGATATCGACGGCAATCAGGTTGATATTCCTGATAATCCGCAGCGCATCGTGCTGGGCGAAAGCCGCATGCTCTACACACTGGCAATGCTGGAGCCGGGCGATCCTGTCCGGCGGATTGTCGGCTGGCCGCTCGATCTGAAGAAATACGACAGCCAGATTTGGCAGATATTTGCGCAGAAATTCCCTGATATGCTGGCGATCCCGTCGCTGGGGCTGGGCGGAACAAATGATATGAATCCGGAGAAGGTGCTGGCGCTCAAACCGGATCTGGTCATTCTGCCGAGCCTTGCGCGCTACGACGATGCCGATTTACGGCTGAAAGCGATGCTCGACGCCGCGCATATTCCGGTGGTGAAAATTGATCTGCGTGTTCATCTGCTGAAAAACACCACGCGCAGTGTGGCTATCCTCGGTGAAGTGCTTAACCAGACCGCGCGGGCGCAGGCTTTCAATCAGTTTTATGATGCACATATGCAGGTCATTCATGATCGCCTTGCCGCGTACCGGGGGCCAAAGCCGACGGTGCTGCTTCAGTTACATCTGGGGCGCCGCAATGAATGCTGCGTGACGGCGGTGAAGGGAAGTCTGGGCGAACTGCTGAGCTTTGCCGGAGGAGATAACATCGCCAGCAAAACGGTGCAGGGTGTTTTCGGAAGGCTGAATGAGGAAATGGTGATCATGGCGCAGCCCGAGGTATATATCGCCACCGGCGCGGGCGCGGCTGAGGATCAGAATGATTTGAAACTCGGCCCGGCCATCACGCCCGACATGGCGCTGCAAAGCCTGCGTGAGTTAACCGCCAGACAAAACGGACTGCGTGAACTGAAAGCGTTACATCATGGCCGCACCGGCATTTTATGGCAGAATTTCTATCTCAGCCCGTGGCATGTTGCGGCGACAGAGTTTATGGCCAAAACCCTTTACCCCGATTTGTTTGCGGATATCGAACCGGAAGACACCCTGAAACAGATTTTCCATGATTATCTGCCGATACCTTATAGCGGTACGTTTATGGCTACCGGAGGAAGTACGCCATAAACAGGTCTGGCAAAGGTGTGCATCTCCGTGGGGCATTTAAATTTAGCGACTAAAAATTCTGTCAAGGATAGGTAGTTATTGTTTCAGCGGCTTACCGTGTTCATCAACAACGCGTTCACCATCTTCTTTGGTGAACGCACCGCGTTGCACATTAGTCAAAATATCCAGAACTACCTCTGAAGGTCTGCATAATCGGGTGCCCAGAGGGGTAACGACAATTGGCCGGTTAATGAGAACAGGATGTTGCAACATCAAATCAAGCAATTGGTCATCACTGAAAGAATCGTTTGCCAACCCTAATTGCTCATAAGGTTCGACATTTTTGCGTAACAGAGCCCGAACAGTGATCCCCATATCTGCAATCAGCTTTATAAGTTCCTCGCGGGATGGCGGTGTTTCCAGATACAGAATAATCGTGGGCTCAGTCCCGCTGTTGCGGATCATTTCAAGGGTATTACGTGACGTACCGCAGGCCGGGTTGTGGTAAATGGTAATGTTGCTCATATCAGTATCTCATTACAAAGTGAAAGACAGACGAAGCGCCAGTGCTGCCAGCGTGACAAACAGCACGGGTATTGTCATGACAATGCCAACCCGGAAGTAATATCCCCAGGTTATTTTGATATTTTTTTGCGACAGAACGTGCAGCCACAGCAAGGTTGCCAGACTGCCGATAGGAGTAATTTTAGGTCCCAGATCACTGCCGATGACGTTGGCATAAATCATTGCTTTTTTAATAATACCGGTTGCAGTACTGCCATCAATCGACAGCGCCCCGACCAGCACAGTCGGCATATTATTCATGACAGAAGAGAGGAATGCTGTCAGGAAGCCGGTACCCAGCGTTGCTGCCCACAATCCTTGCTCAGCCAGTTGATTCAGCAAGGAAGACAGAGAGTCGGTCAGTCCGGCATTTCGTAATCCGTAGACCACCAGATACATACCCAGCGAGAAGATAACGATTTGCCAGGGCGCACCACGTAACACCTTGCCTGTGTTTATGGCATGACCTTTCTTCGCCACAGCAAACAGCAGCAGGGCACCCGCGGCCGCAACCAGACTGACCGGTACGCCCAGCGGCTCCAGTCCGAAGAACCCCACCAAAAGCAACACCAGAACCAGCCAGCCGGTTTTAAAGGTATTCACATCACGAATGGCGTCTTTCGGTTCTTTCAGCAGGGAAACGTCATAAACGGCGGGAATGTCTTTGCGGAAAAACAAATGCAGCATCACCAGCGTAGCCACAATGGCCGCAATATTAACGGGGAACATCACCGCTGCATATTCAGAAAAACCAAGCTTAAAGAAATCTGCCGAGACGATGTTCACCAGATTCGAGACAATCAGCGGCAGGCTGGCTGTATCGGCGATAAACCCTGCGGCCATGACAAACGCTAATGTTGCCCCCCGGCTGAATCCCAGCGCAAGCAGCATTGCAATAACGATAGGCGTCAGGATCAGTGCGGCACCATCGTTGGCAAAAAGTGCCGCGACCATCGCGCCAAGCAGAACAATCCAGGTAAATAGCAGCCGGCCCCGGCCATTTCCCCAACGGGCAACATGCAATGCGGCCCATTCAAAGAAGCCGGATTCATCGAGCAGAAGACTGATGATGATCACGGCAATAAAGGTGGCGGTTGCATTCCACACAATCTGCCAGACCACCGGAATATCCCCGAGATGAACGACACCCGTCAGCAAAGCCAGAATTGCGCCTGATGAGGCACTCCAGCCAATCCCCAGCCCTCTGGGTTGCCAGATAACCAGGATGAGCGTGAATAAAAAGATAGCACCAGCAAGTAACATCAGAAGCTCCATTCACATTCATTTAATCATATATATTCAGCAGGAGACTGATGCCGCGCTACTGAGCTTATTGCGTATATTGTCGCGCTCACAGTTCCAGGCTGTATCAATAATATCCGCAGCCCAGGCGGGCATATGTGGTGACAGTCGGTAATGCACCCATTTTCCTTCGCGGCGGTCGATGACCAACCCGGCTTCACGTAAGAGCGCCATGTGGCGTGAAATTTTGGGCTGAGACTCTGCTGTTGCACCACAGATGTCACAGACGCACATTTCACCAGACTCCCTGAGGAGCAGCACAATAGTCGAACGCGTTTCGTCGGCGAGCAGTTTAAAAAGCTGAACAGGTTGTAACATGCGTGACCCCGATAAAAAATAACAATACATATGATATTTCATATGTGAAGGCTTTTAAAGCAAAGCTTACAAGAAAGCCATCAGGAACTTAGCCGTTACAATATCTGTCAAGGTTAAGTAGAAGTGTCCGTGGTGGGGCAAAATTAAACGTCCCCATTGTGTTGCATCCATCGGTTGTACTTACAGCCAAAAGCGGACGTTTGAGAGACATGCATCCAACTCCATTTTCGCTTCTTCTCACCTTTGAGTGCTGGAGCCGCGCAATACTACATGTAGAATATTATGATTTTAAATCAATAAGTTGATTTGTTTTTTGTCTGTGGAATGGATAAGAAATGCTGATAACCATATGAAACATTTTAATAATGACCGAATGTGATGCGATTGGTAATGACCTTTATTTAGGGATGAGATATAACGTGCTTCGAAAATAATTAACATTCTCATAACGTTGTAAAGGTTAAGCAAATGAAGCAAGTTGGCATTGTTGGTTGGCGAGGAATGGTAGGTTCTGTTTTGCTACAGCGTATGGCCGAAGAGAGCGACTTTGACGATATTTCTGCGCATTTTTACAGCACTTCCAGTGCAGGGTCCGCCGGTCCTGTGATTGATGGCGTCAGCTATACACTCAAAGATGCTAATTCCATTAGCGCCCTGGCCGAAATGGACATCATCATAACCTGTCAGGGCGGGGATTTTACCAAAGCAATATATCCTGCTTTGATTAACCATGGCTGGGAAGGCTACTGGATTGACGCGGCCTCAGCGCTGCGGATGGATGAAAAAGCCTGCATTATTCTCGATCCCGTCAACCGCACAAATATTGACCGCGCAGTGAAAGAGGGAATTAAACTTTTTGTCGGTGGCAACTGTTCGATAACGCTAAGTCTTATGGGGCTGGCCGGGCTGATAAAGGCTAACCTGATCGAATGGATGAGTGTGATGACCTATCAGTCTGCATCCGGTGCGGGTGCTAAATATGTTCGGGAATTAATCGCTCAAAGCGCTTAAATAAGTAAACATTTATCCACCGATGAACTGGCATCATCAGGTTCAGTGCTTCCTTTAGTCAATAAAGTGAGTGAGCTAATTAACAGTGCTGACATGCCAATTCAGAATTTCGGTGCGCCTTTAATGGGAAGCATCATTCCATGGATTGACAGCGATTTAGGGGATGGGAATAGTCGCGAAGAATGGAAAGGTGAGGCAGAAACGAACAAAATTCTTGGTCTTTATCCCGGTACGATCCCGGTAAATGGTTTATGTATACGGGTCGGCGTGATCCGATGCCATAGTGCTGCAATTACCCTGAAGCTCAAACGTGAAGTCAGTGAAGCAGAATTTGCAGAGCTAGTTACGCATTCCCACCCCTGGGTTAGCTATGTGGCAAATAACAAGGAAGAGAGTGTCAGTAAATTGACCCCCGCATACATTAGCGGTTCTCTCCAGGTAGGTATCGGTCGCTACAAGAAAATGGCGCTCAACAATGAGCCTATCTATTCGGTTCTGACAGTAGGCGATCAGCTATTGTGGGGAGCGGCGGAACCTCTGCGTCGCATGTTGAATATTCTTCTTGGCAGAGTTTGATTCATTTTATAACGGGCCCGAATTAAATTTCGGGCCGATTAGATAAATCTACCGAATTGTGAACCAGCCTGTCGTTTCCTCAATTACGCGCCAGAGTTTCTGGGGAGCGGACATTACAACTTAGCCTCTACAATTGCTGTCAAGGCTCAACAGAAATGTCTAATCACTGGCTCGTTAGAAATGTCTATATATTGAACTCACAGCCAGAAGCAGACTTTAAGTTGCTCATATTTTGTCCTATTTATGTCGACCACTTGAGTGCCTGCAGGAATTAAGGTGACATCCCGCCTGCATGTAGACACAGGTGGATCGGCGAGGTAATGTCTTTAAGGGGATCATTTAGCTTTTATTTGAC
Source organism: Rahnella victoriana (assembly GCF_021276285.1). Taxonomy (NCBI): domain Bacteria; kingdom Pseudomonadati; phylum Pseudomonadota; class Gammaproteobacteria; order Enterobacterales; family Yersiniaceae; genus Rahnella; species Rahnella victoriana. The sequence goes on from NZ_CP089920.1 coordinate 122,537, forward strand.
AGTATCTTGAGGGAATTAGAGTGCGCGTTAAATCGATTAAGCTTACCAATTTCAAGAAATTCAAAGATGAACATCTTGAGTTCAACGATGACGTAAATATCTTTGTAGGTGATAACAACGCTGGTAAAAGTACAATTCTGGAAGCCTTGGAGATGGTTCTCAATTACAACTATCGTGGCCGTCCCTTCAACACCGAGTTAACACCTGACATTTTCAATAAGGATGCAGTCCAGCAATTCTTGGCTTCAGACAAGTCAGCCAAGCATCTGCCTAGCTTGACGATCGAGGCATTCATCGATGGAGTGCCAGAATATCGAGGGGTGAACAACTTCTTGAAAGTCGATGCTCAGGGGATCACGGTACAAGTGCGCTTCGATGCTACGCTTGAGGACGTGTATGTCGACTACCTGAAGACAAACCCTAACATTACGAGCATTCCGATCGAGTTCTACAAGCTGGAGTGGTTAGATTTCGGATGGAACCCCATTAAGGCTGTAGCCAAGAAATTCAGGTCGTTGTACATCGACCCAACACGCATCCACCCGACTTTGGGCAAGAATCAGTACATCTCGACCATCCTAAACACTGCGTTGAACAAAGAGGAACTGGTTAAGCTGACTCTCAATTATCGCGAGAATCAGCAGGTGTTCAACAACTCGGGTGAGGTCAAGATGGTTAACACTGGCCTAGATACAGACCACTTGATCACAGACAAAAAACTCTCCATTGCCGCAAGTACCTTACCTGCCGGATCTATTCAAACCAGTCTTCAACTTGAGGTAGATGACGTACCTTTCCAGTTCATCGGCAAGGGTGAACAGAGTAATGTGCAGATCAAACTCGCAATTCAGAACAAATCGAAGGATATCGATTTGGTGATGATGGAGGAGCCCGAAAACCACCTTTCGCACACCAACCTTAATAAGCTGGTGCACTACATCGAGATGCAACGGGGCACCAAGCAGCTCTTCCTTACAACTCACAGCTCGTATGTGCTCAACAAGCTGAGCATTGATAAAATCTGCCTTGTCCAGTCGGGATATAAGCGCCTTCATCAGCTTGATCCTGCAGTCGTCAAAACCCTTAAGCGATTGCCGGGCTATGATACCTTGCGTGTAGCATTGTCGCGTAATGTGATCTTGGTAGAGGGACCGTCGGACGAGCTGGTACTCAAGAAGATCTACCACCGCAAACACGGCCGACTGCCTGAGCAGGATGGAATCGATATCATTGTGGTGCGCGGAGTCGGGTTCGATACTTTCATCTCTGTGGGCATGGAGATCGGTACCAGTATCAACGTGCTCCGGGATAACGATGGAGCCTATGATGAGAACGTCGCGAAGGCCCGTGACACCTATGCGGCCTATCCCAATATCAAGCTCATCTCCTCTGAGAATGATGAGGAGTTTTCGCTTGAGCCCGCGATGATTTATGCCAATGCAATTGACCTAAAAACGTTGAATGCTTTCGCTGAGGAGGTGTTATCCAAGCAGACCTACAACCTCTACTCGAAGTTTGCCGACTTGAACAAACGGCGCGAATTTCTTATCGAGTGGTTCCGAAGCGTTAAGGGAAACGGTAAGGGCGCTCGCAAAGTCGATTCGGCTATCAAGCTGTTTGATGGGAACCTAGATTTCAAGTATCCGGCCTTCCTCGATGAGGTGTTCAACTTTGGCTAATGAATTCTGGATCGCCGGTGCAGGATCAGGCAAAACCTATAAAATCATCCAGGATGCCATTAAGGTGATAGAGGCGGGTGGCCGTGTATTGGTAGTTACCTACACGACGAACAACCAAGCCGAGCTCCGTTCTCGTTTCGTGGAGCTATATGGCAAAAGCAGTGATGATTTTGTCGTCAAAGGCTTGTTTTCCTTTTATCTGGAAGACTTAGTAAGACCCTACCAAAATGTCGTGTTCCCTGAGCGCATTACCACTATAGCGTTCACAGAGCATAACCCTCATCTGATGCCGGGTACGAAGAATTGGTATCCCAATAGGGGAGAGAAAATTGGTGGCACGTTAAACCCACTCCATTATCTGACCCCTTGCAAGACAAAAGCATACACCGGCCTACTAGCTAAGCTGGCTACTAGGATCGCCAGCATGACAAAGAATGCACCAGCCAAGAGGTTGAAAGATATCTATTATCGGGTCTTTTTCGATGAGGTTCAGGATTTAGTTGGTTGGGATTACGATGTTATCAAAGCGCTAAGTAAGATAATGTCTGACTCGATTTGCTGTGTCGGCGATTTCCGTCAAACGATTTACACGACTACGTTCGGTCATAAGGCACCGCATACTCCTGCGCAAAAGATCCAATATTTTCAGAAGATAAATTTTGAGCAGCGTTCGCTGCCGAGAAACCGTAGATGCATTCAAAAAATCTGTGATCTGTCCGATACGATTCATCCCGGTCTCTATGAAAAGACACTGTCAGAGGTGGAAAATGTTCCTGATGAGGTGGCCCATCACTACGGTGCGTTCGTCATCAAGTCTTCACAGGTGAGCGATTATCTCGCTACGTTCAAACCTCAGGTTTTGCGATGGTCATCGTCCATGGGTAGAGCCTATTTGCCGCCTGGTCTGGGCTGTCACACCTTCGGTTCCAGTAAAGGTCTCGGTTTCGATCGTGTCCTGATTATTTCACCGGAGAAACATCTCAAGTATCTAGGTGGCGACCTCAGGGTTTTCGACAAAGATAAAACGGAGGAGTCAAGAAACAAGCTGTACGTGGCCATAACCCGAGCTCGTTACAGCCTGGCGTTTGTCGTTGAGGAAGAGCATCTTACAAATATTAAGCTGCCGCATTGGGTTAGACCTGTGTAAGTCGATGCTAACGTCTAACCATTTAACTTCCGCTTGTCGCTCACAGCGAACCTTCTGCTCAGTTAGTTCGGCCGCTTCGTGCCAGGAGCGGACGTTAGCCATAGTGCATAATGTGGTGATTAGATCCAGATATGGGAAACTATTACTTTTAAAGTCCGACATTCTTGATTAGATTGCTTAATCTAAGTGACCGTGCATTTTTATTAGTCTACTACTGTTCAACGTACAAGCGCATTCTGTCACATAAAGGCGGGCTATTAAGCCCACAAACAATTGATACTTAGGTACTTGTATGAAACTAAAAAAAATGCTTGAAATGGATTTTATTAAAGAGTTTCAAGAGCACCTAGAAACTGACTTTGAGTATGAACTCTTACATGCCAGTCTTCGCAACTATTGTTCTCATGGCAATCCTCTGCGCTTCAACAACTTTGCATTTGCAATACGTGAGCTAATAAATCATGTGCTGAAACGATTGGCACCAAATGACAGAGTTATGGCGTCTCCATGGTTCACTAAAAACAAAAATAACGCCACCGTCACCCGTAAACAGCAAGCTAAATACATTGCCCAGAAGCATATACCCGATCAACTTCTTGATGACGCAGCTATCGAAAGCCTAGATGATGGTATAGCATGGTTTAATAAAAACTATTCTTCGTTAAACGATTACACCCATGTTAGCGAACATTCATTTGATAGTAATCCTAAGCAGTTTTTTGAGAGTGCTAAACTGCTAATCGAGCTGTGTAACAAAATATTTGATACCTTCGATGAACTTGAGCGTGTTATTACCGAATCAATAATCGAGGAAGTTCAGAATGAAGTTACTGATATCACGATGAATAATATTCCTGACGAACTGGATATATTATCTTCACAGACAGCTGTTAATTGGTGCAATGTTGAATCTGTTGAGTTGCTGAATCTTGAAGAAGATTATATTTATCTTTTGGTACGCGGAACAGTGGAAATTACTAGGCAATATGGGCGTGGAGAGGATTACTTCGCACAGGAAGATTCATATCCCTTCAAGTTCGCTGTCTCTATTCGCACTGATAATTTCAATGTGATAGCACCATTAATTAACACTGTAGTAGTGGATACAGGCTCATGGTATGACGATGGCGAAGGGTCCGCTCAATATGACACGATTCATACAACCAGAAGCTTTTTGGAGAACATCTCACATATAAATATCAAACCAAAAACAAAGAGAAGATTGTTTCCTGAGCTTAGTACAGTAGTAGCGTTAGACATTCATGAAAGTGAAAATATATCAGAATCGGTCGTACCAGAAATATTCCCTCTAAATCAAGGACGCTTCGATTTAACTGAGTTTTAGGGTTGTTCATGGAAAGAGCGGAGGTGTCGAATAAGATGTATAGTTTACAAAAAATGCCTGCTGAAGCATTTAAGATATTTGCAATGTCATTACCACATGGGCCTAATTATGGTAATGCAGAATTCCTTTCCGCTTGGTCAAATGAAAAAGGGCTTGGATATGGTGCAGTCCTTCAATTCAGCAAAAAATCATATGGACTTGTCGTGCTCAGGCGACGAGAAGATTACGTGCTGGTACCTATCGAGCATAAGATGTTTTTTACAGAGCAGGAGGCATTAGCGCATCTTGATAAGCACCTTTCAGTCGGAGATGATTTATTACCCATTCCATCTGGACAATCACGTAGAGCCCGACTGGATCAGGTTGGTGAGCGGGATATTTGTGATGCGTTTATACAATTATCGTCCACGATAAAGTATCGAGGGGCGTTTCATTTAATTGCCGAGCTCTATCTGGCATTACCAAAACCTGATGATAATTTCATAACCGATCTCCAGACCCAAGGTTTCAACTCTAGAATCTGGGAGCTATACCTTTTCGCATGTTTTAAAGAACAAGGGATTAAATTTTTCCAAGATTACCCATCTCCGGATTTTATGCTTATGTGCGGTAATAATAAAGCATATGTTGAGGCAGTCACCGCGAATCCTACTGGTCCGGGCAGCCTGAAGTTGCCTCAAACACAATTCCCCCCTGGAGATCGATTAGCTCGCACAGCAGGTGATATGGCCGCACGGTTCGCTAAGACCCTCAGGTCTAAACTCCAGAGAGAATATGAAGAACTACCGCAAGTTAAAGGGTTGCCATTTGCAATCGCAATAGCAGATTTTAGCGGTGGAGGTTCTATGGTCTGGTCTCGCGAGTCACTCCCAACCTATCTGTATGGGCAAACCGCACATACAGTCAAAACGTCCAAAGGTATGAAGGCTGCTGCATTATCTATTGAACGGCTTATAGGACATGAGCATATTCAGGCAGGACTATTTAACGATCCAGAGATGGCAAATTTATCTGCTATCTTGTTTAGTAATTCTGGAACATTGCCAAAATTCCAACGAATGGCAATCCAAGCTGAATTTACCTCACCAACTGTGAAAGCCCGCAGAATTGGAATTTTATTTGATAGGACTGAAGGGGCCTTGGAATCAATTGACTTCGACCTAGATATTCAATCGCCTGAATATACTAATCTTTGCGGCGGCAAAGAATTTTGGTGTTTTGAACTTGAAGTATTTCATAACCCCAATGCTGCTTATCCGATGTCCCATGATTTCCTACCAGGGGCAACACATTGGTTTGAACACAATGGAGAGATCATCTGTAAGACCCAATGGAAAAACCAAGTGCTTGCATCAGAAACCGAGTTTCGTATTGTTCCATATATCGCTGACAAACTCAAAGGCAAGTAAAAGTTGTGATTGTTTGGTGCAAGGATATTCTCGAAAGAAGAAAATTGACAAGAGTTAAAGCTAATAATGAAGGGGGTAATTTGAATCGCCACGGGTTTAACAGACACCTCAGAGTCATTTATGGACTGACCCCATATGAATGGCCGTATTCGCGGACGTGGTTGCAAGTCTGCTCGTGGTAGTAAACGTGCTGCGCCTGTAGCGTAAGTAACCGGCTCAGTTGCACATCAGGTCTGTCGGGCAGCGTCCGCTCCTCGCTCAAAGCTGCCAGTCAGTTACTTCTTGGTCAGAAATGGCTGTCTGTCCAGGTGCGCGGGGAGTTAAAGGCGGATCACCAGTAGCCTAACCCTGTCATCATTAGCCAGGCAGAGAATCCTACTGCAAATGTCCCGCCAGCGATGTAGAAGAACACATTTACATAAAATCCGATATCGCCACGATAATAGTAGTCTTTCTCCGAGGTGCCTTTCCGTGTTTCTATAATCAAACCGGCCTGATAACCCCTGATTCCGTGAAGCAGCATCCATATAGCCATGATGAAAATCATGCATGCGACGGCTAATACTTTATATTCCAATGCACATGTCCTTATGTTGTTGGACAGAATGGGCTGTCTGTCCAGAGGGTGGAGAAGGTCAACGCTGAGAGGGCCGGAACTATCTGTCCCAGAAATTCCAAGGTGGGTTCCAGTAAAATTTAAAAACCATCACCAGATACAGGCCCAATACCGACGAAATCAGTATGAGCAGTTTACCGATGCCGCTTTGATAGTGCAGCAAGCCGCTAATCAGGCTAGCGGCGGCGATAATTAATACAGCGGCATGGAAGAGAACAGCCTCACCTAGTCCTTTAAAATCAATACTTGATAACATTTTTGCATCCTTTCCCTGTGATTCGCGCTCACCATTATGAGCAAATTGTGCGGCCTGTCCAGGGTGGCGCAGATTTTGCTGTAATGGCTCTGATCTGCATGGAAGTGGTTATGTCTGGTCAAGATTTCCTTAAGAGTGGTTCACTGGACAGAATAGTGGTTCACTGGACAGAATTACGGTTTTGTCCATTACTGCATTTGTCCCGCCCAGGTATGCCAGTCATCAATGCTCGCTTTGTGCCAGAAGCGGAAGTTATTAGTGTAATTCAAGGGGATTAAAGTATTGCGGAAATGAATTCTGTTAGTATGTTTGAACTGTGTAATTAGAACGCATTTGTTTTATGTGCGGGTAAAAACATTTATAATACAATCAAAACGTTAGCGCTAGTATTTGTGATGCTGAAGTTGCATTATTAATAGTGCTAACATTGAAGAAATCATAGGAACTCTAGTGATACACCCTGAAATTACATCTCTATTCAAATACTGCCCTATCGGTAAGAATCAATTGAGTGCTCTTGCACAGCAGAAAATCTGGTACTCAAAACCGGCAGGATTTAATGATCCTTTTGACACCCAATTTAGTGTAAGAGGAAAGAAGCATGTGTTCGAACAGGAAAGGGACTCTCAAAAATTATCTGCGATTTTTGGTGGAGATATGTCTGATATGATGGTTTACAATAAACGCTCCCTCAATGTACTTTTGGCGAGCTTTAAAAGCGGTATAGAAAAGTTAGGTATTCTTTCATTAGCAAGCAGTAACAATAACTTACTGATGTGGTCGCATTATGCTTCTGAGCATAAAGGTATGTGCCTAGAGTTTGAACGCATCTTCAGTACAGCCTTAGCAGATGATAAAAAAACCAAGCCTATGAATTACAATGATAATTACCCTTCGATACAAGCGAATTCAATTTTAAATGAAGTTGATACGTTATCCAATAAAATTAGAATATTACACTCAAAATCTAAACATTGGGAATACGAACAGGAGTGGAGGCATATAGTTGAGCAAGGTAATGCGTTGCATCCATGGCCCGCAGCATTAACTTCTGTCTATTTCGGATGCAAGGCAGACATGTCAGATATTCATTTGGTAAAAAGCATCATTGCTGACTCAAATATTAAATACTACAAAGGCAATTTGTACAGCGATAGATTCGAAATTTATTTTCAACAGATATAACTACTTAAAAACATCTAGCGAGGTGTTTTTGCGAAACGACGGTTGTAATCGTACATGAACTCTTCGACAAATGCGTTCGCAGCGTCCATGGAGCTGATGCCCTGGAGCCTGAGTTCCTTGACCAGCCGGCCCTGAAGCATCAGGTGCGCCCGTTGCACTGGTTCCTGAACAAATGGTCTGAATGTTCAGTTCATGCATCGCACGGCCAAACTGGATATCCCCGTCGTCGCCGGTTGCATTTTTATTGTTGGGGATAAGTGTCTAGTCAGTTGGTCCGAGCCTGAATTCGACTTTATTTGACCGTGGAAAAAGTAAGACTACATGTGGTTATAGAACGGCCCTAATTAAATTTCGGGCCGCTTAGATAAATTTAACGAATAGTGAACCAGCCTGTCGTTTCCTCAATTACGCGCCAGAGTTTCTGGGGTATAGCAAGTTGCTCTACGTCTGATGCAGCAATATTGAGAGCAATTTTTCCTTCAGCTTTACCCTCTGCAAACTTAACCCAGTCTGGGTTCATCACCATACCCTGACCTACGGCAGTCAAAGATACCCCTGCTTTAACAGCATCCTCGGCTTGCTCTGGTGTTCGCAACTGTCCGGCAACAATCAGAGGTATACTTCCAGCAAGGTGATCGCGCACGATTTCGATGACTTTGAGGCCATTCGGTGCATCAACGGGTCTGGCTTCAAGTGCATTACCGAGTGATACATGAAGATAATCAATACCCTCATCGATCAGGCGGTCAACCAGCTGAAGCGACTCATCAATGCGCAACCCATCTTCGTAATGCTCATCCAGTGAAATGCGGTATCCTATCAGGAAGGGATTGGCTGCATGCTCAGCAATCGTTTTACGCACACTCTCGATGACGCTGAGTGGGAAACGCATACGGTTTTCAAGAGAGCCGCCCCATTGGTCGTCTCTTCGGTTGGAATGAGGTGAGAAAAAGTTCTGAAGTAAAAAACCATGAGCACCATGTAACTCAACGCCATTAAACCCTGCTTCTATGGCACGGCGAGTTGCTTCACCGAAAGCCTGAATAACCGTTTCGACTTCAGTGCATGTAAGTTCGCGAGGGGTCACGGAAGGTGCGAAAGGCCCTGCATCACCGGGAACAGCGCTTGCAGCTACGATATCTGAAACCAGTTCAGGACTCGTTTTCACACCTGCATGGAAAATTTGTAAGATTGCCGGTGCTCCACCGCTTTTTGCCGCCGCCGCAAGACGCTTTAAACCGGGAATAAATTTGTCGTCATATGCAGCAAATTCCCCCGAAAATCCGATGCCATTTTCCTGAACATGAGTACAACCGGTAATCACCAACCCAATATCCTGAACACGTCGACGATAATAAGCTTCTTCATCAAGCGATACTGTGCCGTCATCATTACCCGCCCACGTCGTCATGGGTGCCATAACAATACGGTTGCGCAGAGTCACACCTTTACCGAGTGTAAATTTTTCAAGAAGTGGATTTTTTTTCATGGATAGTTATACCTAAATGAGATTCTTTTTGAAGAAAGGAGCCAGCTTACTCGCGGCAACCGTTGCACCCTGACCATCATATAGATCCATGTGCGTCGCACCCGGGATGATATGCAGCGTTTTTTGAACAGAAGCAGCAGTTTTGTGTAATTCCTGGCTGTGCCAGAGCGAACCTGCTTTGCTACCGGCTACAATCAGAAGCGGCTGTGTTAAATAGACATCCGCCCCTTCAAACCCAGTGAAAGACGCCAGCGTACTGATACTTGTCATCAGCATTTGATTCGTGGAAGTCGAATATTTTCCGCGTTCGGTCAGATAGTAGTCCGCAGCTTCCTGAAGATCTTTTGGTGCACTGGTATCACCCAATTTGGGTACATAGTTAACATAAACCGGTGCGCCGCCCGCTGCTTCTGCTGTACGCTGTTTAGCAACAGCATCCAGAGTCGCAATGAGTTCAGATTCAGATGTTGTTCCATCCCAGCCTTTACGGGTCGCCGCTCCGACATCCACGGCACTGACTGTTGCCAGCGCTTTGATTCGACGTTCCGTCATCGACGCTTTAACCGTGATACCACTACCTGCACAAACACCTAATGCGCCAATGCGATTATTATCGACATAAGGGAGAGTCGTCAGGTAATCGACTGCGCTATAGAAATCGACAACGCGTTTCATGGGATCATCGACAAAGCGCGGTAATCCGCCACTGGCCCCCTGATGGGAGGCATCAAACGCCAGAGTGACAAATCCTTCTTTAGCCAGTTTTAGGGCATAAAGGCCAGCTGTCTGTTCCTTAACGCCACCACCTGGGTGGACAACGACAATAGCAGCGTATTGACGGTTTTCACTGAAATCCGGAGGGACGTAGACGTTTCCGGACATCATTATTTCATTGTTCCGGAACAGGACGCTGCTGACTGTGACGCCATCTACGTGTGTCGTGGTGCCAGATGTACGAGGGGTAGGTGAGAGCAGGGCTGAAGCATGACCCGCCATCAGAAATCCTGCGGAGGCCACTGAGCTTGTCAGGATAAAATTTCGGCGGCTTAATCCACCTGTTTTATTACTCATAGCGAGACTCCTTCATTGACATGATGGCGGCCCTGGCCGCTGAATGAATACAGATTGTTTCAGAGGCCATCTTAATCTCTTTAGTATTCAGAAATTAGATGCTTAATTTCGCATGGGCTTAGAAGGATATTTTCTTAATTGGATGATAAGAAACTAAGTTTGATATGGAACGGGATAAACAGCGTTCAAAGGTTATGGGATGCGGAGTGCTTCGAGCACAAGTGCAAATGCCGGAGAATGTTGCAGACGGCTGGGGTAGTAAAGATGGTAGGGAGGACGCGGTGGACACCAGTCAGTCAGCACCTGGACTAACATTCCGTTTTCAAGGTAATTCTCCACAGTATCTAGCGGCAGATAAGCAAGCCCCAGCCCATCAAGGGCGGCCTGACTCATCATATTTATTGTGCTGAAAGTCGCTCGTCCGTCAATTCGCACCTTAATTTCAGTCTCATCCTTGCGAAACTCCCAGGTATAGAATCCTCCATGAGTGGGCAGGCGTAATCTGATACAGCTATGGTCGTTTAAATCACGAGGCGTTCCTGGGAATGTCTTCCCCATGAAATAAGAGGGCGCTCCGACCACTGCAAAACGGAAGTCTCTGGCAAGAGGTAGGGAAATCATATCCATATCAACCTGTTCGCCTAACCGAACTCCGGCATCATAACGCTCAGCGACAATATCTTTGAGTCCGTACTCGCTGATAATTTCAATATTGATATCGGGATATTCAAGCATCACAGGAGCGAGTTTAGGCCAGAGTATTGTATCGGCGGCGTGTTCAACGGTAGTAATGCGCACAGTACCGGCTGGTTTTTCTCGCAATCCGCTCAGCGCAGCTATTTCACTTTCAATTTCGTCAAAATGGGGTCCTATACGGGAAAGTAGCCGCTCGCCAGCTTCCGTCACAGAAACGCTACGAGTGGTGCGTGTAAGAAGACGAAGACCAAGGTCTGCTTCAAGAGTCCTCACCGTGTAGCTCAACGCCGACTGTGAGACACCTAACTGAGCGGCCGCTTTTGTGAAGCTTTTTTCCCGGGCTACTGCGATAAAAGCTTGATAATCGTTAATATTTTTACGGCGCATTTATTAAACCAATTTCTAAGTGAGGCATCATTAGAGGCATTAACAAAATAATGCGAATAAAGGCACTTTGTCCATCATTAATGCCTGACAAATAATGTTGGAGTCCTTAATAGTTGACTATCTCGCCGTAACTGCCCCATCTGGTATAATAAAATAATCAAATGGAGGGTTTCATATGACTATGAAAGTTTTTTCCCCCTCGATTCCCATCTCTCAGCCATGCGATCTCTGGAGCGTTGTCGGCCTGGAAGCGAAGGGGGGCATAACGCTGATAAATAAAATTAATCTGGGACTGGAAGGGGAGGTCGCAAAGCGCATTTCTGCCTGGGCGCATATTACACCGACCGAATTGCGGAAAATGTCGGGAATTCCCAACACCTCGTTTAACCGCAGCATTAAGGGGCGGTTTACATCCGAACAGAGCGAACGGCTCTTCCGCGTCATCCGAGTTTTGAGCCGTGCAGTTGAATTGTTCGAAGGAGACAAGAACGCTGCCCAACAATGGCTAAACGAGAAGAACCGAGTCCTGATCTGGCAAAAGCCAGCTGATGTACTGGCGTCAGAAACTGGGGGGCTGGAGGTGATGCGTCTCATCACACGTATTGAGCATGGCGTCTATTCGTGATTCTCTACAGGCTGACCAAAAGGCGCCCAGCCCACTCTAGCTAGGTCTGGGGTGGGTGCGAAAGAAGCCGGTGGCAGGTCTATCCACTGCCCTGAGGGATGTAATAAGGTGGCGTGACCATGACACGAACAACTTGCATATACTACACGCCGGAAAAAAAGACGATTAATACTTTACCGGCCATTCATCTCGATGTTTGTTGCCATAATTTCTCAGCAAGCATCAATTGCCTTACAGTTTCAACTGAGATGTTGATGCTGTGAGAAGTGACCAGCATTCTTTGTGCCTGTGTCGGGCCCATACTCTGGCACTCAGTTTTCAGAAAATGAATAACGCGGGCTTTAAGCTCTGCCTGAAGTCGGTGATTACTGGGTTTTCCACGCCGCTGGCTGACTAACCCGGCTGGCCCTGCCTGTAGGTATTGCGCAATCAGACGGCGGCAGTGACGTGGAGTTATCTCCATTGACGCAGCCGCATCCGTCAGACTTAATTCACTGGCCAGCACAGCTTCAATGAGTTCCACCCGGTGGCGTTCCCGGAAAGTCATCATCACTTTTTCATCTGTTTCTGGCATATTCGGCCTCGTTTTCAGGATTTTTTACTCGTTGTTGCTCGTTTGTCTCGGTTCATCTTTTACCAAAAATGGCCTCCGAGCTGCCCTGAAGCTTTAACATGGCTTCAAGCATGTCATCTTCGTTCAGTGAACGCTGAGATTTGTTAATGCTTGGTGCATGCCGTCTGCGGGAAGGTTCATCGCCAGCAGGTACCGACTGTGAACGGTTATTGTCACGTTTTCTCTGGACCTGCCTGGCAACGTCCAGCACATGGCCCAGTCTTTTATTATCTACAATCGCGACGGGGTCAACTTCTGACAACCGGTCATAGGTGGAATAGGGGAGCAGCACATCATTCAGGCGCAGTTCCTTATGCCCGTCAGGATAATGCCAGACATCGATATACTTACCGATGGCCCGACGGCTGTACTCACTGTCTTCAATCAGATAAAGCACTTTATCGTACTGTACTGTAAGGTTTTTTGAAACCCGCCGGGGCTCGCGCCAGGTAAATTCCGCATCAAGATCATCAGTTAATGCCAGTGGCCGGTGCGCATTAAAATCATGCCGTGGGGCTTTGGCAAATCGCCGGTTGTAATCGGTCATGTATTCTTCGGCAAATGCATTTGCCGCTTCTATCGTACTGATCCCCTTTAGCCTGAGCTCCTTAACCAGCCGGTCCTGAAGTGTCAGATGGGCGCGTTCAACGCGGCCTTTTGCCTGACTGGTTTCCGCGCACAGAGGGGTGATATTAAGGCAACGCATGGCCCTGGCAAACTGGGTTTCACCGGGCCCCGTGGTGGCGTGCTTATTATTGACTCTGAATACGCTGGCTTTATCGCTGTAGAGGATCATGGGTTTACCGTATTTCTCGATATAGCCACGTGTCGCTTCAAAATAGGTAAATGTGGATTCTGATTTCACAAACAACAAGTGCATCAGGCGGCTGGTCGCATCGTCAACATAGACCAGTGCTGTACAGGGCCGACCCCGGTTTTCAAACCAGTGATGGTCGCAGCCGTCAATCTGGATCAGCTCGCCGGTACAGGGACGTCGGTAAGTAAGCGTACGCCGAGAACCGTATTGACGATGAAGGTTATTCCGCAGGTAGTGTGACGCGCCACGGTAGCAGTTCGTTGACCCGGTTTATCGGCCAGTCCGCGATAATATCAAGAACATGGTGAAGGTAGCGCTCCGGATCCACTCCGTTCAGTTTGCACGTCCCGATCAGACTGTACAGCAACGCACCACGTTCACCACCGTGGTCCGAACCGAAGAACAGGAAGTTTTTTCGACCCAGACTGACCATACGCAGGGCGTTTTCGGCGAGGTTGTTATCCGCTTCTGCCCAGCCGTCTTCTGCATAATACGCCAGTGCTGGCCACTGGTTCAGGGCGTAAGCGAACGCCTTTGCCAGCTCTGAGTGTCGGGACAAGGTTTTCATCTTTTCACGCAGCCAGCTTTCCAGTGATGTCAGCAGTGGTTTCGTTTTTAGCTGCCGTTCGGCAAGGCGCTGTTCTGCTGGCATTCCCCTTATGCCAGCCTCGATGGCGTAAAACTGTCCGATACGCTTCAGAGCTTCATCTGTTGTTGCCGATGGCGTCCGAACGTGAACATCGTGGATTTTGCGACGGGCATGAGCCCAGCAGGCAGCTTCCTTTATATGGCCAGCGCGGTACAGCTCGTTGAACCCGGCATATGCATCTGCCTGCAGCACTCCGCTAAAGCCGGCAAGATGTGTCTGCGGGTGGAGTCCTTTTCTGTCGGGGCTGTAAGCGAACCACACTGCAGGCGGCAGCGCTGACCCTGCGTTACGATCATCACGTACGTATGTCCACAACCGCCCGGTTTTCGTCTTTTTATTGCCCGGCAATAGCACTGGAACCGGCGTATCATCAGCGTGGAGTTTTCCATCGGTCAGTACGTAGTCCTGAAGGGCTTCGTTCAGCGGTGACAACAACCGGCAGCATGCATCCACCCAGCCCGACAGCACAGAGCGACTCAGTATCACACCCTGGCGGGCATAGATCTCTGACTGCCGATACAGTGGCGTGTGCTCTGCATATTTTGATGCCAGTACGCGCGACAGCAGCCCAGGTCCGGCTATGCCCCGCTCTATGGGACGCGAAGGTGCGGGCGCCTGAACGATAACATCGCATTTTGTGCAGGCGTGCTTTTCCCGTACCGTGCGGATAACCCGGAACGCGCTGCGCATCAGCTCCAGTTGTTCGGCTGCGTTTTCACCAAGGTAAGTCAGCGACCCACCACAACCCGGGCAGCAGGGCTCAGTTGGCAACAGACGCTTTTCATCACGAGGAAGTGATTCAGGGAACGGTTTCCGGGTGCGGGTCTGGCGAAGTGACCGCTGAACCGCAGGGTCATCAACCCGGCCTGTGAGAACGTCACTTTCCTTCTGAAGCCTGTTCAGGTCAGTTTCCATCTGTGTGATACGGCGGGATATTTATTCTGAGCGGCTGCCGAAGTTCATGCGGCGAAGTGTATCCAGTTGTGCCTGCAGATAGTCTATTTCGCGTTCACGGGAAGCCAGCTTTTCCTGCAAGACCTGTAACAGCACCTCCTGTTCGGCCAGGCGCTGTTTCAGTAGAAGGATATCGTCAGAAGAGGTGTCGTTCATAACCCTGTATTTTACCAGGGTTATTGTGCAACAACCAGGATAAACAGGCTTACAGCATGGTCAGGGAGGTCAGCAACCGCTTAGGTTGTCGCCAGTCGATGCCTTCCATCAGCATCGCCAACTGCGCTGGCGTCAGGAACACTTTGCCATCACGGGCCGACGGCCAGGCGAAGCGGCCGCGTTCAAGTCGTTTCGTCAGCAGACACAGACCATCGCCGGTGGACCAGAGCAGTTTGACCTGACTGCCACTGCGTCCCCGGAAGATAAAGACGTGCCCCGACATCGGGTCATCTTTCAGCGTCGTCTGCACCTTTGCGGCGAGACCATTGAAGCCGTTGCGCATGTCAGTTATGCCGGCCACGAGCCAGATTTTAGTCCCTGAAGGTAACGGTATCATCGCTTCAGTTCCTGTATCAGCAGAGTCAGGAGCTTTTCGCTGACAGTGCCGTTGAGGCGAAGCGTTCCGTGCCGGAACGTTACCTCACAGCTGATACTGAGGGGCTCAGGATCCTCTGCGTACTGCTCTGGCTGTACGGCGGTGGCATCGAGAGTCACAGGGAGTAGCTGAGGACTCTCTGAGGAAGGTAATAGCAGCTTTCCCTCACGCCATTGTTGGCGCCATTTAAATAACAGATTGGCGTTGATACCGTTTTCAAGCGCCAGTTTTGATATCGACACGCCGGGCTTACAAGAAGCCACAACGAGCTGCTGCTTAAATTCGGGAGGATAATTAGGGCAGCCTTTACGCCTGCCGGAAGTCACATTTTTCTGCATATCTGACACTTTGGTTCCCACCACTATTTGGTGTACACCACTTTGTCGGATGAATCAGATTATGACCAGACGGCTCTCGCTGTACGCTTACGTCGGTAACGGGGCTGATGAATTTTCGGCGGGCGTTGTCTGCGGGGGATCCATAGTCCGGCTTTAATCATGAGGCGTCTGATGGTTTCCTTGCCAAGGATCAGACCATGAACTTCCTCGAGCTTTTCCCGTGCCAGCGTCGGTCCAAAATCGGGGTAGCGTTCCCGGATGATATTCAGCGCCAGCTGAGTCAGTGATGCTGGCAACAGGCGGTTTCCGGTGCGACCGCGACTCTGGTTGTTCATGCCCAGCGGTCCGGACTGACGATAACGTTTGAGCAGACGGCTGCAATGCCTTGGTGTGATACCGAGCATCTCCGCAGCCTGGCCAGGACGCAGGTTGCGATCGATGACGTCCTGAAGGATTTTGAGGCGGTTAATTTCTTTCACGGTGAACATCCCGGCGTCATGTATGGCCATAGAAAACTCCTCATCAGGAAAAAGCGAGTCGTTGACCAGACATACAGGTCTGAAAACTATAGCCTGGACATTCCTAATGAGCCACAAATAGACATTAGCATTGAGCCCCTACAATTGCAGTGCGCATAATCATGATTATGTTAAATTAACGATCGTACTAATAACCACCCTCTTTGCGCTTCCAGCTGATGTTTCAGGTAAATGGGATGCGTTCTGTATTCTAAGAGATGATTAAAGCAGTTAATTAATTCTTGGTGCTGCGCGTAGGTAAACATAATAACTCTGCTGTTTTTCGGGCCGGTCCAAAATTCTACTGTATCAGCGTTCATGCTGTAAATGTCACCGGATGATGAACGCTAATATAGTGCGCATTTGCTTTTTAATAATGATGCTGGCTGCCTTAAACGCCGAAGTGATTGACTTTGCGCCGGATAATCAGAAAATGTTTCTTTTCGCGCGCCCACCAGAGATCACCGGAGTTTATCATCGCCTCTTCCCGACGCTTTTCCCCTGTATGGACACTTAAAAAGACTGGCGCATTGGCTGGCATGGCGTTGCTGCTGGCAAGCTGTTCTTCCACACCGCCAAAATCACTGGTGACACCGTTGCCGCCGGTGGCCAAAAATCCGCTGCCAGCGAAACCGGCTCAACCCCATGAACCCGTACGCGGCGTCTGGCTGGCGACCGTTTCCCGCCTCGACTGGCCACCGGTGTCTTCGGTCAATACCAGCAATGCGGCAAGCCGGATCAGTCAGCAGAAACAGGCCATGACTGACACGCTGGATAAACTGAAAAGTCTCGGTATCAACACCGTATTCTTTCAGGTGAAGCCGGACGGCACTGCCTTCTGGCCTTCGAAAATTCTGCCCTGGTCAGATATGCTGACCGGCAAAATCGGCCAGGATCCGGGTTACGATCCGTTGCAGTTTATGCTCGATGAAGCGCACAAGCGCGGCATCAAAGTACATGCGTGGTTTAACCCCTACCGCGTCTCGGTTAACACCAAACCTTCCACCGTGGCTGAACTGAACCAGACCTTGTCGCTGAACCCGGCCAGTGTGTTTGTCCTGCACCGTGACTGGATCCGCACGGCGGGCGATCGTTACGTGCTTGATCCGGGCATTCCCGAAGCACGCGACTGGATCACCAGCATCGTGGCGGAAGTGGTGTCGCGTTATCCGGTGGATGGCGTGCAGTTCGATGATTACTTCTATTCCGAGACGGCCGGTTCCGCGCTTAACGACAGCCTGACGTTTAAACAATACGGACAAGGGTTTGCGTCGAAAGCGGACTGGCGGCGGCATAACACCCAGTTGCTGATCGAGCAGGTATCGCGCACCATCAAACAGCTGAAACCCGAGGTGGAGTTTGGTGTCAGTCCGGCAGGCGTCTGGCGCAACGTGTCGCACGATCCGGCAGGTTCACAAACGTCCGGCGCGGCGGCGTATGACGAAGCCTACGCGGATACCCGTCTGTGGGTGCAAAAAGGGTTGCTGGATTATATTGCGCCACAGCTTTACTGGCCGTTCGCCCGCAAGGCGGCGCGGTATGACGTGCTGGCTCACTGGTGGGCCGATGTGGTGAAGCCCACTCACACGCGGCTTTATATCGGCGTGGCGCTGTATAAAGTGGGTGAACCGTCAAAAAGTGAACCTGACTGGATAGTCAGCGGCGGTGTGCCGGAGCTGAAAAAGCAGCTCGATATGAATGAATCCGTGCCGCAAATTAATGGCACGATTTTGTTCCGCGAAAACTACCTCAATCAGCCCCAGACGCAGGATGCCGTGCGTTATCTGAAAAGCCGCTGGGGAAGCTGAGGGTATGAAAAGAACAGGGGAAAACCTCCCCTGTTCTCTGTTAAGGAACACCTTTCACATCAGAACGCGTAATTCGCGCTGACCGAAACACTGCGCGGTTCGCCGTAAACGGCGTAATCGCTGAGCCATGAATAGTAGGTGCGGTCAAACAGGTTGTTGATGTTGGCCTGAACCGACAACTGTTTGGTCACCTGATAGCGGGTGAACAGATCGACAATCGCCGTGCTGCCCTGTGATACGCGATGAGTCTCGCCATCCGGGCCGGTCGCGTCCTGGAAGGTGCGGTTTTGCCAGTTCACGCCACCGCCGACCGTCAGATCCGGCAACATCGGCAACTGGTAACGGCTGAAGAGTTTCAGCTGGGTCTGTGGCATGTTGCTGTTCAGGCGGCTGCCGGTGTCGTCTTTCGCCACATAACGCGTTGCGCCGAAGGTCATTTGCAGATTGTCGGTCACCGCGCCGCTCACCTCAAACTCGGCCCCTTTGCTCACCGTGCCATTTGCCGCGACGTAGGCCTGTTCGCTGGAACCGTTGACAAAATTGCTGCCATCGGCCTGCGCGACATTATCCTGCTCGATGCGGAACACCGCCAGCGAGGCGTTAAGACGGCCATCCATCCACGCCGATTTCAGGCCGGTTTCGTAGTTTTTGCCGGTGGTCGGTGACAGATAATGGCCGTTGATATCGCGGTCAGTCTGCGGCTGGAAGATGGAGGTGTAGCTGGCGTAAGCCGACCAGGTGTCGTTGATGTCATACACCAGCCCGCCGTACGGCGTCACGTTGTTCTTCTGCATATTGCCGCTGCTGCCGTTGCTGGTCCATTCGGTGTAACGTGCCCCAAGGATCAGCGAAAGCGGATCTGCCAGCGAGAAACGGGTGGCGAAATAGCCGGCTTTCTGGCGAACTACATCGTCGGCGTTCAGGTACCAGTCGCCCCACTCCGGCTCGCTGACGCTGCCGTCCCAGCTGTTGCCAAAGCTGCCAAGGGTATCGCTGTCAATGGAGCCATCCGCGCTGTACGTCTGGTTATGCTGGCGGCTGTAGCTGAGACCGGCGACCATCTGATGCTGACGGCCAAACAGTTCAAACGGCCCGGTGGCATAGGTATCCACGGAGTCCACTTTGCGCGTGCCACGGTCTTTACTGCCAAAACCGCTCAGCCCTTCGCCGGTAGTGTGATCCGGGAAATCCATCAGATACAGCAGTTTATCGTTAAAGGTCTGCTCGCCATGCGTGCCGTTGACGCGCCATGTCCAGCCGTTATCAAAGTCGTGTTTTACGTTGGCGAAAACCTTGCGTGACTGAATGGCGTAATTCGTCCAGTCGGCGGAGGTATTGGTGCTGCGGTCGTAATGGGTCCGCGAACCGTCGGTGTACCAGGTCGGCAGGCCGCCCCAGGTCGGGTTGCCGGTGTTGGTTTCCTGATAATCGTAACCGAGGGACACCGTGGTGTTGTCAGTCACATCGGCATCGACAACGCCGTAGAAGAATTTTTTACGCTTGTGATAACGATCCAGCCAGCTGTCCTGATCCTGATAGCCCGCCACCACCCGTCCGCGCACCGACCCTTCCTGATTCAGCGGGCCGGAGGCATCCAGCACATAGCGTTGCTTGTTCCAGCTGCCATAGCTGGCGCTGATATTGCCGGTGAATTCCTTGCTGTCGGCGTGCTTACGCACCATGTTCACCGACGCCGCCGGGTTGCCTGCGCCGGTCATCAGACCGGTTGCGCCACGCACCACTTCGATACGGTCATAAATCGCCGTGTCTTCTGCGGCATCGCCAAAGTTCCAGGTGTCGCTGACCGAGGAAGGAATATCGTCGTAGGTGTAATTGTTGATGTAAAAACCACGGGAGAAATAGGACACGCGTTCGCTGTCGATCACTTCCGTGGAGATGCCCGTGGTGTTATCGAGCACATCGCCGACCGATTGCAGATCCTGATCCTGCATACGCTGTCGGGTGATCACGCTGACTGACTGCGGAATGTCGCGCGGCGTCAGGTTCATTTTGGTGCCTGCGGTGGTGGTTTTGACCGCGTAATCCTGCGCGTCACTGCTGGCCGCCGTCGCCGTGCCTTCGATCACCATATCCTGCGATTCGCCGGACGTGGCGGTGTTTGCCGTCGTGCTGGTTTCAGCCGCGTAAGCGGGATTCATCACCACAAGAATGGCCAGCGCCAGTGATGAAACGGTAAAAATATTTCTTACATCCGGCGCGCAAGACTCCGCGACGTTTCCCCTGCCAGTAAAGGACATAACGCATTCCCATAGAATTTTTTGAGGACGCGACACTGTTTCTATTTTTTATTTTTACAAGAACAGATCGCAATGAGAACGTGAATAGTAATTATTAACATTAACCCTGTCGCGAGAAGGTTCAGATTTATTACGTAACAAATTATTAATTTAAGGTTTTCTGAAGAATAGAATGAATTTCCCGGTTTCCCGGAGCAAGTTTCAGACCATTCTGTCCCACTGCCTGCGCTCATCAGTCTGATGTCTTCTACCCTTAAAGTGTTCAACATAAGGAGACGCTATGAGACGAATCATGCTGGCCCTCACCGTGCTTATCGCGGGCACCGCCGCGGCCGAAGACACCACGGCGCAACACACTCCCGCCACCTATATCAATATTCTGTGCAGTTCCGCGCTGAATAAACCTGACGGTTCGGTGGATTATTTCCGTAATCAGATCAAGGATGTGTCGACACAATCGCAGTCGCCGTCAGCGATAAACAGAACGGAATTTGATGAGGAGGAAGCCGATAAGGTGATTGAAACCTGGACGTCGCTCAGCAAGGCTGAACGCGAAAAAGTGACGACGCAGCAGCAATGTCAGGACACGCTGACCAAAGGCTATCAGGCCGGGTAACGATGCGGTGACTGATTAAGGAATGCGGGCTTCCCTGCCCGCATTCCTGAGCAGGATTTTATTGCGCCTTACTGACGCGCCAAAGGGTGTTTCCGGCGTCATCGGCAATCAGCACGCCCCCCTGTTTATCCATCGCCAGCCCGACCGGCAGGCCACGCACCTGTTTCTGATCATCCGTCAGGAAGCCGGTAACGACAGGCTGCGGCAGTCCCACCGGTTTGCCGTTTTCGAATTTCACCCACATCACCTGATACCCGTTCAGCGGTTTGCGGTTCCAGCTGCCGTGTTCACTGACGAAGGCACCGCCGCGGTATTGCGGCATGTCATCGCCGGTATAGAACAGCAACCCGAGCGGCGCGACGTGCGAACTGATGGCGTAATCGGGTTTGATGGCTTTTTGCACCAGATCCGGACGCGGGGGTTTAACGCGTTCATCCACATGCTGACCGTAATAGCTGTAAGGCCAGCCGTAGAAACCCTGTTCCTGCACCGAGGTCATGTAATCCGGCACCAGATCTGAGCCGATTTCATCGCGCTCATTCACCACCGCCCACAATTTCCCGCTCTGCGGCTCCCATTGCAGACCGGTCGGATTGCGCAACCCGCTGGCATAAATCCGGCTGGCACCGGTGGCGGCATCGACTTCCAGCACTGCGGCGCGGTGGTCTTCCGCCCCGATGCCGTTTTCGGTGATGTTACTGTTGGAGCCGACGCCGACATACAGCTTGCTACCGTCCGGGCTGGCCAGCAGGGATTTGGTCCAGTGATGATTGATCGGCCCGCCCGGCAGCGGGGTCACCACTTCGCCCGGCGCGGTGATCTGCGTTTCGCCGGTCTGGTACGGGTATTTAATCAGGCTGTCCGCACTGGCGACCCACAGCGTATTGCCGGTCAGCTGCATGCCGAATGGCGAGTTCACGCTGGCGATAAACGGGTGTTTCTCCCATTTGCCGCCGACATTGCGCAGCAGCGTGATGCTGTTGCCGCCCTCACCGCCTTTGCCGGACGATTTCTGCACCAGCCCCATGATTAACTCTTTCGGCCGGAAAATCGGTTTTTTCGCCGGACCGTTGGATTCCGCCACCAGCACGTCGTTATTCGGCAGCACATAGACCTGACGCGGGTGTTTCAGACCATCGGCGATTTTCTCGATCTTCAACCCTTCCGCCACTTTCGGCATTTCGCCGGTTTTCCATGGCACACCTTCCGGCACTTTCATCGGCGGCATCAGGAAGTTTTGTGCTTTCGGCAGCTCAGGGTTTGCGCCGGTTTGTTTTTTCGGATCGATTTGTGAACTGTCATCGCAACTGCTCAGCAGCGCGGCGAGCGTCAGGGCGAGCAATGCCCGTTGGTGATTTTTCATCGCATGTCTCCTTATGCTGTGCGGTCGCATAACGCGAGCTGAACGTTGGCCAGCAGCAGAAGCACCACCGTCAGCGTCGACAGAATGACGCTCGCAGGCACCACGGCGTAAGCATCGCGGCTGTGGATGAAGGCATTAAAGATGGCCAGCACGATGGCGACAAGATTCAGCCAGAAGTGCAGTCTGACCGGCGGGTTGTGGCGGTAGCGGCTGCCGACCCAGACCTGAAACAGATTGATCAGGCGGGGAATGATGGCAATGATCAGCCCCAGCACAATCAGCCAGCTGGCGGCATCCGTCCACATGTTGATAAAGGTTTTCATATACAGAATGTCGAAGATCCAGGCCGCGACAAAAAAACCAACAGGAATGGGATTTAACAGTTCGTACAGCGCCACTGCAGCTCCCCGGCGCTCTGAAATCGGGTGCGTTTGCATGTCCGTCTCCTTTACTTATCCACGGTTACCGCGCAGGAAAAGCACGGCAACCCTCCGGCGTACCTGTAATAGATTAGTAAATATGATGAATTGTGACGGAGTAATTGCGGTTTTTTTGCACCTCAGGGTTATTGCTTCACCAGCGCCCGTGCCTTATCGAGCAGGAAAGGCCGCAGATAACCGACGGTGTTTGACAGCAAAATCACGTCGTCGGAAAGGCGAAGGTTCAGCACATTTGTCAGGTATTTCTTACGTGTCAGCATACGCTGCCAGACATCCGGGAAGCGGGTTGCCAGTTCCCGGCGCAGCGTGCTGTCCGCCAGTGCCACCGTATCCTCAATACTGCTGCCGCCATAACCGGCGACCGACGGAATAATGTCGATCTGGAAAAGCATGCCGCTTTCCAGCGGGATGGCCGAACCGTCATAAACCGGTGAGCACAGCCATTCTTCATCGGCCACCAGATGACCGGGATTGAGATGCCAGTGGAAATCACGTTGTGGCAGCGTTTCTTCGACCCGCCGGTAAAGCTCACCGCCGGTCATGCCGATCCGCAGCGTTTCCAGCCAGGTCACCACGGTGTGGTAATACGGCATCGCGACCCGCGCCAGCCAGTCCGAGACGGCTGGCGGTAACGCCGCTTCATTCGCCACGACATAGGCCGAACGGCTGGTCAGTCCGCCTTTGTAGCCGACGGTCAGGGAAAATTTATCCCCCTCGCGTATGATTTTATCGGAAGGATAAAGCGTCGCATGGGCAAAACGGTCACCGGTGGCGGCAATCATCACCACCGTGTTTTGCTGCCCGTCCCCTGCCAGCAACTGGCCGATCTGTTTTTCAGTTTTCCCCGGTTCAATGGCATCCAGCGCCGTCAGTACGCGGGTGGAGGCCAGATTCGCGCCGTACTCGTAAAACGCCACTTCATTGGCGTTGTTAATCCGCCGTGTGCCGCTTTCAGGGGAAATAAACAGGCCGGTGGCGTTAATAACCGCGTCATGTCCGGCGGCGGTGCGGACGGCGTCCAGCACAAACGCGGGCACATCGAAGGTGAATTTATCCGTGGCCGGATCGCAGCGGAAGAGTTTCCAGCCCGCGATGCCCGTCTGTTGCGCAGGCGCTATTCCGGCGCTTTTCAGCAATTCGTGCAAAGGCTGATGAGATTGCATCGGCTGGTTTGGCAGGGAAAATACCGGCGCATGCAGACATTTGCCGGGGTTGCGGGCATGCGGCACCAGTTTCAGGTTTTCGTTGCCCATGATGTAGGTCAGTTCGCCCGTGGCACGCACCACCAGTAAGGCTTCTTCAAAACGCGGGATAAATCCGGCGAGGTATTCAAAATTGCCACCGTGTTCCTTATCGGCATAAATCACCAGATGGTCCAGACTCAGGCGTTTCATGGCGGCAAGCACCTGCTGTAAACGTAAACGCAGGGTGTCATCTGACAACACCGGCGATGCAACCTGATGCCAGACGGCCGGAGCCGGGAGGGTTTGCAGCGAATACGGAAGTTCTGGTTTCATGGCCTTTCCTTTTGCATGACAGAGAAAAGCCGATTATGCCCCGTTCGCTCAGTACCTTGAAGGAATATGATTAATCGCTTTTAGAATGCCCTTTTCCATCGTGATATAACCGCCGGTTTTCAGTTGCGCCAGAATTTTCATAATACTGCTGCGTGATAAAAACGTCCGGTTCATGACATAAGACACTGTGCTGATATTCTCTCTTATTTCTTCCGTCTCATACATCAGTTCATAAAGCTGATAACAGATTATCTCGTAGGAAGATAATGCCGAAATTTTTGCGCAATGGTCATAAACCCGCGTTGCGGTAAAAATTAAGAGATGCGCCAGACTTTTCCATAAATTTTCCCGCTCAATGATTTTATTGGCTTCTTCAAGGGGAAGATAACTGACCTCGGAGGATTCATGGATGCGGATAAATAAATAATCCGGTTCAGTGAGTTGCGTGCTCAACCCAAATACATAAGGGGCGGATTCCGAGTTTAACACCATGCCGTCAATTTTACGGTAAAGCAAAACGGTGCCTTTGTGTAATAAGAAGCAATGTCGTTCACCGCCTGACGTGTAGTTAAGTAACTGGCCGTCTTTTGTTTCTAATTTGTTAGAAAACGGATTCAGGTTTTTCATCAGTATATCGATGTCACCGATCGGTTTTTTATCTCTTACGTTACAGTTGTCTGTAAAGAAAGGCTTTTTCCCGTCATGCATTCTGTTGCTCTCCACGAAATAATGTTACCGGCCGGCGCTGGATGACCGGTAATTTCTGCGTGGATTATGCGAATTACAGAAAGGTTATAAAGTCGTTTGTCGGTGTAAAATTACACTCATAATTCCCTTGAATCAGTAAGCCTGTTTATATCAGAATTGTCGTAAGCAATAAACGCCACGAAAATTGATCCCGGCCGTGATTTTATGAAAAGAGAGATTATTAATATCCTGATTCATATTTTACGCTGCGATTGACGGCCTCCTGTTGCCCATCAGAACGTCATTTACTCATGGACATTCCGGTCGCGTGAAATCGTTATTCATCAATAACGAATATTCATTACGCCCGGCGTCGGAATAGTTTTACTCAAGGAATTGTTATGAAAAAGAATCTTATTGCTGCTGCTGTTGCTATGACCGCTGTGTTTTCTGCTTCTTCCGTTTTAGCAGCAGGTGGACAGGTTAATTTTACGGGTGAAATCATTGATGCGGGTTGTGACATCGTGAACACGCCTTCCAATCCGCTGAACGTCAATATGGGCAGTGTGGCGAAAACCGAATTTACCGGTGCAGGCTCTACCGCTGCGGCGACGAAATTCGTGCTGCAACTGAAAAACTGTCCGGCGACAGTCAGCACCGCGTCCGTCAAATTTGATGGCACCAACGTTCAGGGTAATACCGGTGTACTGGCACTGACGCCACAATCTGGCGTCGCCACCGGCGTAGGCATTCAGATTTCTGATGCGTCTGATAACGTGCTGCCGCTGTTCACAGATTCTCAGGCTTATGCACTGACCACCGCGCAAGATAACAACCTGGAGTTCGTCGCACGCTACATCGCCACGTCTTCTACCGTTAATGCCGGTCCGGCCAACGCGGCGGCCAACTTCTCGGTCACCTACAACTAATTTCCGCTTTCCCGACGGGTAAAGCCTGTTAATCCGGCTGGCAATGTCTTTGCCAGCCTTCTTTCTGTTTTCGGAGTTAACCAATGAACATCATCCCTGCCACCTTGCTGGCGGCATTACTGCTGTCCGCTGTCTCCGCACAGGCCGGTGTGGTCGTGGGCGGTACACGCCTGATTTATGACGGCAATAAAAAGGAGTCTTCACTGAGCGTCAGCAATCCGGACACGCAGCCTTATCTGGTCCAGAGCTGGACGGAGACGGTCAGCGGCGGCGCTGAGAAAGCCCCCTTTGTGATCACGCCGCCGCTGTTCCGTTTAGGTAACGGCCAGACCAATGTGCTGCGCGTGGTGCGGGCCGGTGGAAATCTGCCCGCAGATAAAGAATCGCTGTTCTGGCTGAACATCAAAGCCATTCCTTCAGCGGAAAAAGATCACAGCCAGAACACCCTGCAGATTGCGGTCAAAACGCGCATCAAGCTGATTTACCGTCCGCAAGGGCTGAACGGCGTGCCGGAAGATCTGACCGACCAGCTGTGCTGGCAGCGCAGCGGCAATCTGTTGCAGGTGAGCAACCCGACACCTTTCTACATGAATTTTATGGAAATCCGCCTTGGCGGACAGGCGCTGAAAGAGGTGACGTATGTCGCGCCGGGAACCACCGCCAGTTTTGCCCTGCCAGCAGGCGCGGGCGGTAACACCGTGAGCTGGAAAATTATCAGTGATTACGGCGCTATCGGCGTGGCACACAGCAAAGCGTTGTAAGTCAAACGGCGTGGGATACCCCACTGGGCAAATGTTGAAAACAGGGATGTGGAAATCATGAAGAGCCAAAATAAACGGAGTCTGTGCCAGCCATGCCGGCGTTTCAGCCGTCTGGCCTGTTTCATCGCCGGGCAACTGACGCTGCTCGGCAGCTCATCATTACCTGCTTATGCCAGTGATTATTTCAATCCGGCGTTGCTGGAAAGAGACAATCCCGGTCAGGGAACCACGGATCTGACGGTGTTCGAACAAGACACCGGCCAGTTGCCGGGGGTGTACCGCGTGGATATTTATCTTAATAACCAGCAGCAGGACACCCGCGACGTGACGTTTTCCATGCGTAAAGATGCTCAGGGTCAGGAAAGCCTGCAGCCCTGCCTGAGTGTCGCGCAACTCAGTGAGATGGGCGTCAAAACCGATCTGTATCCGGCGCTGGGCGAACACAGCGCGCAATGTGCCGATCTGCGTGCCATCCCGCAGGCCAGTGCCGAATTTCGTTTCAGCGCACAGCAACTTCTTCTCAGCGTGCCGCAGATTGCCATCGCGCAAAAAGCCCGGGGATATGTGGCGGAAAGTCAGTGGGACAACGGTATTCCGGTGTTTTTACTCAACTACAACCTGAGCGGTGCTGCCAGCAGCGGGCGGGGAAATCACGCCACTGACGGGCAGTCGCAATACGCCAACCTGCGTCCCGGCATCAACGCTGGTCCGTGGCGTTTGCGTAATTACACCACCTGGAACCGCGACAGCAGCGGTCAGGATAAGTGGGACACGGTTTACACCTACGCATCGCGCAGCATTATTGCGCTCAAAAGCCTGATGGTGCTGGGCGACAGCACCTCGCCCGCCGATGTGTTTGACAGCGTGCCGTTTCGCGGCGCGCAACTGGCTTCCGACGATGACATGGTGCCGGACAGCCTGAAAGGCTATGCGCCGGTGGTTCGCGGTATCGCGCGCACCAACGCTCAGGTGATTATCCGCCAGAACGGCTATGTCATCGATCAGCGCTATGTGGCACCGGGCGCGTTTGAAATCACCGACATGTTCCCGACGGGCGGCTCCGGCGATTTGATCGTCACCATCAAAGAAGCCGATGGCAGCGAGCAGATTTTTGCCGTGCCTTTTGCCTCGCTCCCCGTTCTGCAACGTGAAGGACGGCTGAAATACAGCCTGACCGGCGGCCAGTACCGCGCTTATGACAACAGCGTCGAACGTTCGTCCTTTATGCAGGGCACGGTGATTTATGGTTTACCGCAGGGGTTCACGGCGTACGGCGGCGGGCAATATGCCGGTCACTATCAGTCCCTCGCGCTCGGGCTGGGGAAAAATCTGGGGGATCTGGGCGCCCTTTCCGCAGACGCCACCGTCGCGCGTTCGGCCCTGCAAAACACCTCACAGGAAACCGGACAGTCATGGCGGGTGCGCTACAGCAAAAACATCGTGCAGACCGGCACCAACTTTGCGATCGCCGGTTACCGCTATTCGACTGACGGCTATTACAGCCTGCAGGAAACGCTCGACACCTGGCGTGAGACACCGCTGACGGTACAGACAGAACGCCGCCGCAACCGCAGCGAGATGACCCTGAGTCAGAACCTGTGGGAAGACGGGGGATCCGTGTCCCTGAGCTGGGTCAGTCAGGATTACTGGAACAGCAGCCGCACACTGCGCTCTGTCGGCATCGGCTATAACAATGGCTGGCACGGTATCAGCTACGGGCTGAGCTACAGCTACAACATCAATTCCACGTCAGGCGACAGCGGCAACAGCGGATATCACGCCAGCAACGGGCGGATCTACAACAAAGATCAGGTCTTCGGATTCAACCTCAGCGTGCCGCTCGGCGGTGTCACGGGCAATACCTACGCCACTTATAACGTCAATACCAGCCAGCAGGGCAACACCTCACACAGCGCGGGCCTGAGCGGGACGGCACTGGCGGATAACAATCTCAGCTGGTCCGTACAGGAAGGCTACGGCACCGGCGGGACCGGCAACAGCGGCAATATGAACGCCGATTATCGCGGCACCTACGGCGAAGTCAGTGCCGGTTACGGCTATGACCAGAACAGCAAACGGCTGAATTACGGTTTGCAGGGCGGCATTGTGGCTCATCAGCAGGGGGTTACCTTCGGTCAGCCGATGGGCGAAACCGTCGCACTGGTCGAAGCGCCGGGCGCGAAAGGCGTGGGTATCAGTAATCAGACCGGGGTGAAAACCGACTGGCGCGGTTACGCCATCCTGCCTTACACCACGCCTTACCGGCAAAATCAGGTGCAGCTGAACACCGAAACGCTGCCGGAAGACGTCGAACTGACGCTCACCAGTCAGAACGTGGTGCCGACCCGTGGCGCGGTGGTCAGGGCCAGTTTCGACACTCACGTCGGTCAGCGTGTGCTGATGACGTTACTGCGCGCAGGCGGCGCGCCGGTACCTTTCGGTGCGACGGTGGACGATCCGGCACAGGCCAGCGTGCAGGGCTTTATCGTCGGCGACGGCGGTCAGGTGTACCTGACCGGACTGGCAGACAGCGGCCTGCTGAATGTGCAGTGGGGCAAAAATGCGGGTGAACATTGTCAGGTCAGATTTAGCCTGACAAAACCAACGACCGACAGCGCGGGCGTTCAGATGCTGAACGTGCCTTGTCAGTGAGGGAATGATGAAGATAACGAAATGGATGAAAAGGATCCTGTTGCTGGCGGGTCTGGTGTCGGGGCTGTGTTTTCTCTCGCCTGCGGCGCAGGCGGCTAACTCGGGTTGCACCAGTTCCCCCGATATTCCGGGGAAGGCGACGTTAAGCGCCGTGGCCGTGGATGCCACATTGCCGGTCGGCTCCGTGATCCCCGGCACCGAAAGGGCATTCAGTTTTGCAGGTAACTGCGCCGCCATCAGCGGCGTGCCGCAAGGGGCGGTGATCATCACCTGTTACTATGGTTCAGGGACTGAAGTTGCCGGGATGCCGGGTGTGTATAACACCGGCGTCAGCGGGATCGGCATCGCGCTGGTGAACGGTGCCAGGCAACGGGTGGCTGGCGGAGGTGCCGGATGTGACACGCGAAATACCCCGCTGGGGTATATCTCCAATACGCCTGCGAAAACCTTTTCCATCAACATGACGCTGGAATTAGTTAAAACCTCGGCCACGGTGGGTTCCGGCTCGCTCCTGCGCGCACAGACTATCTTTGGGATTGGTATGTACAACACCGGCTACGGTCTGGGGAGTAATGCGGACAGTTCGGTGTCTTACTCAGGGAACATCATTTATAAAAGCGTCGCCTGCACGACCGGCATCACGGTGCCCGTGCGGCTCGGGCGGATCCCCGCTTCTGACTTTCGGGGCGTCGGTTCAACCTCAGCACAAACCCTGTTCACCGTGCCGGTCACCTGCGATACCCCGGTTAACGTCAGCATGTCGATGTCATCGCCGGTGTATGCGTCTAAGCCCGCCGGGGTTATCGGTTTAACCCCGTCGGCCGGTAATGCGGGGGGCGTGGGGATCCAGATGTTGTACAACAATTTGCCGGTGGTATTTGACAGCTATTTCCCGGTCGGTGCGATCGCCAGCGCAGGCGCGACGCTGAATGTGCCGTTCACGGCCCGCTATTATCAGTCAGCGGCCACCGTCACGCCGGGTATCGCCAATGCTACCGCGACGTTCACGCTGGCCTATCAGTAAAGAAAACTCACATTTTTACCTGCCGGGAAGCCGGGTTTCTTTGCGTATAGTGGCAGGGAATTATGCTAAATTTAAAGCAATTCCCTGCCATTATCTTCTGCACAGGTACATGAATATGTCTGCTGAGAATGCCCCGGGCAATGCCCTCGATCAGGCCACCGCCGAGCTTTTCGAGAAACTCAGCCCCTGTGTTCAATTCAAACCTGTTCCTCCCGGCTCACGTTTTTATCTTCATGAAAACGGGGAGGTCTATTGTTATTTCATCCGCAAAGGCTGGTTCAAGATATTCCATAACCCTGAGCCGGTACTGATCGGCACCCTCTCCGTTCCGGGCATTATCGGTCTGGGTGGCGCGGTGCCGCCGGGATCCCGTATGTTTATTCAGGCACAGGACGAATCAGAAATTGCGATTGCCACCGTAAAAGAAATGCGCGAAGTGATTGAGCGGCTGGATTTGTGGGAACTGATGACGCGGCATCTGATGAGGATGAGTCAGAAACTGTATGTCAAAAGCAGTCTGCTGATGGCCCCGACCTCTTATGAAATTCTCCGGCACCAGCTTCTGGAACTGATCAGTGAACCGCCGGAAATTCGCGAAAACATTCCTGCTGCTCAATATATTCAGCTCAAGACGCAACTTTCCCGCAGCACGATCATGAAAGTGCTGTCGCAACTGAAACAGGGGGGATATGTGACGCTGGATAACGGCATTCTGAAAGAAGTGATCCGCCTGCCGCTGAAGTACTGAACGGGCAATACGGTGAGGAAGAAAGCGCGCGGTGAAGCGCGCTGTGCTGACCGTTACGCGGCTTTGACGGCGCGCACTTTTTTGGCCGGTGCCGCTTCTTCAGCCACAACGTCTTCAGAAGCCACGTTTTCTGCTTCCTCAGCCGCCGGGGTTTCTGCAACAGGAGGTTGTACTGTGTCGGTTTCCGGCAGTTTGCTGGTGCGCAGGATGTGCTGAACCGCGTCTTTCTGCTCGGCAAGGTGAAGCGCAATGTTTTCGGCCAGCGCTTCATCCATTTCAAGATTGCTTTGTAACAGCCATTCCGTGAAAGCATCTGCCATGTCGAGCATTTTGTCGTAAGCGTCCGCTTCTTTCTTATTGGCAAATGTCATTTTCTCTTCACCTTTTCTGACGACAACAAATTTTGTTTCAACAGCCATGATTCGCTCCTTATACTGTAATTATATACAGCATACCAATAATCAGTGCAGGATACATCATCCTGACTGTTTTTTATAGTCCGGTGCAGGCGTGAATTTCTCACAGATAACCGCTAAGGTAGAAAACAGCCTGTTTTATAACATTATTGTGAGGATCCCGTGACAAACCTGAAAGATGTATGCAACTGGACCAAAGACCGCTATCTGATCACCACGGACATTGAGAAACTGGATATTCCGGCGGTTCACGCCTATCTGACCCGCTCCACCTGGGCGCCGGGCATTGACGAGCAAACGGTGCGTGCAGGTGCCGAAAACAGTCTGAACTTCGGCTTGTTCGACGGCGGAAAACAGATCGGTTACGCCCGCTTTATCACCGATTATGCCACCTTCGCGTACCTGTGCGATGTGTATGTGCTGGAAGATTATCAGGGGAAAAATCTGGGGGCGTGGCTGATAGAGTGCGTACAGTCGCATCCGGTGACGGCAAAACTGCGGCGCATGGCGCTGTTCACTTCGACCGCGCCGTGGCTTTACGAGAAGTTTGGCTACACGCCGGTGAATGAACCCAACTATACGTGGGCCATCACCCGACCGGGTATTCATTTGAAGAAAGAAGTGTAAAGCATACGCCGGATAAAGAATAAGGCTCCTTTCGGAGCCTTATTCTTTATCCGGCAGCGATGTGCCGCAGGAATGATCAAGGGTACACCGCCAGCGCCCGTCCGGTTCATGACGGAAAACATAAGGGCATTAAAAAGAGTCCCTTAATTAATCGTAATTCTCGCCATACAGCCCGATCAGCCGCCGGACGACGCCGTTGGTCCAGCCGAAGCCGTCCTGAAGCGGATATTCCCCGCCGCCCCCTTCCCGCGGTGCGCCGCCGGAAATATGGTATTTCTCGATCAGTTTGTGGTGCTGCTGATAGAACTGATTCACGGTTTTCAGCCAGCTGCGTGCGATGAGATCGCCCAGCGCATCGTTGCCGTATTGTTTAAAGCCCTGGATCGCCATCCATTGCAGCGGTGCCCAGCCGTTAGGTTTATCCCACTGCTCGCCGGTTTCATACTCGGTCGCCATGATCCCGCCCGGTGTGAGTAAGCGGCTGCGAATGGCTTCTGCCAGCCGTTCCGCCTGATAATGGCTGGCGAGTCCGACGTAAAGCGGTACGACGCTGGCCGCAGAAAACAGCGCCATTTTCTGACGATGCCAGTCGTAATCGCGGAAGCACCCTTCGCTGTCGTCCCACAGATACCGGTTGATGGCTTCACGGCGGGTTTCCGCTTTGCGGCGAAACTGCGCCTCGACGCCCCTGTCGCCTTTCAGCCCGGAAATATTGGCGATGGCGCTTTCCAGTTTGTAGAGGAAAGCATTCAGATCGACCGGGATAAATTGCGTGGTGCGGATACTGGCGAGGCGATGGCCGTCGCGCAGCCAGCGTGAGGAGTAATCCCAGCCGGATTCCGCACCGGCACGCAAATCACGGTAAACCTCGTTGGCCGGACGGCTGGACAGTTTCGCGGTTTCGACATCTTCCCGCCAGGATTCATCGCGGGGCGTATCCCTGTCATCCCAGTAACGGTTGAGCAGCGTGCCATCCGGCAGACAAACCGCGTGACGGTAAGCCTGATTGGGGGAAAGCGATTCTGCGCCGTCCATCCAGAATTCATATTCCATTTTCAGGTGATCGAGATAGCGCCTCGCCCCGCGTACGCCATCTTCCTCGAACAGCTCCACCATCAGCGCAAACACCGGTGGCTGCGAGCGGCTGAGATAATAGGTGCGGTTACCGTTAGGGATGTGGCCGTACATCTCGATAATCCAGGCGAAATTATCCGCCATGGTGCGCAGCAGATCGTTGCGGCCACTTTCAGCCAGCCCGAGCATTGAGAAATAGGAATCCCAGTAATAGGTCTCGCTGAAACGCCCGCCCGGCACGACATACGCCTGTGGCAGGGGCATCAGGGATGACCAGGGCACATGATCTTCCGGCTGGCGCGTCAGCACCGGCCAGAGTTTGTCGATGTGTTCTTTCAGCGAATCGCCGGGATCAGACACATATTCGTCGCCGTGATGTTCCGGCAACCAGAAATGGGCGTCGACAAAACGTTTCAGGTTAAAGCCGGGATGGTTTTTTATCCGGCGGTAACGCAACAGGATATCCAGCGGATCCATCTTCGGCGGGCAGTCGGGAAAGGTTTTACTGTCCTCAAACAGCCCGGAAGACTGGACACTGGTAAACAGTTCCATATAACGGTCAGCAGGCGTGAGAGCATCGGAAGGCGGCAGCCCTTCGATCATCTCCGGTTCCGGTTCCGCATCCATCATGCGGTCCAGGATCAGTTCAATCGGCTCGTGTTCGCACAAACGAAACTCTTCGCCGTTAAACTTATCGTTTTCCAACCCGGCGTTTTCGTTCGTCTGGTAGTTTGCATTTTGCATATGCTGCAAGCCTCATGCTTAGAAAATGTTACGCGCCGGTGCTGTGTTTCCCGCCTGACTGCGGCGTTTCACCGTGCGGCGAAATGGCGTAAAGATCCCGCAAATACGTTTCTCCCCAGTGCGCGATATCATTTTTTCGCAGCACCGACATCATGTCGTTATACCGTTCAAGTCGTTCTTCCAGTGGCATGGTCAGGGCTTTATCCAGCGCCGCCGCCACATCATCACGGTCGTAAGGGTTAACAATCAGCGCAGAGGTCAGTTCATTGGCCGCACCGGCAAATTGCGACAGCACCAGTACGCCCGGATCTTTCGGATCCTGCGCGGCGACATATTCTTTTGCCACCAGATTCATGCCATCACGCAGGGGCGTTACCAGTCCGACATCGGTCAGCCGGAACAGTTTCATCAACAGGCTGCGCTGGAAATGCTGATTCAGGTAAAACAGCGGCGTCTGGTTAAAGCTGCCGTATTTGCCGTTAATCCGCCCGACTTCTGTTTCCAGCTGATGACGCAGTTCCTGATAGGCCTGCACGTCGCCGCGTGATGTGGGTGCAATTTGAGAATAGCGCACCTTGCCACGGTGCTGCGGGAATTTCTCCAGCAACGCCTCAAAGGCCAGAAAACGCTCCGGCAGCCCTTTGGTGTAATCCAGACGTTCACAGGAAATGATGTTCTGGGCTTCGCGCAGTTCGCGTTCCATGGCCGCCATTTTCGGCGGCAGCGGCCCTTCGGCCATTTCTTTGATGCTGTCCGGCGCAATACTGATTGGATAAACGCCGGTGGCAAAGGTGCTGCCGAAAGCCTGATGCTGATTTTCGCCGCAGTCTTCAATGTCGGTCAGTGCTTTCAGGTTATCCAGAAACGCCAGGCGGTCGCCCTCGGTCTGGAAGCCCAGCAAATCGTATTCGCACATCATTTTGAGCAGTTCGTCGTGCGTGGGAACGGCGTTGAAAATTTCCGGCGTCGGGAACGGAATATGCAGGAAGAAACCGATGCGGTTTTTCACGCCCAGTTTGCGCAGCGCGGCAGCAAACGGCAGTAAATGGTAATCGTGGATCCACAGGGTATCGTCGGGTTTGATCAGCGGTTGCAATCTTTTCGCCAGCATATCATTGACCCGGCAATAGCCTTCCCAGGCTTCACGCTGGAAATCCACCAGATCGATACGGTAATGAAGCGCTGGCCAAAGTACGGCGTTGGAGAACTGACAATAATAGAGATCGTAATCGTTCTGATTGAGCGGCACGGACGCATAGGTGATGCCGTCATCTTCCATCAGGCTGAGATCATCCTCATCTTCGCCGGAAAACTCGCTAATTTCCCCGTTCCAGCCAAACCAGACACCTGACGTGTTTTTCAACGCATCCAAAATCCCTACAGCCAGCCCGCCCGCCGATTTCGACCCGTCAGGAATGGCAATCCGGTTAGACACAACAACCAGGCGACTCATAATGTTGACTCCTTGTGCAATGTGATAATGTGACGTTGTAACGCTTCGATCCACTGGTAAACATCGCTGACGCGGTCAACGCGATAACGGGCCAGGGTTTCTCCTTCACCGACCTTCACGGAAATACCGTTCATGGCGTTGACCACTTCAAAGCCTTTTTCGTCGGTCAGGTCATCGCCGATAAACACCGGCAGACGACCGGCAAAAGGCGGCTGTTGCATAAAGCTGTAAATCGCTGCGCCTTTGTCCTTGCCGCGGGGTTTGATCTCAATAACGCATTTACCGGGCTGAAGCACCAGTTCCGGATAGTTCGCCACCACGGATTCCGCCAGCGCCAGCACTTTTTGCTGATGCAACATCGCCTGACGGTAATGCAGCGCAAAGGCCATGCCTTTGGTTTCCAGCAAGGTGCCCGGCAGTTCAGCCATGCCCTGTTCCAGCTGGTGCTGCACCCGGGCTTCGACATCGGCCGGTAAGGTGACGCGATGCAGTTTACCCGCACCGTCGCGCATCTCCGCACCGTGTACGCCCGCCGCAGGCAGAACCAGCGGTGCCGCCAGTTGATCAAGCTGCTCCACGGGACGGCCTGAAATCAGCGCCAGTGCGCCGGATGAGGCGGCAAAAAGGGTTTTCAGGTGATCGCGAACCTCTGCGGGAATAGTGACCGCATCCGGTTCATCACGGATTTCTGCCAGAGTGCCGTCGACATCGAAGAAGAAGGCGTAGTTGTCGCCAGTAATGGCGGTAATGGGGGGAGTGGTTGAAAGCGTTTCCTTCATCGTTGTAGCCAAAGTAATTCTCCTGTTTGTGGGGGACTTCACAATAAAATACTGCAGACCCTCTTTACACCATCGAATAAATACTAGCTTAAATAAAGGACTTAGAAGGAATATCAGATTATTCCAAAAACCAAAACACGCCGGTCAGCGTGAACTGAACGGCGTGAAACGTCATGATGTTACTCATTACCACACGGCGTGCGGATCAGAAATTATACTGGATCCCCAGACGGAAACGGGTCTGTCTTTCATCCGTGGTTTTGCGCACGGAAACATTACCGACCTGAACATAAGGCGTCCATTGTTTATTAATATTATAAGCCACTTTCAGATCCTGTTCGTAATCCCATTTATCATTGTCATACAGGATCTGATCGCTGTGTTTATAAATATAGTTATATTCGAAACGCCAGTCGGCAAGACGATAACCCAGCCAGATTTCACCGCGATTGGTTTTACGGTCTTCGGTATTTTCTTTGGTATAACGGGTATATTCATAGCGGTAACGTGCATTGAAATATATCCCGCTGTCAAAAGTATATCCGGCGGTTAAAAACGGCTTGTAAATACTGCTGTCAGAACTGGATTCCAGCGTAAAGCCCGGCTGCACAAACACCTTTGGCGTTATTTTATACTGATAGCTGACGGTGCTTTCAGTGCCATTATCTACCAGATTATTAAAGGGTTTATTCGGGTTGTCACCGCCGGATTTCCATTTAGCTTCCAGCGAGAAACCAAAGCCGTTGGCAAAACGGTGCGACACCATCGCCCTGTCTTTATGTTGTTTACTGTCATCCAGCCATTCATGGCGAAGGTCAATCGTCACGGCCTGGCTGCCGGCGCTGGCCAGCAGTAAGCCGCAGATCATCAGTCTGCTCTTTTTCATTATGTATAATCCCAGAGATATTGATTAATATTTTTATTTAATAGAGAAACGTCCTGTTTCAGGTTGCGCTGAATAAATTATTTCGCGCTATGGGTACTGTTACTGCCGGTATAAAAATGATTACTCTTATCTACATTGCCGGTAACGGCGTCATCATATTTGCCGGGCACGGTGCGCACGGAAATATTGTTCTTAAATATGCCCTGTTTATCTGCCGTGGTGTAAGGCGAAGGCCGGAACAGGAAATTGAACCGTTTATTGTCCACCGCCCGGTTGCCTTCCACGATCAGCGCACCCGGATTAAAGTTATCGGTAAAGCCGTCCATGCCATTTTCCTCTGCCACGCTGTTAAGCACTTTATGCGCGACCGGCAATCCTTCACCGCCCAGTTTGAAACCGTTGCTGCCGTTGTGTACTGAACGGCTGTTTTCAATGGTGACGCTGCCGTTCGGGCCGTCCTCAATCTTGTTGAACAGGTCAAAACCGTCGTCGATATTGTCGTGGGAATAACAGTTCACCAGCCGGTTACCCTCACCCACGCGCATTTTCACCGCGAAACCGTCCGCGTTTTTGCGTCCCGGATCCTGATTGCCCCAGGATTCTGAGTTACTGATCAGGTTTCGGCTGGCCCATAACGCGCGCCCGATGCCGTCCGGCGACGCCACCCAGATGCCGGTATCGTCGGCATGATGTGCCTTCACCTGATCAAGATGGTTATCGCTTCCGGCGATATGGAAACTCTTTTGCGTGACGGTAATGCCCTGCACATCCCAGTAACTGGCCTGCAGTTTCAGGCCGTTAAACACCACATTGTTGCCCTGCGGACGCAGCGTTTTGCGCTGTGGCGCGGTACCGCTGGCGGTCGCCGGGATCACGGACGCCGGATAGTCGCCGTCTGCCAGCCACAGGGTGCCGCCCGGTGCCAGCAGATTGACTGCACTGGCGAAATCCAGCGGATGTTCCTGCGAACCGTCATTATCCGCCGCGCCGCCGGGTGACACATACAGCACATCAGGATTGCTCACCAGCGCCATGCTGACCGGGAATGTCTGCATCAGCGGTGTGCCGTTTTCCGGCGTAAACGTGATGTTCAGCGTGGTGGCAGGCTGTTCGGCATGGAACGGCACGGCGATCACGTCACCGCCCTTCACGGCTTTCTCACGCAATAACGCCTTGCCGCCCTGTTCGATAATTACCTTACCGTCGCCATTGGTGCGCAACTGGAAAACGCTGTCACGTCGGGTGATCACCGGGGATGACATGATCTCAATACGGGGTTTAAGTGACGGTGTCACGTAAGGCGCGGACGGCAACGTATGCGCTTCGCTGAGCGTCAGCTTTGCGTGATGCACGGTGATGCGGGCATTGCGTGAGGCGAAGAAGCCGACGTAATAGCCGGTCTTGTCGAGCTGCGTCACGCGATCAGCGCCAGCTGCCGACTTGCTGACCCACTGATCGCTGCCCTGCGGCGCATAGGCGACGTCAAAACCGCTGTCGGTGCGGGTCATTTTCAGCAGGAAACGGGTCGGCGTGGTCAGCGGATGATAGCTTTCACGCACGATGCTGATCCCGGTATTTCCCCAGGGTTGCTGCACGCCCTGACGGGCAATCAGCGCCACGACCGGCGGTGTGTCCCCGATGGCCATCACGCTGTTCATCACCATGTTCGAGGCGGCGGGTAATTCCTCAATCCCCGGTTTGGTCACCGGTTCACGCGGGTTGCCCAGAATATCGCGCACCAGCAAGCCGGCACCTTCCTGCCCTGCCGGTTTCGCGCCGTTTTCCGGCCCGAACTGATTGAGCGTGATATCCGCTTCAAGCTGGAAATTCACATCAGCCGGTAAGCGGGTATAAAAATAGGTCAGGCCGTCGTGGCTGTTGCCCACTTTGCCGCCACGGCTTTCCAGCGTAAACGGCGTGGTCAGCAGAGTGCCTGCCGCCGCAACGGGTTTACCCCCCGCCAGCAGCGTTTCGTTCATGCCGGTTTTCTCCGGCAGGACGTTGGTGGCGAAGTTGACGTCGGTCGACTGACCGAACGTGATGCTGTGCCACACCAGTTTGCCGGTATCAGGCAATGCAGCGGCAACGCTTTGTGCGCTGATCCCGAGGGACAACGCGACAAAAAACAGTTTTGGTTCCCACATGTTCGTTCTCATCCTAAAAACGTAGCTGGTCGCTGGCCGGTTTCCCGGCCAGTCGGTGATATGAAAAATAACGGAGAAGATCAGGTATTACGGTTGCTGCGTGGTACTGACCATGGGTTTAGGTTCGTCAACTTCCACGGCAGGGGTATCGAAGATTTTGCGGCACACCACGCTGTTACCCCAGCATTGTTCATACGGGTAACCAATCAGTTCTTCCATGACCGCGCGGACCTCGGGTTGCACCTGGCTGATCTGGCCGCCTGCTTTAATGCGCGCCACTTCGCCGAGGACTACTAAGTGCGTTTTACGGTTCAGTTTCATCTGGTTACTGAAGACAATCGCCATCAGCGCCAGCGCGATAACCCCGATGCAGAACACCAGCGCAATGGCGGTAACGGCACTTTCGGGCTGAGTGTGCGATTTGGACTGGAAGCCGTAGAAACTCAGGATAGCGCCCATCACGAAGACGATCACCGAACGCATCAGCTTACCGGAGAAGGTCATGGCCCCGGCGTAAATCCCCTCGCGGCGGCGGCCGGTGAAGGCTTCATCGATATCCGCCAGGAAGGTGTACACCGTCCACGGAATGTAATACACCCCGCCGGTACCGATACCGAACACGACGGTGATGGTCAGCATGGCGACGGTGGCGTATTGCTGCGGCAGATGCAGGAAATGCAGCAGGCTGTAGCAAAGCACAGAGAAAATCACGATGCCGAGCGCCAGGATGTAAGGCTTGCTGAAACCGTGCTTCACACAGATGCCGATAAAGATGGCGGTTGAGAACAGTTGCAGGATGGAGTTCAGACTGCTCAGCCCGGCAACCATGCTCGGGTCATATTGCAGCACGAAAATGATGAAATAGGTGAAGACCGACGCAAACAGCCATTCCGCCCCGAAGCCGCACAGATACATGCCCAGGTGCTTGCGGAACACCTTCAGATGGAAGGTCGATTTCATGTCGCGCACCAGCGTCAGCATGGTTTTGCCGAGACTCATTTTCTTCTCATCGGCTGGCGTGGTTTCTTCTACCGGACGCTCCCACGACGAGAGGTACAACATGCCGATGGCGATAAACAGGATCACGCCGTAAGTCAGTGCGGTGAAGAAGAACGGCTGCGCCGAGTCTTTGCCGTAAATAAGGATGAACTGGCCAGGAATGAACGCCGCCAGGAAGTTCGCCACTTTACCGAAAATGGCTTTATAGCCGGTCAGCTTGGAACGCGCGGAGAAGTCGGTGGTCATTTCTGTCGCCAGCGTCTCGTACGGCACCATGACGGAGGTGTAGATCAGCTCGAACAGCACGTAGGTGGACAGGTAATACCAGAAACCGAAGCCCTCTACCCATAACAGCGGGTAGAACATCATCAGCGGTACGCCGAGCAGGATGAAGAAGCGGCGACGCCCGAAGCGTTTACCGAGGCGTGTTTTGCCGAAATTATCCGAGAGATAGCCCATCAGCGGGTTACTGATGGCATCAATGATACTGGCCACTGAGAAGATCGCCGACGCCTGTAACAGCGTCAGGCCGCAAAAGGTGGTGTAGAAATACAGCAGCCAGATCCCGGCGATCGCCAGTGCCCCGCTGCCCAACAGGTTCCCACCGCCGTAAGCCAGCTGATGTTTAAATAAAATAGGTTTTTCTGCGTTCATGAGTTTCCGCCCAGAGAGATTTTTATAAAATGAACCGATGTTTCGTTTTTATAGAGATAGCGTTTTATATAGGCGGGATGAATGAATTGATGTGAATAGCATCACATTTAAAACAGCGCGGGGGTTTTGAGCAGCGATTTTGCGATACGTGTAACATTCCTCGCCATCATTTATCCACATTTGGCGAAAACGTTCGGATTGCATTAGTTTTAAATCGAATGATTACCTGTCTATTGCTTTACTAAACCGACACTTAACCTGCACGAGAATTTTACATCCTCTTCGGAATTTTCAGTGAAGGTCATGCATAAAGAAGGAATAAACGAAGGGAAAGGCCAGTCCCTGGCCCTGTTGCCTGCTACAGCGGGAAAATACGGGGAGTCTGCGATCAGGCTTCCAGTAACGATGCGGTGCTCTCATGCAGTTCATCGAGCAAGGCATAACGCTTGCGGTATTCAGAGCGTTTTTTACTGGCGATCTCATCCATTGGTTTGCGCGGCAGTTCCGCCGGTACCTGATACAACGCCGGGGAACAGCGGGTGGCGCTGATGGAATCCCAGAATTCGTTATAGCTGGCGACGAAGACGTTTTTCTTACGATGACGGTAACGCAGGCTGCGGAATACGTGCCCGGTGTCGCTGACGGCCAGAATGTGTTGCACGCCGGTGTGTGCCGCAAGACGTTGCAGGCTTTCCAGCAGCAGCCGTTTCGGGAACAACCCGTAACAGGATTTGGTCGCCTGCTTAATCACCTCATGCGGCGTCGACCGGTGTGCGCCCTGGAACCCGCCGACGATCAGGGTCAGCCCTTGCGGACGCTGCACCACGCTGAAGGTCAGCGCGGCGAGCAAGGTCTCCTCCATATAGAGGAACATATTGGCTTCACCTTCCCGCTCCGATTTACCGATCGATCCCAGTACCACATGGAAAGCTTCGCCGTCTTTGCCGGTAAAGCGGGTGATGGTGTTACCCGTTGCGCTCAGAAAGGTGTTGCGTAACGCCACACTGTCGAGACTTTTCACAAAGTCATAGTGATCGACCAGCGCCGCCGCACGTCCGGCAGAGGGCAATCCGAGATACAGATAGGGTTTGTGAATTTTTCCCGGCAGCTTGGTCTGCACGGTGAAAGCTTCGTGCCACAACGGCTCGGCGGCCATTTTATCCAGCACTTTTAAAGTATCCAGCGGATGCAGCAAGGCGCGCACGGCGTACTTCACGCGGTACATGCGGTCGCGCCACAGGTTATCCGGCACGCACGCCCCGCTCAGCAGATCCCTGAAAAGGGTGAATCCGCTGCTTTTTTTGCTTGTCTGTTCAACGGGGAAATTGCCGCTGAGGGATTCGGTGTCGTTGAGTGGTGAGTGTTCCATGATGTCTTCCCGGTGCCAGAAATCATCACGTTATCACCGGATTTTTAAACATCTTTACAACGTGGTTTTAATGAGAAGCGAGGCTGTCAGATTAAGTGCAGGCTGTTTAGCTGCCGTTTATCCGCACGACAAAAAACCGTGGCAGAGCCAGATAACTATTCATAAAAGTGATGAGTTTCTCGTTTTCAGACATCGTCCACACACCGCAGGCGATAATTTGGTTTACTCAGATGTGTTGGGAAATGTTACGAAAATGAATTCGTAATGATCATTCAGCAGTTGTAAGGAAACCTTGATGAAAATTATTTCTACTTTTTGCCTCGCCAGCCTTTTCTCTGTCAATGCATTCGCCCTGACCGGCAATGACGCGACCACCAAACCAGACCTTTATTACTTAAAAAACGATCAGGCGATTAACAGCCTGGCACTGCTTCCGCCACCGCCAGCGGTAGGCAGTATCGCGTTTCTGAACGATCAGGCCATGTATGAACAGGGCCGTCTGTTGCGCTCAACGGAACGCGGCAAACTGGCGGCAGAAGATGCCAACCTGAGCGCCGGCGGCGTAGCCAATGCCTTCTCCGGCGCATTCGGCTCGCCGATCACCGCCAAAGACACGCCGGAACTGCATAAATTACTGACCAATATGATCGAAGATGCCGGTGATCTGGCGACCCGCTCTGCCAAAGAAAAGTACATGCGCATCCGTCCGTTTGCCTTCTACGGCGTCCCGACCTGTAACACCACCGAGCAGGATAAATTGTCGAAAAACGGCTCGTACCCGTCCGGCCATACCTCTATCGGCTGGGCCACCGCGCTGGTGCTGACCGAAATTAACCCGCAACGTCAGGATCAGATCCTGCAACGCGGTTTCGATTTAGGCCAGAGCCGGGTCATTTGCGGCTACCACTGGCAAAGTGACGTCGATGCCGCGCGCATTGTCGGCTCCGCCGTTGTCGCCACCCTGCACACCAATACGGCTTTCCAGCAGCAACTGCAAAAAGCCAAAGAAGAGTTTGCGAAACAGCATCCTTAACAGGGTCTGAATAACAAAAGGCTCCTGTGTTAACAGGGGCCTTTTTTGCTTCTGTTATTTATTCTCCACAAATTCAAACGCCAGCCGCAGTTGTTCGGCGTCAGGATTTCCCGGCAGCAGATGGATGGATTCGCCCGGTTGCAGGGTACGTTCAATCAGGCGGGAAAGCTGTTGCTCATCATGAATATCCACCTGTAACGCCGCCAGACTCACCGGCAGATCCAGCACCTTGTACAGTGCGGTTAACTGCGTCACCACTTCCGGCTGATTGAGCAGTGCGCTTTGCACCAGAATGCCGTAAGCCACTTTCGTGCCGTGCAGGAAAGCATCGGTTTGCGGCAGCGCGGTCAGACCGTTATGCACGGAATGCGCGGCGGCAATGCGTGTGAAACGGTCGCCCAGACCACCGACTAATCCGCCCCCTGCAATGATCGCATCCAGTACATTCAGGAAAGACTGCGTCAGCTGGTTATCGTCCTGCGCCTGCAAGGCAGCTTCGCTTTCATTGAGTAACACGTCGCGGATCGTCAGCGCGGTATTCAGACCGAGCTGCACGGTTAATGGCAGTTTTTCCGGCTGCGGACTGAGTACGACTGCTTCGTACCATTTCGCCAGCGTGTCGCCGATCCCGGCCAGCAGATACGCTTTCGGCGCGCGCAGGATAATGCGCGGTTCGACCAGCACCAGATGATTGGCGTCATTAAAGATTTCGTAACGCAGCGCCTGCCCTTCGTCGTTATACCAGACGGAAAGCGGCGTCCAGGCCGCACAGGTCGCGGCGATGGTCGGGATAGCGACAACCGGCAATCCCATACGTCGCGCCACGACTTTGGCGGTATCCAGCACCGCCCCGCCGCCGATACCGATCACTACCTGACGGTCATGGCCG
Organism: Rahnella victoriana; assembly: GCF_021276285.1. Taxonomy (NCBI): domain Bacteria; kingdom Pseudomonadati; phylum Pseudomonadota; class Gammaproteobacteria; order Enterobacterales; family Yersiniaceae; genus Rahnella; species Rahnella victoriana. Next base: position 166,793 of record NZ_CP089920.1, read on the forward strand.
CCGATATCCGCAATGCGCTGCACTTCGGTTTCGCTGCAATGGGCTTTGAACAACACGCGCTTTGCCTGCGATGCGGTAAAGGCTTCCGGAAGAAAATCCTGTGCGGCCACCAGGGCGCGCTCGCCGTAAATCCACAGGGCTTTATCCAGCTGTTCCGGCGTATAAAATTCTGCAAGGCGGTCGATCGCACCGGGGAAAGAAAAATAGTTGGCGGGGCCGGTTACCACGCGGATATCAGTATCACTCATGGGGAAATCCTTAATTTAGAAGCTGTTAACATCCTACTCCCGGACATCCGGATGGCTAATACTCTTTGGCATTAACTTATGCCTTTTCGTTCGTTGCCAAGTGTTACCCGGTCATGAAAACTCGGACAATCAATTCATTAACCCACTATAAAAGCCTGCACAAAGGGCTCGCGTGAATTGTCCTCCCGTTAAATGATGATTAACCACACAGGGTAATAAACATGAAACTGTTTTCTGCTTCATTGCTGGCATTAAGCCTGCTCTCCGTTTTTCCTGCTTTCGCGGCAGACACCGCGCCGGTGCCGAAAGCGATAGCCGACCATAAAGGGCCGGTCCGCATCGCCGTGATCCGCAATCTCGGCTCCGATGACAACACCACGCAGTTTGTCTCCGGCGCGATTCAGGAAGGCCGCAAACTGGGTTTTCAGGTCAGCACTTTCCTCAGTAACGGCGACGACGCCAAATTTCAGGATTTCGTCAATCAGGCCATCAGCCAGAAATATGATGGCATTATTTTGTCACAGGGGCGTGATCCTTATTCCACCGACCTGCTGAAACGCATTACGGCCAGTGGCATCGCGGTATCGGTGTTCGATACGGCGGTGAACGGTGACATTCCCGGTGTGACCGTCACCCAACAGGACGACGCCTCGCTGACCGATCTTTCCGTCGGGCAACTGGTAAAAGATTTCAACGGCAAAGCCAATATCGTCAAACTGTGGGTGGCCGGTTTCCCGCCAATGGAACGTCGTCAGGATGCCTACAAAAAAGTGTTAGCCGCCAGTCCGGGCATTCATGAACTGGAATCGGTCGGCGCGGTGTCTTCGGATGTTCAGGGCGATACCGCCAATAAAATCGGCGCACTGCTGGCGAAATACCCTAAGGGCAAAATCGACGCCATCTGGGGAACCTGGGATGCGTTCAGTCAGGGCGCGTACAAAGCCTTGCAGGAAAATGGCCGCACCGAAATCAAACTCTACAGCATCGATATTTCCAATCAGGATATCGGCCTGATGCGCGCCGCCAACAGCCCGTGGAAACTGAGCGTGGCGGTAGATCCTAAACTGATCGGCGCAATCAACCTGCGTCTGGTGGTCAACAAAATTGCCGGTGAGAAAACCCCGGCGACCTATGAGTTTAAAGCGGCGGCCATTCCGCAGGCGCTGCTGATCAGTCATCCGGATGCGGTGAACGTCGCGTCGCTGGCGAAAGTGATCCCGGGCTGGGGCAAATCCGATGATTTCATTGCGCCGTGGTTCGCCACCCTTGAAGCGCAGCATAAAAAATAAGGCCGGATTATGACAACGCAATCTCTCCCGACCCCGGAGTACAGCCGTAATATGCGGCTGATCGGTCAAAGCGATCAGGGTGGAAAACCGGACGGCGTGCAGGTGATGGTTCACCGTGGTTACGCCTATATCGGCCATATGGTGTCACAGGGTTTCTCCATTGTGGATGTACGCGACCCGAAAAATCCGCGCCCTGCCGGTTTTGTGGCGGCACCGCCGGGCACCTGGAATGTGCATTTACAGGCGCATGACGATTTACTGCTGGTGATCAACGCCCGTGATTTGTTTGCGGATGTGCGGTTCGCCGATGAAAAAGTCTATTACACCCGCTCCGTCAGCGAGACGGTGCAGGGTACGCAGCAGCGTGGCTGGAGCGCGGGTGTGCGCATCTTCGATATTTCGGTGCCCGATCAGCCAAAAGAAATCGGTTTTCTCGGGCTGGAAGGCATCGGCGTGCATCGTATCTGGTATGTCGGCGGGCGCTGGGCGTATGTGTCCGCGCTGATTGACGGCTACAGCGATTACATCTTTCTGACCCTCGATCTGGCTGATCCGCGCAATCCTCAGGTCGCAGGACGCTGGTGGTTGCCGGGTATGCACACCGCTGGCGGTGAAACGCCGGACTGGCCGGAGGGCAAACGTTACGCGCTGCACCACGCGATCATCAGCGGCGATACGGCGTATGCCAGCTGGCGCGACGGCGGCCTGACATTGCTGGATATCAAAGACCGCACTGCTCCGCAGCTGATTTCGCACCGCAACTGGAGCCCGCCATTTGGCGGCGGCACGCACACCGCGCTGCCGTTGCCCGACCGTGATCTGCTGGTGGTGCTGGATGAAGCGGTGCTGGATAATCAGGAAGATGGCGAGAAACTTATCTGGCTGTTCGACGTGCGCGAGCCGTCGAATCCGGTCAGTATTTCGACCTTCCCGCAACCGGAAGAACGGGACTACGTCAGCAAAGGGGCGCACTTCGGACCGCATAATCTGCATGAAAACCGGCCGGGGAGTTTTATCAGCTCAACGCTGATTTTCGCCACCTATCAGAATGCCGGTGTGCGGGCATACGACATCAGCAATCCGTATCAGCCGAAAGAAACCGGTGCGCTGGTGCCCGCCGCGCCCGCCACCATGATGGATAAACGTCCCGGCAGGCCGCAGGTGATCCAGTCCTGTGATGTCTTTGTCGATGCACAAGGCATTATCTACAGCACCGACTATAACGGCGGATTATCCATTATCGAATACCTCGGCTAATCCCCTGCCCGCGCCTGAGATTATTTGGTTTCAGGTGCGGGAGTTTTCGGTGTGCTAACAAAACCAAAATCTGCCAAAAAATGTCCACCCCCAGTAGACAGCAATCACCGTGAACATGACGCATCTGCTGTAGTTTTTTTTCTTTATTGCAGTGGGAAAGAAAAATACTAACGGAGCAATAAAGAGTGCGGTGACAAAAGCAGAGAATCCTCGCGTGACATCTCCATCAAGACCGTCAAACCCCTGCACATTTGCACACCAGTCTGAAGTCTCAGTGAGACTTTGTGTTGTATCAATAACAGAAAAGATGAAAATCAGTAACGCACAAAAACAATAATATAAAAAAACAAAAGGGCCGAGTAATGCAGAAAGGGTTACGGGCTTTAAATTATCCATCAGTGAATTCCCATCAGTTTTTTGATTCTGTCCTTCCGTTTTATAATGGCAAGTCCGTAAGAAATGTAATTGCGGCGCTGATCGCTTACAGGTAAAGAAATAGCGTTAATGAAATCTCGTTTTTGCCTTTCAATACCTCTGTTATATCGTGAGCCCGCTAATATCAATTGTTCGTCAGTCAGTATGTCGGTGTTGGTGTCTGGATAGTCATATTCAACGAGTTCACGTAAGTGAAGAGCAACAACTTTTAAGTTAAAATCGTCATTTTGTAAACATCTTCCAATTTGCAATTGTTGTCTTGTTGAAAGTGATCTCGGTTCTATCCCCAGAGTTTCGGCCACGGCACGTATTTGTATTGCCACAACTCCAATGGAGACTCTGTTAGAGTAATCATTATTGCTTCGGAATGAATCGATAAGTTGTCTGTATAATAAGACTTGTGGTTTTAAATTGTCGGGTTTGCCCCCGGCTTCCTGCCATGCAACATCAGCAAGAAGCAGCGCAGGTATCTTTGCTATGTGCGCATATTTTGTAATTGTTTCTTTGTGAAACCGGATGAATGAGTCTTTATAGAGGTAAAGGTAAGCGTCACCCCAATAATTAAACGGGTCATCCTCGTGCCACCTTGCAATAGTATAATCAAGAAAATCCCAGCGGCGAAAATTCCTGCCCTCCGGTTTGCAGATGAGTTCGTTGTTTTCCATAATGCCAACCTTGTTTAATCATATCGGTGAGAGTTTTTAGAAAACGCGCTCATCCCAAATGCTATAACCTGAAGTGCCTGCTTTAATATGCTCCCAGGTAATGCTCTGGTAATTAACTGAGATCATTTCTTCTGGTTGGTCACCTGCATGATCAATGGCGTGGGGATAAATGAGGCTGATGCCATGGAGATATGCTTTCCTTACCGTTACCGAATAGTAAATTTCATTAACCCCTGAAGCCGATGTCCGGAAAAAATCAAACTTCATTTCTAGCTCTTCATTGGCAGAAATGGCGATGCCAAATAAGGGGGATGACTTATCGATAAGTTTAATAAATGAGATCGGACCGTGATTGACATTCTTCGCTCTGGTCAATGCGTGTTCGAAGGACAGAACCATGATTTGATCTTTATGAGCAGCTTGATACCGGTTACCGATAGAATTCAGCGTTGAGCAACCGGCAGAAATCAAACCTTGTTGCTTTCCTTTAATTGTCACGTAAATCATGTTCGCCATGTGTGTCTCCTTTTTTATGGTTGTGGGTCATTTTACACATGGGCGATGGCCTGTTATTTGTCTGCTTCACATTTATTCAAAAACCAGACCGTTCATTTATACACTTTAGGAACATATATTCATTTGGTGGATGTAATTCAATGCATTTATTTGTCTGGTGTTTTTTTAAATGACGTAAATAAACGCCGCAGGCTACGTGACCTTGCGGCGACTTATCAATACCTCGGCTAATCCCCTGCCCGCACCTGAGATTATTTGGTTTCAGGTGCGGGTGTTTTCGGTTTTCCGGCCAGCGATTTTCCCGGACTGAGTACCAGCCAAACCGCCAGACAGATCAGAATGCCACCGGCAAAGAACCCTTCAGACAGCGTTTCATTCAGCAGCAGATACCCCCAGAGGATGCCGAACGGCGGGATCAGGAATGTCACGGTCATGCTGCGCAGCGGGCCGATATCGGCAATCAGCCGGAAATACAAAATGTACGCCCACGCGGTGCAAACGAAACCGACTGCCAGCACACAGAGCCAGACCAGCGGTTGCGCCCAGGTCACCGGCGCTTCGGTAGCCGAGGTATAGAGGAAAAACGGCAGCAGGAACAATGTGGCACCCAGCTGACTGCCGGTAGCCACCAGTTTAGGATCCAGCCCGCCGCGTTCGGTGATCCAGCGACGGGTGAGGAAACCGGCGACAGCATAACAACCGGTCGCCACCAGACAGGCTATCACCCCCGCCAGCAGTTGCGGGACTGATTCTGCGCTGCCGGTGGTGGTCAGCAAGGTAATGCCGAACAGGCCGGTCAGCACGCCGAGTGCTTTTTTAAGCGTCACGGTTTCATGGAAGAACAGGCCGCCGAGCACAACCCCCATCAGCGGCGTGGTGGCGTTGAGGATGGCGGAATAACCCGCCGGAAGCCAGCGCGCGGCCAGACAATACATCAGGAACGGCAAACCGGAGTTGATCACCCCGAGCAGCAACGAATGGCCAAATTTTTGCTGATAATCGCGCGGCGTTCTCAGCACCGCGAGGATCACCACCAGCCCGATAAATCCGAACAACACCCGGAGAAACGCGGTATTAATGGCCCCGAACGCCGGAGACGCCACCCGCATAAACAGAAAGCTGCCACCCCAGATCGCGGCTAACAGCAACAGACGGCAATAATCACCACTTTTCATTCACATCCCCTATTGAACATTATCTGATGTCTTGTTTTATTGATGTATGCAGACCGCTAAAATTGTGTTGTTCAGTGTAGTTAATTTACTTCCTGACAAATCCTCTTTTTCTTGCTTTGTTATTCTCACCAGGGCGTTTCAATGACTGATTTTTCGCAAACTGATTTTGATGTTCGTCTGGAATGGGGCGCGCAGGCGGTGGAGCATCTGGCGGCGGACGCCGACTGCATCGTGATTATCGATGTGATGTCGTTTTCCACCTGCGTCAGTATCGCAACAGACTCTGGCGCTACGGTGTATCCGTATCCGTGGAAAGACGCCAGTGCGCAGCAGTATGCCGTTGCGCGGGATGCGCAATGCGCGCAGTTTGACCGGCGTTTTCAGGGGCCGGGTTTCACGCTTTCGCCCTGCTCTTTGCAGGAAATCTCCGCCGGAACCCGGCTGGTCCTGCCTTCTCCCAACGGTTCAGCATTGACCTTTGCCGCCAGAACCCATGACGCCGCGATTTTCACTGCCTGCTTTCGTAATCTCACTGCCACTGCCACTGCCCGCGCCTGTGAAAAGTATCAGCGCATTCTGCTGATCCCCGCCGGTGAAAAATGGCCGGATAACAGTCTGCGTCCGGCGATTGAAGATCTCGCCGCTGCGGGAGGATTGGTTGCCCGTTTGCCACATCGCGTTGTTTCCCCTGAAGCCCGTGCGGCCCGTGCGGTGTACGACAACCTGCCGCTGGCGGAACTTGAACAGTGCGGCTCCGCAAGGGAGTTGTTACGCCGTGGTTTTGCTGCTGATGTCGCCCTGTGTCTGCAGGAGGATGTGAGTGATTTTGCCTGCCCGTTAAAGGGTGAGTTTTTTACGGCGGTAAGCGGCGCGTAAAAAACCGCTCTTTTTGATCCTCGTCTGATCTATAACCCGCATAAAGGTGTGTGATAGGTTTGATACTTATCATCTATCTTTTGCTGCATCTTGCAGCGACGTCGTTTTATCCGGGACAGAATACATGAGCCAGAGTAAATCGGATGCGTCAGAACATCCGCAGGAAGAGTCCGCCGTCAGTTCGGGTCTCTCCGTAATTGCTTTATTGGTGGCAGCGGCTTTTTTCATGGAGTTCATTGACGGCACGGTGATTGCCACCGCGCTGCCGCAAATGGCCCTGTCGTTCGGGGTTTCCGCTGTGGATCTGAATGCCGGGATGAGCGCCTATATGCTCACGCTGGCGGTATTGATCCCGGCCAGTGGCTGGGCGGCAGAACGGTTCGGGGCGCGGAATGTGTTCACCTTCGCCCTTGCCGTGTTTACGCTGGCCTCGCTGTTTTGTGCCATGGCGAGCAGCGTCAGCGAATTTATTATTTTGCGCATCATTCAGGGGATTGGCGGTGCGCTGATGGTGCCGGTCGGGCGTCTGACCGTACTGAAAACCACGCCGAAACCGCAGCTGATTAAAGCCATCGCCACGCTGACCTGGCCCGCGCTGGTCGCGCCGATCCTCGGGCCGCCGCTCGGCGGGTTCATCACGCACTACGCCTCCTGGCACTGGATTTTCTATATCAATGTGCCGCTCGGGATCATCGCCATCATGCTGGCGTGGCGGTTATTTCCGCAGGAACCTGCCGAAGAGCCGAAGCATTTTGACAAGCCGGGGTTTGTGCTGACCGGGCTGGCGATGCTGTCGCTGGTGACGGGTCTGGAACTGATCAGTCAGGACCATATTCTATGGACCACTGCGGTGCTGTTGTTGCTGGCGGGCGCGGTGTTATCGGTGCTGGCTGTTCGTCATTTGTACCGCGATCCTGCCCCGATGGTGCATTTAGGTGCGCTGGTGATCCCGACGTTTCGTATCAGTATGGGCGGCGGTTCGCTGTTCCGGGTAACCATCAGCGCCGTTCCTTTCCTGCTGCCGCTGATGTTGCAGGTCGGTTTCGGGCTGGATCCCTTCCATGCCGGTTTGCTGGTGCTGGCGGTGTTCGCCGGGAATCTGGCCATGAAACCGGCGACCACGCCGCTGATCCGCCGTTTCGGTTTTCGTCCGGTGCTGGTGGTCAATGGCCTGCTCAGCGTGTTTTCGCTGCTGTTCTGCGCGTTCCTGACGCCCGGCACGCCTGACTGGCTGGTGATGATATTGCTGTTTCTCGGCGGTCTCAGCCGTTCGATGCAGTTTACGGGTATCAGCACGCTGGCGTTTTCCGACGTACCGGCGAAACAAATGGCCGACGCCAATACCCTGTTCAGTACGGTCTTGCAGCTTTCCGTGGGGCTGGGGATCACGGTGGGCGCGCTCGGGACCCGTCTCGGTGAACAACTGGTGGATGCACTGCACTGGGGATCGGTACCGGGCATGAGTTTTAAAGTGGCCTTTATCGTGATTGCCGTGCTGACGCTGATCGGCTGGCTGGATATGTTGCGCCTGAAACCGGATGCCGGATCATCGGTATCCGGCAAAAAGTAAATCACTGCTCTATGATAAGTCTGTTCATTCACCCTTCCGGAGAACCCGATGTTCACAGGATTAAGTGCGTTTCCTCTCACACCGCTGACAGATAAAGGCATTGATGAGAAAGCCTTTGTCAGACTGATGGAAAGGCTGGCAGAGGCCGGTGTGGATTCGATTGGCGCGCTGGGTTCGACGGGCAGCTATGCCTATCTGAAACACAGTGAACGCGACCGCGTGGCGCGACTGGCGGTGGAACATGCCAGAGGGATCCCGGTGATGGTCAGCATCGGGTCGGTGCGTACGTCCGATGTACTGCATCTGGCGGAAGATGCCCAGCGGGCGGGCGTCAGCGCGGTGTTACTGGCTCCCGTGTCTTATCAGAAACTGACGGAAGACGAAGTGTTTACGCTGTATGAAACCGTCAGCCGACATCTTTCCGTGCCGCTGTGCGTTTACGATAATCCGGCCACCACCCATTTTGAGTTTTCCGATGCGCTTTATGCGCGTATCGCGCAACTGCCTCACGTCGGCAGCATCAAAATCCCTGGTCTTTCAGTGGATCCGCTGACCACGCGCCAGCGGCTGGCAGCACTCCGCCCGCAGGTGCCTGCGCATGTGACGCTGGGCGCGGCGGGCGATCTGGCGGCGGCAACGGTGCTCACCGAGGGCGGCGATGTGTGGTATTCGGTGATTGCCGGACTGTTCCCGGAAATTCCGCTGGCGATCACCCGAGCGGCGCAAAAAGGCGATACGCAGACTGCGCAGGCGCTGTCTGCTCAGCTGGAGCCGCTCTGGGCGCTGTTCCGTTCACACGGCAGTTTGCGTGTAGTGGCTGCCGCGGCGGAGATCCTCGGGATAGTGTCTGCGCCTTGCTTACCGTTACCCCTTCAGTCGTTGTCGGGCGATGCGCGTCAGCATCTTACTTCCGTGCTGGATACCTTATTTCAGCACTGAAGCACGGACTGAAATACGGGGGGATTATTAACTAAGTTCCTTTCTAAATCTAATGACATTCACAGCGTGAATGTCATTATCTTACAGCCTGTTACCCTGCCGTTTTATCCTTGCGCCATATCACTTTTTTCTGATTTTCAGGGGTCGGAATAAACGGCTTTCTATTATTATGCGTCGCGGCGGAAAGGCTATTTTCCGCCGCGCGGAGAGGTTTGTTTTTAACTGAAAGTCAAAAGGAATGATAATGCCATACGGTGATAATGGTCAGGGACTCTTTCGCAGAGGGCAGCTTGAGCAACAAATAATCAGAACCACCAAATTCTCGATTTACGCGCAGGCGGTGTATTGCGTTAACAGAATGCTGCGCGAGGCCAATGTGGGTATTTCGGAGCAGGCGTATCAAAGCATCTCACGCAATATTACTGCGGTGACAAACGGACGCCTTTACGAAACATCGGCTTCACTTTCAGAAGCGCGGGTATTTGCACGTGATACTGTGGGGGCGATAAAAGCCGGTGATTTTAAATCGGCGGCGATCACCGCCAGCGGCGTGGCGATCAACGCCATTGGCGGGCCGCTCTTTTTTGGTCATTATGACCGTAACAAACTGATCGCAATAGAACGCCATCTGTACGATAACTTCCACCTGTAATTTTCTGACCACCACATGGGGGCTGACAGCGCGTTTTGCCCCCGTACGGGTTTCCCTTCTTTTTCATCGCGCTCACGCCCTAAACAGCCACCCTTTTTGTCGCTTATTCCGCCGTTTGATTTCGCTTAAATCGCCTAGAGTGGCAGCATCATGAACCTTTTCTGCCTGTGCGCTGATGCCGGGCAAAACCAATAAAGGCTATTCAGGCGTGGCAAAATCATTTTTACGCAGTGGCAGTCTCAATGACATCCTTGCGCTGGGCGAAAACGGGCAACCGGTTTACGCCTCAGCCCTGCAATTACGCGAAACCTTACGTCTGCGTAAACACCCTGTGATTGCCGATTGTCTGGCGATCCCGCAACTTAACGAGGCCGGTGACCGCCTCGACTGGTATTCCCCCCGTGAAGGCAAAGTGGTGTCCTGGGCGGCGGCGACAGATGCTGCCCGCGCTTCGGCTTTGCGTCAGCTGGAAAATTGTCTGGAAGTGGTCGCGCAAATCAGCAAGGCAGCAAAATCCTCTGAAAAATCCGCCAGTCAGTTCTTCGGGTCCCTGCTGGAAAAGGCGTTTCGTTTCCCGGACCAAAACCATGTCTATCTGGTCGGTGGTCAGCCGGTGCTGACGTTCTGGGGCTTTGTCAGTCTCGACAGCACCAGCAATGCCGATCCTTTTGCCGCCCTGCGTGACACCCTGAAAGCCGATGGGCCGCTGCCGGCCTTGTCGCTGATGGCTGAAAAAATCAACGCGCCGGAACCGGTGGTTGAAGCGCCGGAACCGGTACGGGTGATCAAAACCATCGAGGCCCGTGCGGCTGAGCAGGAGGAGGTGAAACCGGAACCGGTTGCCGCCCCGCGCCGCACATTATCGCCATTAATCTGGGCGCTGCCGGTGGCGGCGCTGGTGGTGGCCGGTTCGGCCGCAGGCTGGCTGTATTCGCGCACGCCTGCGCCAGCAACTGACACGGTGAAAGCCGCCGTGCCGAAACCTGAAGCGGTCAACCCGCCGGCAGCACAGCCTGCGGTGATCGCCCCGCCGCCGGTGGCGGCAGAAATCAACGCGCCGGAAGTGAAAACACCTGAACCGGTGACATTGCCGGTCGCGCCTGCGGCGGTTGTCCCTGCGCCGCAACCGGTGGCGGAAGTGGAAAATACACCGGTTGTCGCCGAACCGGCCCCTGCGCCGGTCAGCAAGAATGCGCTGGTGATGCCGCCGGACGCGGTAAAAATCGGTTCCACCAAATTCCTCAACGGTAACTGGAATGTGGTCGTCGATATCAAAGATCCGGTGACCGGCAAACCGCCGGTGCTGCGTTATCAGTTCAAACAAGGTCAGGGTACGGTGAAAATCACTTACGGCGCGGGCGTGACCTGCCGTGCGGCGGCCAATGCCGGTCTGATGCAATCAGGCAATCTGGTGATTAACAGCCGTTACAGGGCGAAATGCAGCGACGGTTCCCGCTATCAGATGCCGGAAATCAGCTGTACTCAGGGCGCGACCGGCGCTGCCGTGTGTCAGGGCCGTTATACCGGCGACACGGTTTACCCAATGACGATTAAGCGCGAAGGTAAATAACAGCATGCTGGCAACGATTATTGATTTTAAACAAAAGATTACCCTGATCCAGGACAGCGGCATTCAGTTCCTCGACTTCGCGCTGAAGCCGGTCTGGGATGACGGACTGCCTGCCAAATTTGTGCGTAAAAGCGCCAACGGCCCGTTATTGCGTCTGGATTATAATCCGCAAAATGGCCGTCATTTTTTACCGGGGCTGGACGGCGGCGCGCCTGAAGTGGTACGTCCTGAGTTCAGTTTCCCGCTGGAACAGTCGCTCAAGTTGCTGGATCAGATCTGGCTGCCGTTGCCGTTCCTGCGTTTCAATCCGCCACGGACGTTTATGGCCGGGCCGGACAACTGGGCGCGGGTGCAAATCCGTACACTGGATAAACCGGAAGCCGATGGCAGTACGCACCGCGTGGTGATTGCTTTTGATACCCGTGTGGCGGAAGGCGATGAGGAACACACTCAGCTGACGCCGGTCACGGATGACGTGAAAAACGGCATCAGTTTTGCGCTGGCGTGGCATAACGAAGAGCTTCTCGATTTCCTCGATCAGACCTGGGTTGACGGCTGGCTGCGTGAAGTCTTTACCGAGCAGTCGGCCCTGCGGGAGGCTCGCGAGGCGCGCAATATCAAAGTTGCGCTGCGCGAGTTTGAATATCAGGCGCATTACCTGAATCTGCTGGAAATGCTCGGCAGCCAGCTGGGTATCCCGGAACTGAAGATCAACGGTGCCACCTTGCAGGAACCGGCGATCAATGTGGATCTGATCCTCGATGTCGGCAACTCGCATACCTGCGGCATTCTGGTGGAAGACCATGTGGGGGAAACCGATGGCCTGAAACAGACCAGCGAACTGCAACTGCGCGACCTTTCGCAGCCACATTTTCTCTATAACGAACTGTTCGAAAGCCGGGTGGAATTCGCCGAGGCGCGTTTCGGCAAACCGAATTTCTCGGTCGAAAGCGGTCGTGATGACGCCTTTATCTGGCCGTCTATTCTGCGCGCCGGTCGTGAAGCCAGCCGTCTGGCCCTGTTGCGGGAAGGCACGGAAGGATCGACCGGGATTTCCAGCCCGCGCCGTTATCTGTGGGATGAAGACAGTTACACGCCGGGCTGGCGTTTCAGTCAGGGCGGACACGGCGCAGTGCAGGAGCCGGTGGCGGCCGCCATGCCGCTGACCTTCCTGATCAATGATGATGGCCAGCCGTTGTCTGATTTAGCGCCGGAAGACCGTCTGCCGGTATTTTCTGCCCATTACAGCCGCAGTTCGGTGATGACGCTGATGCTGTCTGAACTGCTGGCGCAGGCGCTGATGCAAATCAACAGCCCGGCGCAGCGGACCAAAATGCTGCGTTCTTCAGCGCCGCGTCAGTTACGCAATATCATTCTGACCCTGCCGTCGGCGATGCCGAAACCGGAACGCGAGATTTTCCGCCGCCGTATGCAGGAAGCCATCGGTCTGGTGTGGAAATCCATGGGCTGGCATCCGTCGGATGACGGTTTTAAATCGCAGGCCGACAAGGCGAAAAGCCGCATGCCGGTGCCGGATGTGCAGATGGAATGGGACGAAGCCACCTGCGGACAAATGGTCTATCTGTATAACGAAACCCAGGTGAATTTCGGCGGTCATACCGGCGAATTCTTTGCCAGCATGGCGCGTCCGGATCGTGAACTGGCCGATGACGAGCCGGTGGGCAAAACTCTGCGCATCGCCTCGATTGATATCGGCGGCGGCACCACCGATCTGGCGATCACCCAGTACTGGCTGGATGACGGCATGGGCAATAACGTCAAAATCACCCCGCGCCTGCTGTTCCGCGAAGGTTTTAAAGTCGCGGGCGACGACATTCTGCTGGATGTCATTCAGCTCTATATTTTACCGGCGTTACATGCGGCGCTGAAAAAAGCCGGTCTGGCGAACCCGGACAGCCTGATGACGCGCCTGTTTGGCAGCGAAGGCCGCATGGACGGTCACGCCACGCTGCGCCAGCAAAGCACGTTACAGATTTTTATTCCGCTGGCGCGCGCGGTGCTGGAAGTCTACGAGCGGTTTGATCCGCTGGATACTCACGCAGAAATCGATGCGCCGTTTGGTGAACTGCTGGAACAGGCGCCGACGCAGAAAGTGCTGGATTACCTGCACGGCGAAATTCAGCGCGTGCTGCCTGCCGGTTCGGCGGTGTTTGATATTTTGCAGGCACCGCTGGTGCTCAAACTCAGCAAGCTGCACAGCGAGTTTTTATCCAATCGCATGAGCATCACGCAGAACCTGCGTTCGCTGTGCGAAGTGGTGTCGCTGCATGATTGCGATGTGCTGTTGCTGACCGGCCGCCCTTCGCGCTTCCCCGGCATTCAGGCGCTGTTCCGCCATCTGCAACCGCTGCCGATCAACCGTATGCTATCGCTGGATGGTTATCACACCAGCGGCTGGTATCCGTTTAACAAACTCGGTCGTATCGACAACCCGAAATCAACGGCGGCCGTCGGCGCGATGCTGTGCCTGCTGGCGTTGGATCTGCGTCTGCCGGGGTTCTATTTTAAAGCGGGCGATTTCCAGCCCTATTCCACGGTGCGCTATCTGGGCATGCTCGATGGTAACAAGGCGCTGAACGACGACAATGTGTGTTACAGCGACATTGACCTCGATGCCCACGATTACAAACTCGACAGCGCGGCCAGCTTCCGTATCCGTGGCGCTATTTGTCTCGGTTTCCGTCAGCTGGAAAATGACCGCTGGCCTGCGTCACCTTTGTATACCCTGTCGATTGCCGAGCCTGAACTGGCGCGTAAAGTGGCGGGCGACAGCGTGCTGCGGGTCAAACTGGCGGTGAAAAAAGGGGAAGATCACCCGACGCCGGAATTTTTCGATATCGCCAGCGCGGTGCTGGATAACGGCACTAAAGTGCCGTCTCATCACCTGCGTCTGCGGTTAAACACACTGGGCGAGAGCCATTACTGGATCGACAGTGGGAGCGTATTCGTCTCATGACTACCCGCACAACAGCAACTATTCCGGTGCCATCACTGACCACTAACGCGCTGCAACGTCAGTTTGCGGCGACGTCTGCCACCCTCACCGATGCGCTGGACTGGGTGGAATCCACCCGTGCACAGGCGCCGCGTCTGGATCTGGAAGCGGACCGGCTGAACCTGCAGTTAAAGCGTTGCCGCGATCAGGCGCAGCGTCTGGCGCTGGCCTGTGAACTGCCGCCTGCGCTGGGCTTTTACGGTCATTCGCAGGCCGGAAAATCCTATCTGATCTGCTCGCTGGCCGCCGGAAATTACGGACGCCTTGAAACCCGTCTGGGCGGCGTGACCCTCGATTATCTGACGCAGATTAATCCCGGTAACCGTGAGGCGCGGTTTGCCACCCGCTTCACCCGTCAGGCCGACGTGCGTGACCGTGCGTTTCCGGTGCGGGTATTACTGCTCAATGAAGCGGATCTGGCGCGTATCGTCACCCGCGCATTCCGGCCGGACAGTCAGTATCACGTACCGGATGCACAGCAAATCACGGAACATCTGAATCAGCTGATGATGCACCGCCAGCCGGAACCGGTAGAAGGCTTTACCAGCGAAAAGATGATGGGATTATGGGATTCCATGATTCGGCTGGATCCCCGCCGTTTCCGCCATCTGAATGCGCATTACTGGCCGGTGGCGGTGAAGCTCGCGCCTTATCTGAACATTGATGACCGCGCGCGTTTGTTCTCGCTGCTGTGGGGCAATGATCCGGTGCTGACCGCTGCCTATCGTCATTACGCACATACGTTGCAGCATCTGGGTGGCGCACAAAGCCTGCTGGCTCCGCTGAGTATTTTAGTGGACGACGCGATGCAACCGGCCGACGGCATGTTCAGCCCGTCGCCGACCTGGGATATTCAGATCCCGGTGTGTCCGCAGTTTGGCGAGGAAAGTGCGACACCGGTGACGTTGTCACTGGCAGAGCTGACGCTGCTGGCGTCTGAAGTGCAAATTCCCCTGCTGTCTCCGCCGCGTGAAGCCTTGTTTGAGCAGATCGACCTGCTGGATTTACCGGGACACGGTGCCCGTTTCGATGACAATCAGGGTGATGAACTTGAGCGACTGTTCCGCGCCAAAGTGGCGTATTTGCCGGAGCGCTACACCGATCGCCATGAAATGAACATGCTGATGGTGTGCACCGCCGCAGATAACCGTGATGATGTGGTGGCCGTGGGGCGCACGCTGGAACACTGGGTGCGGGAAATGCACGGCGAAAACACGCAGGTACGTGGCCGCCGCAAACCGGGGCTGGTCTGGGTGCTGACGCCGTTTGACCGCCGCATGACTGAATCAGTGCATTATGACGAAGCCGTTCAGCGCCATGTCGGTAATCCGGGCGATGCCTGGGGCGCGTTGCTGGCGATGGACGAACGCGGCCTGCAACGTATGGCGGATTATCTGGTGGCGGAAATCCGTCCTGAAGTCCGTCTTAACCGTCTGTGTGAATTACGCGACGAACTGCACCGGGAACTGACGGATAACCTGCTCGGACGCTGGTATCAGGAAGGCGACGTGGCGGATCCGGCACAGAAACAGCGGACGGTGCAGACGGTGATTAAAGCCCTGCAAACCCGCACCGGTGTGCACGGCGAGTTGCTGGAAAAACTGCTGCCCGGCCGCGAGGAACTGCACCGTATTTATCACGAACATACCGCTCAACCGGCAGACACCGGCGAAACGGATGAGGCAGGCGCAGAGAGTTTCGGCATCGGTATTGATATCGATCTGTTTGCCGAGCAGCAACAGGATGTTCAGGCATGGCAGGAAAAACCGGACGACGGCACGGCGTTTGCCCGTCAGGTGCAGCGTTACTGGATCAACCATCTGCGCAGCCTGCCGGAAAACGAACCGCTGATTGCCCTGCTTGGCGTGGCAAAACCGACCGTTGAACTGCTGATGGAAGAGCTGATCACCGCCAGTTTCCGTCTGAATATGGGTGAGGCGCTGGTTCGCTCCCTCGGCGGCGCGTTACCGGCGGGCGCGCGTGAACATGAGCATCACGCGGACCGTCAGGTTTCCCGCGCGCTGACCGTGCTCGGCGATTTCGTTGCCTGGCTGGGCTTCGAGAAACAAGCGGAAGCGGAACGGCCTGAAAGCCGCATCAACAAAGGCAACAAGATTTTTGCCAAGCCGCAGAAAAGCGTCGCCAGCTGGAAATCCTCCCGCCGTCTGACCAAACTTTCCGCCACTCCGACCAATACCACGGCGTTTTATATTTACGACTGGCTGGTGGGGTTGCAGGAAAGCATTATGCGAAATGCCGGATACGCGGCAGGCGGGGAAATCCCGGCCAAAGCGCGTGAAACGCTGATGCATTTGCTGAAGGCGCTGAACGCCGGACACTAAGGGTAAACACACGGAGCCGCAAAATAAGGCTCCGTTTTTTTATCCCGATTTTCTGTGCATGACCGGTAAAATCAGACTCATCACCGCAACATGCGTTACACAAATCTGGCGTAATCCGTCTATACCTAGTGGGGTAAGGAAATATCATTCACCGTTTTGTGCCTCTGCACAGAACAGAAACGGAGTCCATTATGACTGATATCGCAACGTTACTAGGCAAAGAAGCCGATTCACTCCTTCAGCATCAATGTTCCACCATCACCTCCGATCAGCTTTATCTTCCCGGTGCCGATTTTGTTGATCGCGTGATGATCGACAACAACCGGTCGCCGCGCGTGCTGGCCGCGATGCAAAATTTGTATAACACCGGACGTTTAGCCGGCACCGGTTATCTGTCGATCCTGCCGGTCGATCAGGGGGTTGAGCACTCGGCGGGGGCGTCGTTCGCCGCCAACCCGCTGTATTTCGATCCGAAAAACATTGTCGAACTGGCCATCGAAGCGGGCTGTAACTGCGTGGCGTCAACCTATGGCGTGCTGGCCTCGGTCTCCCGCCGCTACGCACATAAAATTCCATTCCTGGTCAAACTTAACCACAACGAAACCCTGAGCTACCCGACGCAATATGACCAGACGCTGTACGCCAGCGTGGAACAGGCGTTTAATCTTGGCGCGCAGGCCGTGGGGGCAACCATCTATTTTGGTTCCGAACAGTCCCGCCGCCAGATTGAAGAAATCTCTGCCGCCTTTGAGCGTGCGCATGAACTGGGCATGGTGACCGTGTTGTGGGCGTATCTGCGCAATCCGGAGTTTGTGAAAGACGGTAAGGATTACCACTCCAGCGCTGACTTGACCGGACAGGCCAACCATCTGGCCGCCACCATCGGGGCCGACATTGTTAAACAGAAGATGGCGGAAAATAACGGCGGCTATACGGCGGTTAAATTTGGCTATACCGATGATCGCGTCTATTCGAAACTTACCACCGATCATCCGATAGATCTGGTGCGCTATCAGCTGGCGAACTGCTATATGGGCCGTGCCGGGCTGATAAACTCCGGCGGTGCGGCGGGTGAAAATGATATTCAGGAATCCGTGCGCACGGCGGTGATCAATAAACGCGCTGGCGGGATGGGGTTGATTCTGGGGCGTAAAGCCTTTAAGAAATCTATGAAAGAAGGCGTGGCGTTAATTAACGCCGTTCAGGATGTGTATGCTGACAAGAAGGTCACGATCGCCTGACCCTGAATTTTCATGATGACGATGGCCGGAAGATTGCGCTTCCGGCCATTTTTATGACACGCGGTTATTTGTTCAGTTGTTCAGTTAGCAGGACGGCGGCTTCAGCGGAAGACCCCGGATTCTGACCGGTGATCAGCAGACCGTCGCGTACCACGTAAGATCCCCAGTCGGCCCCTTTCGAATACACTCCGCCCATCTGTGTCAGCTAACGGCTAAATGTAAGTTTTTTGTGAGGATTTAATTCGCAGAAACGCTAAAATCTCCTCAACTTTCTGTAAATTCGGCCGATGAAAGTTCTTTCGGTTGTATTCAGACCCCACTTGCGGAGTGATACGGATGTTAATTGGGATAGATTTAGGTACGTCAAACTGCGCAGTCGCCATCTGGCAGGACGGTCAGTCGGTTCTGGTGCCTAACGTCTACGGCAAAAACCTGACGCCTTCTGTGGTCGGACTGGATGACGACGGCCATATTCTGGTCGGCGCACCCGCGCATGCGCGTTTATTTACGCATCCGGATCTTACCCTTTCCAGCTTCAAACGTTTTATGGGGACGGAGCATCCGTTCCGTCTCGGTCAGCAAACCTTTCGCGCAGAAGAACTCTCCGCCCTGCTGCTGCGCAGCCTGAAAGCGGATGTCGAGCAATACTGCGGCGTGCAGGTGGATCGCGCGATCATCACCGTCCCCGCCTATTTTAATGATATTCAGCGTAAAGCCGTAAAAGCCGCCGGTGAACTGGCCGGGCTGCACGTCGAGCGTCTGCTCAATGAGCCGACCGCTGCCTCGCTGGCGTACGGGCTGGTCAATCAGCAGGAACAGAAATTCCTGGTGTTCGATCTCGGCGGCGGCACCTTTGATGTGTCGATCATTGATATGTTCGAAGGCGTGATCGAAGTGCGCGCCAGCAGCGGTGACGTGTTCCTCGGCGGTGACGATTTTACCCGCAGTCTGGTCAGCTGGATGCTGGCGCAATATCCGCAACTGAATAAAGACGATACCGCGCTGTTCGGGCAACTGGTGACGCTGGCGGAGAAAGCCAAATGCCAGCTGACGACTGAAGAGAGCACCACGATCAGATACCAGTGGAAAGGCCAGTCGCTGAACTGGACGCTGACCAGCGGCGTGCTGGCGCAGTGTTGCGAAAGCACGCTGGAACGGATGAAAAAGCCGGTGATTCAGGCGCTGCGCGATGCCAAATTCTCCGCCGATGAAGTGGATCACGTGGTGCTGGTCGGCGGTGCGACGCGTATGCCGCTGGTGCGTCAGGCGGTCGCCCGTCTGTTCGGACGCTTCCCGCGCAGCGAACTGCAACCGGACGAAGCCATTGCGCTCGGTGCCGGTATTCAGGCCGGTCTGGCGCTACAGGATCAGGCGCTGGACGATATCGTTCTGACGGATGTGATGCCCTTTACGCTCGGTATCGGGATTTCGCGTCCGAAAGGCGACGGCTACGAAGACGGTCACTTCCTTCCGCTGATCGAGCGAAACAGCTTTGTGCCGGTCAGCCGGGTGGAATCCATTGTGACGATTTCCGATCAGCAAACGCATCTGAATCTGTCGGTGTATCAGGGCGAAGCGCGGCGGGTGGCTGACAACATTCTGCTGGGGTCGCTGACGGTGGATGTGCCGCCGCGTCCGGCGGGTGAAATGACCGCCGACGTGCGTTTCACTTACACCCTCGACGGTATTCTGGAAGTGGAATGCAAAATCACCAGCACCGGTCTGGTGGAAAAACTGGTGATCGAGAAAGCGCCGGGTAGCCTGACGCCTGCGCAAATCACGGAAAGTCTGCTGAAACTGGAAGCCATCAAACAGCATCCGCGCGATCAACTGGTTAACCGCCAGTTAGTGGCGGAAGCCAACGCTTATTACGAGCAAAGCCTCGGCGATCAGCGTCAGTTTATCGCCGATCAGTTGTATCGCTTTGAGCATGTTCTGGATACCCAGGATGCGCGGCTGATTGCCGCAGCGCGCAAGGAGTTTGAGGCGCTGCTGGTGCATCTGCGCCGGGAATGGGAATAACACGATGGGCATCTGGACGGTTCTTGGCATTGAACCCACGCAGGATCTGACGGTGATTAAGCGTGCCTATGCCCGTCAGCTGAAAACCACCCGGCCCGATCAGGATCCCGATGCCTATCAGCGTCTGCGTGAGGCGTTTGAATCCGCCAAACGTGGCGAGCAATTTTGGGGTGTCAGTGACGTTGTCACTAATCCCATCCCGCTGATGATTGTCACCGGTGAGGGATTAATCCGCCGGACGCAGGTTCACCATCAGGTTTCTGCCACGGCCAGTCTGCTGCTGGAGAATGAACACGCCGGGCTGAAACAACTGGCGGACTGTCTGTCGGGCGAGTTGCTGCAAAACCTGCAGTTGCGCGAGATGTTCAGCCAGCAACTGGCCTGGGAACTGGCAGAGCGCGAAGGTCTGACCCCGGCGTTGCTGGAAAGTGTGGCGGCCCTGATGGAATGGGGGATCAATAATTATCAGCCTGACGGGATTTCAGGCTACCAGCTTGACGCGATGTATCAGCAGATTGAGCATACCGGCGCGGGGCGTCACGGACAGGTGCTGAAGCCATGAAGCCGGTGTTAATCAGGGCGCGGTTTTACTTCCGGGAGGGGAAATGAGTCATCAGGGAATATGGGCTGTGTTGGGCATTGCGCCGACGCAGGATCTCAGCCTCATTAAACAGGCCTATGCGCGTCAGCTGAAAAACACGCGGCCTGATCAGGACCCGCAAGGCTATCAGCGCCTGCGCGAAGCGTTCGATGCGGCCAGAAACGCCAGCCCTCCGTCCGGAAGGACCACGCCGTTTCCGCAGGGGCTGGCGGGCGACACCGAAGCGCCCGACGCCGCGCCGGAAGCGGTTTCACCCGCGCCGGTGGTCGTGCGTGAAGATCCCGCCAGACTGGCGTTTAAAGCGAAAGCCCGGGCGAACCGGGTGGCGCTGGCGCAAATTCCGCAGATTGTTGATGCGATGATGGACGATGAAACGGAAGGTTTACAGCAACTGGTTGCCTGTCTGGCGTCTGATGCCCTGCCCACACTGGATCTGCGCGAGCAATTCAGTCAGTCGCTGGCAAAACAACTCAGCGAGCGTGAAGGACTGTATTCCGCCCTGTTGATCAAGGTTTCCGGCATCATGGGCTGGGACATTGATCACTATCAGCCGGGCGGTATTTCCGCTCAGCGTCTGGCCGCGCTGCACCGGCAGATTGACATGACGGGCGCGAATTATTACTGGTCGGTGCTGGCACGGGAATATCAGGACTCCGCGTTAAACCGTTTACGGCTGCGGTTGCTGACGGTGGAAGGCGCGACGCTGCCCTGGTGGGCGAGACTGGTGCCGGATTTTCTGACCTCGCTGCGCGATAAACTCCGGGAGATCAGAACGCATTATCCGGTATTGCTGCCGCGCGTGAATCCGGTGTTACTGAAAACCTTGTCTGAAACCCGGCTGGCCCTGAGCTGGGGCACTGTTTTCCTGACCGGATTCTGGTTACTGCTGATCATGCTGGCGACCCGCGAGCACGCAAATCCCTGGCCGGTACGCGCAAGTCTGATCCTGCTCGTCGGGTTATATATTCACGGGTACAGTTTTCTCGATCAGAAACTGCGACACAAGCCGCGTCTGTGGTGCGCCACGGTGAGTGCATTCTCCGTGCTTTCGACCGCCATTATGGTGAAAATCTTGCTGGGCTTTTTCTCGGTATTTAAGCCCGATGCCGGAAATCTGGCGATGGCAGTGACCAATTATGGCGTACTCAGCGCCAGCAGTTTTTGCGTATTGTGGATGATGGCGCCAAAACACTGGAAATGGTACGGCGTGCCGCTAAACGCCATGATCATTCTGCTGATTTTCCCGTGGCAACTGATGAGAAGAACCCGGGGCGTGGTCGGGATCGTCGCTTTTGTTTTCTTACTGTTTATTTACGCCCTGCTGCTCGCCTTCGGATTATCTTAAAAAACTTTATTTTTTATAAAGCGCAGACAGGTTAATAATTCAGAATCCGAGTTAAGGCTGAATTTAGACATGATTTTTCTTTTATGTGCACTGACGCATTTCACCCCGATGCGCATTTCGCGGGCAATCTGGTCCACGTCATTTCCGCGATGAAAATGTTTGGCGACATTAATTTGCATCGGTGACAGCATCTGATGATTGCATTGAGAACAGTTGCGCGGAAGCTGACCGGGCATGCCGCTGGTGCGGTTCACCCAGCCGTTAAATATCAGTTTTTTCATGCGGTTCAGCGAACATTGCCGATTGATAAAAATAATGTTGCTAATGCACAACGGCAGGTCTGCCGTAAACGGCACGGTCCGGCAATCATAAACCCCGATGATCAGGCTGTGCGCGTGGCGGGCCTGCAACAGCGGCGGACACACATGGATTTCGCCCGCGCTGAAATGTTTCACGATAATGTCAGCATACGGGATATTGCTTTCGTCCAGATCCTGTATCTGCACCTGCATATTCTTTTCCGTCTCAAATATCTGGGTTAGAAAATGCGTCATGCCGAGACGATACGCCATATTAGGGTCTTCAAAAATAATATTGATCATGACATCCGTCTGTTATTTAACATATAAAACGCCGCGCAGTGCCCCTGCGTTTTATGAGGAGATGTCAATTTTGTTAATATTCCTTTTTAACCTCAAGAAATTTTAAGGTGTAATTTTACACCGGCGGGATCAGGGGCGGCACGGCATCATTTCCGCCCCTGAGAATTTCTTTACTCTGTCAGCACCCAGACGCTGACACTGCCGCCATCGCAATAAAATAACGCCTTGCCCTCTCCGTCGCTTTCAACGATATCCTGGCGGTTTTCCAGCAGGTCACGCCATTTTTTGTGGGCGAAATGCTCACCGAGTTCCAGCGTTTTCTCCCCCGCTTCGCTGTTGGACATCACCACCACGCAGCCCGGATGTTCAGCGGTGCCGCTGCGGGCAAATGCGATGCAGTTCGGGTGATCCAGATAATCAGTTTGTGCGCCCCAGGCGTAGGTCTGCCGTGCCCGGATTAAGGTTTCCAGCCCCGGGATCACCGGCATATCGATGGTGTAACTGTTGCCGTCGTCACCTTCGTCTTCATAGGTCGCACCCAACAGGTCCGGATAAAACACAATCGGCACGCCCTGCTCACGCAGTAAGATCAGGGCATAAGCCAGCGGTTTAAACCACGGCTCAATGGGCGCTTCCAGTGACTGCAACGGCTGAGTGTCGTGGTTGGCGACCAGCGTCACCGCATGTGCCGGATCGGCGGCGACCAGCGTATTGTCGAAAACAGTGCTCAGGTTGTAATCCGCCCCCTGTTTTGACGCATGATGGAAATTCAGTTGCAGCGGAGCATCAAACAGCAGGGTTTTGCCCTCGACCTGATCAATGTAATTTTGCAGGGTCGGCACATCGTGCGACCAGTATTCCGCGACGATAAACATCGGCTGTTCCGCGACCTCCTGAATATGGTCGATCCAGTCTTTGTAGAACCATGCAGGAATGTGTTTGACGGCGTCGAGACGAAAACCGCTGCACTGCGTTTGCTCCATCAGCCAGCGCGCCCAGTATTTCAGCTCTTCATCCACCGCCTTGTTGCGAAAATCAACGTTGGCGCCCATCAGGTAATCGTAATTACCGAATTCGTCATCCACCTGATCGTTCCAGCCACCGCCGGTATAGTCGTTAATGATTTTGAAGATGCCCTGTTCATCCGGATTTTCGATGTGATCGACACCGCTGAAACAATGGTAATCCCAGATGAATTCAGAATGCTGGCCGTTGCGGGCGGCAAAGATAAAACGTGTCCAGGCATCGGCTTCGATGATGTCATCGCTGATGTCTTCGCGGTTGTCGATATTGACGCGGTTGACCTGTACCCGCTCTTTCTCATCTGCGCCCATTTTGTGATTGAGCACCACGTCGAGGATCACGCCAAGCTGATGCGTTTTCAGTGCACTGATGGCCGCCAGTAACCCTTCTTTATCGCCATATTTGGTGGCGCGGCTGCCCTTCTGGTCAAACTCGCCGAGATCAAACAGATCATAGGTGTCATAACCGACCGAATAGCCGCCGGAATCGCCTTTATAAGCGGGCGGAAGCCAGACGGCGGTGATGCCTGTTTCGGCCAGCCATGCCGCCTTTTCCGCCACTTCTGGCCAGAGTTTCCCGCCATCCGGGTAATACCAGTGAAAGAACTGAAACAACGTAGGATTCTGCATACAGGCTTTCCATTCGAGTGACCGGGAAATGAAGTATGGAGCAGGAACGGGAAAAATGTGGCGGCAGCCGGTCTTCAGGCAAAAAAAAGCCGGTCAGCAAGGTGACCGGCTTTGTGCGCGCGTCAGATCTGAATCAGTTGATATCAGGGTGCTGCGCGATCAGGTTTTTGCGTTTGGCTTCCAGCTCGATGATCTGCGCGTCAATATCTTCGATTTTATGTTCGATATTGTCGTGATGTTCCTGCAGGATCTCACGGGCTTCCGCGCGGTCAGAGGCCGCTGGCGTCGCGCCTTTCAGCGGACGGTTGGCGGTTTCTTTCATGAAGATACCGGTCACCAGACCAATCATCGCCACCACCATCAGGTAATAGGCAGGCATGTAGAGGTTATTGGTCGCTTCCACCAGCCAGGCGGCGATGGTTGGCGTCAGACCGGCAATCAGCACCGACACGTTAAAGGCAATCGCCAGTGCACTATAGCGGATATGCGTCGGGAACATCGCCGGTAAGGTCGAGGCCATCACGCCGATGAAGCAGTTCAGCAATACCGCAAGGATCAGCAACCCTAAGAAAATCAGCCCGATCACATCACTGTTAATCAGGATGAAGCACGGGATCGCCAGAATAAACAGGCCGATACTGCCGATGATCACGAAGGGCTTACGGCCAAAGCGGTCACTGAGCATCCCCATAAACGGCTGGACGAACAGCATACCGACCATAATCGCGATGATGATCAGCACACCGTGGTCTTCCGAATAATGCAGGCTGTGCGACAGGTAGCTTGGCATGTACGTCAGCAGCATGTAATAGGTGACGTTGGTGGCAATGACCATGCCCACGCAGATGATCAGCGGACGCCACTGTTTGGTCAGGATCTCGCGGAAAGATACGCGCGGCGGTTCTGCAATGTCCTTACGCGAATCGCTGTCGATTTTGTCCACGTGCTGCTGGAACGTCGGGGTTTCTTCCAGCGCATGACGCAGGTAAATACCGATCAGCCCCAGCGGTGCGGCGATGAAGAACGGAATACGCCAGCCCCATTCGAGGAAGTTCGCTTCACCCACAATGCTGGAAATCAGCACCACGACGCCCGCACCCAGGATAAATCCGGCGATAGAACCGAAGTCCAGCCAGCTGCCTAGGAAGCCGCGTTTTCTGTCCGGCGAGTATTCTGCGACGAAAATCGCCGCACCGGTGTATTCGCCACCGACCGAGAAACCCTGCGCCAGTTTTGCCAGCAACAGCAGGATCGGCGCCCAGATACCGATCGAGTCGTAACCCGGTATCAGCCCGATACAGAAGGTACTGACGGACATGATAATAATGGTGACGGAGAGCACTTTCTGACGGCCAAATTTGTCGCCGAGCGCCCCGAAGAACAGACCGCCCAGAGGCCTGACCAGGAAGGGAACCGAGAAGGTTGCCAGTGCGGCAATCATCTGGATACCGGGATCTGCGCCGGGGAAGAATACCTGACCTAACGCGAAGGCCACGAAACCATACACACCGAAATCGAACCACTCCATGGCGTTACCGAGTGCGGCAGCGGTAATGGCTTTTTTCAGCTTGGTATCATCGATGATGGTGATGTCGTTGATTTGCATCGGTTTAACACGTTTTTTTCTTAATCTCATCCTTTACATCCCTTTTCTAAAATACTCCACATTTCACCGTGAGATATTTTTGTTCGTACCCTTTAACTATTTCAGGTATCAATAATTTCTAAGCAAGCCATATCATTATAGGATGCTTTTGCGTTGGAGCAAAAGGCTGCCATTTTGTGATCAGCCTTACATTTTTGTTTTCCCCTGCCGCCGTTTTGCTTCGCTAAGTGGTAATGTGTTTTCAATTTAATGAAACTGCATTTTAATTAATGAAAAGGAAGCCGGAACAACGGCTGATTTCATGCTACTTATGGGGTGAATCATGGCAAAAGGTTCTCAGATTCAATTTAGTTTCCACACCGTTCAGGATCCGCAGACCGGTGCCCGCGTTACGCGTCTGACGCCGCCGGATGTGTTGTGTCATCGTAACTATTTCTATCAGAAATGTTTTACCCGCGATGGCAACCGGCTGTTGTTTGCCGGTGAATTTGACGGCAACCGCAACTATTACCTGCTGGATCTCAAAACGCAGAAAGCGGTTCAGCTCACCGAAGGCAAAGGTGATAACACCTTTGGCGGCTTCCTGTCACCGGATGATCAGTCGCTTTATTACGTCAAAAATGAGCGCAGTTTGCAGTGCGTAAAACTGGCTGATTTCAGCGAGAAAACCGTCTATACCGTGCCGGAAGAATGGGTCGGCTACGGCACCTGGGTGGCGAACAGCGAATGCACCAGCCTGGTGGGGATCGAAATCAGCCGTGAAGACTGGACACCGCTGTCCGACTGGAAAATCTTCCAGGAGTTTTATCACAGCAACCCGCATTGCCGCCTGTTGCGTGTCGATTTACTCAGTGGCAAATCCCGCGTGATCCACGAGAAAAACGAATGGCTGGGGCACCCGATTTATCGTCCGTTTGATGACAGCACGGTGGCATTCTGCCACGAAGGCCCGCACGATCTGGTCGATGCGCGGATGTGGCTGGTGAATGAAGACGGTAGTCATGTGCGCAAGGTCAAAGAACATGCGCCGGGTGAAAGCTGCACGCATGAATTCTGGGTGCCGGACGGTTCGGCGCTGGTGTATGTTTCCTATCTGAAAGGCCAGCATGACCGGCATATCCGCCGTTTCGATCCGCAGACCGGCGAAGATATTTGCCTGATGACCATGCCCGCCTGCTCGCATCTGATGAGTAACGAGAACGGCACGCTGCTGGTCGGCGACGGTTCGGGAACGCCGGTGGATGTCAAAGATACCGCCAGCCATACCATTGAAAACGATCCGTGGTTGTATATTTTCGACGCCGAAACCCGTCAGCATGCGCCGCTGGCCGCGCACAACAGTTCATGGCGTGTGCTGGATGGCGACCGTCAGGTCACGCATCCGCACCCTTCCTTCTCGCCGGATGACCGTCATGTGTTGTTCACCACCGATTACGAAGGCAAACCCGCGTTGTATCTGGCGGAAATCCCGGATGCCCTGCTCAGCTCATTAAGAAAGGATTAAGTGATGTTCACGTTTAAAAAAGATATTCCCCTGCAGGATCTGGGCGACGGTGTAAGCCGTCGCGTTCTGGCGCATGACGGCACCATGATGGCCGTCGAAGTGTATTTTGAAGAAGGTGCGGTAGGTCCGATGCATAACCATGTGCATGAACAACTGACCTACGTGTTGTCCGGCCGGTTTAAATTCACCATCGGTGAGGAAACGCATGAAGTGAGCGCAGGCGATACGCTGTATAAAAAACCGTACATCATGCACGGCTGCGTATGTCTGGAAAAAGGGGTGTTGCTGGATACCTTCACTCCGCAACGGCAGGATTTCCTTTAACCCGTCATCTTTTGATTTGCATAAAAAAACCGGTGCCACAGGGGCACCGGTTTTTTTGTCACGCTGAAAACGAAATCTTATGCGAGGATTTCACGCACGAAGTTTTCGATCTCTTTGTTCTGGCAGTTCTCGAAGAAGCATTTCTGGAAACGTTCACCGGTCACGGCGGTTTTCACCAGCTCAGGATCGATGGCACGCAGGGTATCCAGATAGTTTTCTTTCACCACCGCCGCTTTGACCTGATTCAGAATGCCGGCATTGCGCACCTGAGGTTCTTTACGGTCAGCCGGATAACCTTCACCTTTCACGCCGGTAAAGGCTTTTTCGAAGATGAAACGCACGTTCAGTTCTGCGCCCCAGCCGAAACCTTTGGCAAACGGCAGGGATAATGCGTTGCCGTTGTTAATTTGCGCGAACAGAAAAGCATCCGCAGGGTCGATACAGTAACCGCAGTTCACACCCGGATGAATGTTCAGGGACATCAGCGCGCCCTGCCCGGTGCCGCAGCCCGCGACCACAAAATCAACCGCTTTGGAATTGAGCAAAATGCTGGCCATGATGCCGAGATGAATGTAAGTCAGGTGGTGATCCTGCTCGTCAGACATGCCCACGTTGTACACCGGATATTCTTTTTCCGACGCGACCGCGTTGAGTTCTTTCAGGATGATCGCGTTTTTCGCGGCCTGGCTGTTTTCCATCATCAATGCAATTTTCATGAGATTTCCTCTTTGGGCAGCGGTGTCACCCGCTGCTGTCTGTAAATAGGTAGGTTATCAACCGGTGGCGGAATTAACGCGCCAGCCAGCCGCCGTCAACGGCAATGGTGTAGCCATTAATATAGTCGGAAGCCGGGGAAGACAGGAACACGACCGGCCCCATCAGGTCGGATGGCAATCCCCAGCGACCGGCAGGAATACGGCCGAGGATCTCTTCGCTACGCGCTTCATCGGCACGCAGTTGCTGGGTGTTGTTGGTGGCCATATATCCCGGCGCGATGGCGTTCACGTTGATATTGTGTTTCGCCCATTCGTTTGCCAGCAGACGGGTGACACCCATCACGGCACTTTTCGACGCGGTGTAGGAAGGCACGCGGATACCGCCCTGATAGGACAACATCGAGGCGATATTAATGATTTTGCCGCCGGTGCCTTGCGCAATAAATTGTTTCGCCACCGCCTGTGACATAAAGAATACGGACTTGATGTTCAGGTTCATCACGTCATCCCAGTTCTTTTCACTGAACTCGATGGCATCTTCACGACGGATAATCCCGGCGTTGTTGACCAGAATATCCAGATGACCCATTTCTGCGACCGCGCGCTCAAGCAATGCCGGGATCACTTTGGTGTCGCTGAGATCGGCTGTCAGGCTCAGGAAGCGACGGCCAGTGGCACCCACGCGCTCGATAGTTTCTGTTGGCTCGACAATGTTAATCCCGACAATGTCACAACCGGCTTCGGCGAGGCCGAGCGCCATACCCTGACCTAAACCGGTATCACATCCGGTCACTACCGCAACTTTCACCTGAAGAGAAAAATTATCCAGAATCATGATGTTTCCTTTATTCATAAAACGGAGGCAAATACGCTTTTCCGTAGGACTGATGGTTGTCGGGCATGGCCCGGCGGCGAACTGATGAAGGGAAGTTTAACGATAAAATTCGCGCAACTCAACAAATTGAAACATCATTTCAATTTATATGAACTTTGGTGTCGGTTTTTGTTGGGTGGATCACGTCCTGACGGTCGTGAGCTTTTCAGTCGTGAGAAGAATTTCGGAAGCATTGATGGTGCTCAGGTTCAGCGAACCCGCTGTTCTCATCATCTCATGCCACTGATTTTCTGCCTTCGACAGATCGGCACATCCACGGGCCGGCTCATCAAGTGTTCTGTAATTTGTCGATTTATCCACCCGCCAGAATATCGCTTCACTGGCATCAGCCTGGCGGGGGGCGACCTTTTTTCTTCGCGGGGGCGCTGAGGTGGAGAAATATCCGATGCATGATTGCCTTGAATGGGCATCACAACTTTTGCTGACTTCACTCTATAAATGCGACACAACTCTTACAACCCCAGGCGCCTGGAAACATATCCCTTTGTTATCTCTTGGCTAACAACTTCTTGTGCTCCATGTGCTCTTTGTACTTATTTTCCATATAGTCAGTTTTAACCGCGACTACGCGCCATTTAATATTTCCGCGAGCTAACATATTATTGAAAAGTAACCCGGCCTTACCTTTTATGACTTCATGTCCTAAATGATTCGTTCCTTTAGGTCCTAATCCATAACTTCCGCCATCGCCCTCTGGTTTAGGTGCTACAATATTCTCCGCAGTAAACATTTTATATAAATACCCCGGAGAAGGCGTTTCGAACTCAACAATGTAAACAGCTGGATGGTGGGCGCCAAAATAACCTTTTGAATTGGAAACGTAATTGTAGTTTGTAGCAATCCCACCATATGATTCACTTTTTGCAGGGTTACCCATAAAGTAAAGTCTGTTTTTAGCTTCAAGCATTTGGTATTCATCGGTTGGCATTGCTCTATACCAATATTTTGCAATATCGTACTCCAAAGGCCCTTTTTGCTTAATATCTATAGCTTCAAATCGATCGTGCTTCAGACGCAGCTTATCCAGGTCGCACAACAAGGGCTTGGTCAACGCGGTGTTAAAAAGATAATTATTCATTTCCTATTCCTTTATCATATGGCTAACAATTTATTAATTTAATAACAATAAAATGGCACAACTTCTGTCGCACTAAGCCAGTAGCTGTATTACTACTCCAGTGATACAGCCTTAATTTATTCAGGTTTTTCTGATTCTTTAATATCTACATCTTCCGGTTTACTTTTTCGCTCTATGACCGCTGTAAATGCGACTCAGTCACCATTGAATACAAAATCGGGGTTGATGAAATACCAGCCTTGCCTCATATGTTTGGCAATAATTTGAGCGGCTTCTAATTCTGCTAATCCTGGAAAAATGCGGCACTGAAGCCCAACCGTATGAAACATACGCCAGGTACATTTTTTGAGCTAAATGCGTGACAGCGTCATGTTTTGTCAGATTATACCTAATTCAACTTAGGGATTGATTTTTTGTGCTGGAAGGGCTACCTGAGAAGCAACAGGACTAAATCCGACTGGGATAATGAGAGAAATGAAGAAGATGACGGCGGTAACAGAGAGTTCACTGCCCGGCAGGGAAGCCGGGCCAGCGGTACACACTTATTCAGGGGAAGAATGAATAAGTGGAGGCAACCTTTAGTGCAGGCAGCCCTGACATTCAGTGGCAAGCGACAAACCACGGCGCCAGTCGCCAGGCGTCTGACCAAACTGTCGTTTAAAGCTGCGGGTGAAAGACTGCTGAGAGTCGAAGCCCAGCGAAATCGCCACGCTGACGATCGGTTCGCCGCTGCTGGCCAGCATATCGGCAGACTTTTTCAGTTTTTTCTCTCGGATGTATTCACCCATCGGCAGGCCGGTGTGCTCTTTGAACATGCGTTGCAGATACCAGCGTGAGTAGCCTGCCCGCTTGGCGACGGTTTTAATGTCCAGACGTTCTTCCAGATTGTGATCGATCCAGTCGATCAGGTCGTGAATGAAATCCTCGGTTCTCATGGAGACTCTCCTGCTTTTTTATTGTTTGCGCCCCCCGAGGGCGACTCGTCTTTTAATACGTTGACGCAGTTTTCGTTTAAATGCAAGTTTTACTATTGCATTTAATTTCCTGTTACAGGATAGTCTCGTTCCCCGACGTAAACGTTCTGTAAAACAGCACAGAAAGTGTAACAGTAATTCTTGCACTTTAGTAGGCGCATCCCTACAATCCCCTCGAATCAATTGTATCAGTATTTGATACATTATTGTGCTGATGAACGGCACAAGTCCCAAAAAAGTCGGATCAGGCAAAGGACGTTACCCGGCGGACAGGCCGGTGTATTGCCTGACAGCACTTACTCACTGGAAATAAAAATAATGATGAACCTGCAAAAATCACAGGTTGTTGTACGCGGCCGCTCCGGCGGTACGCATTTGACGTTGCGCCTTTCAGGGGTTGCGCTGATGGTCGCCCTGCTTGCCGGGTGTGATAACAGCGTGGCGCAAAACTCGGCACCGCCTGCTCCGCAGGTCAGTGCGGCAGATGTATTAATCAAACCTATCAGCCAGTGGGATGCTTTTAACGGGCGTGTTGAGGCGGTGCAAAGTGTTCAGTTGCGCCCCCGCGTGTCCGGCTATATCGATAAAGTGAATTATCAGGAAGGCGAGGAAGTCAGGAAAGGTCAGGTGCTGTTCACCATTGATGACCGCACCTACCGGGCCGCGCAGGAGCAGGCTCAGGCTGAACTGGTGCGTGCGCGCAATCAGGCCAGTCTGGCAAGAAGCGAATCTGCCCGTACTGAAAAACTGATCGGCACCTTCGCCGTATCGAAAGAAATCGCCGAACAGCGCCGCTCTGCCGCCTCTCAGGCGCAGTCGGATGTGCTGGCCGCCCAGGCCCAGCTCGATATGGCGCAACTGAATCTCGATTTTACCCGCGTGACCTCGCCGATTGATGGACGCGCCAGCCGCGCGATGATCACTACCGGCAATCTGGTGACCGCAGGCGACAGCGCGAGTGTGCTGACGACGCTGGTGTCGCTCGATACCGTGTACGTGTACTTCGATGTGGATGAAGGGACTTTCCTGCGTTATCAGGCCATGGCCCGCGACGCCAGGCTCAGCGATACGCCACAAAGCCGTCTGCCGGTGCATGTCGGTCTGGTGGGCGAAAATGGTTATCCGCATCAGGGCGTGGTGGATTTCACCGATAACCAGCTGAATTCCGGCACCGGCACCATCCGAATGCGCGCCCTGCTGGATAACCGTGACCGCACCTTTACGCCGGGTTTATTCGCCCGGGTACAGATGCCGGGCAGCGCGCAATTCAACGCCATGCTGGTGGACGATAAAGCCGTGCTGACCGATCAGGACCGCAAATTCGTCTATGTGGTGGATAAGGACGGCAAGGCTCAGCGTCGCGATGTGGAAGTCGGCCGTATGTCCGGCGGATTGCGTATCGTGCAAAAAGGCTTGCAGGCGGGTGACCGCGTCATTATCGACGGTGTGCAGAAAGTGTTTATGCCGGGTATGCCTGTCAATGCCAAAACAGTCAGCATGGCCGCCAATACGGTGACTTCCGCGCCTTCTGCCGTTCAATAAAAGAGAATTCTGACTCATGGACTTTTCCCGCTTTTTCATCGACAGGCCGATTTTTGCGGCTGTCTTGTCGATTTTAATTCTGGTCACCGGGGCGATCGCCATTCCCCTGCTGCCGGTCAGTGAATACCCGAATGTCGTGCCGCCGAGCGTGCAGGTCCGCGCTGAATATCCGGGTGCTAACCCGAAAGTGATTGCTGAAACCGTGGCGACGCCGCTGGAAGAAGCCATCAACGGCGTTGAAAACATGGTGTACATGAAATCTGTTGCCGGTTCTGACGGTGTGCTGGTGACCACCGTGACTTTCCGTCCAGGCACAGATCCCGATCAGGCACAGGTGCAGGTGCAAAACCGCGTGGCGCAGGCCGAAGCGCGGCTGCCGGAAGATGTGCGCCGTCAGGGCGTGACCACGCAAAAGCAATCGCCAACCTTAACGCTGGTGGTGCATCTGGTGTCTCCTTCCGGCAAATATGACTCGCTGTATCTGAGCAACTACGCGACGCTGAAAGTGAAAGACGAGCTGGCGCGTTTGCCGGGTGTCGGGCAGATCCAGATATTTGGTGCCGGTGAATATGCCATGCGCGTCTGGCTCGATCCGAACAAGGTCGCCGCGCGCGGGCTGACCGCGTCAGATATCGTCAAGGCGATGCAGGAACAGAACGTGCAGGTCTCTGCCGGTCAGCTGGGTGCGGAACCGATGCCGAAGGACAGCGATTACCTGCTGTCCATCAATGCCCAGGGACGCCTGAAAGATGAAGATGAATTCGGCAAAATCATCCTGAAAAGCGGTGATAATGGCGAAATTGTCCGCCTGCGTGACGTTGCCCGTATCGAAATGGGATCAGGCAGTTATGCCCTGCGCTCTCAGCTCAATAATAAAGATGCGGTAGGGATTGGTATTTTCCAGTCGCCGGGCGCCAATGCGATTGATTTGTCCGACGCTGTACGTGCCAAAATGGCAGAACTGTCGACCCGTTTCCCGGAAGGGATGACCTGGCGTGCGCCGTATGATCCGACGGTGTTTGTCCGCGATTCCATCAGTGCGGTGGTGCATACCCTGCTGGAAGCCGTGGTGCTGGTGGTGCTGGTGGTTATTCTGTTCCTGCAAACCTGGCGTGCGTCGATCATTCCGTTGCTGGCCGTGCCGATTTCGGTGATCGGCACCTTCAGTATTCTCTATTTGCTCGGTTTTTCACTTAACACGCTCAGTTTGTTCGGACTGGTGCTGGCGATAGGTATCGTGGTCGATGATGCCATTGTGGTGGTGGAAAACGTCGAGCGAAATATCGAGGAAGGACTCGCGCCGAGGGACGCCGCGCATCAGGCGATGCGCGAAGTGTCCGGGCCAATCGTGGCTATCGCGCTGGTATTGTGTGCGGTGTTTGTGCCGATGGCGTTTCTGTCCGGCGTGACCGGTCAGTTCTATAAACAATTTGCGGTCACCATCGCCATTTCAACCGTGATCTCGGCCATCAACTCCCTGACGCTTTCCCCTGCCCTGGCGGCACTGTTGCTGAAATCGCACGGCGCACCGAAAGATATGCCGTCACGTTTAATCGACCGTCTGTTTGGCTGGATTTTCCGTCCGTTCAACCGGTTCTTTAACGCCAGTTCTCACCGTTATCAGAATGCTGTGTCGAAAACACTGGGACGCCGTGGCGCTGTCTTTGGTGTCTATATTCTGCTGTTGTGTGCCGCCGCCTTTATGTTCAAAGCGGTGCCCGGGGGCTTTATTCCGACGCAGGATAAACTGTATCTGATTGCCGGGGTGAAAATGCCGGAAGGCGCGTCACTGTCGCGCACGGATGCGGTGATCCGCAAAATCAGCGCAATGGGGCTGAGCACCGATGGCGTAATTGACGCGGTGGCGTTCCCCGGTCTGAATGCGTTGCAGTTCACCAATACGCCCAATACCGGCACGGTGTTCTTCGCGCTGAAACCGCTGAGCGAACGTACCCGTACGGCAGCGGAGATTAACGCCGAAATTAATGCCAAGATCTCGCAGATTCAGGAAGGGTTCGCCTTCTCTATCATGCCGCCACCGATCCTCGGCTTAGGTCAGGGTTCTGGTTATTCGCTGTATGTGCAGGATCGTGCAGGGCTGGGATATGGCGCGTTGCAAACCGCGATAAATACCATGTCCGGTGCCATCATGCAGACGCCGGGAATGGGGTATCCGATTTCCTCGTATCAGGCGAATGTGCCGCAGCTCGACGCGCATATCGATCGTGACAAAGCCAAAGCTCAGGGTGTATCGCTGGATGAACTGTTCAGCACATTGCAGGTGTATCTCGGCTCGTCCTATATCAATGATTTCAACCGTTTCGGCCGTACATGGAAAGTGATGGCGCAGGCTGATGGTCAGTTCCGAGACAGCGTGGAAGACATCGCGAATCTGCGCACACGCAACGATAAAGGCGAAATGGTGCCGATTGGCAGCATGCTGAATATCACGACCACCTACGGCCCTGATCCGGTGATCCGCTATAACGGTTATCCGGCGGCAGACTTAATCGGTGATGCGGATCCGCGTATTCTTTCTTCAGCACAGGCGATGACGGAGCTGACCGCGATGTCGAAGAACCTGCTGCCGAACGGGATGAATATCGAATGGACCGACCTGAGTTATCAGCAATCCACGCAGGGGAATGCGGCGCTGATTGTCTTCCCGATGTCCGTCTTGCTGGCGTTTCTGGTGCTGGCCGCCTTGTACGAAAGCTGGACGCTGCCGCTGGCGGTGATCCTGATTGTGCCTATGACCATGCTCTCGGCGCTGTTTGGCGTGTGGCTGACCGGAGGTGACAATAACGTGTTTGTGCAGGTCGGGCTGGTCGTCCTGATGGGACTGGCGTGTAAGAACGCGATTCTGATTGTTGAATTTGCCCGCGAGCTGGAATTGCAGGGTAAAGGCATTATCGAATCTGCGCTTGAGGCATGTCGCCTGCGTCTGCGCCCTATCGTGATGACCTCCATTGCGTTTATCGCCGGGACCATCCCGCTGATCCTGGGCCATGGTGCCGGTGCTGAAGTGCGCGGTGTGACCGGGATTACGGTGTTCTCCGGGATGCTCGGCGTCACCTTGTTCGGTCTGTTCCTGACGCCTGTTTTCTATGTTGCACTGCGTAAGCTGGTAACACGTAAGAAAGAGGTATTGGAAACGCAAACCGCGTAAACCGTAAAAAGTTAAGATAAGTAAAACGCAAAAAGCCGGGAGATTATCCCGGCTTTCTTATGTGCTTTTTTCTGAAAAGTAAGTAACCAGACGTCCTGGTTTTTTCAGTGGGCTATTTAGAGCAAAGCGAACTGTTGTCGTATTCCGCCGCTAAATCTTTCGTGCACTTGTACTTGCCGCCGCGTTCAAATTCAGCCAGTGCGTCAGCCACCGTGTGACGCGCTAACACCTGAAATGATGCCTCTTCTGCTTCGCTGACGATATTCTTGAAGTAAGTGCAGGCATTGGCGCTGACGACACAACGAGCAGGCACATCAGGGCGCGCGGCCCACAGACGTTTATCTTCAATGACGGCACAATAGATGTCGCGAAGGGAGATGTCTTCCGCCGGGCGGCCAAGGGTAATCGAGCCGGTGCGTCCAAGGGTGGAGACGATAATGCCGTGCTGCGTGAGCGGCACCATCAGTTTGCGAATAAAGCTGGAGTTGGCTTCCAGACCCGTTGCTAAAATCGCACTGGTGCAACGCTGGCCAGCCTTTTGGGACTGAGCGATACAAAACACCATCTGCATAGCTGTCGGAAAGCGATAATCTAACATGTCATTGTCCTGAGAAACCAAGTCTTAGGTTAAGCACCGTATCACAGAGGAAATGCCCTATACGTGATCTGGTCAATAATATAACAAACACTGTTGCATTATTGAAGGCAGACCCTTCTCAAAGGCACATAAAATCACGGGTTGGGCACAAAAAAACCCATCCGGAGATGGGTTTTAGTACTCAGATTCTTCAGTAAGAAGTTTCAGAGATTAGAACTGGTATTGTAAGCCTACGCCAACAACATCATCGGTAGAGATACCGTGATTTGTGTAGAACTCATCATCGTTGTCCAGCAGGTTGATTTTATAATCAACGTAGGTAGACATATTTTTGTTGAAGTAATAGTTCGCGCCAACAGAGACGTATTTAACCAGATCTTTGTCGTTATCATCGCCGCCATTGTTGTTATTCAGATCTTTACCCTTTGACTGCAGGTAAGAGATTTCAGGACGCAGGCCAAAGTCAAACTGATATTGCGCAGTGACTTCAAAGTTCTGAGTTTTATTTGCAATTTCTGAGTCACCGTACATGGTCATATTACGGGTTTCAGCATACATGGTGGCCAGATAAACATTGTTTGCATCGTATTTTGCACCAATGGTCCAGACATCTGCTTTGTCACCACGATTATCGGCTGACTGATCATTTGTACGGTCAGATGACGCATAAGCTGCACCAGCGCTAATACCCATTCCGAAATCATAGGTAGTAGATAAACCATAACCGTCACCATTCTGATGACCTACATCGCGATGGTTGTTTGTTCCTTCAGAATCGTTGGTACCGTCGTTTGCACCCTGATATTGCAGGGCAAAGTTCCAGCCTTTTACTTCGCCGAAGAAGTCAGAATTACGGTAGGTTGCAACGCCATTTGCACGGCCAACCATGAAGTTATCCGACGTGGTATAGGTATCGCCACCGAATACTGGCAGCATATCGGTCCAGGCTTCAACGTCGTACACAACGCCGTAGTTACGGCCATAATCGAATGAACCAAAATCAGCGAATTTCAGACCCGCGAAGCCCAGGCGGGTCGCGTTGCCTGCTGTGCCGCGATTCTCTGAATTATTCGCCTGTACGTTATATTCCCACTGGCCATAACCGGTCAGTTGATCAGAAATCTGAGTTTCGCCTTTAAAGCCGACACGCACGTAAGTTTGATCACCATCATCGCCTACGTTATCGGAGAATTGGTGACGCGCATCAACTTTGCCGTACAGATCTAATTTGTTGCCATCTTTATTATAAATCTCAGCGGAATTCGCTGCGCCCGCAACCAGTAATGCTGGAATAATAAGAGCCAGTGCTTTTAATTTCATGACGTCATTCCTTTATCATTTAATTGAATACTTGAATTTATTATATGTACTTTATTTATGAGTCAAAGCTCACTTCAATAATAACCATATAGTTCATAAAGTTCGCCGTGTAATTCACAGCTTTTGTTTTATTATTCATTGCTAATTATTTCAATGACCTATATTGATATTCTGCATGAATGGATATTTATATGACATATAAAAATTGTATTTATTTAACGATTCCAGGTTGTGTTAATTTATTCGCCGTGTTGTGGCTCATCACCACAATTCATTTACCCTTCTGTGTTTTATTTATATTTCTGTTGCCGTGACCCCTGTTAACGGCTTTGTATATTGCCCCGCCTGACTGCGGGGCATTTTTTTGCATAAAAAAACCCATAACCGGCGAAAGTTATGGGCTCAACAAATGAGAGAGAACAAAAAAATTACACGACGAGGTCAGAGAGACTTTCCACAACAACCTTCATACCTGATGCTGCGGTTGCGCCTGCCGCAACGACAACACCAGTCATTCAGGGCACTACAGGGACTATCAGGAGAAAAGGGATCCGTTGCACAGCTCATTCCAGTAGCTGAAACGCAGTAACCGGACGTAGCGATCAGGAGCGGCGAAACCACGCCGGGTCACTGTTCCCCACATCGATACCGTACAGACAACCGGTCGCAAGAAAACTTTCCAGCAGACGCGACGTATCCTGCGCCCTTTCTTCTGGCCGATCCTGAACCTTACGATGTGTTATGCGCTGCCATAATGAGCGGTGCTCAGCAGTATTTGCAGTCGTTGACATACAGGCCTCCGGTTAATCACCACTTTCTTGCGAAAGCTTTTCAAAAGCAGGCAAACACAGTCTGCCGCTGGAATGACCTCAGTAAACCCTTTCTTGCCGGTGAACAGAACCAACGATTTTTGCTTTATATATGAAGTTTTAAACTATCACTCGCGCAGCCATACCCCTTCGCAGAACAATTTCGCACAGGCCAGACTGTTTTGATGGCGGGCAGCCGGTTCGCCCGGTGTGTAAGCCAGTTGTACCAGCATACCGGTAAAACACTGCGCCATAACTGACGCCGGAATATCATCGCGAAACAATTTGTCCTGCTGACTGAATTGCAGATTTTCTGCGATCAGGGTGATCAGCAAAGCCTGTGTCGCCTGCGCGTGCGGAGGCAACAGCAATGCCTGCGCTGTCAGCGTGGCATCTTCTGCAAAAAAATTAAGCAATTTACGAAAGCTCAGTGCCATCCGGTCAAGCACCTGGTTTTCAGCGACCTGCGGTGCAAGCTGTAATGAGCGCGCCAGCGTACTCAGTCTCTCACGGAAAAGATCAATGTTATGGCCGTTCATTCCGGCATCCTCACTGTTGTGCAATTTCCGCCATTCTACCTGACTTGCGTGAGGGATCAGCGACGTGCCCGCTCGCTGAATCGAAAAAGTTAATGACCGTGGCTAACAATTGCACATCAGAGACCGGAGGCGTAAACCAGTGAATAGCTCACGCAATGGCACCGGGCCGGTTAAACCGTGCCTTGCGCGCAGCACCTGAAGAAGATACCGAATACATAGAGGATAGTCGTATGTCTAAAAATGGAAAAGTGGCTTTAGTAACAGGTGGCGGTCAGGGGATCGGCCGCGCAATTGCCCTGCGTCTGGCGAAGGATGGTTTTGCCGTCGCCGTTGTGGATTACAACGAAGCGACAGCAAAAAAAGTCGCCGAAGAAATTAACCATGCTGGCGGCAAAGCCATTGCCCAGCTGGCAGATGTATCTGACCGGGAACAAGTTTTTGCTGCTGTCGACGCAGCAACTCAACAGCTCGGCGGTTTTGATGTGATCGTCAACAACGCCGGGATTGCTCCGACAACCCTGATTGAAGACATCACGCCCGAGATCGTCGATAAAGTTTATAATATCAATGTGAAAGGCGTCATCTGGGGGATTCAGGCGGCGGTCAAAGCTTTCAAATCATTAGGGCACGGCGGCAAAATTATCAATGCGTCCTCACAGGCCGGACATGTCGGGAATCCGGAGCTGGCCATTTACAGCTCCAGTAAGTTTGCAGTGCGCGGCCTGACCCAGACCGCGGCGCGTGATCTGGCTTCGCTGGGTATCACGGTGAATGCGTATTGTCCGGGAATTGTGAAAACACCAATGTGGGAGGAGATTGACCGTCAGGTGTCTGCCGCAGCGGGCAAACCAGTCGGGTATGGTACGCAGGAATTTGCTAAAAACATTACCCTGAAACGTCTTTCTGAGCCGGAAGATGTCGCGGCATGCGTTTCTTATCTTGCCGGTCCGGATTCAGATTATATGACCGGTCAGGCATTGCTGATCGATGGCGGTATGGTGTTTAACTGATTTCCCCTGTCCGCAGCCAGGCCTCTCATTGCGAGAGGCCTTTTTGTTTTCAGCGCCTGAATCATCTGGCCAGCGGAATATAATATTCACAGGTGACACCGTTCAGCGCCGATTCACGGGAATACTTTTCCAGATCGGGTTGCATGATAAATTCCAGACCCAGTGTTGGCAGGAAGACGGAATAAAGATACAGAATGAAATCGTTCAGGCGACTGAGATCGTACGGATAATTGATCTTCAGATAGCGGCCGGAGGGCACGACGATAGTGTGGCTGTCGCTGGCGTAGACCTGATGGGCCACGGTGTATTCCATCTGCAAAGCATTGGCGACTTCGTCGTTAGTATCAGGGCGGCAATCAGATAATCCCCACACCGGTGCCAGCAGCGATTCCGGGGTTTCCAGATAACGCAGCAGCTCGGCGCGATGAACATGGTTTTTGCTGTTGAATAACGCTTCAATCGGATAGGAATGGGTCGTGGTTTTGCCATCAAACGCCATTTCCGGCATTTCCACGATGTCATATTCCGGCTGCGGAAATTCATCAACAGTCAGCGGCGCCGTGATGCCGTTCATGGTCCAGGAGGCGTTACGACGATACATTCCCGGCGTTTCGGCAAAGTTCTTTTTAAATGAACGCGTGAAGGTTTGCTGCGAATCGTACGAGTAATACAACGAGATATCCAGGATCGGCATATTGGTCAGACGCAACGCGATAGCCGCCATGGTCAGACGACGGTCACGGATGTATTTCCCCAGTGCATAACCTGTTTTACTTTTAAACAAACGCTGAAGATACCAGGGAGAATAGCCGGTCTTTTTCGAGGCTTTTTCCATGGTCAGAC
Organism: Rahnella victoriana; assembly: GCF_021276285.1. Taxonomy (NCBI): domain Bacteria; kingdom Pseudomonadati; phylum Pseudomonadota; class Gammaproteobacteria; order Enterobacterales; family Yersiniaceae; genus Rahnella; species Rahnella victoriana. The sequence continues at coordinate 207,733 of NZ_CP089920.1, forward strand.
GATCACTTAAATTGACTTCGATCCAGTAAAGTAACTCTTTGATCAAGTCATCATGAAAATCAGGTTTCTGTTCGCTTTGCAAAATGAACTCCCTGTGCTGCTATAACGTCACGTCACTGATTCAGTACGCGACAGATGTTGAAAATACATTGACGACAATGACACGGCTGATGTGATCATTATTTTTTAAACTTCAGCCGGTTCCGCGAGGTATGGGTAAAGCTCATTCTCAATCGCGCGGTTGAGATTATATTCCGCACATCCTGCGGTCAGCCCGAGGGATTCCAGACGCGACATGGCATCCATGCTGCTGCTCAGCCCGATTAGCCGCCAGGAAATGTGCTCAGGGGACTCCCCCTCAACAAACTCCCCTTTCTGCCTGCCTAAGGTGATGGCATCGGAAACCAGTTGATGCCAGTCGGCCACTGACAAGGCAAATGCCGCTTTCATCAGCGGTTCCTGTTCGGTCAGCAGCATGGCTTCGTGCCAGAGCGGGATCGCCATCAGAGAGTGATCATCTTTCGGGTCGATTAGAAAAAGATGTAAACGTTCGCGGGCGGTCAGGCTCTGGCATTGCTCCAGAAGCTGGTCTTTCAGGACTTTCATGACCTGCGTATAGGCCTGTGCGCGCAATTCAGCGGCGCTGGAAAAGTGATGATGAACCTGACCTGTTGCCGCCCCGGCTTCCAGCGCGACCCGGCGGACAGTTGTCGCCGCCAGCCCTTCACGTCGCGCGACACGCGCGGCCGCTTCGAGGATGGTGATACGGCGAGCTTCTTTACACAGATAAGCCACAGTAAGAACCGAAGCAAAATAGACAGACGAGGATAATGCCAAGACTTGAACGGATGTTCAAGTTTTTTGAGAACGTTCATTCACCTGTGATTATATATAGGTAAAACTGCTTGCAATCTTGAATGAAAGTGTACCCGCTGAATCTGACAATTGGCTGACAGCGGGAGAGTTTTTATTTGTTTGTGCACACAAAGCTGGAGGCAGATTTTGTATCGCCCTGTCCCTTGTACTCAGGAAACTGCGGATATTCACACAGCGGCATTTCCCGACCGGCAGTGGCTTTATTGGTGTCGGTCATCACCTGTTGTCCGGGATCGATACCGTGATCGACCCATTTATCCAGCGCCCCGAGTGAATCCCAGCTTGCGCGAAAAGTGCCGCTGCTGTGCGTAAAGCCCGGAGCCAGATAAAAACGGGCAAACTGATGCAATGCTTTTTCGCCAAACTGCGCTTTCAGCTTCTCGTAATACGCCACGGTATTACCGGGAGGAACCGCCATATCTGCAGTGCCATGCATCAGCAACAGCTTTCCGCCGTGCTGAACAAACGCACGGATATCGGCATTATTATCATCCACCTGTGACGCCAGCTCATTCAGACGAGCCGCATGTGCAGCAGGATCAAAATTGAGGGAATCATAATCCGGCGAACGCATCACTTCGTAGCGCACGGCCTGATCACCCATCATATAAGGAAAGGAAATAATAATGTTGCGTGCTGCAGGCCTGGGTTTATCGGCGCCGGAGCCAAACACGCTGACCACCGCTGACGCGTCGGCACCCTGTAATATTGGCCACGGTGCAAAGTGATCGCCGGTGGGCAGCGTCACGCCGAGCGGCACCGGCTGGCTGAGCATCTGCACTAGAGCAAGCTGAGGCGCAGTCAGACAATTATCCACATCCTTTTTGCCTTCACAACGCAGCCGTTCAGGTTTAAAAGTCGCCTCGCAGGCACGGGTATTGGCAACAACACCATCACTGAGACCATCCAGCTTGTCGCAGGCACCGGATACCGCATTGGCGATTAAGGCCGCTTTAGCCGGAGATATCCATGCGCCCGGTGTGTTATAGACTGCCTGGCCGATGCGGATGCCGGCCATGTGTAATTCAACCACGTTATAAACCGGATGAATCGCGATAGCGCCGTCATAATCTTGCGGATAACGCTGGATGGCGGCCAGCGCTTCATGACCGCCCTGAGAGTTGCCCTGAAAATACATGCGGGAAGGTTTACTGCCGTAGGCCTGGCGGATAAGCGCGACAGCCACGTCATGCGTTTTTTGGATCTGCTCACCGGCAAAATTTTTCCAGGCTTCGTCATTAAGGGTAAACGCGGCATCGGAAACACCTCCCTGATGACCGGCATCGCTGCCAAAGGTGGCATAACCCTGTTTGAGTGCGCCGGGGGTCGCAGCGGGAGCCAGCCGTGCGGTATCTGCATCCTTGACGGCGCCATCAAAACCGCTGCCGCCCAGTTGCAGGGCTTTGCCATTCCAGCTGAGGGGCAGATAAAGCTGGAAATTGATATCCGGCGCCTTCAGGTCAACAGGTTTGATTTGCCCTTCCAGCTTGCAATGTTGATTACCCGGTTGCCCCGCCATCGCAACGGTAACGATCTGAGCACCACGTGTTGGCAGCCCGATAGCGGCGGCATTAACACGGGCATTTTTCAGCGCGATACATTGCGCTTCCGTCAGTCCTTTCGGCGTAGCCGCCAAAACAGGGAGTGCGAACAGGATCAGTGAGCAGAAATACCAGGAAGCTTTCATCAGACAACATTCATTCCAACAACGTAATGACGGCAGTGTGCCATTAAATGACCGGTGAAAGAAGAACTGTGACGCCGGATGACGACAAGCAAGCGCGTGATTTATTAGATATATGAATACAGAACTTTGAAACATTATTAATATAAGTTAATTATGACTCATATTATATATTTATTAATAGATTTGCCTGCAATTTAATGAGGTAAATACATTAGCGGAACTTGTATTTTGTTTGCCAGCCACCAATGATAGGCGTATATTTCGCCTGCCAGATTGTCCAATCATGGCCATGAAATATAACTGTCTATTTTTAAAAAGGAATTTACATGAAAAACATTCTGAAACTTGCCCTTCTGGCAGCAGTAGTGACCACCCTCTCAGGCTGTACCGGCAGTGTTAATAATAAAGAAAAAAATTGTGACTACGATTATTTCCTGCACCCGGCTATTTCAATTTCTAAAATGATCGGTGGCTGCGGCCCGACTGATAAGTAATGTAGTCTGTATTATGAATGCCGGGCTTGAATGTCCGGCATTTACACATCCCACCTCATCGTTCCCCCCTTCTCTTCATGCTCCTCGCGATTTAGAACAGTCACTGATGTTACGTCATCGCTCACAAAACCTTGCTTTAGTTACAACATCCTTATGCATTTAAACATCAACAACAGTGATTACATCAGCTACTGAGATACATTCTTTTCAAACAGATGGAATGCGCAGCTCTCAAATTCCAGCCTGGCTGCGTTACCGCAATAAAAAAGGTCGCCGAAGCGACCCTCTGTTCATGACAGACAAAACGGGATTAACGTTTACGCCAGAGCGTCAGTTCCGCCACTGTATGCTGGAATTTTCGTGCGGTTTCACGGATCACGAAAGGCACATCCTGTGGTTTCTGCACTTCTTCAAACTCGCTGGCCAGCAGACGACGGAGCGTCTGATATGTCGTCACAGCTTCGCCATTTTCCCGAAAACCACCCAGCCACTGCGCTTTTGGCGTGTATTCTTCAAGCCAGGTATAAGGCGAAGAAAGCATTAACAATCCGCCACTGCGGATCATCGGGGCAATATCTTTCAGAAAACGCGCGGGTTCACGTAACCGGTCCAGCAGATTTGCCGCCAGCACCAGATCAAACAATTCTGCCTGGGGTTTGAGATTACAGGCATCACCCTGCACAAAAGTCACCCGTTCCGTTTGCGCGGTGCTGATGTTGACGTCCGACAATGCTGCCTGACAATAATCCACCAGTTCGCCCTCTTCCGGGATCACATAACGGCAGGCTTCACCACGCGCTAATGCCAGCGCAACATCAATAAACCGCGCGGAATAATCCATACCGGTCACGGAATCGAAATGACGTGCGAGTTCAAAACTCGCCCTGCCGGTGGCGCAGCCAATATCCAGTGCCCTTCCCCGCAGTTGACTGTTTTTCAATGCAATATCAACCAGTTGTTGCGCATAATTCGGCACATCAAAATGCCGCGGACCATACTGAAAATCGAGATATTGCGCGACCAGCCCGTCGGTTTCATACGGGTTCACGGCCACCACTTCCTGATGGCTGGAGATCACATAGCGGAAACCGGCGTGCTGGAAGAAATGACGACGAAAAGCATAACGCGATGATTTCAGTGCTTCATTCCCGGTTGAAATCCAGCTTCCGCCCTTGATCATCGAGTGTTTACCATCAAACGTTGGCGTCGAAAAATCGTCATACAAAGGATGAACGCGGAAGCCGTCAAAACCGCTGATCGGGGTAGACGCCCATTGCCAGACATTGCCCACCACATCATAAAAATCACCCTGAGCAAAATAATCCACCGGACAGGATGATGCCCACCACGCCAGATTGATATTGCCCGGCGCGGTTTCCCAGTCTGGCTGGTCGCCAGGCACCTGATTACGCAAAATCATCCACTCCGCTTCTGTTGGCAATTGCACCGATTCCCCGGTTTCCGCCGCTTTCCAGCGACAAAATGCAGCCGCTTCCAGCTGATTCACTTCCACCGGCCAGTCCCACGGCATCGGCACTTCTTCCGTCATCAGCCGCAATTTAAGTTGTTCAGGTTCCTGCGGAGAACCGACCCAGAAGGTCGGCATTCCGGCCTGCGCAAAATCCCGCCAGCCTGCCCCTTCTTCGTCCCACCATTGTGCATCCTGATAACCGCCCGCCTGCACAAAAGTATAAAATTCAGCGTTACTGACCAGCATTTTACTGGCGCTGAAGGCCTGAATTTTATGCTCAGACGTGCCATATTCGTTGTCCCATCCATAGGTATCATCTTGCTTACCCAGCGTGACAACGTCACCTTTTACCGCCAGTGTCGTATTTTCCGGCACCGTATTCCGGTCATGCCGGGCCAGATCACAGGCTGGCCAATGGGGCTGAGGCTTAACCCATTCCACCGGTAACTGTCGGATCAAGACACTGGACGTTTCCAGATGGATGCGTTCATGCTCAATACCCATCAGGATCACCCACGCCGGACTGTCCCAGCCAATGGGTAAACTCAGCGGCATGGTATCAATAATCCCCAGCACTTCTTCCCGAACTTTGTCGCGATACTGACGCAAATTGGCGACAGACGGCCAGTTATAGTTCTGATCATCAAGATCATCCCAGCTCATTTCATCGACGCCAATCGCCAGCATGGCTTCAATCTGTGAATCAATACGTTTCGGGATCAGCCCCGCTGCCATCAGTTTATTAATATAAAACGTCGCGGTATGGCCGAAATAAAAAATCAGCGGATGGCGCAGTGAAATCGCCTTAGTAAAATAAGCACGTTCGTCCGCGAGGCAGTCAAACAGGCTCTCATACAATTCCCAGGTCTGAATAAAATAATCGCGGATTTCCTGACGTTTTTTCTCTGCGGTGCCACTGCTCAGCAAAAGGGTCTGCGTCGGTTCTGGCAGCCCGATGGCATTGTTTCGTTGTGAAAGCATTATTAAGTCCTCTGTCTTCTGGCGTTGCCAAATCAATACACAAGTGTAGCAGTTCACATCTTTGGCTTATTCCCGGTCTGCTTCTGACCGGCTTTTTTGTTATCAATCGTGGATCTTTGTCTTCTGGTCAACATCGCCCTGACGCGGTTATCTTTCCATATACAGCAGCGAATTGTCATGAACCTGCAGGGATTCGCCTTCAAACTGATGACGTAAATCGAGATAATCCGGCGCATCGATGATGCCCTGAATATTGTCAGAAAATGCGTCGAGTGCCTGTTTCATCTGCGGCAGATAATCATGAGTGTCATAAACACGGTCAATCCCTTCCAGTGAATGATTCATGATTTTACGGGCGACATCGTTAGGCACATTCAGGGAGGATAATTTTGATCGTGCTGTCCGGCGTAAATCGCGCGTCGTAAAAGCGTCAATGCCGAGACCGCGTTCCGCCCGTAACATCCGCCGGATGACCTGCGTCACCGCGCCACGCGACAGTGGTTTTTGCGCATCGAGTGGCGAAGGTACCAGCCACGGACTCTCTCCGGGGCTGGCTGAAATCAACGCATTAATGCAAGTGATCATCAGCGGCGTCAGCGGAAGACTGTGGTCGCGGGCTGATTTATTGCGCGTTCCCTGCCGCCAGAGGCCAATACGTAAATGAAACTCCTCTTTGCGGGCGCACACCACTTCATCCGGGCGCCTTGCCGTCAGCAAACATAGCCGTAATGCCCAGCGGCATTGTTCTGAAATATCCCATAAATCAAGGCCATGCCAGAAAATCCAAATTTCCGCATCGGTTAACGCCCGCTCGCGAGGCGGCGTATTCCTCCCCCCCACATCACGGCGTTTCATTGAACTGAGCGGCGAATGTGTCAGATAGCCCTGGGTTTCCGCCCAGCCGAAAAATTGCTTACACAATGCGAACACGCGTTTGGCTTCTGAAATTTTCCCCTCGGCCAGCAAGACGTTGAACAGTCTGTTGAGCCGCAAACGGGTCATTTTGTTTAATGGCACTTCACCGATTACCGGCAACACATGTTTCATTAACGAGGACACCGCAATCTCCGGACGGCGTCTCGTCAGGATCAGCGAAAGCCGGATCCAGATATTGATCACCTGTCCGACGGTCGCGTTCCCCTCTTCATCAAAATCATCCAGTTTTGCCAGCGGCGTCATTTTGATCTTCTGAAGATAGGCGAGCACATGCCGCCCGACATTTTCGGCAGCAAATCCTGTTTCAGCGGTTGTTGCGGATCCGGCTTTATTCATCTGCCTAATTTCACCTTAAAAATCATAGGGCAGAGTTATAACAAGCCTGAAGATCTTAGGCAAAAGGTTTATGACTCCAGACCTATTAAGTCTGGAGTCACAACGACGTCGTATAAAGAAAAATTGGCAACTCCGCTGCGTGATGGTGTGTGAATGAAATGGCGATAAAGCCTTCGCTTTGCTTAAAACATCGCCACGACAGGCGGTAAATGGGCAAAAAACGGGCTGCCTTGCCTCATGAAACGATTAATTCCGGGAACGTGAGTATTCCCGCTAAAGAAAATTTTGCTTATGCCGACATGTTAATAGTTAAGGATCCTTAATCTCATTCAAACCGCAGTCTGGCCACGGAAATGTCACTATGCGCAATAATCAACCAGTATCCCAACGGGAATATCAGTACCCTGACGACGCCACATTAATGTCAACGACTGATGCCGACAGCCGTATTACCTACGCCAACGATGCATTTATTGAAGTCAGCGGTTTTGCCCGTGAAGATATTATCGGGCAGCCTCACAATATTGTTCGTCATCCCGATATGCCGCCTTCCGCATTCAAAGATATGTGGAGCACATTACAGCAAGGTTTTCCCTGGACTGCGCTGGTGAAAAACCGCCGCAGCAACGGCGATCATTATTGGGTGCGCGCTAACGTTGTGCCGATCATTCGTGGCGGGAAAACCAAAGGCTATCTGTCTGTCCGCACCAAACCCACCGCCGCCGAAATCAGTGAGACACAAACGCTGTATGACAAAATGAATCGTGGCGAACTGAACAACCGCCGGTTGCATCGCGGACTGTTGATCCGTACCGGCATCACCCGCAGTTTTTCCATTCTCAAAACGCTCACGGTGCGCTGGCGGATCCGCAGCAGTTTGCTGGCACTCCTCCTCCTTAACTCACTCGCACTTTTCGCGCTGGCTTCCCTGCCCGCCATGCAAATGACGATGGCATTAGCACTCAATGCATTTTTCATTCTGTTGCTGGGTTGCTGGCTGGAATGGCAAATCACCCGTCCGGTCGAACAACTTTGCAGTCAGACCTTGCGGGTGGCCAGTGGCGCGAGTCATACGATCACACCGATGGCGCGCGTCGATGAAATTGGGATGACGTTACGATCGGTCGGCCAGCTCGGATTGATCTGCCGCTGGATGGTAGATGACGTCAACGACCAGGCGCATAAAGTCCGCACGGCCAGCGAGTCACTGGCGAATGGTAATGAAGCACTGAGTCAGCGTACGGAGCAAACTGCCGCAAACGTCGGACAAACAGCAGCGGCAATGAATGAGATGAGCGCGACCGTTGAAAGTAACACTCAGACAGCGGCCGAAGCGGACAAACTTTCCCTGACAGCCAGCGCCGCAGCGGAAAAAGGCAGCAATGCGATGCAGGACGTTGTCGGCACCATGCAGGAAATTACCGACAGTTCCCGGCAAATTGCCACCATCACCAATGTGATCGATGGCATCGCTTTCCAGACAAATATTCTGGCACTCAATGCCGCCGTCGAAGCAGCGCGGGCAGGTGAACAAGGCAAAGGTTTCGCCGTGGTGGCGGGTGAAGTCCGCAGTCTGGCGCAACGCAGCGCCAGCGCCGCCAGCGAAATCAAACGTCTGATCGACAGCAGTGTGGAAACGGTGGTCTCGGGTTCGAAGCAGGTTGATCAGGCGGGGAAAACCATGGCCGACATTGTCTCTCAGGTACAAAATGTCAGCGCCCTGATCGGACAAATTCGCAGTGCCACCGGAGAACAAAATCTGGGTTTACTCGATATTGCCAAAGCAATAGAAGAACTGGATCGCATCACGCATCAGAATTCAATTCAGGTTCAGGAAGGTGCCAACGCCTCTTCCGGGCTGAAACGACAGGCGGACAGGCTGGTAGAAGCCGTGGGCGTGTTCAGATAAAAGTGCAATATGGAATACCGGGCTGTGATCCCTTCAGTCCGTGCCCCCATGCGATGGCGGACGGACTGAAAATACATTGTTATTTTACGGATGCAGCATGATATTTACTCACCACTCCATAATCATCTATGTATCTGAAGCGTACCGCTGATTTTTCTTTTTTATCAAAATGGGCAAAGGGAACATTGATATGACTGAAAGGGGCAATCATGCCATCATCAGGTAAATTGTCTTCCCGTCGCCCATCGTTATATTTCACTTCAGTCAGTGTGATATACAAGGGTGACCGGTTTTCTATGCGAAGCAGCGATTTATTATTTTCGATGGCGTGAGAAAAATATAATCTCGTGATGGCCTCGCTGCTGGTGAGTTTCCCAATTGCAGGAGGACGGTAGAAAACTTTGATCCAGGTGCGTATTGCCATCTGCAACGTATGACTCGCTTCTTCCTTTGACATTTCGGGCGGAATTTCAAGGACATTGAGCCAGAACAGTGACTCGGCATTTGCCTGTCTGGAGAGATTCTCACCCGTATACAGTACGCGTATCCCCAGTGAACTTTTAGGTTCAAGTCTTGTGACCGGTGGCAACACAATAAAGGGAACCTGAATATGTTCAGGCTTCTTTTCCGCATCATCTTTATCAATCCAGAACTGCATGAGTGCAGGTTTCATCCCTTCATTTATCAGGGTAAACGATTCATCAAGAGAGTGAGGGGTGAATATTAACCGGGTCCGGTTTATATACGTTTCACTTATTCCCGGATGAAGGAATGATGCCCAGAGCATTATACACAGAGGCAATGACGTTATGATTTTCATGGCGAATAACAACTCTTTTTTAATTATTTATACTTCAGCGTAAAAGTCACGGCACCACTTACATTCCCTGAAGAGACCGTATTTTCGGTCTGATACAAACCGACCCTGAGGGGGATCGCATAGTTCGCGTTAGCCGCGCTGGAATTATAATCCGCCAACAAATAGTCGGTATTGAATGTCACCGGAACATCCTGATCACTCAGCATTTGTAATCCGACTCCGGCAGCCGTTGACGTGCTGTCCAATGCAAACACACCCTGCGAACTGTTTTTAATCGCTGTCGTTGGCATAAACGAATAGCTGATACTGGCCAGCCCGGCCGGGCACTGGGTGAAATTGAGTTTAAAATCCGTGCGGGAGGTTGTGTAACCCGGGCCGCTGAATTCTGACCGGGCTGCGGGGGGCAATGTGACATCCACGTTGGGCGTCGTGCAGGTTCCCCCCGTCGCAATAATGGCGGCTCCGTTCGCAAACTGCGCGATCATATAGGTGCCACTGCCCTGTTCAGAGGCTCCTCCATAAGTTTGATAATGGCGCATGTACATCGGATCGAAAAGCGGTGTCGGGCCAGCACTCAGCGACGTTGCCGTCTTAACAAAACGGATCTGTACATCAACGCCGACATTAAAGGACTTTCCGCTGTCATAGGTGACAGGGAAAAGTTCAGCGGGTATTTGATAGATCCCCGGCGCCACGGTCAGCGGATACCACATGCTGGTTTGTCCCTTTACCGTATAGCGCCAGCGGGAGATATAACCAAGGCCGGATTTTACGGTCGTATTGTAAACACTGTAAGTCTGGCCTTCCGTCGATATAGCATTCCAGATGGGATAAGGGGGATAGCCCAGCACAGCCATCTGCGGTGAAATTGTCTGAGCGGTATTTCTTTGAGCGCAGGTCCATGCCGTCGGATCCGAAGAGGTCATCCACCCCCCCAGCAAATCACCCACCTTCGCATCTTTACCCACCTGAATGACGGTAGAAGCAAAATACTGGTAAACACCGTTTGTCCGGTTGCAATCAACCCAACTGCCTTCCGCCCGGACCTGAGCATTCATTCCGGCAAACATGAATGCGACAAAGAAGATCGCTCTGAAGATTTTGCCCATGTCATTTTTCCCTGATTATTGGCATACCACGTCGGCACGCCGCAGATTATCGTCCCTGGTCTGCGTATCATCCGGCAGCCGGTACCTTAACGCGCAACGCTGCGCCGGATTTATCCAGAGACAGGCTGGAATTGTTGGTCACAGTGGCTCCGCTGGCATGTTCTGCTTCCACCACCGCCATCGTGTCACCCATAAGAGGTGTGAATACCACGCCATTGCCATAACCGACAGCGCCACCGGACAGCGTCATACCATATTGCTGATAGCCTTGCCCGGCGGAAACACTGCCGCCCAGACGGGTATAAGGGGAATTCCAGTTGCCACTTGCCCCGCCGGTATTGCGCGTTCCCGTCGTAGAGTAATGGTCAGTATTACCGAATATGTTATAGGTGTATTGCCGGCTTTCTCCCGCCGAACCCGCGATCGCGTTCTGCACGCCCTGATGATCGCGTTCCTGCAGGTAGGTTGAATTGAGGTAAGCTGATGTTTCGCGGTTACCAAGAGGTAACGAAATCCCCACGGCAATTTTGGTATCCCAGACATTATTGACCAGATCCCTTGTGCGGCTGGCATTGACGTTCAGATTGAACCACGTAAACGTATTGGTGTAGCCGATCTGATACTCTGTATCACGTCCGCTTTTATTCCAGTAATCCTGGGTACTGGCACTCAGGTTCATCGTTCCCCAGACATCCGGTAAATCCTGTGTCGCACTGATTTGCGCACGATTCTTACGATTGATACTGCCGTAATAACCGATATTTCCTGACTGGTTTTGCTCATACAGCATCAGCATCGCATCATCAATGCTGTAATAACCGGCACTTGAATAGCGGTAATTCGCCAGTGTGATGTGGGTGTTGATCAACGGCAGTATTTTTGAGAAGGCCACACTGACACTCTGTCCTTCTTTTTCGATGTCATTTCGCAACTGTGTACGCGCATGGGTTATATCCGCAGACACTGCCCCCACCGCCATGTTCAGGGCGATACCTCCGGCAATAGACTGGTACTCTTCCCCGCCCAGCAGGCCACCGTAACCGGTGATCAAATTGGTAAACCCGTGTCGTAACGATCCCAGCGCAATCAGCGGTTTTTCATCCACCGTGGCATTGCGGTATGTTCCGGTCATCAGGGTATAGCGTGTGGTGCCCGGTCGCAGTAATTCTGCAATCGATGCATAGGTCACGGTAAAACTGCGTTCGCTGCCATCGGCTTCTTTCAGCGTCACCAGCAGGTCGCCGCCGGTGCCGGTCGGATAGAGATCATCAATCATAAACGGACCTGGCGGAACCGTGGTTTCATAAATGCGCATACCGCGCTGGGACACCCGGACCAGCGCATTGGTATTTGCCACGCCGCTGATCACTGGCGCGTAACCGCGTTGCGAATCCATAAACATCCGGTCATCTGAAGCCAGCATCGCCCCGCGAAAACCCACACTGTCAAACACCTGTCCTTCGGTCATGGATTCTCCCATCACCAGTTTGCTGCGCAACGGCACTATCGCGCGTTCAAGGTAAGTACTGGTATTGTCATAGTCCCAACCATTCTCATCACTCCAGTTAAATGTGCCCCTGTAACGCAACCGCCAGACATCCCAGTTTATACCGCCCCGCAAACCGAGATATTGTGTCGAGAGATTTTGTGTCTCTGACATTTCGGCATGATAGGCGTTATAGTCATATTCAATTGTCCCCGCCGTGATACCTTTATCCCATAATTCAGGACTGACATAACCGCGTGCATGACGTAGCAAATAAATCTGCGGAACTTGCACATTAAGACGCTGAGTGGTGACGTCATAACGGCTATCGAGTCCGGTGAGTACGCGACTGATATCGTTGCAATGAGCGGTGTCTTTAAGTTGTTCCACGATATTGGCATTCAGTTTTTCAATATCGATACCCATTTCAGAAACCAGCCGGATATCAAAACACGCACGGGCAATTTTTGAGTCATTATCCGGCAAAGCAAAATTAACCTCGGTTCGCCCTTTCCATTTATCGTTGACATATAGATCTACCCGATGTTTTCCGGGGGGAACAGGATTACCTTCTGCATATTCACTCACGTCAATAGCGGATCGCAGAAAGGCACTGTTAAATATGACCTCTTTTTGTTCCGCCGGATGAGCATTAAAAACGAATGCTGATATTACCCCCACAGCCATTCTCATTAACGTCACTATCAATGAGAACGGTGTTGCATCAGATATTATTCCCCAACACCTGTTCATTAATTGATTCCCCGCCGTAATCATTTATGACGCTATAAAATAAAGTCTCACCATGAAGAGGATGAACCGCGACAGGCTTCAACATGAATTCTATTTTCCCTTCAGGCGCCACCATTCTCTGGTCGAAATGCTCCACGCGTGCGAGGATAGCCGAATTTTTTGATTTTCTGATTTCCAGCCTACTGAAGGTAATAAAATAGGGAGAATCATTGGTGAGCGTTAATTTATCGCCGCTGATTGAGAACCTTAAAGCCTTATACACTTCCACAGGTGACGGATGCAATTTATCAGGCCTGTATAATAGTTTCACCCTCGTGCGGAATGCCATCTGCAACACATTATTCCCTGACTGAATCATCGCCGTTGCTTTGGGGGGGACTTCCAGAAGATTAAACCAAAATAGAGTTTCCCGATCCTGAGGTAATTGCCCGCCCGTCATCATCAGCCTGATGGCTTGCCCTTTTTCAGGGTCAATACGCACCACGGGCGGATTCACCACGAAGGGCACAGTGACCTCACCAGGTCTGGCGTTGGGGTCACCCTTATCCAGCCACATCTGTACAAGATAAGGGTTTTTACCGGTATTCTTTAGCTGGACAACAGCTTCCTTATCCTGTGCATGGAACACAATCCGGGTACCATTGATCACCACTTCTGAGTAGGCTTTATAAGAAAAAATGAAGGCGATTATTACGCTAAGAAATAAAGCTTTTACCATCCCTGAAATCCTCTGTTGTTAATAGGGGGTGAAACTCCTCTTTCACCCCAACATGTGTTACTCGTAAGTCATCGTGTAATCAATTTGCGTAGCGACAGAACCTGCAACGGATTGCGCCGTAGCGTAATAGCGGGCGAAATAATTTAATGTCCCGCTGCCTGCGCTAATGTCCACCGCGATATCATTCTGACCATTTGCAACAGAAGTCCCGGCGATAATGGGATCCATGCTGGCGTTCAGTAATTCAACCTGAACATTTTTTGCGGCATCCGAGACGGTCGAATCAATATTCAGGCGACCGTTTGTACTGTCGACATATGTCCCCGGTTCAAAATATGTGCTGGCCGTGCCTAATGCGGTGCCGGAACACGCGGTCAGAGAGATATTGAACGGCGTTGCACCGGCGGTTTCACCTAATATTTTCAGACTATTTGATGAAACCGTGGGTAATGTGACCGTTGCATTCTCGGTACCGCCATTCACGGCAATTGAACAGGTGGTATCTGTCACTTTCCCATTAAAGGTAATGGTTCCATCCGCCGCTATTGCCGAAACAGCAAAGGTCGATGTCAGTACCCACGCAAACAATGATATGGCATTTTTTATATCAGGCATCTGTATTTCCCTATATAAGTCAGGAGAGGTCATGGACTAATAATGACAACATCAATATTTAATAAACCATTCATTAACATGGTAAATGAATACATGATTACGTCTTATTATTAGCCGCGTTCATCATATACCCAAACTTAAGATTCACAATAATAGTTATTTCCCCTGACCGAGAAATACTTCGACGCAAACAAAAATAATTAGTAACCCTTGTAAATAACTTCACTAATTTTCATTTATAATAAAGCCGGACATTTCTTATGATATGACCGGCTTTAATTCACTCTTTCACCTGAAAATATATTGATGACAGTGATTAATTACACCGTCGCCAGCCTGAACGCTGATACAGATTGCGTCAGATATAAGACCTGTTCTTCCAGCGACGCGGCGGCGGCCGCTGATTCCTGAACCAGTGCGGCGTTTTGTTGTGTCACGCCATCAATTTCTGTCACCGCCTGTTCAATCTGGCTGATCCCGCGACTTTGTTCATCAGATGCCGTCGAGATGTGTTCCATCAATACATTGACTTGTGTGACGGAAGAAATGATCGCAGAGATGGATTCACCGGTACGTGAGACCTGATCAGACCCCTCGCGGATATTGGTCACCGATTCAGAAATCAGGCTTTCAATTTCTTTTGCTGCCACGGCACTGCGCTGTGCCAGGCTGCGCACTTCGCTGGCCACCACGGCAAATCCGCGCCCCTGTTCGCCCGCGCGCGCGGCTTCGACGGCGGCATTGAGCGCCAGAATATTTGTCTGGAAGGCAATGCTGTTGATCACGCCCGTGATGTCTTCGATTTTTTTCGAGCTGCTGTTAATGCGCCCCATCGTGCCAATCACATCCTGCGCAACTTTCTCACCTGCCCGCGCATTTTGCACCGCTTCACGGGTCAGACTGCTGGCACGGGAAACGTTCTCGGTATTTTGTTTTACCGTCGCGCCCAGTTCTTCCATGCTGGCGGCAGTCTGTGTCAGCGCGGCGGCCTGTTGTTCTGTGCGCGAAGCCAGATCAATATTACCTGCAGAAATTTCCTGTGATGCATGCGCTACCGTATGACTGGTGTCGCGCACCTGCCCGATAATCCGCGTCAGCGACTGACGCATATGTTCCATCGACTGCATCAGCTCTTCGATTTCGCTGCGGGATTTTTCTTTAACCGGCACCGGCGTATCAAGATAGCCTTCTGCAATCTGACGACAATGATCGCGGGAACTCAGCAACGGTGTCAGAACAAAACGTTTTAGTAACACCAGTACACTGATAATGATGATCAGGAATAACAATCCAAAACCGATCGTCAGTCCGATACCCAGTTTGAAGTTACTTTGCGCATCGCTGTTGAGGTTTCTGGCGTACTCTTCATGCAGCGCCAGCACTTTATCCAGCACGATTTCATACTGACGATCGAGTTTTACCACCACCGGTATCCGCGCTTTGAACGCTGCCTGATCGCCCGCTTTCGCTGCATCGATCAAAGACTGGATACCGTTTTGGCGATAATCCTGATAGGTATTGCGGTATTCCTCGGCCAGCCCGCTTTCACCGGGCAATTTGGGTGCAGCAAGATACGCCTGAAACGCCGCATCGGCTTTGCTGATAACGTCACTGACGCCGTCCAGCGCAGGTTTTGACTGCTGACCGTCGCCATTTTCAATTTCTTTCATATATTCCATCACCCGGACACGGGAGGTCCGGCTGTGGTTTATCGGATCAATAATAGACAGCACCACACGGATCTCTTTGTTCACGTCATCCAGTGAGTGATTACTCCGGGTGAGCAGCCAGACGTTCGACAGCATACTGGTGAAAAAGAGGGCAAAAAGCACTACCAGGACAAGCAAAGACGACTTTTTAAGCGACATCGGGAGATTCTCAAAACGGAGCAGGAGTCTGTATATCGGCATTTCACATCAAATGTTTAACATTCCCAGCGCCCTATCTGAAATTTATGGCAGGATGATCGATCGTAGCGGAAATTTACCCGCGTACTCATCGATACGCGGGACCCTAAAACACTCAGAATATTCAACAAGCGTTCACATTGAGATTTTTCACGTAAGCATTAAAAATGCGAACAAAATCCCATTAAAAATAGTTCCCACATGTTTATCACTATTAACCCCCCCTTAATTCCAAATAAAAATGTGCAAAATTTCTCATGCCTCACACTTCTAATATGACATCTTACACATACCCCCTGTGAATATTCCTAGGGGTTTTAGAGGAAAATTCTTATGTATTAAATGCATTTGGAAATTAATTCATATAATTTCACATGAATAATTCATCTAAGTGATACTTTTATTTTAAACAATTTTTACGTGAATTTTCTGATCAAACTAAATTTCACTTAAGGAAACCTCGTGCGCAGCAAGGCCTGCCAGCGAATGCAGAGAAAATTCCTATATATCAAACATATGATCTTTGATGCCAATTTGAAAAATTGAAACATTTAGTTACATGATTTGATTATCTATAAAGCCTGGTGTTTCTCTAAAATGTCGCACACAGGTACTTATCTGAAATTCCATTTTCAACATAAAATCAAAACACACTGCGAAATGTTTCTCATAAATATTATGGCTCGCCAGTGACCCTGATTTTCCCGCCGCGTTATACGGGCATGGATGCAGTTTATGGCAGGGTTGCCAATATCATATTTTAAGAATCATCGGCAGCGTTTATCACTCCATAAATAAGGGATAGGCATGTCTAATAGCTTCCAGAATGAAATTCCGAAAGCGCGCGTCAATATCAAGCTGGATTTGCACACCGGTGGCGCACAGAAGAAAGTCGAGTTGCCATTAAAACTGATGGTAATGGGCGATTACAGTAACGGAAAAGAGAACCGCCCGTTATCTGAACGCGAAAAAGTGAACATTAATAAGAATAACTTTAACAGCGTTTTGGCTGAATTCAGCCCGTCACTGAACCTGACCGTAGAAAATACGCTGGCAGGCGATCGCAGTGAAGAGAATGTCGCGCTTAATTTCAATGAAATGAAAGACTTTGAGCCAGAACAGGTTGCCCGTCAGATCCCACAACTGCGCGCCATGCTGGCCATGCGTAACCTCTTACGCGACCTTAAATCCAATCTGCTCGATAACGCCACCTTCCGTAAAGAGCTTGAAACCATTCTGAAAGACCCTTCACTGAGCAATGAACTGCGCAGTGAGCTGAATGCCCTGGCACCTAAGGCGTAATTGCCTCCACTTAACGGATTAATGCGAGATAATGCTTATGTCAGTCAATACTGAAAACTCCTCTGCCAGCCAGACGACGGTTCTGGATCGCCCGGAAACCGGTACGGTATACGCTTCCCTGTTCGATAAAATCAACCTGACACCGGTCTCCTCACTGGGTGACCTGAATGATTTTCAGGATACCTCTGCCCTGGCGGATGTCACCGCAGATCAGCGTGTTACCGCCGCTGTTCAGGTTTTCCTGGAGCGCCTGAAGCTGTCAGGTCAGACGGTTGAACGTCTGGATAAAACTCTGCTCGACCACCACATTGCCGAACTCGACAGCCAGATCAGCCGTCAGCTGGACGTGGTCATGCATCACCCGGAATTCCAGCGCGTAGAATCCGGCTGGCGTGGTCTGAAGTTCCTGGTTGATCGTACTGATTTCCGCCAGAACGTGAAAATCGAATTGCTTGACGTGTCCAAAGACGATTTACGTCAGGATTTCGAAGATTGCCCTGAAATTGTTCAGAGCGGCCTGTACCGTCATACCTATATTCAGGAATATGACACACCGGGCGGCGAGCCAATCGGTTCTGTGATTTCCAACTACGAGTTTGACGCGTCGGCGCAAGATGTCGCCCTGCTGCGCAACATTTCTAAAGTGTCTGCTGCTGCGCATATGCCGTTCGTCGGTGCGGTCGGCCCTAAATTCTTCCTGAAAGATTCAATGGAAGAAGTGGCGGCGATTAAAGATATCGGTAACTACTTTGACCGTGCCGAATACATCAAATGGAAATCCTTCCGTGATTCCGACGACTCCCGCTATATCGGCCTGACAATGCCGCGCGTACTCGGTCGCCTGCCGTATGGCCCGGATACTGTTCCTGTCCGCAGTTTCAACTATGTTGAAGAAGTGAAAGGTCCGGATCACGAGAAATATCTCTGGACCAACGCGGCGTTCGCCTTTGCCGCCAACATGGTGAAAAGCTTCATCAAAAATGGTTGGTGCGTACAAATCCGCGGCCCGCAGGCGGGCGGTGCGGTCACTGATCTGCCAATTCACCTGTACGATCTGGGTACCGGCAATCAGGTGAAAATCCCGTCAGAAGTGATGATCCCTGAAACCCGCGAGTTCGAGTTTGCCAATCTGGGCTTCATCCCGTTGTCTTACTACAAAAACCGTGACTACTCCTGCTTCTTCTCTGCCAACTCCGCGCAGAAACCGGCGCTGTATGACACGGCTGATGCCACCGCAAACAGCCGCATCAATGCGCGTCTGCCATACATCTTCCTGCTGTCACGCATCGCGCACTACCTGAAACTTATTCAGCGCGAAAACATCGGCACCACCAAAGACCGCCGTCTGCTGGAGCTGGAGCTCAATACCTGGGTTCGCACACTGGTGACTGAGATGACCGATCCGGGCGACGACCTGCAGGCTTCTCATCCGCTGCGTGACGCCAAAGTGACCGTTGAAGATATCGAAGACAACCCGGGCTTCTTCCGCGTGAAACTGTATGCCATACCGCACTTCCAGGTAGAAGGCATGGACGTGAATCTGTCATTGGTTTCTCAGATGCCTAAAGCGAAAGCGTAAGAGGCCGGAGACACGATGAAAATTGAACGTCCGCTGTGGGCACGAGGGATCCTTGTGTCTCCGCAACAGTTTCAACAACAGGCCTCTTTTGAGGCCTGGACTCAGGAATGCATTGCCCGGATGGGCATCATGCATCCCTGGGGTGTACTTCATGCATCCTTTGAACAGGATGCCCTTGCACAAGGGCGTCTCAAAGCACAGCGCTTGCAGGTTCGTTTTCAGGATGGTGTTTTAGTGGACACCGACTGCGCTGATCTGCTCCCTCCCACGCTGACACTGGCTGACAACCTGCCGGCAGACGCCACTGAGGCGATCGTCATGCTGGCACTGCCTCAGGTGTATGCCAATGGTGGAAATTGCCTGCAGCCTGATGAACGTGCCGAACGTCCGGTACGCTATCGCCAAGCCTGGCGTGACGTCCAAAACCAGTTCGGTGACGATAAAAAGCAAATTGCGGTGATGACACACGAACTGACGCTGCGTCTTGCAAATCAGGAAAACGGTGACTTTCAGATCTGCCCGGTCGCGCGTCTGTTACGTGATGCCCAGGGACGATGGGTACAGGATATGGACTTTATCCCACCTCTGCTGAGCCTGCAGGCCAGTCACTGGTGTGGTGAACAACTCGAATTGCTGATGGTTCAGTTAAGAGCACGGTTGAAACGTCTGATGGGCATGCGTCGAGAAAGTAATGCGCGCATGGCCGACTTTGCCGTCGCTGACGTTTCGCTGTTCTGGCTTCTCAATGCCCTGAACGGCGCAGAACCAGTACTGGGGAATTTCCAGCGCTATCCGCAGGTACACCCTGAGCGTCTTTATCAGGAACTGGCACGCCTTGCGGGTAATCTGCTGACGTTCTCTCTTGAGCATGACGTGACAGCTATCCCTGCTTATCAGCATGAACGTCTGACGACGGTCTTTCCGCCGCTGTTTGCATTGCTGAATATTCTTCTGGAAGCCAGCCTGCCTTCACGCGTTGTGGCTATTGACCTGGTGCATGAACCCCGCATCAACCAGTGGCGTGCATCCCTGCACGATCCGCGTCTGCGTGAACGTGAAGAAGTGGATTTTTACCTGTCGGTTCGTTCTACGCTTTCGTCTTCCCGGTTGCAGAGCCAGTTCCCGCTACTGTGCAAAATCGGAGCGCCGGATGAGGTCGGTAACGTCGTCAATGTGGCATTAAGCGGTATCCCGCTGCGTCCTTTGAGCCACGTCCCTGCCGCCATTCCTCTGCGTCTGGAAAATCAGTATTTCTCACTTGATCTCAGCCATCCCGCTGCCACGCAGATGATGGAGGCTGGCACCTGTGTCTTCTATGTGCCGGGCACCTTAGGTGAGATCCAGCTGGAACTGTTTGCGGTACTGCGCGCATGAGCCAATCCATGAAAATTCACAAACAATCTGTCGATATAGATCTTCTGCTTGCCAATACCTGGTTACAGGTTATCAGCCTGCGCCAGGGGATGACCTGCCCCGATGGTGAAGGTGAGGCATTCTGGAAACGTTGTGTCGAAGATATTGAACACGTTCAGAAAGTGCTGAAAGACGCTGACGTCAGTGAACAAAACTGTCAGCACATCATGTATGCCCAGTGCGCCGTTCTTGATGAAACCGTCAAAGGGCGCAAAGTGCAGGATGACGCCTATTACGTTTGGTGCAATGTCCCTTTGCAAACCCATTTTTTCAATACGCTCGACGCTGGCAGTCAGTTGTATGAACAGATACGCGCGGTATTACGTGAGCCTGCACCGGATATCTGCGTACTGACCTGTTTTCATCGTGTCTTAATGCTGGCTTTTCTCGGGGGTTACAGTTCTCTGACAGATACCCGTCGTGAGCAATTGGTGGAACAACTTTCTTTACTCGTTCCGGCATTTAGCTTCACCCCTTCACGCCCGGTTCTGGCGATTAGCTCATCCGGCAACCGCCTTGGTGCGTGGTTACGTTACTGGCCAGTACGCCTTGGACTCGCCGGACTGGTTGTCGCCTTGCTGTGGTGCGGACTGGACCACTGGCTATCCGGATTATTGACCACGTTGTTGCCGGGGTCCGTGTAATGAGTCCGATGTGGCGACGTGGTTTATGGCTATGGGCGGGAATTCTGTCAGGCATATTATGTCTGGCCTTTCTGCCATTCTCACCCAAAGTACGCTGGCTGACCTTCGGACTTGTTGTCATCACCTGTCTGGTGGGGCTCTGGCGCACAGGCCGGCAACCTGAAGCGGAATTCGCAGAAAAACATTTCGACGGACTTCCGCCGGAAAAGTATCGCCTGCCAGTCGTTTTGGTCTGCGGTGACGGCCTGACCTCGCTGTTTGGTACGGATACGGTGCATCAGACGGCGCAGGGCTGCTGGTTGCGGGTCGATGAATGCAACTCACTGCGTCAGTATGTCCGGCAGTTACTCTCGCAGCGTCCTGAATGGGCGAAACAACTGGCAGTTATGGTGGCAGTAAACCCTCAGCAGCACAGTGATGAACGTGCGCTGACCACCTGCCTGTACGAGTTGCGCTGGCAAATGGTGCAATTACGCCGGGATATCCGTCGTCCTCTTCCCCTGCTTCTGAGCAGCACCATTGCGACCAGTACGGCAGCGGTGCCGGTCTGGCTTTCACAGCAACAGACACAGCCGGTCACGTTATGGCCCATTGTCACGATGCCGGAAACACTGGCGAACTGGCAACGTCAGGAAGACAACGCGCTGCAGGCGGCACGGATAAAACAGACCCTCATTTTCAATCAGCAAAATGACTGGCTGAATACGCATGTTCTCCCGGCATTGCAAGCACGCAATGACGATGTTGCCTGCGTAGCTGTGCAGCAGGTGATCCTGCATCAGGTATCGGCACTCGGCGGTATGGTGCCTGCCTCTTTATGGCAGCACTGGCTGGCGACACACACCGCACTGACGCACGTTGCTGGCTGGCATCCGCAAGCGGAAACCGGCCAGGATCCTCTGCTGTTCCCGGATTTTATCTTTGCTGATCTGCCTTCTGGACATGGGGTGTCTTCGCGCCGCCGCGCGTTACGTCATGGCATCACGCTGCTGACCGTTGCTGCCGTGGTGGCACTGTGCAGCAGTGCCTGGCAAAACCGCCAGCTTCTGCATCGTGTGGCCTTTGATATCCGTCATTACGACAACATCGATATGAAGGATTACATTCCGAAAGCAAAAGCCGTCGACGTGCTGAGGCAGGATGCCGCACAACTGGACGCCTGGTTCCGCAACGGCGAGCCATTACGTCTGAGTCTGGGCCTTTATCAGGGCGAACGTCTGCGTCTGCCTTTACTGGCGGCCATCAGAAGTTATGTCCCTCCGCCACCTCCACCGCCGCCCGCTGAAAAGCACACGCCTAAAACCGTGCGACTTGATGCCCTGTCGCTGTTTGACACCGGCCAGTACGCGCTTAAACCAGGCTCGCTCAAAATGCTGGTGAATGCGCTGGTGGATATCAAAGCCAAACCGGGATGGCTGATTGTGGTAGCCGGACACACGGATATTACCGGTGACGCGAAAGCCAACCAGATATTGTCGCTCAAACGCGCCGAATCACTGCGTGACTGGATGCTCTCAACCAGCGACGTTTCCCCGACCTGCTTTGCCGTGCAGGGTTATGGCGCAACACGCCCGATTGCAACAAACGATACACCGGAAGGCCGTGCGGCCAACCGTCGTGTCGAAATCAGTCTGGTGCCACAGGCAGATGCCTGTCAGGCAGCAGCAACCCCAAGTTCATCAAATGATTGATGAATGTTTACCTTAGAAATGGAGAACTACCCATGGCAATTCCTGTTTATCTGTGGCTGAAAGACGACGGCGGTGCGGACATTAAAGGTTCCGTAGACGTAAAAGATCGCGAAGGCAGCATCGAAGTGGTGGCACAGGATCACAACCTGTATATCCCGACCGATAACAACACCGGCAAACTGACGGGTACCCGTATTCACACCCCGTTCCTGTTTACCAAAGAAATCGATTCTTCCAGCCCGTACCTGTACAAAGCAGTGACCACCGGTCAGACCCTGAAATCAGCTGAGTTCAAATGGTATCGCATCAATGACGCGGGCCAGGAAGTTGAGTATTTCAACACCAAACTGGAAAACGTCAAGCTGGTGAAAGTCGCGCCTAAAATGCACGACATCAAAAACCCGGCGATGGAAAAACATAACCACCTCGAAATGATCGAGCTGCGTTACGAAAAAATCACCTGGACCTACAAAGACGGCAACATCATTCATTCCGATTCCTGGAACGAACGTACTACCGCGTAAGACCTTATCAGCAGACGGTTCGCCGTCTGCTGTTTTTGTTTCCTGAGCCGCTTCTGGCGGTTGAGCAAACAAAAACACCACCGGACATCGACCTTATGGGCCTGGGTTTCCTGCAAAGGAAAAGGCTAAGGGCGGTAGCGTACCTAAAAAAGGGAATTCAGCATGGAACAACAGTCAGCCGTCTTACTTCGCCGCTTAAATCCGTATTGCGCGAAAGCGCTGGAAGCCGCCGCGACGCTCTGCCAGACCCGCGCCCACAATGAAATTACCGTCGAGCACTGGCTGCTCAAACTGCTGGAACTGGGCGAAGGCGACATCACCGTGCTGGCCCGACGCTACGAATGGGATATGGATGCCTTGTGGCAAAGCCTGCTGGCACATCTCGATGCCCTGCCGCGTTCCGTGCATTCGCGTCCGCAGCTTTCCCAAGATTTACAATCGCTGATGAAAGCGGGCTGGCTGGCCGCATCGCTGCAGGATGACAACCAGAGCATCCGCAGTGTCAATCTGCTGGAAGCGCTGATGGCGCAACCGCGCCTGTTGCGCTGCGAAGGTTTATGGCCGCTGTTCAGCCTGAGCGAAGAACATATCCGCCGCCTGAAACCGGTGCTGGATGCGCTGTCGGAAGAGCGCCCGGAGCTGCAACAACAAGAAAGCCTGAACCGCACCCCTTCGTCGCTTTCCGATGAGGCTGCCAGTCCAAAATCTGATGCAGGCATGAACGGCCAGTCATTAAGTGAAGCCCTGCAGGCCGCGCTGGATAAATTTACGCTGGATGTCACCGCTAAAGCCAAAGCCGGGCAGATTGATCCGGTATTTGGCCGCGACAATGAAATCCGTCAGATGGTCGATATTCTCTCCCGCCGTCGTAAAAACAACCCGATCCTGGTCGGCGAACCGGGTGTGGGCAAAACCGCACTGGTGGAAGGTCTGGCGTTACGCATTGCCGAAGGCAACGTGCCGGACAGCCTGAAAACCGTCAGCCTGCGCACCTTAGACCTCGGTCTGTTGCAGGCCGGTGCCGGTGTGAAAGGTGAGTTTGAGCAGCGTCTGAAAAATGTTATCGATGCCGTACAACAATCGCCGACGCCGGTGCTGCTGTTCATCGACGAGGCGCACACTATTATTGGCGCGGGTAATCAGGCCGGTGGCGCGGACGCCGCTAACCTGCTGAAACCGGCCCTGGCCCGTGGCGAACTGCGCACCATTGCTGCGACAACCTGGAGCGAGTACAAACAGTATTTTGAGCGCGACGCCGCCCTTGAACGCCGCTTCCAGATCGTTAAGGTCGATGAGCCGGACGACGAGATGGCGTGCCTGATGTTACGCGGTCTGAAATCCCGTTACGCACAACACCACGGCGTACACATCACCGACGAAGCGGTAAAAGCCGCCGTCAGCCTTTCGCGACGTTATATCACCGGTCGTCAGTTGCCGGACAAAGCCGTCGACCTGTTAGATACCGCTTCTGCCCGTGTACGCATGAGTCTGGATACGCTGCCGGAAGATCTGACCAGTCTGAAGGCGCAGATCACCGCGCTGGAAATGGAAGAGCAAGCTCTGCTGGAAGACATCGCGCTGGGCAACAAAACTCATGGCGACCGGCTGGAACAGATTGAACGTCAGACCGACAGCTTAGGCGAACAACTCACCACGCTGGATACGCAGTACCATGCAGAGAAAGCCCTGACGCAGCAACTGCTGGAAACCCGTCAGGACATCAGCCGTCAGGCAGAAATCGCCAGCCTGCAAGACCATCTGAGTGATTTGCAGGGCAACGCCCCGCTGCTGTCGCTGGACGTGGACGTCCGTACCGTCGCTACGGTGATTGCTGACTGGACCGGCGTGCCGCTCACCAGCCTTCTGAAAGATGAGCAGACCGATTTACTGCAACTGGAAAACCACCTGAACAAACGGGTCGTCGGACAGGATCATGCCCTTACCGACATGGCACAACGTCTGCGCGCCGCCAAAACCGGCCTGACGTCTGAGAATGGCCCGCTGGGCGTCTTCCTGCTGGTCGGCCCGAGCGGCGTCGGTAAAACCGAGACCGCCCTTTCCCTTGCCGACTGCCTGTTCGGCGGCGAGAAATCCCTCATTACCATCAACCTCAGCGAGTATCAGGAAGCGCATACCGTCTCCCAACTGAAGGGTTCACCTCCGGGCTACGTCGGTTACGGTCAGGGCGGTATTCTCACCGAAGCCGTGCGTAAACGTCCGTACAGCGTCGTCCTGCTCGATGAAGTGGAGAAAGCCCACCGCGACGTCATTAACCTGTTCTATCAGGTATTCGACCGCGGCTTTATGCGCGACGGCGAAGGACGTGAAATCGACTTCCGCAATACCGTGATCCTGATGACCGCCAATCTCGGCAGCGACCACCTAATGCAACTGCTGGATGAACAGCCGGAAGCCACTGTCAGCGATTTACAGGAACTGCTGCGCCCGTTCCTGCGCGATCATTTCCAGCCCGCCCTGCTCGCCCGCTTCCAGACACTGATTTATCGTCCGCTGAACGCCGTCGCACTGCGCACTATCGTTGAGATGAAACTGGCACAAGTCGCGAAACGTCTGAACAAGCACTATGGCCTGACCTGCTCCATCGAAGAAAGTCTGTACGATACGCTGGTCGCCGCCTGCCTGCTGCCGGATACCGGTGCGCGCAACATCGACAGCCTGCTCAATCAGCAAATCCTGCCGGTACTGAGCCAGCAACTGTTGCAACGCATGGCAGCGCAACAACGCACCACGGCGCTGGCACTGGGCTGGGATGAAGAAGAAGGGATCACACTGGAATTTGACGGAGAAGACAAATGAGCAAGTCTGCATCACCATTTTTCGATCACAGTCACCACAAGCTAGCGATCCGTGGCAGCAGCGCGCAGCCTGATGTCCTGAGTTTTACCAGCCTGGAAACGCTCAGCAAGCCTTTCCATTATGACATCGAGTTCACCAGCGCCGACCGCGCCATTGACCCGAAAACCCTGCTGATGCAGGACGCCTCCCTCACGTTACAGGCGCCGGTCATGGAGGCGTTCGGTGTCTCAGTACAGCAGCCACAACGGGTTATTCAGGGCGTCATTACCGCCTTTAAACGCCTTTCCACCTCGAAAGACGAAAGTCATTACGAAGTGCGCCTGCAACCGCGTCTGGCCCTGCTCGACCGCAGCCATCAGAACAGCATTTATCAGGATATGTCGGTTCCTCAGATTGTCGAAAAAATACTGCGTGAACGTCATGACATGCGCGGTCAGGATTTCGTTTTCACACTCAGTAAAGAGTACCTGCGTCGCGAACAGGTGATGCAGTACGGCGAAGATGACCTGACATTTATTTCCCGCCTGCTGGCCGAAGTCGGGATCTGGTTCCGCTTTACCGCCGACCCTAAACTCAACATCGACGTGGTGGAGTTTTACGACGACCAGCAACACTACCAGCCGGGGCTGACGCTGGCCGCTGTGCCACCTTCCGGCATGCACGACGTCGGCGTGGAATCAGCATGGGATCTGGCCAGCCATTATCAGGTGGTGGAAAAAAACGTTTCTACCCGCGATTACAACTACCGCACCGCCACCACCGATTTAACCGGCAATGCCGACGTCACACGTGGCGATACCACCACCTACGGCGAAGCCTATCATTATGCTGATAACTACCTGACCGCCGGTGGCGCAGGCCGTGATCCGGAACCGGAAAGCGGCGCGTTTTACGCCCGCCTGCGTCACGAACGTTACCTGAACAATCAGGCGCGTTTCTCCGGCAAGTTCAATGCCGCCACGCTGGTACCCGGCCAGGAACTCAAAACCACCGGTGATGCACCGGCGCAGTTTGCGCAGGGCGTAGTGATCGTCAGCATTGAAAGCTCGGCGAAGCGCGACAAAAGTTTTGAAGTGACCTTTGAGGCTATCGCGTACTCCGAAGATTACTGTTTCCGCGCCGAACCGGCGGATAAGCCAGTGATGGCCGGTACCCTGCCCGCCCGCGTCACCAGCACCACCGCCAGCGATACCTACGGCCATATTGATAAAGACGGGCGTTACCGCGTCAATATGCTGTTCGACCGCGACGCCTGGGAACAAGGCTACGAAAGCCTGTGGGTACGTCAGGCTCGCCCTTATGCCGGGGATACCTACGGCATGCACATGCCGCTGCTGGCGGGCACCGAAGTCGCGATCGCCTTCGAGGACGGCAACCCGGATCGCCCTTATATCGCCCACGTACTGCATGACTCTGCGCACGGCGATCACGTCACCATCCAGAACTACAAACGCAACGTCCTGCGCACGCCGTCGAACAACAAACTGCGCCTCGACGACGAGCGCGGCAAAGAGCACATCAAGCTCAGCACAGAATACGGCGGCAAAAGCCAGCTCAACCTCGGGCATCTGGTGGACAGCGGTAAACAGCAGCGCGGTGAAGGGTTCGAACTGCGCACTGACAGCTTCGGTGCAATACGAGCGCAAAAAGGCATTTTTATCAGTGCCGACGGCCAGTTAAAGGCGCAAGGGAAAGTGCTGGAGATGGTGCAACCCATCAGTCTAATGAAAGGCGCACTTAACCGGGTGACCGAATGGGGGAACATTGCCCAAACGCATCACAACTTCCCTCCGGAAAATAACAGCCTTAATCAGTTACTGGTCAATGCAACTGAGCTGAAGGGGCCTGTGTTGCTGATGAGTGCACCGCAGGGGATCAGCGCTGTTACGCCAGAAAGTATGTTGTTACAGACCGGCAAAGCAATGTACCTGCAAGGTCAGGGGGAAATAAACCTGACCAGTTCCGGGCGGTTTTCAGCAAATGCAGCACAAGCGGTATCCCTGCTTTCACAGCAGGAGGGGATGCGTTTAGTGTCAGGCAAAGGTCCGCTGGAAGTAGAGTCTCATGGCGATATTCTTTCCATGACAGCATTAAAAGATGTCACCGTGCAGTCAACTCAGGGACATTTGCAGTTAACGGCAAAAAATGGCATCACAATAGGTTGCGGGGGGGCTTATATACGCTTAACCCCGCAAGGTGAAATAGAAATTCATGGACCGGGATTATTGAGCCTTAAAGGCATGCATAAAATGGAATCCCCGGCCAGCCAGGACTTTCCTCTGCCGGAATTACCAAATTCAGTATGTAAAGAGTGCCTGAAAATGGCGCAGTCACTGGCTCAGGGATTTGTGCCAAGGGGCGCATGAAAATGAAGACAGAATCTATAACTAAATGGATCGCATTAGCTGAACTGTCATGTGCTGATTTAAAAATTAATCATATCGATATTATCATTGATCAGGCAGGGAATGATTTTTCGCTAATCCCGACATTGGCCAGTTTTGAGTTTTCAGTGCAGTGGTGTTCATTGTTTACCACTCTTCCGGAGGAAATATTGCTGGAAGATGCACCTTTGCTGATCCGTATCGACCTCAGCAATACGCTGCAACGACAATGGCTGAACGAATTAACCGCACAATTTGCCGGCAGCGGACAACTCTTAATGTTGTGTTCAGCATGGTCATTCAACAATCTTTCTGATTATTTAATTCGCTGCACTGATGTTATTTGCGGTTCTCAGGAAGGGATTTTACGTTTTTATGACACCCGAATTTTCCCTGTATTGTTTTCTCATATACTTGATACTGAACAGAAAAAAACGCTGCTGCGCCCTGCCATTTTCTGGAGCTGGCTGGACAGAGAAGGTCAGCCATGCCAGATCCCGGGTAATGGCTCATCCCTCAAAGCGGATGATAAAAAACCGCGTATTGAACTCAGTGATCAGCAACTGGAAAAGCTGATGTGTATATGTGATGTAAATCTGTTACTTCGACACCTTATTGTCCCTGCTCAATATGTGATGTCACAGGAGGAACTGTTCTCGTTATGTTATGAAGGTATGCTCGCGGCAACCCTCGCCGGATTATTACTGGATGACGAAAGAGAGGATTTTGTCAAAAAATTTATTTTAACGTCTGAAATTAAACAAACAGAGATATCATGAAAATAGTAAAAAAATTATTAATAACTTGCTTAGTTACAGGACTCATTACGGTATTATCTGGTTGCGGAACAATAAGCCGTGGAGACAGCATCAGCAGGTCATACAGGGGTTTTGACAGAGATAAAGAAGTCGCCAGCAACCCCTACTTCTGGATGTTTTCTTTCGGATTAGCGCCCATTTTTCATATTATTTCAATGCCGGTAGATATTGTTGTTGATACCCTTCTCTATCCTTATGACGTCCATCAATATAATTTATTAAAGGAGAGGGTCAGAAAGCAACAGGAACCTGTCAGAGAAACCGATAATACACTGCCAGAATCTGCTCATCATTAATTCCGTTTGTCTCTTAATTCCATTTGTCTCAGGGAAGGGAAAAATGACACCTTATAAAATCAGCCTGCTGGCCGGGCTTTTGCTTGTTTCAGCCTGCTCTCAGCCCGGCGCAGTGGCTCAGGGCGGCGGGGCGGGCACCATCGAAGCCATCAACCATACCCACTGGGCTATCAATAACTTCAGTGTCAATGGTCAGTCCGGCATTGATATCATCGGTCCCTATCAGGGCGGAGGCGGCGGTTGCTGTTATGGTGTATCCGGCCAGTGGCGGCCGGGGATGACGGTCAGAATTGATTGGGAGACTGGTGTTGGTGGCACGAAAGGAGCTCCAGATTTTGATCAATGGGAAAAGTATCAGGCATGGAAAAAAAAGATAAATGCTCAAAATAGACAACATAGCAAAATCGTTTCCATCCCTGATTATACCGGCCAAAAAACCTGCGGCATCACCGTTCACTTTATGCCCTGTGATGACGTCAAAGTCACCACCTCATGTTGGGCGCCCGGAAATTCAAATTACCCGATCAAAGAACCCCTGAAAATGCCGGAGCCAAAAGACTGTCCGAAATAACCCCCTGCTGACCTTGTCCGGAAAACACTGTTGAGGATTTTATGGCTTATCCCTGAGCCGGAAATCCTCAGCAACGTGTTTCTCAGATGTACCACCTCAACGGAAGGAACTGTGACATGACACCTTATAAAATCAGCCTGCTGGCCGGGCTGTTGCTTGTTTCAGCCTGCTCTCAGCCCGGTGCAGTGGCTCAGGGCGGCGGGGCGGGCACCATCGAAGCCATCAACCATACCCACTGGGCGATCAATAACTTCAGTGTCAATGGTCAGTCCGGCATTGACGCCATCGGTCCCTATCAGGGCGGCGGCGGTGGCTGCTGTTATGGTGTATCCGGCCAGTGGCGGCCGGGGATGGCAGTCAGAATTGACTGGGAAACTGGACTTAATGATATGGATGGATTCCCTGGATTCGGGAACGATGAGAAGTATTTGGCGTGGGAAAAAAAAATGAAGTCCCAAAATCGCCAACATAGCAAATTAGTGCCGATCCCAGATTATACCGGCCAAAAAACCTGCGGTATTACCGTTCATTTTATGCCCTGTGATGACATCAAAGTCACCACCTCATGTTGGGCGCCCGGAAATTCAAATTACCCGATCAAAGAACCCCTGAAAATGCCGGAGCCAAAAGACTGTCCGAAATAAAGCCCCTGCTGACCTTGTCCGGAAAACACTGTTGAGGATTTTATGGCTTATCCCTGAGCCGGAAATCCTCAGCAACGTGTTTCTCAGATGTACCACCTCAACGGAAGGAACTGTGACATGACACCTTATAAAATCAGACTGCTGGCTGGGCTTTTGCTTGTTTCAGCCTGCTCTCAGCCCGGCGCCGTGGCTCAGGGCGGCGGGGCGGGCACCATCAAAGCCATCAACCATACCCACTGGGCTATCAATAACTTCAGTGTCAATGGTCAGTCCGGCATTGATATCATCGGTCCCTATCAGGGCGGAGGCGGCGGTTGCTGTTATGGTGTATCAGGCCAGTGGCGGCCGGGGATGACGATCAGAATTGACTGGGAGACAGGAGTTGGATATTCAATGGACTTCCCCGGCTATGGGAATGAAGAAAAATATCTGGCTTGGGAAAAAAAGATAAATGCCCAAAAACAACAGCACAGCAAAATTGTTTCCGTCCCTGATTATACCGGCCAAGAAACCTGCGGTATTACCGTTCATTTTATGCCCTGTGATGACGTCAAAGTCACCACCTCATGTTGGGCGCCCGGAAATTCAAATTACCCGATCAAAGAACCGCTGAAGATGCCGGAGCCAAAAGACTGTCCGAAATAACCCCCTGCTGACCTTGTCCGGAAAACACTGTTGAGGATTTTATGGCTTATCCCTGAGCCGGAAATCCTCAGCAACGTGTTTCTCAGATGTACCACCTCAACGGAAGGAACTGTGACATGACACCTTATAAAATCAGCCTGCTGGCCGGGCTGTTGCTTGTTTCAGCCTGCTCTCAGCCCGGCGCAGTGGCTCAGGGCGGCGGGGCGGGCACCATCGAAGCCATCAACCATACCCACTGGGCGATCAATAACTTCAGTGTCAATGGTCAGTCCGGCATTGATATCATCGGTCCCTATCAGGGGGGCGGAGGCGGCTGCTGCTATGGCGTGTCGGGGCAATGGCACCCAGGAATCACGGTCAGGGTGGACTGGGAGACGGGTGAAGGCGGGTCTAAAGGTTTTCCAGGCTTTGCTGACACAGCTAAATACTTAGCGTGGGAGAAGAAAATGAAATCCCAGAACCGTCAGCATAGCAAGGTTGTTCCACTGCCTGACTACACCGGTCAGAAAACCTGCGGCATCACCGTACATTTTATGCCCTGTGATCAGGTCAAAGTCACCACCACCTGTATGACCTACGACAACCCCAACTACCCGATCAAAGAACCGCTGAAAATGCCGGAGCCAAAAGACTGTCCGAAATAAAGCCCCTGCTGACCTTGTCCGGAGAACACTGTTGAGGATTTTATGGCTTATCCCTGAGCCGGAAATCCTCAGCAACGTGTTTCTCAGATGTACCACCTCAACGGAAGGAACTGTGACATGACACTTTATAAAATCAGCCTGCTGGCCGGGCTTTTGCTTGTTTCAGCCTGCTCTCAGCCCGGCGCAGTGGCTCAGGGCGGCGGGGCGGGCACCATCAAAGCCATCAACCATACCCACTGGGCGATCAATAACTTCAGCGTCAATGGCCAGTCCGGCATTGACGCCATCGGTCCCTATCAGGGCGGCGGCGGTGGCTGCTGTTATGGTGTACCCGGCCAGTGGCGGCCGGGGATGACAGTTAGAGTTGATTGGGAAAGTGGTGAAGCATCAACAAAGGGATTCCCAGGGTTTGCTGATAGAGAAAAATTTTTGGCTTGGAAAGCTAAAATGACGGCCAATAATCGTCAACATAGCAAATTAGTGCCGGTACCTGATTATACCGGGCAAGAAACCTGCGGTATTACCGTTCATTTTATGCCCTGTGATGACGTCAAAGTCACCACCTCATGTTGGGCGCCCGGAAATTCAAATTACCCGATCAAAGAACCCCTGAAAATGCCGGAGCCAAAAGTATGTCCGAAATAAAATCTGACACTGCCGATCTGGCCTGGTATCCGGCACAATTTCCAGACGATGGGCGTCTGCCAACACTGGCCGCGCTGACCGGCAAAAACTGCCATTTACAGAGCAGTCAAGAAAGGGCTTACCGTCAGGAACTCTGTCTGGCCGCTGACCGGCGGGTAGAGCCACCCTGCTGCAAAACCCTGCATATCAGCCTGTTTTTCGACGGCACCGGCAATAACCTGAATAACGATCAGTATTTATCAGACCCTAAGCACCCGACCAATATTGCCCGTCTGTTCCGAGCTACCATCGGTACCGGATATGCTGGTGGAGCACAACAAAGAAAGTCAGATCTGCTGGATGCCGATACCTCTGCTGATGAGAAATTTTTTAAATTCTATATCCCTGGCGTCGGTACCCCTTTCACCGAAATTAACGATCTTGAATACAGCATGGCCGGGCTGGCCGGAGCACGTTATGGCGAAGACCGTATCAACTGGGCGCTGTTACGCCTAATTGATACCCTGCAATATGTCCTCACCTCAAAATGGATGAGCAATAGTGATTCCCTCGCATCCATCAAAGAGATGAACACCACATGGGCAAGGTTTGGCTTCGGCGGCTCACATAACCGGTATGAAGAGTTCAACAAACGGATTAAAAAACTCGAACCGAAGCTACGTACGGCGCTGGCACCTGCCGAGCCGGGCAAACCGAAACTGCTGGGTATCAAACTGTATGTTTATGGTTTTTCACGCGGTGCGGCGGAAGCCCGCGCGTTTGTCCGCTGGCTGAGCGAACTGCTGCCTAAACCGGCAGCCGAAGGTCTGAAACCTGAGCAATGTCTGGCTGTTAACGATTTAAAAATACCCCTCAGCGTGGAGTTTCTCGGTTTGCTGGATACCGTGGCCTCGGTTGGTGTGGCTCATATCGCACCCGTGGCCGAAGGGCATATGGCCTGGGCTGACGGCACGCAGGAACTGCCTGATGAAGAAACCTACGGCGGGCTGATCAAACGCTGTGTCCATCTGATTGCGGCCAATGAGCAACGTTTGTGCTTTCCGATGGATTCTATCCGTCGCAGCAACGGAAAGTATCCGGCCAACAGTGTCGAAGTGATTTATCCGGGGATGCATTCTGATTTAGGCGGAGGTTATCCACCGGGTGACCAGGGAAAAGCTAATGGCAAAGATGATAGTTTGTTACTTTCGCAGATTGCATTGCATGAACTATACGCTAGTGCGTTTTCGGTAGGAGCGCCCTTAAAAGTTGCAGAGGAGCCCTTACCACTAGATTTGCGAAATGATAACTGGCGAATTATGCCATTAGATTTATTTTTGCAATTCGATATTTCTTCAGACCTCATTAGCCGCTTCAACGCCTGGCGTGAAGTCACGCTCCATTTATCCTCTGCTCCGCAGCCTTTACCGGCAGAACAGGCTGCGCAGTTTGACCCGGTTCGCGCCAGCGTAACCCTTGAAAAAGCCGTGGAAAACCAGATGGCGTGGATCACCGCGTGGCGAATTAATCGCTACGCCGGTGCAACCTTACTCAAAACCCCGTTTTATAACCGGGCTACCAATACAGACAGCACGCAGTTACAGCTTGAGGCCTCTAAAGATATCCGCGAGGCCAAACAGAAAAAAATAGAGGAAAAACGCAAGGAACAGCTCGCCGCTTACAAGCCCGGCGATCCACCGGTGGTGCTGGAACCTGGCGTTAAAGATTTTGACCCGGACATTGCTAAAACGCAGCTTTATCAGGCTGCGCTGGAATTCGGTCAGGATTACCGCGAGCAGTCACGCAGCATGACCAGCACCTGGCAACTGGTACTGGATAAAATCCCCGAGACCGCCATGTTCCTGATTAATACCGATGATGAACGAGAGGAATTTAACCGGATGAAGACCGGTGCAAATCCCCTCGTTGCCATCATGTTTCCTGCCGCGGGCGAAGAAAGTAATGCAACACAGCCATCGGGGCTGCTTCGCGCTTTTTATGATGATCAGGTGCATGATTCCCGTGCGTGGTTTTTACATTCCACATTCGGCAGCCGCGAGCCCTGGGGCAGTTATTTCCGCTACCGAATGGTCTATTTCGGCGACAAGTGCAATAAGTCGCTTTCTCCTCTGACCGTCGCGGGCAATGTCATCGGCGCAGCCACGCTGGCAGGTGGCGTGATCTTCACATTCAAACAAAAATCACTGACCGGAAAACTAGCCGGACTGGCGGGTACTGCTGGCGTAATGAGAATGGAAGCCAAAGCGATGGATCTGCTGACTGGCCTGCCGTTACCGATGTTGCCTGAGGCTGCGCAGATGACCGCATTCACACAGGCACCGGGTAGCGTGATCAGTCAGCAGAAAGAACTGATCGGCGAACAGCAGCTTGAACTGGCAAAAACACAGATTGCTTCGCGCTGGGCACAGGCCGCGTCCGCGCTGATGTCGTAATCAGGAGTCAGGAATGAAAAACATCATAAGACAGGGTGACAGTCTGCGTGAATACGGCGGCAAAGTACTGGGCGGTCATTACCTGTGTTTCGGAAAAGGGATCGCCTGCAAAGGGGATCCGGTCATCTGTAATCATCATGGAATGACCAAAATTGCCGAAGGCAGTGCTATTTCAGAGGTTGACGGCCAGCCTGTCGCATTGCACGGACATCGGTGTGCATGCGGTTGCACGCTGGTCAGCTCTTTTCCCGATTTTGGTATTGAGAAATGAAACCTCAGCCCTCTTTCCCGGCATACCGTCAGGCTCGTCCTCCTGCAGGTAAACGCTGGCTGGCAACCGGCGCGACCTTGTTACTGCTGACGGGCGGCTTATCCGCATTGTTACGCCCACGCGAAGCAGGATACAGCGAGATGCTCATCATTTCAGGTGTGATCCTGATGATATGTGCCCTCGCGTGGGGGATACGTATCTTGCTGTATCGTGTGACATTGCATAATGCACAACTTTATCGCCGCGAAGTGCAGCGGGTTCAGGAGAGTTGGTGGGCGCGTCATCGTCAGCATGTCGCGCTGGCAGAGGCGGTATTAATTGGCCCTCCCGGAACCACATTGGCCCAGTGGCTACGTCTGGTTAATCGTGATCACCGGAAGCCGGAGATCAATGCTGAAACCGGGGGTAAAACATTGCGTTTATTGCACTCTTTTACCACTGATACCACTGAGCGTGAAAACCAGCTGGCGCAAACACTGGCCTTACAATGGCGTGAGCAGCATCAGGGTGAACTGACGACCACGCCGCTGCACTGTTACTGGTCTGGGACTCAGGCGTCATGGCTGGCATTTTATACCCAAATGGGCGTGTCATTTCCCCATCTCGTTTTACCGCCATCGCCGTTGCCCTGGCTGGGTGAGACAAGCATGGAAAACATCATTGATGAAATGACGTCTTCTGCACCTGAATCTTTCATCCTTTGTGCGGGGTGTCGTTCAGTTCCCGCGTCGCATGAAAGCCGGTTACCTGCAGGTGAAGCTGCCGTTCTGTGGCTGCTGGGTAAGAAAGGAAAAGTCCAGTTCTCGCGGGGAGAAGTGTGTGACACGCTTGCCGGAGAAAACGTACTGACGGTTGCGCGACGCGCCCTTCAGCAAAGTGAACTGACTCATCCGCCGGATGACAGTTTCTTATTTTCTCAACCCGACATGCCGGAGCTGAGCGAAACCGGATGGAATGTGACGCAGAATATTCAGGATCTCAACTGGGGCCAACTCGCTGAGATTGAATCAATGGTGACCCGAACTCTCGCCGCTTTTTTCGCAGAACATCAGGCGATACCTTGTGGCTGGATAGCCCGTAACCCTAATAACACCCTCGCGCTTGGAATTGTTAAACCCTATGGATCAGGAAAATAAGCCCGCTGATATCTCAGTGGCTCCCACCGTTATAACTTTTATCGCAACGCTGACGCTGCTCATCTTTTTGGGAGGACTGGCGTGGTGGTTCTGGGCCGAGAAGAAATCGACCGACTGGAACATTGTT
Organism: Rahnella victoriana; assembly: GCF_021276285.1. Classification (NCBI taxonomy): domain Bacteria; kingdom Pseudomonadati; phylum Pseudomonadota; class Gammaproteobacteria; order Enterobacterales; family Yersiniaceae; genus Rahnella; species Rahnella victoriana. Next base: position 244,414 of record NZ_CP089920.1, read on the forward strand.
CGTAATCTGGTGATGGTCTGTATTTTTATCTGGATTATTGCACTGAGCATTCTGACATTAGTTTTTATTGCCAGCCGTCAGTTCATCAAAGATAAAGTTAATACGCCAGAGTCCCCCCTCAAATCTCGCCGTAAGAAGCTGCAAGCCTCTTCAGAAAGCGCGATCATCAAAGCCCGCCTGCGCCGCCGCTACGGCCTTTTCTGGCGCTATAAAGTGCGCCTGCTGATGGTGGTCGGCGAACCGGAGCAAATCTCCGCATTGGCACCAAAACTGACCGAACAGGGTTGGCTGGAAGGCCAGCGGACAGTGCTGATTCATGGTGGCAGTCTGCATACGGCCGTTGATGAATCACGTCCGGGTGAATGGCGAAAACTGCGTCGCAGTCGTCCATTAGATGGCATTGTCTGGGCGATGACGGAGTCTCAGAGCAAAACGCCACAGTGGATGGACGACGGTCTGCGTTCGCTCGAGAAAACCGGTGAAGCCCTGCGTTATCAACCGCCGGTCTATCTGTGGCAGGTGTGTGAAAGCCGCTGGCCGCAGGATGCACGTATTGAGCAGCCAGTCGGCGCCGTTTTCGCGGCAAACGCCACGCCAGAAACGCTGGAAGCTCAGCTGACATCGCTGCTGCCTCGCTTACGCGAGCAGGGTATGCAGCAGGTGTTTGCTCACCCGCAACACGATTTCCTGCTGCGTCTGGCGCAAACGTTGGGTGATACCGGCGCTACCCGTTGGCGTCAGATCGTTACGCCGTGGTTTAACGAAGAGGCCAGACGTATTCCCCTGCGCGGGCTGATGTTCAGTCTGCCGCAAAACACCCGTTCTTCCGCCGGTGTGCATGAAAAAACCTGGGCAGCGCCCGCCAGCTGGCAGGCAGTGCTGGACGACTGCCGCCACGCCAACGGCCGCCGCGTGGGATTACCCTGGGAACAGACCCTGTGTTACAGCCTGCTCGCAGTGATCGTACTGTGGGGTGTGGGCAGTGTGGTGTCATTTACCGTTAACCGTCATCAGTTGGTATCGGCTGCCGGACAGGCTCAGCAACTGGCGAAACCCCAGCCCGTCTCCGATGAGCAACTTATCGCCCTGCAGGCGCTGCGCAATGATATCGGCCGTCTGCAGATCCGTATCCAGAAAGGCGCACCCTGGTATCAACGTTTCGGGTTAGACCATAATGACCGGTTACTGACGACACTGATGCCATGGTATGGCAATGCCAGCAATCGCCTGATCCGTGATGCTGCGGCAGAAACTCTGCGGCAAAAACTCAGCGTACTGGCTAACCTTCCCGCCAACAGTCCGAAACGGTCGGCACTGGCCAAACCGGGTTACGACCAGTTGAAAGCCTACCTGATGATGGCGCGTCCCGATAAAGCCGATGCGGCATTTTATACCGGCGTGATGAAAACGACCGCGCCTCAACGTAAGGGTGTCTCGCCCGGCTTGTGGCAGAGTCTGGCACCAGACTTATGGCAGTTTTATGCCGCCAACCTCCCTGCTCAGCCCGGCTGGAAAATTACACCGGATAAAGGGCTGGTGTCGCAGGCAAGACAGGTTCTGTTGAGTGAAATTGGTCAGCGTAACGCCGAAAGTACACTTTACGAAAACATGTTGCTCTCGGTACGTCGTAATTATGCGGACATGACCCTGACGGACATGGCCGGTGATACCGATGCCAGCCGCCTGTTCCACAGCGATGAGGTGGTGCCGGGCATGTTCACCCGCAAGGCATGGGATGAACAAATTCAGCAGGCGATCGATAAGGCAGTCTCATCCCGTCGTGAAGAGATCGACTGGGTTCTGAGCGATAACCGTCGTGCCGTCGCAGAAGAGATCTCACCGGAAGCACTGAAAAAACGCCTGACCGAACGCTACTTCACAGATTTTGCCGGTAGCTGGCTGAGTTTTCTTAACAGCCTGCGCTGGAACGATGCCCGTAACTTATCGGATGTTATCGATCAGCTCACGCTGATGAGCGATGTCCGCCAGTCCCCGCTGATTGCGTTGATGAATACGCTGGCATGGCAGGGGCAAACCGGGCAGCAGAATGAGGCTTTATCAGACTCTCTGGTGAAATCCGCCAAGGCGTTGATCAATAAAGATACCCAGCCTGCCATTGACCAGTCAGCAAACGGTCCCGTCGGACCGCTGGATGAAACCTTCGGGCCGTTGCTGGCTCTGATGGGCAAAGGCGGCGCGCAAAATATGATGTCTGCTGACAGTTCGCTGAGCCTGCAAACGTTGCTGACCCGTGTGACCCGTGTGCGACTGAAACTTCAGCAGGTGGCGAATGCTTCTGATCCGCAGGAAATGACTCAGGTACTGGCGCAGACCGTCTTTCAGGGAAAAAGCGTTGACCTGACTGACACGCAGGAATACGGCAGTCTGATCGCCGCGAGCCTCGGTGAAGAATGGAGCGGCTTCGGACAGACTATGTTTGTTCAGCCATTGACGCAGGCGTGGGAAACCGTGCTTCAGCCCTCCTCTGCCAGTCTGAATGATCAGTGGAAAAATGCTATCGTCGCCAACTGGAAATCAGCGTTTGACGGCCGTTACCCGTTTGCCGTCAGCAAAAGCGATGCCTCGCTGCCGATGCTGGCAGAGTTTATCCGTAAAGACAGCGGCCGCATCGACAGCTTCCTGACCCGCGAACTGGGCGGTGTTCTGCATAAAGAAGGCACGCGCTGGGTGCCGGACAAAGTAAACAGCCAGGGGCTGGTATTTAATCCGGCATTCCTCGCGGCCATTAACCAGCTCAGTCAGATCTCCGACATTCTGTTCACTGACGGCAGTCAGGGGATGCGTTTTGAACTGCTGGCCCGCCCGGTGCCGGATGTTGTTGAAACCAATCTGTCGATCGACGGACAAAAGCTGCATTACTTTAACCAGATGGAAAGCTGGCAGAGTTTCCGCTGGCCGGGCGACACCTATAAACCGGGCACGATGCTGACCTGGACCAGCACAAATGCCGGTGCCCGTCTGTACGGTGACTATCAGGGAACCTGGGGGCTGATCCGCTGGCTTGAACAGGCGAAACAGCAAAAACTCGATGAAGGACGCTACCAGCTCACCTTCACCACCGCAGATAAACAACCGTTGCAGTGGATACTGAGAACCGAGCTGGGCAAAGGCCCGCTGGGCTTATTACAGCTGAGAAACTTCACCCTGCCACCACAAATTTTCCTGATTCAAAACACCCCGACACCGGATGAACAACCTTTCGATCCGGATGCAATCGCCGGGGAGTGACGTACTAACCGTCAGGCGCAGGCACGGAATACACTCCGCAGACCAAGGGTCTGGATAAAAAGTCGAAATCACACCGAAATAATATGCATGGATTTCAATGAAAAATAATCAGGGTTTAGCCAGTAAGGAATGGGCTGTGAATAAAATCAATAAAATTGTTTGGATAGGTTTAATCATTAATGCTCTGACGCTGGGTATTTTAGCCTATGCAATGGGAGATGCCTTTTATTACCTGTGGATTATGATTGTTATTTATTTAATTGCACTGGCCTTACAGTTGGCCAGTGTCTTCATTTTATTTAAAATACCCAGAATTGGGTTTATTTTGGCGATTGCAACCTCGGTTATTATGTTACCACTTAGCATGGTCTTTTTTATTGGCTATTTGTTTAGCTATGAAAATTGTCGTCATGGCGGCCTGACACTCTTCAAAGATGACGAACGCTGCCGGTCGGAAAGTGAGTTGCATTTCAAGACATCTACACTTGCTATGCGGGGTTTATTATTCATGATTTCTGGCCTGGTTTTAGGCTCATTGGGTCTATTTATTGCCTGGTTACTCGTTTGCGCTGGCCTGCTAACATTTGTGAATTCGTTCCGCTTGAAAAAACACATTATGCTGGGTTTAGTGGATAACAATCTTGTTGTTACACCTGGCCTGTATGCACAAACTTATCTTGTTCCACTGAGTGATGTCATTCTCATTGAAGAAAATAAAAAGCTTTTTCAATTAAAAATAACGACAGCGAATCTAAACCGGATATGTACGTTTAGAAAAAATCTCATTAAAGATAAAAATCATCAAATTGCACTGGAAGATATTTTTTCAAAACTGGCGCTACAAAATAAGGAATCGATGACTGCCCTGTAACAGTTCAGCCATCAGAAAAGGAACATAAGATCCAATATGGCCACATTAACCACCCTCCAAACTGCCTGCGGTGCAGAAAGTGAATCGCTGTTACAACAGGCGCAGCTTCAGGCTGAACTATGGGATAACTGGCTGCAACCTGTCACACAGGATCAGCCTGCGGGCGTTGACCCCGGCTATGACGATGACTTCCAGCAAATGCGCGAAGAAGTGAACAAACTCTCCGGCGCGGATACCACGCTGACCTGCGAACTGGCTGAAAAACTGCTCGCCACACAATGCAAGGATGTCCGCGTCGCCACCTACTACATCTGGGCGCGTCTGCATCGTGATGGCGAGGTCGGGCTGGCTGACGGACTTTCCCTGCTGGCCGGGCTGATCAATCGCTTTGGTGAAGCACTGCATCCGCAACGGGCAAACAGCCGTAAGACTGCTCTTGAATGGCTCGCAGGTTCGCGGGTGCTGGACAGCCTGTCGCTGTATCCGGAAGTCGATAAAGCCGATTTTGCCCGTTCTGTCGGCGCCCTGACGCTGATCGAACAAGGGCTTGGCGCATGGGATGAAGCTTCCCGGCCACAACTGGGTGCGCTGTATGCTGCACTGGAAAACCGGCTGGCGCAGTCCGGCGGAATGAATGCGGTGGTGCCGCAAAACAGCAGTCCGTCATCAGCGTCTCAGAATGAGAGCACTGCGTCATCCCTGCGCGCTGTGCAGTCAGGGCGTGACCTGATGGAACAGGCGAAAACGCTGGCAAAATATCTGCGTGACCAGCCGCAGGGCTGGCTCTCCGGACATCATCTGATCAAGAGTGTGCGCTGGGACACCGTGCATGAACTGCCGCCGCTGGATGCCAGTGGCCGCACCCGTCTTCTGCCTCCGCGGCCTGAATATCGCGCGCAGCTTAAACGATTATATCTGCAGCAAAGCTGGCTGGAACTGCTGGAGCAAGCCGAATCCATGTTCGGCGAAGGGGTGAATCATTTCTGGCTCGACGTGCAATGGTATCTGCATCAGGCGCTGAACAAGGCGGGTGCGCCATACGATGGCTGGGCAAGTTGTATCACACAGGATCTCAATCTGTTGTTAAGCCGGTTGCCGGGTCTGGAAAGTTTATCCTGGAGTGATGGTACGCCGTTTGCCGACGAAGTGACGCAGGGTTGGATCAATCAACATGTGCTCGAGACATCTGGCGGTTGGATCAGCGAAACCTCTTCTGCCGTCGCTTCCGGTGAAGACGATATCCTTCAGTTTGAATCTGAAGCGTTGGCACAGGCAGACCGTGACGGCGTCGACACCGCCCTGCACTGGTTGCAGTCCCGTCCCGGCATCAGCACACCGCGACAGCAGTGGCTGATAAGGCTGGTGATGGCACGCGTTGCCGAACAGTACGGCAAAAATGACATGGCACTTCACCTGTTGGGCGATCTCGATAATGGTGGTGCGGCGCTCACCTTGCCACTGTGGGAGCCAGAACTGATATTTGAAGTCAAAGCACGTCGGTTAAAATTATTGCGGATGAAATCGCAACGAGGCGACGGAGATAAAAACCGGGTGTTACTGGAAATGGACAGCCTGCTCAGCGCGCTTATTTCGTTGGATCCTGCACGAGCTGCTGTGCTGTGTAGTCAGTAAATTTTTTCACTTTTGCACAAGGAACGGTGACATGTCCGCATTCAAAATCAGCCTGCTGGCCGGGCTTTGTCTGCTCTCTGCCTGCAAGCCCCCTGCCGCTGAAGCACAAGGCGGCGCAGGTACCATCGAAGCTATTAACCACACCCGCTGGGCAATTAATCAATTCAGCGTTGATGGACAATCCGGTATTGATGCGATCGGCCCCTACGATGGCGGCGGTGGCGGATGCTGCTATGGCGTGCCGGGGCAATGGAAACCGGGCATGACAGTAAGAGTTGACTGGGAAACGGGAGTTGCCTTTGCGAGCGATGTACCGGAAATACCCGAACCTAAACGCCCTGTAGCTGATGGGGCAGATTACGAAAGTTGGCAAAAATACTTCGATTTGAAACAGCAGTGGTATAAAAAAATTAAAGCATTAAATCGTCAGCACAGCCTAGACGTTATTGTCCCTGATTACACCGGACAAAAAACCTGCGGTATCACCGTGCACTTTATGCCTTGTGACGAAGTTAAAGTCACTACTTCCTGTATGACTTACAACAATCCGAACTACCCGATTAAAGAACCGCTGAGAATGCCGGAGCCAAAAGTATGTCCCAAATAGACTCTGCTAAAAAAGATCTGGTCTGGTATCCCGCACAGTTTCCGGCTCAGGGTCGCTTGCCTGAACTGGCCGCACTGACGGGTAAAAACTGCCAGCAGCAGGAAAGTTATGAACGAGCCTACCGTCAGGAACTCTGTCTGGCCGCTGACCGTCGGGTGGAACCCCCATGCTGCAAAACCCTGCATATCAGCCTGTTCTTTGACGGTACCGGCAATAACCTGAATAACGATCTGTATTTGTCAGATCCTAAGCACCCGACCAATATTGCCCGCCTGTTCCGCGCCACCATCGGTACCGGCTATGCGGGTGGCGTTGAAGAAAAAAAGTCTGAACTGCTGGATGCTGATATTTCTGCGGAGGAACGGTATTTTAAATATTATATTCCCGGCGTAGGCACCCCTTTCACTGAAATTAATGACCTCGAGTACAGCATGACCGGTCTGGCCGGAGCACACTATGGCGAAGAGCGGATTAACTGGGGATTGTTGCGGATTATCGATACCCTGATGCGTACCCTTAAAATGGATAAGCTCAGCGACAGCGACTACCTGACATCCATAGATAAAATGGGCACCACCTGGATGAAACTCGGTATGGGTGGCTCTCACAACCGTTATGAAGAATTTAATAAACGGCTCACAAAACTCGAACCAAAGCTTCGCGTTGCACTGGCTCCGGCAGAACCAGGTAAATCTAAGTTGCTGGGCATAAAACTCTATGTCTATGGTTTCTCCCGTGGTGCTGCTGAAGCCCGCGCATTTGTCCGCTGGCTGAGCGAACTGCTTCCCAAACCAGCAGCCGAAGGCCTTAAACCGGAACAGTGTCTGGCAGTCAACGATTTAAAAATCCCCCTCAGTGTGGAATTTCTCGGATTGTTCGATACCGTGGCTTCGGTGGGAATCGCCCACGTTGCGCCGGTAGCCGAAGGGCACATGGCCTGGGCAGACGACACTCAGGAATTGCCCGATGAAGCCACCTACGGCGGTCTGATCAAACGCTGCGTGCATCTGGTGTCATCCCATGAACAGCGGTTGTGCTTCCCGATGGATTCCCTGCGCCGCACCGATGGCACATACCCGGCTAACAGTGTGGAAGTGATTTATCCCGGCATGCATTCCGATTTAGGCGGCGGCTACCCCCCAAAGGATCAGGGCAAAGCCATCAATGAGGAAGATGACCTCTATGATGACAGCCTGTTGTTATCGCAGATTGCGTTACATGAAATGTATGCTGCTGCTTTTATGGCTGGTGCACCGCTTAAAGTACAAAAAGATGCAGTACCTAATGACTTGAAGAAAGATATTTGGCGATCAATGGCAAACGATTTGGAAAATAATTTTGCTATCTCACCTCTTCTCATTGGGCGCTTTAACGCGTGGAGAGAAACGACACTGAATCTGCCACCGACTCAGGGAAAACTCACTTCCGAACAGGCTGCACAGTTTGAACCGGTTCGTGCCAGCGTCGCCCTCGAAGAAGCGATTGAAAACCAGATAGCCTGGATCACCGCGTGGCGTATTGATCGTTACGCCAATAAAAGTTTCCTCGTTACACGCTTTTATGACCGTGCCACGAATGAAGACGCTGAGCCTGAGCATATGGAAACATCGAAAAAAGACTATGCAGAAAGAGTCGACAACGTGGAAAAAGAGAGAGATAAACAACGGGCTGATTATCGCCCCGGCAATCCTCCCGTCGTGTTATATCCGGGCACCAAGGACTTCGACCCCGACCTTGCCAAAACGCAGCTTTATCAGGCAGCGATTGAGTTTGGTGAGGATTATCGCGAGGATCACCGCAGTTACACCAGCGTGCCCCATTTTATTCTGGAAACCATCCCACTGACGCCCATTTATCTTCTCCGGTCTGATGATGTCGGGCGGGATTTTCTGCTGATCAAAGGGTCGGGGAAATTGCATGTGGATACCCTGTTCCCTGCACGGGGCGAAGCCAGCAATGCGACCGAGCCTGGTGGTTTAGTGCGTGCGCTGTTTGACGATCAGGTTCACGACTCCCGAGCCTGGTTCCTGCATTACGCACTGGGCAGCCGTGAACCCTGGGGAAGTTATTTCCTATACCGGATGATCTATTTTGGTAAAAAGTGCAACAAAGAGCTCTCACTCATGACCGTAGCCGGGAATGTAGCCGGGGCGCTGAATCCCACCAAAAGTGTCATTTTCCGATTCTTACCCAAATCGGCCAAAGAAACAGTATCGGAAGGGATCGATGCAGCCAAAACAAAATTACTGCAAGCGGAGCCGCTGGATATCACTACCCAGCAACCACTGGCCATGCTGCCCGATGCCGGGGAAGTCACAGCATTCACTTATGTGCCCGGCTCTGTAGTCAGTCAGCAAACGCAGCTGATTGAGCAGCAAGACTATGACCAACACCAGACGATGATTGCATTGCACCAGTCAAAAATCGAATCATTGCAGGTGTCATAACTCAGGCAATTATTGCCGTTCCCTTCAGTATTAGCGCAGATGAGGTTGTATCAGCGCCCTTTTATTTCCTGACCTGATAAGACAAACATGGACGACTTAACCCTGCGTTACTTCGACGCTGAAATGCGTTATCTGCGCGAGGCGGGCGAAGAATTTGCCCGCGCGCATCCCGATCGTGCTGCCGGATTGAATCTGGATAAGGCCGGCGCCCGTGACCCTTATGTGGAACGCCTGTTCGAAGGCTTCGCCTTCCTGATGGGCCGTCTGCGTGAAAAACTTGATGATGATTTGCCGGAGCTGACCGAAGGGTTGGTCAGCCTGCTGTGGCCACACTACCTGCGTACTATCCCTTCCCTCTCCATTGTGGAATTCACGCCGGAATGGCGGGGAATGAAAGAATGCATGGCAGTGAGAAAGGGGTTTGAAGTGCTCTCCCGCCCGATGGGAGAACGGGCGACGCGTTGCCGTTATACCACCACGCAGGACATCGCGTTGCTGCCGCTCTCGCTGAACCGCGCCGGGCTGGATACCGAACCGGATGGCCGCTCGGTGATCCGTCTGCGCTTTGACTGCGGCGGACTGGCCGACTGGAGCAAAATCAATCTGAGCCATTTGCCGATCTATTTTGATGCCGACGCACCGCTGGCCTGCGCCCTGCATGAAGCCCTGACGCTGAATACCGCCAGACTTTGGGTGCGTTTACCCGGTCAGGCCGATCGTCAGCCGCTGGACGCGTATATCGCCCCGCAAGGTTTTAGTGAACAGGATCAACTGTGGCCAAAAGGTGAAAGTGCCTTCAGCGGCTATCAGCTGTTGCTGGAATACTTCACCTTCCGCGAAAAGTTTATGTTCGTTGCCCTGAAGGGGCTGGAAACGCTGGAACTTCCGGCGGAGCTGGCCTGGTTCGAGATTGATGTGGTGCTGGAAAAACGCTGGGAACATGATTTTTCATTCTCAGAAAAACATCTGCGCCTGCACTGTGTGCCGGTCATCAACCTGTTTTCGCTGGAATCCGACCCGCTGACTCTGTCGTCGCTACAGACCGAATACCTGCTACGGCCTATGCGAGTTCAGGATGGTTATACCGAGATCTACTCCGTAGACTCCGTGATCTCCTCCAAACACTCCGGGCATCAGGTGTACGTACCCTTCACCAGTTTCCGTCACAAAGGCGGGATGCTGCGCCACGATGCGCCGGAATATTACTACCACACGCGCGTCAAACGCGGCCCTTCCGGTCTGCACGATACGTGGCTGGTGCTTGGTGGCGAAGCGTTTGATAACCACACGGTGCCGGAGAACGAAAACCTGTCTCTCAGCCTGACCGGTACCAACGGACAACTGCCGCGTAAAGCCCTGCAAAGCACGGTGCTGGACACTGTCGTGAAATCCACTGGGGCCAATGTGCGGGTGCGCAATCTGTCCGTGCCGTCAATGCCGTGTTATCCGCCGAACCGCGACCGCTTTCACTGGCGGGTACTCAGCCATCTGGGCAGCAGTTTTCTGTGGATGATGGATAACGCCGAAGTGCTGCGCGGAACGCTGGCGCTGTACGACTGGACCGAAAGCGAGATGAACCGCCGCCGTCTTGAAGCCATCGCCGATGTCAGACACAGTGAGATTGAACGTTTTGAACGCGGCTACCTGCTGCGTGGGGTGCATATTGAAATCACCCTCGACAGCAACGGCTTTGCCGGTACCGGTGACATCTGTCTGTTCGGCGAAATGCTCAGCCGCTTCTTTGCACTGTATACCGACATTCATTTGTTTAACCGTCTGACCCTGATATTGCAACCGACCGGAGAACGCCTGGAATGGGAAGAGAACCACAAGCCCCGCATATCCGGCTGAAGGCCAGGCTTGCAAAGGACATCGGAAAGATAAACTTCTTCCGGTTTTGCCAGTTACTCGATAAATCGGGCACCGTCGCGCTGGGCAGCACAGCCAGCCCGGCAGACGACGCGGTACGTTTCCGGCCACATCCGGGAATGGGATTCCCGGTCAGTGAGCTGAAAGCGCTGGAAACCGATGCACAACAGCCAGATGCGCCGCCTACGGTGCGTACCACCTTTATGGGGTTGTATGGCGTGGATTCCCCGCTGCCGACGTCGTATATCGACGACATCACCCAGCAGCGCGAAGGACATGAGGCGCTGGAAGGTTTCCTCGACATCTTCAACCATCGCGTCATGACCCAGTTTTACCGCATCTGGCGTAAATACTCCTATCCCGCCACCTTTGAGGCAGGCGGCAAGGACAACACCTCGCAAAGCTTACTGGGTCTGATCGGGATGGGTATCCCGGGCGCGCAGCAACATTTTGCGACACCGACCTCGCGCTTTCTGGCATTGCTTGGCGTCATGCGCCAGCCGGGGAGAACGGCGGAAGGCGTACAGGCACTGGTACGTTTACTGGCGCCGCAGACTCAGGCAGAGGTGACCCCACACTGCCTGCGTACCGTGCGTATTGCTTCACCCATGGCGTTTGCCGATGAAGGCGCTGACTGGCTGGACGGCGACACCGTAATGGGCGACGAGGGAACGGATGCTAACAGTCAGTTGCTGATTTCCCTTTACACATCGGACAGCCCGGAGGCGGCGGAATGGCTGCCGGACGGGATGATACTCGCTGACTTTTTCGTGCTGTTGCGTGTCTATCTTGGCTGGCGATACAAAGCCTGCATTCAGCTGACCGTACCCACCCGGTTGCTCCCTGCGCCGGTGTTAGGGGAATCACCGATAAGGCTGGGGCTGACTGGCGTACTCGGGCTGGGTGATGAAGTCCCGTCTGACGATATCCCCGAATATTTTACCGTAGAACTGGGCCACTACCATGGAATGGCTCCTTACAGGCATCAGGAAGGAAAGCATCGTGTTATTAAATACTGCATGGAAAAATAAACTCTGGCTGTCGGCATTTGTCCTGTTATTAAACGGCTGCGGGCTGACACAGACGGTGACTGACGGCACCGTTTCAGCGACAAAATCCTTGTTCTTTAAGCAGATAAAGGTTCTGCATCTGGATTTCACCGCCCGTGAAGCCCTTAATACCGATGCTCACGAAGAGAACTCGGCTTCAGAGCCGGTATTAGTACGGGTTTATCAGCTGCGCGATGATAAGAACTTCCAGAAAACGGTGTATCAGCAACTCGCCGCTGAGGGTGACGATGCACTGAAAGATGATCTGCTGGCCAGCCGTAACGTGGTGGTCAAACCGGGCACGGCGGCATCGCTTGATATGCCGATGGAGAAAGACGCCAAATTTGTCGCCGTTGTGGGTCTGTTCCGCCACCCGGATATGGAAAAAGACCACTGGCGCTTGCTCCTCACCCGCGACGATTTGGATCCGGACAAAGCGCGGATCATTGAGCTGGGAAACAATAACCTGACCTTGCAGGCGGTGGAAAAGTAATGCCCTCGCATCGCTCGCCCTCACTCTACGAAATGCTGCTCGGCAATTTTGCCGGTGGCCTCGATCTGCACAACGTCAGCGAAGAGAATCAGGTGATCCTCTCCGTGCTCGACAACATGCAGCGCATTCTCAACTGTCGTGCTGGCACGCTCAGCCATCTGCCGGATTACGGCCTGCCGGACATGAGCAAAATCCTGCAAGGGATGCCCGGCACGGCGCATTCCCTGCTGGATGTCTTGTCTGAGGCCTTGCTGAAATACGAGCCACGCATCCAAAAACTGCACGTTATTTTATTGCCCCAGTCCAGCCCCGGACATCTTGAATACGCCATTGACGCCGAACTGAAAGAGCTTGGCTTAGTGCGATTCGGTACCGAATTTATGCCGGAAGGCCGCGTACTGATGCGCCATATGAAACAGCAGAATTACGTCAGTTAAGGAAAACAACCATGTCAATTGAACGCCAGTTGCGCACCGGGGGTGACCCGCGTGCGCTGGCTGATTACGCCGTTTTACGCGAAGAACTGAGCAAATTAACCCATCCGGCGCGCCCGGATGTTAACTGGCAAAAAGTGGAACAGCTGTGTCTGAATCTGTTCCAGCAAAACGGTATCGAGCTGCAAACGGCATCGTGGTATACGCAGGCCCGGGCGCGCGTAGCGGGGATATCGGGTTTAAATGAAGGGCTGGCGATCCTCGAGGCATTGATTTCACGGCAGTGGCCGGGACTGTGGCCGCAGCCGGTGCATGCGCGGATGGAAATACTCTCCGGCCTGAGCCAGCGTCTGCAACAGACATTGCGCAGCATGACCCTGGATTATCACGATCTGTCGCAGATCTATCAGGCCGAAAAACTGATCAATGCGCTGTGCGAGGTCCTGCAGCGTCTGGAGCTGAAGCATGTCAGCCAACTGGAAGCACTGAGCAGTTTTATGCACGGTGCCGCCGTGAGGCTGGAAAATATGCACGCCACCAGCGATGCGCCGATCGTCCTGCCTGCGGCAGCGACTGAAAACGCGGAAAAAGAGTGGGCCGCGCAACCCCGCGAGCAATGGGTTTATGTCGCGCAGGCTGAACCTGCCGAACCACAGGTGACGATTGCGGCACCCGCGCCGGTGAAGCATCCGGTGCAATGGAAAGGGTTCATCGCCGGGATGGTGGTGACGGTGCTGTTGGGTAGCGGGATTTCGGCGGGCATCAGGGCGTTTTATCATCCGCCTTCCGGTGAGCAGCTGATGGCGACGCTGCCGGTGTTGCCCAAACCGCTCAACACACAGGCGCTGGAAACGCTGAAGAACCGGCAGGCTGAGATGCTGCACCGTGAGGCACCGGCGTATCTGGCCGCCATGCAGCAGCAAACGCGCCAGCTCGCCACCTTGTCGCCGCGCTGGGCGCAGGATACCGGGTCACATCTGGTCAGTCAGGCGCTGATGTTATGGCCTGATAATCCGGCAACCGCCGCGCTGGCGAAAAGCTGGACGCAGCAACTGAACGCCAATGCCGTGCCTTTGGAAAACCTCAGCGGCTGGCAACAGGCCAATACCCAGCTGCAGCAACTGGCGGATAAACTCAACGGGCTGGATGAGCAGCGCGGTAAATACATGACTGTCTCACAGCTGAAGTCTTCTGTGTTTGCCATCCAGCAGGCGCTGAACAGCGCGCCGCCGGTGGAAGAATCCTTGCGAAAACTTGCCGAACTACAGCAACAGAAAACCGCGATTCCGCCACAACTGACGCTGCAACTTGATAATCAGTTTACGCAGTTGCTGAACCGCTACGCGTTGCTTACTCAAACCTTACCGGCGACCGCCGGTAAAAACGGTCAGGCAGATAACTGACCAATGAATATGGCGACGTGATCAGAAAAGGTGATGACGTAAGCCATCTTAAATACAGAGGAAGTATGTCAGCAAAAGAACGGTTCCTGAAAAAACTACAGGACAGCCAGCCCCGCACTGGCTCATATGAAAATAAAGGTCAGGCGGATATCGCCGGGTTCCGGCAGCGGATCGCGCTGTTGCAGGAAAACATGGAAGAATGGCTGGAAGGCACCGGTATCGGGGTCGAAAGCACTACCGTCTCGCTGATTGAATGCCTGATCGGCGGGAAATCGTTCAGTGTTCCCGGTATCCGGCTGACCTATGAAGACAGCCAGGTGACCTTCACTCCGGTGTTTTTATACGGGCAAGGCGTCACGGGCTGTGTGGAAACCAGCCTTTGCACGCAGGGCCGGGTCACTGTTCTGTGCCGGTTATTTATGCGCGCGGGGGAGAACAGAGACTGGACATGGCGTCCCGCGAATCCTTTCACGGCGCAAGAGCGGGCGTTTGGCGAAGAGCTCTTTTTTGAACTGATTGAAGGATTATTACCCTGACGCCTTCGGGCGTCTTTTTTTTGTCATTCATCCGGATAACGTGCAGCACAAATGTAAAATAATGTTACGGGAATTACCTTCTGGCTGCATTTTCGGCCAAAATCGATGACATAAATTTACATTGCATTAAAAATCAGAATGCGCTGATGCCCGGCACGATTTAACTTTCTTGTTACCAATTTTGCACACAACAAGTCATTACCGGATGCAGGGAAATTACATTTGAAAAACATCAAAACTTTTTGATCCAGATCAATGCAACAACATGACCTCTCATTTTTTGTGGTTAACGCCCTGCGTCTCCTTTTTCCCCGAATTTAGTTTTCCCGCCCCTGCGTGTTACCCGCACAGAAAGTGTTTCAACGACTAATTTCCCCACGGAACCGTCCCTGTTAATGCCTTCATACGATGTGGTTAAATCGGATCCTCGCGAAACCCCAGCTGTACCACCCTTTCATTCAAGACTTCACCTGCGAATGTCAGACATCGCCGGTTCCCGTACCGGTATTGCTGTTTGGAAGGGTCACCTGACACACAAAAAGAGGTTGTTATGTTTGGTCTTGATGCGCTAGAACTGGCCCGGATCCAGTTTGCCTTCACCGTCTCTTTTCATATCATTTTTCCCGCTATCACTATCGGGCTTGCCAGTTTTCTGGCTGTTCTGGAAGGCATGTGGCTGAAAACGAAGAAAGAGGCTTACCGCGACCTGTATCATTTCTGGTCGAAAATCTTTGCCGTGAACTTCGGTATGGGCGTGGTCTCCGGTCTGGTGATGGCATACCAGTTCGGCACCAACTGGAGCATGTTCTCCTCCTTTGCCGGCAGCATTACCGGCCCGCTGCTGACGTATGAAGTGTTAACCGCGTTCTTCCTGGAAGCCGGTTTCCTCGGCGTGATGCTGTTCGGCTGGAACCGCGTCGGACCGGGCCTGCACTTCTTCTCTACCTGCATGGTGGCCCTCGGCACGCTGATGTCGACGTTCTGGATCCTCGCCTCAAACAGCTGGATGCAGACCCCGCAGGGCTACGAGATTGTTAACAATCTGGTGGTGCCGGTCAGCTGGATGAAGATTATCTTCAACCCGTCCTTCCCGTTCCGCTTAATGCACATGACCACCGCCGCGTTCCTGGCCTCTGCTTTCTTCGTCGGTTCTGCTGCGGCATGGCATTTACTGCGCGGTCGCGATACGCCTGCCATCCGTACGATGTTGTCGATGGCCATGTGGATGGCACTGATCGTGTCTCCGATTCAGGCATTCCTTGGCGATGCCCATGGTCTGAATACCCTTAAATATCAGCCGGCTAAAATCGCGGCCATCGAAGGCCACTGGGAAAATAAAGACAACAAACCGTCCCCGCTGGTACTGATCGGCTATCCCGATATGAACCGTGAAGAAACCCGTTACGCGATTGAAATCCCGTATCTGGGCAGCCTGATCCTGACGCACAGCCTGACGCATCAGATCCCGGCGCTGAAATCCTTCCCGAAAGAAGACCGTCCGAACTCCTCCGTGATCTTCTACACCTTCCGCATCATGGCCGGTCTGGGCATGCTGATGATTTTGCTGGGTGTGCTGAGCCTGATCCTGCGTCGTGGCGGCAAAATGTATACCTCGAAAGCGTTCCTGCGCTTTGCTTTCCTGATGGGCCCTTCCGGTCTGCTGGCCCTGCTGGCGGGTTGGATCACCACTGAAATGGGGCGTCAGCCGTGGGTGGTGTATGGCCTGCTGCGCACCAAAGACGCGGTATCCAACCATAACGTGTTGCAGATGAGCGTCAGCCTGATCCTGTTCATCGTCATTTACTGTTCGGTGTTTGGTGTCGGTTACGGCTACATGATGCGCCTGATCCGCAAGGGTCCGCAGGCGCATGAAGGTGAAAGCGTTGACCACGGTGGTCCCGGCCAGCACCGCACGCCTGCGCGTCCGCTGTCTGCGATTTCAGAATCACTGACCGACGAAAATAAGGGAGCTTGATAATGGGTATCGACTTACCGCTGATCTGGTTTTTGATCATCATCTTCGGCGTGATGATGTATGTGGTGATGGACGGCTTCGACCTGGGTATCGGTCTGCTGTTCCCGCTGGTCAAAAAAGAGCACGACCGTGACGTGATGATGAACACCGTTGCACCGGTCTGGGACGGCAACGAAACCTGGCTGGTACTCGGCGGTGCGGCGCTGTATGGCGCATTCCCGCTGGCGTACTCGGTGATCCTGGATGCACTGACTATTCCGCTGACCCTGATGTTATTCGGTCTGATCTTCCGCGGTGTGGCGTTTGAGTTCCGCTTCAAAGCCAGCCCGGCCAAACGCCACGTGTGGGATAAATCCTTCATCTGGGGTTCGGTTATCGCCACCTTCTGTCAGGGCGTGGTGCTGGGCGCAGTGATCAACGGCATTCCTGTTGTGAACCGCACGTACGCCGGTGGCGCACTGGACTGGCTGACGCCGTTCACCCTGTTCTGTGGCTTTGCGCTGGTAGTGGCTTACGCCCTGCTCGGCTGCACCTGGCTTATCATGAAAACCGAAGGCGAATTGCAGGAAGCGATGCACAAAATCGCCAAACCGCTGCTGGTGGTATTCCTGCTGGTGACGCTGGCCGTCAGCCTGTGGACGCCGCTGACCCACAGCGACATCGCCACCCGCTGGTTCTCGCGCCCTAACCTTTACTGGTTCCTGCCGGTGCCGGTGCTGGTGGTGCTGGTCTCGGCGTGGATGTACCGCGCCATCAGTAAAAACGCGCATCACGCGCCGTTCCTGCTGACACTGGCGCTGGTGTTCCTGGGCTATACCGGTCTGGGGATCAGCATCTGGCCGAACATCATTCCGCCGTCCATCTCCATCTGGGAAGCGGCTTCACCGCCGCAAAGCCAGGGCTTCATTCTGGTCGGCGCCCTGTTCATTATCCCGATCATTCTGGTGTATACCTTCTGGAGCTACTACGTGTTCCGCGGGAAAGTCACACCGGATCAGGGTTATCACTGAGGAATCTCGCTATGAATCTCATCAGAAAAATGGATGACAGCAACATCACTAAAGCCCCGTTCTTAAAGCGTGTCGGCTGGATGGCCGTCATCTGGGGCGGCAGCGTGCTGGCGTTATTTGTTGTGGCATCGGTGTTTCATCTGCTGATGTTTGCGGCGGGAATGAGAAGTCATTAAGTGAAAACGATTGGGGAGGAGTTTTGCTGGTGCAAGCAATGTATAAGCAAGCTTCAACCCCCTGAAATTGCTGTAATACCCCACCCCAACCCTCCCCTTCGCAGGGGAGGGAGCCGGGCGCTGTCTTCCTCAGCATCGGGAGATTAAGGGTCGGTTTGCCTTGCTCCTCCCCCTGCGAAGGGGGAGGCAGGGAGGGGGGTTTAGCAGACAACTCTGCTATATCCTCTCTCTTTTTTATTTCTCCAGCACCCGCCCGATAAAATCGAGAATATCGTCCATGGCTTCCTGACGGGTTTCGGCAGAGGGCATGACGATCAGCTGATCGGAATAGCCATTCATGATGGCAGATAACTGCCGCGTCACCCGTGCCGCATCCGCCGGTCTGAACACGCCCGCTTCAATCCCCGCACTGATAATCTCCGCCAGCAGTGCCAGCCACTTGTGCACCATCAGTTGCGCCAGTCCGGCGTAAGCCTCGTTATGCGCCGCCAGTTGCCACAGTGAGCCGTAAAGCTGCCAGATATCGCCCTGCGTGTCCGGCAAATAATTGCGTACCAGCGTGTGCAGTTTTTCCTGCGGCTGAAGCGGCGCAATTTCAGCGGTGAATTCGGTCAGCTCAGCCAGCATCACCTCCTTCAGCGCCTCGATACATAAGGTCTGCCAGTCGCGAAAGTAATGATAAATATGGCTGCGGGAAATGCCGACGCGCTCCGTCAGCTCGCGTGTCGTCACTTTTTCAATCCCTTTTTCGATAAAGAGACTGATGGCACCGTCAAGAATTTTAGCCCTTAACGCCTCCTGATTTTCTTTCATAATCAATCCTGTGCTGGCATCGAGCAACCGCTCCTGGCCGCATTTTATCAGGAAGGCAGACGTGCGCCCAACGACTTACGCAAGACGATTTTCACCACAATCACCGTCGCTATGACCAGCGCGGCCGCCGACACCAGCACCGCCATAAACGCCTGATCGAACGCCGCGCGGGCGAGATCCGTGACAATTGTCGCGTGTTCCGGCCTGAGATGGCTGGCGATCGTCAGCGCTTCGTCGAGACTGTCATAGGCCGCGTCGCCGGTCACCAGCGCGGCGGGCAGTTCCAGGGTGCGGCTGTACACCGCCGTCATCAGACCGCCCAGCAAGGTGACGCCAAGCACGCCACCCATTTCCCACGACACATCTTCTATCGCCGCCACCATGCCGGCTTTGTCTTCCGGCGCGTTAAGCATGATCGAGGTTGAAGCCGCGGTCACGGCCCCTCCCAGCCCGAAACCTAAGATAAACAGGCTGATCAGTTGCAGCGTCACGCCAGCGTCAAACACCAGCGCATGCATCACAATCCCCAGTGCCGATAGCGCAAAGCCGCCCAGCATCATTTTGCGCACGCCGACACGCGGGATCAGCATACCCGCCAGCGGCGAGGCCAGTGCAGACGCCACCGGGATCGGCAGGATAAACATCGCCGCCATAAACGGCGACAGGCCAAGCACCAGTTGTAACCGCTGGCTGAGCACCAGTTCGATGCCAATCAGCGCAATCATTGAGGTGATAGCGACACCGACACCGCAGGCAAACGCCCGGTTACGGAACAGCGAGAAATCGATCATCGGCTGCAATGCGCGCTGTTGTCTTCTGGCGAATAAGCTGAGGAAAATCACGCCCGCCGTCGCCGCAGACACGATGACCAGCCATGAGGAATTGATATGGCTCAGTTCTTTCAGCGCGTAAATCACGCCGACCAGCCCCGCCATCACCAGCGCAGAACCGATAAAGTCACACGGGCGCTGTTTGTTGCCTTTACCACGCGGGATCAGCGCCAGCGCGAACGGGAAAACCGCCAGCACGATCGGCACATTGATCAGGAATACCGATCCCCACCAGAAATATTCCAGCAATACGCCGCCGATCACCGGCCCGAGTGCCGCCGCACCGGAAGCCACCGCCGACCAGATGCCGATCGCCAGCGCGCGTTCACGCTCATCGGTAAATACATGGCGCACAATCGCCAGCGTCGCAGGCATCATCATCGCTGCGCCAATCGCCAGAAACACGCGGGAGGCGATCAGCATCCCGGCGCTGGCAGAAAATGCCGCGCACAGAGACGCAAGGGCAAAAACCGGCAGCCCGCTCATAAACAGATTCTTATGCCCGAGCCGGTCGCTCAGCATTCCCGCGCCCGGTAACAGCCCGGCAACCACCAGCGGATAAGCGTTCACAATCCATAGTTTTTCCGATGCCGTGGCACCCAGCGCCTGTGTCAGGCGCGGTAACGCGGTGTATAGCACGGTCATATCGATGATGATCAGAAACAGCGTACTGGTGACGATGGCAAGTATCAGCCAGCGATTATTGACGAACATAAAAAAGTGCCTCAGATAGATTTTGAGCAGTTGCTCAAGCCCAGCAAGATACTTGAGCAACCGCTCAAACTCAAGCAGCATGTGCCTGACAGTTGATGAAGCGTTGAAGATACGGCGCGGGAAAAGGTCAGATTTACAGGCAAGAAAAAGCCCACTAGGAAGTGGGCAAAAAGGGGTAAAACAGACTTTTGTCTCAGCTTTCTTATTATCTCCCTGGTGCAGGATTTTTTATTCTTTCACAGTCTCTTCGAGCGTGAAGCGCCCCAGCGGATTCTGATGGAAATTTTTGATATTGGTGCGGGTGACGTTGCGGTACGGGCTGTAATAGAGATCAATCCAGTTCACATCCGCTTTTGCCATTTTCTGCAACTCGATGTACATCTGTTCACGTTTTTTCGGATCCATCTCCACCCGCGCCGCAGCGACCAGCGCCTTCACTTTCTCGTTGTGATAGCGCGTCATGTAGTTGTTGTTGGAATCATGCCCGAGCACAAAGGTGGTTTTCTGATCCGGATCGAGAATGTCATTTGTCCAGTACATCACCGAGATGTCGTAATCGCCCGCGACCAGCATGTCCCAGCTCTGGCTCGGATCCACTTTCTGTAAGTTGGAAGTGATCCCTGCTTTTGCCAGCTCTTGCTGTAAAAGTACGGCAATCTGTTCATCCACTTCATCGCCGGCGTTCACCAGATATTTCAGGGTCAGGTTTTTCACACCCGCCGCCGCCAGCAACTGTTTCGCTTTTTCCGGATCATACGGACGTTGCAGGTTATCTGCGTAATGATAGAGCGCGCCGTCAGGAATATACGAGTTGGCGATTTTGCCGTAACCGAAGGTCACGGTATCAATAATGGCTTTTTTATCGATGGCAAAATCCAGCGCCTGACGTACTTCTACTTTGGCCAGATCGCCGTGTGAATGGTTGATCAGCAGGTGATCTTCACGGGTTGATGTATCCAGCTCTACCGCCAGTTTCGGGTCTTTTTGCAGCGACGAAATGCGCGAGAACGGAATAGACAGCGCTGCGTCAATTTCGCCCGCCTGCACTTTGAGCATACGGGTATTGTCATCCGGCAGCGTCAGCCACTCGACGCCATCCAGTTTCACCTTTGCGGCATCCCAGTAATACGGGTTTTTCACCAGTTCAACTTTCTCACCGCGCGTCCACTCTTTTACACTGAACGCGCCGGAACCGACCGGGTGCTCGGCAAAATCGTCTGCGCCCTGTTTGGTCAATGCATGTTGTGAAATCACCGACGCATTGGGCAGCGCCAGCTGTGATAAAAAGGCCGCCGACGGCGTTTTCAGGGTGATGACCAGCGTATGCGCGTCGGTGGCTTTCAGCGTATCGATAATATTGTAGGAATCTTTCCACAGTGATCCGGCGTCATCACGGATTCGCGTCAGGCTGAACACCGCATCAGAGGCGGTCACCGGCGTGCCGTCGGAGAATTTCGCGTCACGCATGTTCAGCGTATACGTTTTACCGTCCGGCGAAATCGTCCAGCTTTCTGCCAGCCCCGGCAGCAGTTTGGTGCCGGTGTTATCGACACGCACCAGCGGATCGAACACGTTGGAAAATACCCAGTTATCCGCGTTTTGCGCGGACTTGATCGGGTCGAATGTCGTGCTGTCTTCCCGGCGACCAATGGTCAAAACACCGGCCGCCTGCGCCATTTCGCTGACCAGACTCAACGCCAGCAGCACCCCGGCGGCCACAACGTTAAAATGCTTTTGCTTCATGTAACATTCCTTCAGTCTTCGGATAGACACCTTCACTGCTGTGGCCGTCAAGCACACAGGCAAAGGCATGGTCGGCAATATGCCGGGTTTCAGGCGCCGCGCCGTGCCGGCACGCATCAATCGCAAAAGCACAGCGTGGATGGAAAGCGCAGCCCGCAGGCAGCGACACCGGACTCGGTGGCTCGCCCTGTAACGGATGTTCAGGCAAAGGGCGGTCAGGATCGATTTCAGGAATCGCCGCCACCAGTGCGGCGGTATACGGGTGGCGCGGCGCGTTAAATACCGTCTGCGTCGGCCCGCTTTCGACAATTTTACCGAGATACATCACCGCCACCCGGTCGCACAGGCGGCGGACAATCGCCAGATCGTGCGCGATAAACAGAATTGCCAGCCCCATGCTTTCGCGCAGATCCATCAGCAGATTGATGATTTGCGCCTGAATCGACACATCCAGCGCAGCGACGCATTCATCGGCGACAATCAGACGCGGTTCGATAGCCAGCGCGCGGGCAATTCCGGCGCGCTGACATTGTCCGCCGCTCAGCGCCTGCGGACGACGCGTGGCATGTTCGGGGCTGAGTCCGACCAGCGTCAGCAGCGTATTAATGCGCGCCGGAATATTCCCTTTCGCCACTTTGTGATGCACGCGCAGCACTTCGCCGATACTTTCGCCAATCGTCTGACGCGGATTCAGTGACGAAAATGGATCCTGAAAAATCATCGCCGTCTGTTGCCGTAAACGGGCGATATCCGGCTTCATTCCGCCGGTGATCAGCTGGCCGTTAAACCGCACGCGTCCGGCACTGGTGTTTTCCAGATGCAGCATCGCCCTGCCGAGCGTGCTTTTCCCGCTGCCCGATTCCCCTACCAGTCCCAGCGTTTCACCAGCATTGATATGGAGCGACACATTGTTGACCGCCTGTACGCTGCGTTTTTTCAGACCCAAACCGCCCGATACCGGAAAGGTGACACTCAGTTCTTCCACTTCCAGCAGCGGATACGGGCGTTTGCTCACATCAGAAAGTGGGTTCATTTTCCCTCCCGGACGTTACCGCGTTCAGACCCGGCAACGGATGATGGCAGGCGACCACATGGCTGCCGGATGGCATCGCGGGCTGTACCTCGCTGCACATTGATGTCGCCCTTTCGCAGCGCGGATGAAACCGGCAACCGGTCGGGAATCGCGCCGCGACCGGCGGCTGGCCAGGTAAGGTGATCAGCCGACCTGCGCCACCTTCACTGACCGGCTGGCAGTCGATCAGTCCGCGGGTATACGGGTGCAGCGACTGTGCCAGTACCGGCCGTTTTTCGCCGGTTTCACACATTCGCCCGCCGTACATCACCGCAATGCGGTCACAGGTTTGCGCTACCACACCGAGATCATGAGTAATGAGAATAATGGCGATACCGAGCCGGTCACGCAGGTCACGGAGCAGGCGCAAAATCTGCATTTGCACGGTGACGTCCAGCGCGGTGGTCGGTTCGTCCGCTATCAGCATTTTGGGTTCACAGGCCAGCGCCACGGCGATCATCGCCCGCTGGCGCATACCACCGGAAAACTCGTGCGGATAGTTATCCGCGCGGCGCAGCGGATCAGGAATGCCGACCTGACGCAGCAACTCCACCGCCTGGGCGCGGGCTTCGCGGCGGCTGGCACCGAAATGCAGCCGGCGGCTTTCGGCAATCTGCTGGCCGATGGTCATTACCGGATTAAGATGACTGGCGGGATTCTGGAAAATCATGCCAATTTCCCGCCCGCGAATGGCCGTCATGCGTTTATCACTCAGGGTCAGCAAATCGGTGCCGTTTAGCCGGATTTCTCCCGCGCTGATCTTGAGCCTTTCATCCGGCAGCAGGCGCATCATGGCGCGGCAGCTGAGTGTTTTGCCGGAACCGCTTTCTCCGACCAGCCCGAGAATATCGCCCGCATTCAGCGTCAGCGACAGGTTATCGACCAGCGCCATGCCCTGCCGGTCTTCGATGGTTAAACCGGAAACTTGCATCAGTGTCATGGTCGCTCTCCCAGTTTGTCGCCCAGTCCGTCCGCCAGCAGGCTGAAACTCATCGCCAGTACAACGATCGCTAAACCGGGGAAGGTGGTGATCCACCACGCCGTGGTAATAAAGCCTTGCCCTTCGGCGACCATCACTCCCCATTCCGCCACCGGCGGCTGGACCCCCAGACCGAGATAACTCACCGACGCGCCGCTGAGCAACACCAGCACGCAGTCAGACATGGAAAACACCAGCGAACTGGTCAGCGCGTTGGGCAACAGGTGCAAAAGTAAAATGCGCGGATGGCTGTAACCGAGGCTGCGCGCAGCCAGAATGAAATCCCGGTGCTTAAGCGTCAGCACCTGCGAGCGCACCAGACGGGCATAGGACACCCAGCCGACCATCGCCATGGCGATATAAAAGCTGCCGAGTCCCGGCCCGAGAATCGCAATAATCGACAGCATCAGCACCAGAAAAGGAAACGCCAGAACCACGTCGATCACCCGCATGAGAAAGGTGTCCACCGCGCCGCCAAGATAGCCGGAAAACGCGCCAATCAGCGTGCCGAAGGTAAACGGGAAAATGACGCCAATCAGACAGATTTGCAGATCAATCCGTGCGCCCCACATCACGCGGGAAAGAATGTCACGACCAAAATTATCGGTACCAAACGGATGGGCAAAAGTCGGAGGTGACAATGTCACCGAAGCATCCTGCGCGACCGGGTCAAACGGCGCGATCCACGGGCTGAGCAACGCAATCAACACCCACACGCTCAGCATTATTATTCCCAGTCGCAGCGCCTGCTGACGCGGCAACCAGCGCAGGTGAAATTGACCCATCCGCTTCGTGGCGATCTTTTCAGTCATGCTCATAGTTTCACCCTCGGGTCCAGTGCC
This sequence comes from Rahnella victoriana, assembly GCF_021276285.1. Classification (NCBI taxonomy): domain Bacteria; kingdom Pseudomonadati; phylum Pseudomonadota; class Gammaproteobacteria; order Enterobacterales; family Yersiniaceae; genus Rahnella; species Rahnella victoriana. The sequence goes on from NZ_CP089920.1 coordinate 269,158, forward strand.
ACGGTCAGTAAATCGGCAAGCAGATTCACCACAACGGTAGCCAGCGCAAACACCAGCACCACGCCCTGCACCACCATGTAATCGCGGCTGATGATGGCTTTCACCAGCAATTGCCCCATACCGGGGATAGCAAACACGCTTTCAATCACCACCGTGCTACCAATCAGCCAGCCAATATTCACCGCCAGCAGATTGACAGTCGGCACCAGCGAATTGGGCATCACGTGACGCCAAAAAATACGGTTTTCGTTCTGCCCCCTCGCACGGGCAGCGGTGACGTAATCATTCTGCAATTCCATAAGCAGGCTGGCGCGCAGGTTGCGGGTCAGCACCGCCGACAGCGCCAGTGCAACGGTCAGGCAGGGCAAAAACAGATGATGTATCCGCTCGCCAACATCGCTGCCATATCCAGATACCGGGAACCAGCCGAGGGACAGGCTGAACAGCAAAATCATCATGATCGCCAGCCAGAACGCGGGTAATCCGAGGCCGATAGTGGAAAGCAAACGGATCACCTGATCCGCCAGCCGTCCGCGATGACGCGCCGCACTGGCCGCCAGCGGCACGGTAAACAGCATCGCCAGCAGCACGCTGCCCAGCACCAGAAACAACGTCGGTTCGATGCGCGTCATAATCAGCTTCAGCGTATCGACGCGATAAATCAGCGACTTACCCATTTCACCGTGAAAGAGATTGCTTAAAAAATAGAGATATTGCTGCCAGACGGGCAGATCCAGACCGTACTGCACACGGATACGGGCGATGGCCTCCGGTGAACTGTGGACGCCGAGCAGGATCCGCGCCGGATCGCCGGGAATGGCGCGCACCATCACGAAAGTCAGAATGCTGATCCCCAGCAAAACCGGCAGCAGTTGCAGCGGTCGCCAGAGCAAAAATCGGTAACGGTGCATGACAATCCTCTTAATGGCCGTTTCTGGTGCAGAGTGAGAGTCTTTTCCCCTGTGGCTTTACGTTAGCCGCAGGCAGACCCCGCCGGTAGTTAGCAAAATTACTAGGTTTGTCCGCGGGCGATGTGGCACCACGATTGCATAACTTTTCTTTAACAAATGAGGTTGAGCACAATCGATGCCCGATCAGCCCTTCAGGACAGAAAAGACGTCATGCGGAGATAAATTCATGAAGCTCACGGTGCAGGAAAGTGCAGTGTCTTTGCGGGAAACCACCGTCAATGGTGCGTTTGATCAGCTTTTCGCCCAGACCTCGCGTCTGGGATTTGATGCCCTGATTTACGACTACACGCCGGTTCCGCGAACGCTGGAGGGAGAACTGATCACGCCGTCCCTGCTGCGCATGGGCAACGTGCCCGGCGACATGCAACGGTTATGGCTGGAGAATGGCTATTATCAGGTGGATCCGGTGCAGCATTACGCGGTGGAAAGCTGCGCGCCGTTTGTCTGGTCTTATCAGCGCCCTGACAACACCCCGCTGCAAAACCGGCTCAGTGAGCTGAATAAACCGGTCACCCATTACATGTGCGATAACAATATGCCGTGCGGCGCGACGGTTCCTTTGCATTTGCCGAACGGGGGATTTGTGACGGTCACCGGCATCCACACCGGTGCCGGGCATGAGCTGGATATTCATGACGTGCTGGCCGAACTGAGCCTGTTGGCGCTGACCTTTCAGGAGTGCGTTTACCCGCTGTTCGACAGCAGCGTTCTGACCTGCCAGCACGTGCGACTGAGCAAGCGCGAGCGCGAATGTCTGAGCTGGGCGGCGGAGGGATTAACCGCCAAAGAAATCGCCCGCAAGCTGAACCGCTCAATAGCCACGGTCACGCTGCATCTCAATACAGCGGTGCGTAAACTGGGCGCCAGCAACCGCGTGCAGGCAGTGGTTCGGGCAATGCATTACCGTTTACTCGACAGTTGATCCGCGCGATTTTCTATCTTTTTTACTAGCTGTTCAGCGCCGCCCTGATGTTTACCCTGTGATGATTATTCACCGGCAGGGGAAACAAAATGTACAACATTACTGAAGGCTATGCTCCGTTTCAGGAATACCAGACCTGGTACCGCATCTGCGGCGATTTACACAACGGCGAAACGCCGCTGGTGATTGCGCACGGTGGTCCGGGCTGCACACATGATTACGTCGATGCCTTCCGCGATATCGCCGAAACAGGACGCGCGGTGATTCATTACGATCAGATTGGTAATGGCCGTTCGACGCATCTGCCGGACAAACCGGCGGACTTCTGGCAGCCGTCTTTCTTTCTGGCGGAGCTTGATAATCTGCTGCGTCGCCTGGGTATCCAGAATAATTACGCCCTGCTCGGCCAGTCCTGGGGCGGTATGCTCGGTGCCGAACACGCGGTCACGCAGCCTGCCGGTTTGAAAGCACTGATCATCGCCAACTCGCCTGCGTCTATGGAACTCTGGCTGCAAGCCGCCGCCAGACTGCGCAGCGAACTGCCACCGGACATTCAGGAAACCTTACTCACGCATGAAGCCGCAGGAACCCTCGACAGTGCGGAATACAAAGCTGCATCGCAGGTATTTTATGCCCGCCACGTCTGCCGTCTCAACCCGTGGCCAGACGATGTGAAACGCACGTTTGCCGCAATGGACGACGATCCGACCGTATATCTCGCCATGAACGGGCCGACTGAATTCCACGTTATCGGCAGCATGAAAAACTGGACGGTGATCGACCGTTTGCCCGCAATTAACGTGCCGGTGTTGCTGATATCTGGTCGCTACGACGAAGCCGCCCCGGAAGTGGTGCAGCCGTTCGCAGATCTCATCAACGGTGCCGTATGGTCGATTTTTGAAAATTCCAGCCATATGCCGCATGTGGAAGAACGCGAGGCGTGTATGAAATGCGTGGTGGATTTTTTGGATAAGATTTAACGTTATTTGCTCCCCTGTAAAGGGGACATCATCATATATTAAAATAGCCTGGCCATATTAATACACTAGTTGAATAAAAAAACGCAGTGGATATTAAGTTAAAAAGAAATAAAGCCTTATACATTAACTATGCTTTCCCATTATTAAGCATCAGAATTTCTTAATCTTTCAATGTGTATGGTAAGAAACATTTTCTCATCGAAATTCATTTTATAAGAATGATTCTTTTCCAACCAAACTTCAATTTTCTCTGTGCACCGATATGACTCAGAGAACTTCTCTCGTATACTAAAATAAACAGAGTCGTCATCCAGCTTAAAGGGGGCGTTATTTATCATCCGCATTGAAAAAAACTTAAGATGAGTCACCAGACGTTGGAAGTTAATTGAACCTTCATTTAATTCAAGAAGAAAATTCAACTTTATAATATTGATTATATCTTTTATTAAGGTGGCTGATTGCATGGTGTCGTACATATTCCCATTATGCCTGCAATTTACGATATGTAATGCAATGAATCCAATTTCCTCTTCTGGAAGTTCCACATACATTTTCCTATTTATTAGTGCAATAGCGTCACTTGCCATTTGATATTCTTCCGGATAAAACATTTTTATATCCCATGCCAGTGGGTTTTTTATCATCTGATTATTTCCGGCCCGAGTTATCGCATAATATATGTGATCGCTTAAAGCCAGGATCAATGACAACTGCGAGGCAACAGGAAAACGTTTTTCAATATTGCCCACAATTTCCCTGGAAATCTGGATAATATCATCCGGAATATTGCTGAACAGCTGGCGCCAGGACAACGTGATATCCTCTTTTTTTTCAAGGTATTGGGCTTCAAACGTTCTGGCATCAGCACGATCACCGTTTTTTTTCCCAAAACCGATGCCACGGCCAAGTGCGACGAGAGTGTCACCCTGCTCGTTCTCTACCATAATCGCATTATTACTTAATATCTTGATTATTTTCATAGCACGTTTTCTTAGTTCAAAAATATAAAGTGTGATGCACACTGCATCACACTACGTTGTCCCTCAGACCGCATCGGTTAGTCCGTTTCTCTTTATCATCTCACCATACCAATAAGCGCTTTTTTTCTTAATCCTGCGCAGATCTTTAAGGTCAAACTCATCGCGATTGACATATATCAGCCCATAGCGCTTTGAGCATCCCTGGTGCGTGGATATTAAATCAATCGCCGACCAGGGTGTATAACCTAAGATTTCAACACCGTCAGTAATGGCTAACTGCATCTGATGAATATGCGCTCTCAAATAATCAATTCTATATTGATCATTAATTGTTCCATCCGCCTCCAGTTTATCAAATGCCCCGATTCCATTCTCTGTGATCAGCAAAGGTAAACGATACCGGCCATAGATTGCGCGTAACGTATTTCTAAACCCGACAGGGTCAATTTCCGTGCCGAACTGAGTGCGAGGCAAATGTTCATTCGCTGCACCACGGTGCACGCCATTCTCACCTGACTTAAGGTATTTGTTTCCTCCCCGGATGACTTCATCATGTCCGTCGCCCTGACTGGCTGCTACGGTTTGCGTGGTGTAATAGTTAAAGGCAATAAAATCGGGTTTGCCGGCAGCCAGTATCACGTCATCTCCTGCCTGAACGTCCGGGAGAAATCCTTTCTCTTCCATATATGCCCAGGCCAGATGGTTGTATTTGCCATGCACAGCCATATCCAGATAGAGCCAGTTACGGATAGCATTGTAATTTTCTGACGCCAGCACATCTTCAGGTTTTGGGGTCGCTGCATAAATCAGAGCGATATTCGGCGCGGGACCAATCAGTGAAGCCGGATATTTTTCGTGAAGTAATTGCATTACTCTTGCCTGGGCAACCAACATATGGTGGTTTTGCTGATACAGATTTTTTTTGTCATTCTGTATTTTAGGATCAACGGTACCGAGGGCATTCCCCTGCAAAATCATCAAATTCTGCTCGTTGATCGTCAACCAGTACTTAACCTTTTCACCAAACGCATCAAACAGAATTTCAGCATAGCGGGCAAACGCATCAACAGTCTGCCGGTTATACCAGCCTCCGACATCCATCAGCGCCTGGGGCAAATCGAAGTGATAGAGGGTCACAATAGGCTCCATACCCTGAACCCTTATTTCATCAATTAAATGGTGATAGAAATCCAAACCTGCGGTATTGATCTCTCCGTCCCCATCAGGAACGATGCGTGTCCAGGCTATGGAAAAACGGTAGGCCTTGAGGCCTATTTCTGCCAGCAGAGCAATATCTTGCTTATATTTATGATAATGGTCGCTGGCCACGGTGAAATCCGTCGTTCCTTCAGGATATTCACTCCGGGCATCAATAACAGAAGGCCCTTTGCCGTCTTCATTCCATGCACCTTCAACCTGATAGGCTGAAGTCGATGCTCCCCAGAAGAAATTTTCCGGAAACGGTTTCAGGTGTGTGTATCGCATAGGTGCTCCCTTACTGTTTATGAAAGTGACAATAACAACGCACCCGACTCTGTGCGTTCTTTCTGCTGAGGTTCAATGGACTGGTACTTTTCAGGATTAGTGATGACGACAGGAATAACGGTATCGAACCCGGCGTTACGAATTTCGTTAAAATCGCACTCAACCAAAAGATCACCCTTGTTAACATGTTGTCCTGAGCTCACATGCATAATGAAAAACTTCCCATCAAGCTTAATGGTATCGATTCCAATATGAATTAAGACTTCGGCCCCTTGGTCCGATAGCAAGTGCAAGGCATGACCACTGGCAAAAGTGGACACGACAGTACCGTTGACCGGTGCGACAATTTGCCCCGAGAAGGGCTCGATAGCGATCCCATAGCCCACAACGCCAGAAGAAAACACGTTGTCATTTACACTTTCCAATGGCACTAATTGGCCGCTGACCGGGGACCAGATATTTTCCTGAGTGGCAATGTTCGCTACGTTGCGGATCAATGCAGGTTTAGGGAAGGAATTCTGTGTGCTGACAGATTGTTGCTTTTCTGGAATATCATCTGTCTCTATCGGATCGTCAAATCCGACGATATAGGTTAAAACAGCAGAGAGTACAAAAGAGGTCGCAATGCCGATCAGCAGCCCAACAAATCCCTCACCGTAAAATATTGGAAGCGTAACCAGGCTCGGGATCCCCATCGATATTGCGCCACTGCCAGAATACCCGACGATCCCGCCACCCACTGCCGACGCGAGTACTGCGCAGATGAAGGGTTTTTTGAGTTTAAGTGTAATGCCATATACCGCAGGCTCGGTGATCCCAAATATCGACGAGACAAAGGCACCACTTGCCAGTGTCTTCATTTTTTTGTTCTTGGTTTTCAGCAATACCGCCAGCACAGCACCTGACTGAGCAAACACAGCGGGAACCGTCGCGGCTTTCAGTGTACTTTTACCCAGCACCGTAATTTCGTTGATGATGACGGGAGTAAAAGCCCAGTGCATGCCGAATATCACAAACACCTGCCAGCCTGCTGCGAATAAGGCGCTGGCTATAATGGGATTAAAACTGAATATTTTGACAAATACGCCAGCAATTGCCTCGCTTGTAAACACCCCCACAGGGCCAATAGTAAGCAACGTAAGGGGTACCATCACAAGCAGTAAAATAAACGGCAAAATGACACTTCGGACAGCCTCATGAATCGCGTTTTTTATCAGATTTTCCAGCAATGACATCACGTAGACAGCCAAAATGATTGGCAATACCGTGCCGGTATATTTCATCATCATGACCGGGAGGCCAAAAAAATGAACCTCTGTGTGCTGAGTGAAAAAGGCCACAATGTCAGGATAAATTAAAGCCCCGGCCACAGTCACAGCCACGAAAATGTCCGTTTTGAATTTACGCGCTGCCGTTATCGCCAGCAGTACCGGTAAAAAATAGAAGAGGCTGTCTGAGGCGGCTTGTAAAATCACCGCTGAACTCTCTTTCTTATCAAGCCACTCGTTCGCGAACGCGATAGCCAGCAGGCCTTTAATGATCCCTGATGCCGCCATCGCTCCCAGCAAAGGGGTAAAGATTGAAGAAATAATATCGATAAGACGACTTAGCAACGGGCCTTTATTGTCATCTGTCGGGTCTGCACGCTCTTTACGACCATCTTGCGGCAACATATTTTCTAATTCACGATAAATTTCAGCGACTTTGTTACCCACAACGACCTGAAATTGCCCACCTGATTGCACCGTCGTAATGACGCCGTCTAAGTTTTCAAGCGCATGAACATCAATTTTTTTCTTGTCATTGAGCGTAAATCTCAGACGTGTTGCGCAATGCACCAGTTCGACAACGTTATTATTGCCCCCAACGAAATCAAGTATTTTTCCAGCCAATTCTTTATTATGCATAGCTGCCTCGAAATAAGAATATCGATGATTTTCAGAGCAAAAAAAAACCTGACACTTTTGCATAATATTAATGCAGAAGTGTCAGGTTTCGCTCGGATAAACCGATAACGTCCAGATACTCATGCTAGTAAAAAAGCATTGGCATGCACAACCGCATTTGACTTTTTTTGTGAGTTGAGTCACAAATAACCAATGGCAATTATTCTTCACATATAAATTAACACGTCAAAAATTGAACTTAATTTCTGGCAACCAGAGCAGAAAAAAAAGTCTCTACTTCAACTCGCGGATAAAAATAGCCTGGCACATTTATGGTACAGAAAAATTCAACAGAAATGATAACTCACTAAAACTGCGTCAGGAAAAATAGTCATATGCTTGTTATATTAATTTATTTTTCGGACTGACTCTCTGATCACTAACGTGCCGGAGAGCTCAGAAAATCCCTCATCCTGGTGAACATCCAAAATTGATTCGACAGCACGCCTGAACATCTCCTCCAGGGGAACATCCAGAGTCGTCAGGGTAGGTGAAAAGAAGTTGCCTATTTTTGAGTTATCAAACCCCGCGACAGAAATGTCTTCAGGAACCCGTTTCCCGGCTTCCTTCAAGGCTTTTATCACCCCAAATGCCATGTCATCATTGCCAGCAAGTATTGCCGTAAAAACCGAATTATTATTTATTAACTCTTTAGCCGCTTCGTAGCCGCTCTGCATATTCCACGATCCCTGCGCGATCATATTATTATCGGCAGCCCGCCCATACTCTGCCATTTTTTCAAGATACGCGGTTTGTCGGGCCGAATTACTTCGCGAGTTTTTTTTACCAGAAATATAAGCAATTTCGCTATGGCCCATACCGTACAAAAAGTCCATCATTTTTAAGCAACCGAGATAATGGTTAATAAAAACAGAGCTCTCAGCATTATTTTCCAGCTTCTGATTCAATGCAATAATCGGAATGGAGCTTGAACTGACGATTTTATCAAGCTTACACGCGCTCAAATATTTTGTATAAACCATCACGCCTGCACATTTCATCCCCACCAGAAAATCTATGGCGTTAATCTCTTCTTCAAAAGTCCGCTTCCCGTCAGCGAAGATAAGACGGTGATTATGTTGCTCGCAATATTTTGCTGCATTATAAAAAAGAGTCGAAAAGTAGGGTCCGTTATACACCTCATTGGTGATCACCAGCCCTATCATGCTCGTTTTTTGCGTTGTCATCTGCTGAGCAAGCAGGTTAGGCCGATAACCGGTTTCTTTGATGGCTTTATAGACCCGTTCTTTAATTTCTTTTCTGACCACATCTTTACCATTTAAAACCCGGGAAACGGTTGCTTTGGACACCCCCGCGCATATTGCCACATCAAGCATTGTAATCATTACGTTCTCCAGCGCATCTACTGCAGTAACCATCTTACCGCTTAAAGAGTGCTATGTTTCATCGTTTACCGCATATCATGTCATCACGAGCCTTGTTTAAAATCGGACAAGTTCGGAGGTGAAATTGTAATCTCCAGAGCCAACCTTCACTTTAAGGTATCCGTCTTGCACACCCACAATTTCTGGATTGTCCTGCGTTGTTCTCAATGCAGAACCGCTCTCTTTGACAGCCGTCATCTTATCCGCAGGAATATAGATGAAGGCGTGAGTATTCACCGGAACAGACACTTTCAGATGCAATACGGTACCGACTGTTTCATAAGACACTTTTACGGCTCCCCGGATAGTGGGCACTTTCACCGACGCATTGCTCAGCCCTGCACGCGCGGGTTTCACCTGAAACACGGCCCAGCCAGGCTCCAGCGGCTTAATGCCGAAGAGACTTTCAGGGATGACAATAGAAGGTGACGTTCCCCACGGATGAGAGTGACTCACAGTAAAATCATCCGTCTCATTCCATGCTTCCATTGTTGAACCGGAACCCAGTTCCATCATATGTCGCCAGTTATGGCTGTTTTCACGCGGAACCCCATCTGAGTTCATACCGGTAATCTGATTAACCGCTTCTTCCGCCTGACCATGTTCAGCCATTGCTGTCAATGCAAACAGAGAACTGTAGACACTGCCCTTAAGCATTTTTTGTTCAGCAAGGTAGTTGGCGGCGTTTACTGATTGTGTCGGGGATGCTGCGCCCAGTGCAGTGACAAATGAATTGGCCTGACTTGAGAAGTGCAGCTCACCATTTACATTATCTCTGAATGCCTCATGCTGGCGGTCAAAGAATGTTTTTTGAATACCGGTGCGGGATTTGCTGTAGAGCGCCACATATTTTTTACTGTCTTGCGTCTTATTTAACGCGGCAGCAATATCAGACATCGCCTTTGTCGCTGCAAAAAAGAATACGTTAGTCACAATATGCGTGTCTGAGAATTGATATCCGTCTCTCAGTTTTTTGGGCCAGTCGACGATGTCATGATCGGGCCCCGGGCCGCCATCACCATAGCTGGCGGTGACCAGCCCGGTTTTCGGACTAAATCCTTGCAAGAGTTTGGGCGGGATTTTCGTTTGCAACAGGCTGAAATTTCTCTCAATCAGTTTTCGATCACCCGTATAGAGGTAATCATTCCAGGAATTGAGAATGTTATATACCTTCCATTCCATCGGCCACGTAGAATTATGGGTCAGCCAGTCCACAGAAAACCGGGCAAGGGCGTAATCGTTGCTGAGGGAATAATTACTTAATTGCTGAATGTAGGTGTCAGCCTCATAGGGAGCGCGTTCTCGATTTGGCGAATCCACGTATAAATCGTGATTAAGGTTTTTGATTGAGTCACGTGAAAAAGCCCATATTTTGTTGAGTTGCTCATTTGAGGAACGGAACGATGCAGCCTGATCATCAAACGGATACTGCAAAGTGAATGTCGTCAGATAGTTGTGGAGATTTTTTTCGGTGACAAAGTCCGGGAGTCCTGAAACCTCTGCATACCTGAAGACACGAAACCCAAAGTGTTCAACAGATTGAGGGCCGTTTTTCAGTGTCCACACATCGTTATTATTGACCAGAGCGGCTGTTTTCCATTGCACTTTTTGGGAATCTTTCATGACCTCTCCGGCCTTGATGGTGACAACTCCCCCCCCTTTATCCCCCGTATCGATGGTGAGATTCATACCACCCACAACAGTGACGCCGTAATCGAGCACAAACTTATTGTCAGTCGTTTTTTTGATGCTTACCGGAGAAATATTTCTTTTCGTCAGGTTTTCTGCCGGATAACCGACCAAATTCTTCAGGTCGGGCTTAATGACCACAGGTTGCCATTTAGCATCATCGAAATGAATGTTCTGAAAACCAGAAGGGTATTCTTTTACATTGATATTTTCGTGGGGATAGCGGAATCCCACCCATGAAATGGCTTCAGGGTCATGCACATCCCCAGCGTACGGAAATGCTTTATTCCCGGCCAGCGACTTCCATGAGCTATCTGTTGCAATAATTTGCACATCGCCATCGGCGTAATCAATGCGCAATTCTGCCATAAACGACTTTTTGTCACCATAGCTAAACGCTGATGCGGAAAGGATATTCTCCTGACCTGCCTTGATATGGGGTGTAACGTCAAAAGCGTTATAAAACGTTTTACCATCGAAGCCCCGGACAGGACCCAACCCCACAAAATCACCATTCAAGTTAACTTTATAAACATACTGCCGGGATTCAACAGGGTTCGTGCCGGTTGAATAAATAATCGCGCGTTTAATGGCTTTATTACTGGCCCGGAATTCCTTACGGAAAAATGCCCAATCATCTTCCTGATTATTATTGTCTGGACGTTGGGCGACCCAGACAGGTTTAGCACGCCAGTTATTTTTAAGCGCGGTATCAAAATGACTGATGGATGAAAAAGGACTCGCTTCGTTTTGCCGATTCCATGTCTGGACTGCCCAGTAATAACGGGTCGCTGCGGAAAGTTGAGGCCCATGATAAATCACACCTGACGAATCTGATGTGTTCACTTTTCCGGAGTCCCAGAACGGTTTTTGATAAATAATACGGCCCTTCGCATCTATAAAATCGGCATCCGCGGATATCACGATTCTGTAAGCTGTTTGAATATCATTACGCTGGTTGCTGTTAAGCACCCAGTTCATTGAAAAATGATTGAGATCTTCTACCAGAAGAGGTTGTTTTTGCAGTTCAAGCCGCAAATCAGAAGGCTGAATCTGGGGGACTGCATGGGCGTTTAAAGGGATGAGCATCATCAGCATTACAGGGCTAAAACGCGATATTTTATACAAATACATGTCAGCATGGCCTTTTGTAATAAGTTTAGCTCAGCGCATGAGTAAGACTGCCCCGATTAAATGCTATGAATTTCATAACATGAGTACATTCGCAGGCCAATCATGATGTATGTCACGGTGAGATTTTTGCGCTAAAGCTCTTTGTAACCGGTTGCAGAGTAACATTTGCACCCATTATCTTTGCAACCGGTTTCAGAGGGATTTGTGCAGTACCTCTCAAAGAGAGGTACTGCAAGCTGAGGCTTGAAAAATGGGCGTAGTCGTCAGGAAAGGGCTATGACTCAGGAGAAAGTGCAACGACTACTTTCCCCTTCGCATGCCCGGTTTTGAGATAGGAAAGCGCACTGAGGGTTTCCTCAAAGGAAAATACCCGGTCAATGACGGGAGCCAACTTTCCGGCATCCACCAGTTCAGCAATGTCAGACAGGCGGCTGCCATCTGGATGAACAAAATGGAATCCATACCGGACCTGTCGTTGTGACGCCATTTCGTTTATCTTACGACTCATCAGCCAGAATAAGGCTTTCATGATTGGATTCATGTTTCTGTGGCGTGCGAAAGGCAGGTCAACGGGCCCGGTCAGTGAGACGAGATTGCCGCCGGGCCGGAGGATCTGAATGGCTTTTTGTATACTGTCACCGCGCAAGGTTCCGAGCACTACATCGTAACCGGAGAGTACTTTTTCAAAATCTTGTGTTTTATAATCAATGACATGCTCAGCACCAAGACGACTGACTAATTCTGAATTCCCTGCGCTTGTGGTGGTTGCCACGCTTGCACCAAGATGCCGTGCCAGTTGAATAGCAAAAGTCCCTATGCCGCCAGACCCCGCGGGTATAAAGACCTTCTGGCCAGCCAGCAAGTTTACATGCTCAAAGGCCTGCCATGAGGTCAAAGCCACCATGGGTAACGACGCTGCCTCGATAAAGTCTAGACTCCGAGGCTTCAGCGATGCTGCGCTTTCAGGCACCGCCACATATTCAGAAAGCGCACCATTATCAGTGTCAAAGATGCTGGCGTAAACGGCATCGCCCGAGTGGAACCGGGTTACATTTTTTCCTCTTTCCACCACAATACCTGCAAGATCGCTGCCCATCACTGCCGGCAGCGTAAATTGCAAAATGGGTTTGAATGTTCCTGCCGGAATCATGTTATCAATGGGGTTTAACCCCACCGCATGAATCTTTACCAGTATTTCATTATCTTTAACGCGCGGCATCGGGCGGGTTTCAAAATCCAGCCGGGCATTCTTTCCGTAACTTTTCAGTACCAGTGCTTTCATACTCATCATCCGTAAGCTCACCAAGATTAAATGCCTGTGGGCACATTCAACATGCCTGAAACTCAGTAAACAGTTTTATGGGGGCGTGCAACGTCAGGTGATGGATAACTGATCTCTCAGAGCCCGAGGCTTTTACGAATTCCTTTATCCAGCAGAGAAGCTGTCAGGAAGCGGCGCATAAAAGCCAGTTTGGCTGCTGTTTTTCCGGCGGTGTAGCGAGTCCGTGGACGTCGATCCTGCGCCGCACCCACAACCACGCGGGCCACGACATCGGGTTCATCGGCTGACTTCAATGCATCGCTGACAATTATTTTCAGTGCGCTCCGGCGGGCTTTATAAACGTCCAGCGGGGCATCGGGGGGGACATTGTTGGCTTCGAACTGTGTGCGCGTGTAGGCAGGCTCAATAACGGATACCCGGATACCCTCGGTGCGCATTTCGTGATCCAGCGATTCCGTGTAACCTTCAACCGCGTGCTTGCTTGCTGCATATAGAGCAACATAGGGCATCGGCACCAATCCCAGAACCGAGCCGATATTGATGATGCGCCCCTGCTTCCGCGCACGCATGTGCGGCAGCACCGCCCGTACCATCCGGACAATACCCATAAAGTTAGTATCAAAAAGGCTCTGCGCCTGCGCTATTGAGCTTTCTTCGGCGGCTGCCGGCTCCAAACCAAATCCGGCGTTGTTGACCAGCAGGTCAATACAACCTTCACGGGCGATGAGCTCGTTGACTACCCCACTCACTGACTCATCGCGGGTCACGTCAAGTGTAAGCATGTTGAAGTAGAACTGGCCTTCTCTCACCGGTTTTCGACTGGTGCCATACACAGTGTAACCGGCATGATATAGCCTTTCCGCGACGGCCAGGCCGATGCCGGAGGATGCGCCGGTGATCAAGGCGACAGGTTTTTTTTCTTTCATATCACTTTCCCTTGATGCAAAAAATGCCGGCCAGAGCCGGCTTGGTATGTATTGATTTGTCGGTGGATTAAATCCATCAGAACAATGTCCCCAGGTCTTCTGCCTGAAACCCGTGCAGATCTTCCAAACGACCGGTGCGGATTTTCTGAACCCACTGCGGGTCAGACAGGAGTGCGCGGCCAACAGCAATCAGGTCAAACTCTTCGCGTTCCATGCGTGTGTACAGATTATCCAGCGCAGCTGTGCCAGAGCCCTGGCCGCCAAAGGCACCAAAGAAATCATCTGCAAGCCCCACCGACCCGACGCTGATGGTGGCGGCACCGGTAAGTTTTTTTGCCCAGCCGGCAAAGTTAAGGCCATCATTACCGTCAACATCCGGGAACTCTGGCTCCCAGAACCGACGCTGTGAGCAGTGGAGAATGTCCACGCCTGCTTCAACCAGCGGAACCAGCCACTCTGTCATCTCCTGAGGGGTTTCCGCCAGGCGGGCTGCATAGTCCTGCTGCTTCCACTGGCTGACACGAAGAATAAGCGGGAATTCAGGCCCGACCGACGCGCGCACTGCGCGCACAATATCTGCCGCAAAGCGAGAGCGTTCTGAAATGGTTTTGCCACCGAAGGCGTCAGTACGAAGGTTTGTGCCCTGCCAGAAGAACTGATCGATAAGGTATCCATGCGCACCGTGCAGTTCTACGACATCAAAACCAAGGCGTTTTGCCTCTGCGGCTGCCCGGGCAAAAGCGTCGACCGTATCGGCTATGTCTTCTTCTGACATAGTCATTCCTCTTGCGTCACCGGGGCCGACTAACCCTGAAGGGCTTTCAACCGGCGCGTCAGGCTCCCATTCACCGCTTCGGGTCGAACCGGTATGCCAGATTTGCGGACCGATACGACCGCGGGCTGCATGAACAGCATCTACGACCTGCTTCCAGCCAGCCAGTGCCTGCTCGCCATGGAAGAAGGGAATGCCTGGCATATTGCGGGAGGCCGGGCGATTAACCACGGTTCCTTCTGTCAGAATAAGACCTGCTTCACCCTCGGCGCGGCGACGGTAATAACCGGCATTAGGCTGGCCTGGAATGCCTTCCGGGGCCATGCTACGGGTCATAGGAGCCATGACGATGCGGTTAGGCAGCGTCAGGCCTTTCAGGGTGAACGGAGAAAAGAGTATGTTATCGGACATCGATAAATTCCTTCTAAAGGGGGGTAAAAGATCACTGTAACGGGCAAGTTTTATTCATCATTCCCCAGGGTTCCTGGAGCCGCATATTCCTGTCTGAACTCCGCAAGCATGGCCTTGCAAGGCTGTTGATAAAGGTTCCAAAGATACTCATCGCCGGTGAGTCGCCGGTAATCAGTACTGAAGTGTTCTCAGGCATTTTTTCCCCTGGATCAGAGTGGAATTTACGCGCAAAGACTTTTTAAATGATGCGTGACATGTATAATAAATGTCAACCGTCATTTAACTATGGACGAGGCAGGTAATAATGCACTTCGCAACGATAGCTGGCATTCTTGCCAGAGCGCAGGGGGCTGGCGCAGAACATGTCTGCATCCGGCTTCCCCGTGCATAAGGGGCGAGACGAATATACGGGCGCTCACACCCCGGATTGTTTAACGGGTAATGGAGGATAAATGGGTCGGGTATCCAAAGAACAAATGGAACGCAACCGCGATAATATTATTAAAGCCTCCGCGGAACTGTTCCGGGAACGAGGTCTGGACGGCGTGAGCGTCAACGATGTGATGACGACCGTCGGCCTGACACACGGTGGATTTTACGGTCAGTTTAGTTCCAAAGACGAGCTTGAGGCTCTCGCCTGCCAACGTGCGTTTGATGATGTAAGTGATGCTTTCTCATTAAGCGGTATAACCACTTTCAACGGACTCCTGGATTCCTATCTTTCTGTTGAGCACAGAGATAATGCAGGCCACGGGTGTACCGTGACCGCATTGGCATCGGATGTGCAGCGTAAACCGCTGGAAAAGCCGGTACGCCAAACGTATATAGACGGTTTAAAGAAAATGGCTACGCAGTTGGCTGCAATTCAAAAAAATGACCCAGACTGCGAGCCCTCTGATATTCATCTTGTACAACTGGCAACGATGACGGGTGCATTGATACTTTCACGGGCCACCATGGGGGATGAGCTTTCTGAAAGATTTCTGAATGCCGTACGGGAGCATCTGAAAAAGATGTCATAAATTTCATCGCGCGACATTGGGTACCGCATGGGAGTCGGTTTCTGTGGCTACGTGTTCCCCGGCATGTATGTCATTTTTTTGTCATTTCCTCGTCAGTCTTTTGTTGGCCTCTGATTGATATATTGCCTTCACACACTGCACTGAGGATTTATTATGAAATTACCCAATCTGCCACTCATCACTTCTCTCGTCCTTGCCGGGATGACTATCTCAACGGTTCAGGCTGATACCAGCAAGCCAGTCGCAAATGCACCGGAAGTCACTAACATCGTGCTGGTTCATGGCTTGTTTGCGGATGCGTCGAGCTGGTCTAAGGTTATCCCGCTGCTGCAAGCCAAAGGCCTGCATGTGACTGCGGTGCAGAACCCGACGACGTCACTGGATAACGATGTTGCGGCGGTGAAACGGGCGCTGGCTCTGCAAAACGGCCCGGTCATTCTGGTCGCACACTCTTACGGGGGAATGGTGATTAGCCAGGCAGGGAATGAGCCGGAAGTGAAAGGCCTGGTATATATCGCTGCGCGTGCACCGGCAGCGGGTGAAGACTATCCGGCGCTGACAAAGAAATTCCCGGCATCGCCCGCTTCTGCGGGCATAAAATGGAATGACAATTTTGGTGCGTTAACGGAATCAGCCTTTGTTCATGATTTTGCAGGTGATTTGCCTGAGAAAGAAGCCAAAGCTTACTACGCCGTTCAGCAACCCATGGGCAAAGCCATCACGATGGCCAAAACCAGCGTCGCTGCCTGGGAATTTAAGCCGACGTATTACGCCGTCTCGACGGAAGACCGCACCATCAATCCTGATCTCGAGCGCTTCATGGCTAAACGTATGCATGCGCAGACGATCGAGCTAAAATCTAGTCATGTATCGTTAATTTCCCAGCCGGAAGCCGTGGCAAATCTGATTATGAAAGCCGCGCACGTGCCGGGTTATTAAACATTTCGCATCATCATGATGAGAAGAAATGGGCGCCGCGTGCGCCCTTTTCTCCTGCACGCCGAGGTTCTATCCTGTTTGAAAATCCTCATTATTGAAGACGAAGAGAAAACCGCCGAATACCTGAGAAATGGCCTTAATGAAGCGGGTTACACCGCCGACTGGGCCGCTAACGGTATCGATGGCCTTCATATGGCCCGGGAGAATGCTTACGACCTGATCCTGCTGGATGTGATGCTGCCAGAGATGGACGGCTGGACGGTGATGGAGCGACTGCGTATTCATCTCCAGACACCCGTGCTGTTTCTCAGTGCACTCGGGGCGCTGGAAGATCGCTTGCGTGGCCTGGGGTTGGGGGCTGATGAGTATCTGGTGAAACCCTTTTCCTATGCTGAACTGCTGGCCCGCATTCGCATCATCCTTCGCCGGGGCCAGCCGCAATCAGGTAATGTTCTATCGCTGGCAGATCTGGTCGTGGATATCGAAAAATTTCGGTGTGAACGCGCCGGGAAACGTATCACCCTGACCAACAAAGAATTTAAATTGCTGGTATGTTTTCTCCAGCATCCCGGTCAGGTATTGTCGCGCACCTTTTTGGCTTCCCGCGTATGGGATATGAATTTTGACAGCGACACCAATGTGGTGGATGTGGCCGTCAGAAGATTAAGGCAAAAAATCGATGAGCCGTTTCAGAATCAATTAATACATACAATACATGGCGTGGGTTATCGCTGTGAGGAAGAGCCATGAGACGTATTTCCCTCACGTTTCGCCTCGCCGTTTTGCTCGCCGCTTTTTCGTTTGTGGCGTTTACTGTCATGGGCGGAGCACTTTATTATGCGTTACGGCACCAGTTGACACTGCGTGATGACGCGGCGCTTGTCTCACGGGTGGACCAGATCAGCACCTTATTACGGGATATGGATGCCCGTCAGCTTATTCATGAAAAGCCGCACCTGTTCGCGAATATGCTGGGAAACACGGAATCCCTGCTGGTTATCCGTTATGCACAAGGCCCGACCTTACTGGAGGTCAATCCTCTCAAACGCCCGATCCCTGATGTCGCGCCGATCTCCGCCAACCAGAAACTGTCGCTGAATGTCGTGCATCATTCGCAGACGTCTGACGGGACGCCAATGATTTCTATGGCGGCGACCAGTCCGTCTTCCAATGATTTACCCCCGCTGGAGATTATCTCAAGCCGTGTGTTAACCGACCGGACGCATATTTTGGATGTGTATCGCGATAACATCATTCTGTTTGCATCGATGATGGCGGCCATCTCGGTCGTTTTGGCCTTTATTTTTGCCCGCCGGGGGGTTTCTCCTTTGCGAAGGCTGGCGGAAAGAACCGCGAAGATTGGCACCAGAACCTTGTCCTCGCGTCTGGCCAAAGACGATGCACCCACTGAGCTTGATCCCCTGATTGATCAGATAAATGCCATGCTGGAAAGACTCGAACGCGGGTTTAAACAAATTAAGCAAGTGAGTGGCGACATGGCCCACGATCTGCGTACGCCGATCACCATACTTCTCGGGCAAACCGAGGTAGGTCTGGGTGCGCCACGTGAAAATGAGTACTACCGGCGGTTGCTGGGGTCTAATTTTGAAGAACTTCAACGCATGTCGCGCATGATTGATAACATGCTTTTTTTGGCGCAGGCCGAGCAGCCAGACCAGGAAATTCAGCGCATCGTTCTGGACGCCACGCAGGATATGAAGCGGATTTGTGATTATTTCGAAGACTTAGCTGCCGAACGCGATATCCGGATCCAGGTCAGCGGCCAGGGCACCCTGTTTGCCGACGCTATGCTCTTACGCAGAGCGCTGGCTAATCTGCTTTCCAACGCCGTACGCCATGCCGCAGCAGATAGCGTGATTGAAATCATCGCCTCCCCCTCCGCCGCAGGCATGAATATTCTGGTGGTCAACCAGGGCGAAACGATTCCTAAACACGATCAGGAAAGGATTTTCGACCGTTTTTATCGTGCGGATCCTTCCCGCCAAAACTCTTCCCACTCGAGCGGGTTGGGGTTGTCGATTGTCACCTCCATCATGCAATTGCATCAGGGCCGCTGCTGGGTTGAAAGCGGGCAAGGCACCACGACTTTCGGACTGTTCTTCCCGAATGCTGAGGAGTCAATGGGTTGACAGGATTCGTGAAAGTTTCGGTTTTGTTCGCTTAGCCCGCCGCGCAACTTCATTGATTGGGGTTTTGTCTTTAAAAAAGTCAGGGGCGATTCAGAAATTTTGCCAACGAGCTCACACTTACCGCCTTCTTCCCGATGATTACATTGACTTCAGGACCTAATTAATCAGAAATAGACCACAGGCGTGTTACTACCCAGCGTAGGCAAGACCTGAAGCCCCATCCTCTTCTTTGTAAGGTGATGGGGCTTCAGGTCTTTTTTTTTGTTTCGGCTCCGGGAATGGTGGCTATGAATCATCTGCAAGTTGCTCAGGAAATTGTGGCGCGGGTCGGCGGCGTGGAGAATATTGAACACGTTGAGCATTGTTCAACGCGGCTGCGGCTCAGCCTCTATAACAACGAAAAGGCCGACCAGACCGCGCTGGAAAAAATTTCCGGCGTGCTGGGCGTCAGGCTCAATGTTCAGTGCCAGGTGGTGATTGGCAGCGAAGTAATCCGGGTATATGACGCAGTCAAAGAACTGGTCAGCGGCCAGACGTCACCGGTTCAGACTCAGCCGCAGCCAAAGAACAGCCGCGTGCTCTCCGTCGTGGTGGATTTCATTATCAGCGTCTTCCAGCCGCTGGTTCCGGCCATTGCCGGAGGCGGCGTCCTGAAATCCTTGTTATTGCTGCTGGATGCGCTCGGCTGGCTGAGCCGCAGCAGTTCGACCTGGAAAGTACTGGATAATATTGGTTCAGCGCCGATCTATTTTCTGCCGATACTGGTGGCGATCACCACGGCGACCAAACTTAAGGTGAACATTCTTGTGGCGGTTTCCGCTGTATCGGTCATGGTGTTGCCGGGCATGGCAAAACATCTGGCTGACGGCGCGCAGTTTCTTTCGCTGGATCTGAAGAATGTCCCCTATGCCTCGCAGGTTTTTCCGGCCATTTTGTGCGTCCTTTTTTATGCGCAGACAGAGAAACTTTTCAACCGGTATACGCCGTCATCCGTGCGCGTTTTCCTTTCGCCAATGCTTTCCCTGATGATCACCGTACCCCTGACCTTACTGGTGCTCGGTCCGTTAGGATATGAACTCGGTGCCGGTCTGGCCAAAGTCATCCTGTGGTTATACGGCCACTTAGGCTTCATCGCGACGGCGTTGCTGGCAGCAGGATTGCCCTTCATGGTGGCCGCAGGAATGCATAAACCGATGCTGCCGTATGCCATCTCTTCCATGAGCCAGCTCGGGCGCGAGTTCATCTACTTACCGGCGTCACTGGCGCACAACATTGCCGAATCAGGCACTTGCTTCGCCATCGCCCTGAAAAGTAAAGATAAAGCCATGAAGTCCACTGCGTTTTCTGCCGGTATTTCCGCCTTGTTCGGCATTACCGAGCCCGCGATTTATGGCGTCACGCTGTTGCACAAGCAGGCGCTGTACAGCGTTCTGGCGGGCAGTTTTGTCGGCGGTGCTTTTGTCGGCTGGATGGGCATTCAGGCTTTCGCGCTGGTCGGGCCGGGTTTAGCCACCATCTCAATATTTGTCTCCCCTGAAAACAGCATGAATATCGTCTATGCCCTCGCCGGCGTGGTGATTGCTTTTGGCGTCTCTTTTGTCAGTGCGCTGATGCTGTGGAAAGAGAAAAGTATGCCGCTTCCTGCTGAGGCCATGGTCAGTTCACTGGATCTGATGCAGCCGGTAGAGGGGAAAGTCATCCCGCTTGAGCAGGTGAATGACGATGTATTTTCCAAACGCATCATGGGTGAGGGTATTGCCATCATTCCCCAGGCAGGTGTGCTCAGCGCGCCTGCCAGTGGCGTGATCGTGAATGTTTTCGAAACCGGCCACGCGGTCAGTATGCTCAGCGACAGTGGCATTGAGCTGATTTTCCACATCGGTATCGACACCATCAAACTGAACGGCGAGGGATTTACCCCCCGCGTTGAAACCGGACAAAGGGTGTCCGTCGGCGACATCCTGGTGGAATTTGATGTGGATGCCCTGACCCGCGCCGGTTTTGATCCGGTGGTCATTATGGTGATCACCAACAGCGAGCGGTTCACGTTAGAACCGGAACCCGCCGCCTTACAGATTAATCATCGCCCCGTTGTTATGACTTTAAAGGAGTCCGTGTAATGACCAGTAAACCAACGTTTCCGAAAGACTTTTTATGGGGAGGCGCTATCGCCGCCAATCAGGCGGAGGGCGCATGGAATATCGACGGCAAAGGCCCTTCCGTGGCGGATGCCATCACCTGGAAACCCAATGTCTCGCTCAAAGATTACAGCGCGCACATGGCGCTGACCGATGAAAATATCGCGGATGCACTTCAGGGGAAAAACGACGAGCTGTACCCAAAACGCCGCGGGATAGATTTCTACCATCGTTATAAAGAGGATCTGGCTTTATTCGCCGAAATGGGCTGTAAGGTTTTGCGCGTGTCCATCGCCTGGTCGCGAATTTTCCCGACCGGAGAAGACAGGGAACCGAATGAGGCCGGACTGGCGTTTTATCACGAATTATTCAGCGAGATGAGAAGGCTCAACATCGAACCACTGGTCACACTGTCGCATTACGAAATGCCACTGGCGCTGAGCGAAAAATACAATGGCTGGGTACATCGTAACGTGGTGGATGCCTTTGTGCGTTTCTGTCGCGTGTGTTTCGAACGTTACAAAGACCTGGTGGTTTACTGGCTGACGTTTAACGAAATCGACAGCATCCGCCGTCATCCCTTTACCACCGCCGGGATCAGGGAAGAAAAAAGTGCGGAAGGTCGCGCGGAACAGGATATCTATCAGGGTTTGCATCATCAGTTTGTGGCATCGGCTTTGGTCACCCGCGACTGCCATGCGATCATTCCCTGCAGCCAGGTCGGATGCATGCTGACCAAACTGACCACCTACCCGCGCACCTGTAAACCCGAAGACGTAGAAGCCACGCTGAAGAAGAATCTGGAAAACATGTTCTACGCGGACGTGCAGGTGTTTGGTGCCTACCCGCCACTGATCACGCGTGACCTCGAACGCCGCGGGATCCACATTGAAATGCAACCCGGTGATACTGAAATACTGCGCGCTTACACCGTCGATTTTGTTTCTTTCAGCTATTACATGTCGCTGACCGAATCCACTCAGCCGGATGCAGAACGTATTCCCGGCAATACCATTCTTGGCGTCAAAAACCCTTACCTTCCGGCATCAGAATGGGGCTGGCAGATTGACCCGGTCGGATTGAAAATCTCGTTGCTTGAACTTTATGACCGCTACCAGAAACCGCTGTTTATCGTGGAATGTGGCCTCGGGGCGAAAGACGAGGTCGTCGCTGGAAAAATTCATGACGATTACCGTATCGACTATTTCCGCGCCCACTTCGAACAGGTAAAAAACGCCATCGATGAAGGTGTTGAGGTCATGGGCTTTACAACCTGGGGGTCAATCGACATCATCAGCGCCGGAACCTCGCAAATGTCCAAGCGTTATGGTTTTATCTATGTCGATCAGGATGATGAAGGTGCGGGTTCTCTGGCACGTCTGCGCAAAGACTCGTTTTTCTGGTACCAGAAAGTCATCGCGACAAATGGCGCGGACATGGCGTAATCGTGACAATCAGCCGCAGGAACAGACCGTGATTACAGTGAAGAAATCGCTCAATAACAGCATGCTTCTGGTTGAAAATGAGCAGGAGGAAATGGTGCTGTTTGGCAAAGGGCTGGGTTTCAACGCAAAGCCCGGCATGCAGATTGATATTGCGCACGTCGAGAAGGTTTTTATCCCGATACAGGATTTGAAATCGCGACATTTTCTGTCACTGACGGCCACCATTCCTGCGGCCTTTTTTGATGTCACCCACGACATTATTCAGCTGGCGCAGCAAAGTTATGTCAAAAAACTCCATTCCTCGCTGTTTTTCACCCTCACGGAACACCTGTTTTTTGCCGCAGAACGTTGCAAAAAAGAACAGAGTTTTGTCAACAAACTGGGCTGGGAGATAAAACGCTATTATCAGAAAGAATACGAAATTGCTCGTCAGGCCAGCGCGATGGTCAGTGCGCGTTTCGATATTTCCCTGCCTGCCGATGAAGCGGTGAATATTGCCTTTCATCTGATTAATGCGTCAGGTGACAACGACACCACCACCGCCCATCAGCAGGTAGAACTGGTAAACCGCATCGCTGAAATTGTCCGCTATAAGCTGAACAAAATCCTCGATATTGACTCAGTGAACTACAACCGTTTCATTACCCACGTGCGTTATTTCGCTGAAAGGATCCTCAGCGGAAAAATCGCGGCCAGTGACACGGAGGATTTTTATCAGGAACTGCTGCGCCATCGTCCGGGCGCGATGGCGGTTTCCCTGTCCATACGCGATTATGTGCAGGAAAAATACGCCATCGCCTTACCCAAAGACGAACTGACCTGGCTCAGCCTGCACATCAGCAGGCTGGAGGATGGCGGGGCCTAAATTTTCCCTTCACCCGCATCAGTTGCCTGAGTCATCAGGAGGAACAAACGCCGGCGGCAGGAAGGCGGTAACCTCGGGTAAAGGCGCGTTCCAGCGTTCGATATCAATCCAGCAGCTTTGTGCGCTGCACCCCTGCCCGAGTCGCGAACTGCCACGATCTTCCGTCAGTACGTTCGGGTTGCCGTGTTTATCCAGCGAGTCGGGTTGCGACGGGTCCTGCGGGTCGTACCAGGCACCGGTAGACATCTGCACCACGCCGGGGCGCAGATCTTCGGTCAGATGAACACCCGCCAGGATTGCGCCACGATCGTTAAACACCCGCACGATACTGCCCTCAGTGATACCGCGAGCGGCGGCATCCTGTGGGTGTAACCACAGCGGTTCACGGTCACTGATTTTAGTCTTGCGGCTGACGCTGCCGTGATCGTACTGGCTGTGCAGCCGCGTGCGTGGCTGGCTGGAAAGCAAATGCAGCGGCCAGCGCGCGCGGGTTTCCTGCTGTTCGCGATAATCCTGTTCATACCAGAACGGGAAACCCGGACATTCCTCGTAATCGAAATTTGCCACCGTCTGTGAAAACAGTTCGATCTTGCCTGACGGCGTCGTCAGCGGCGCCCCCTCAGGGTCACGGCGAAAGTCTTCGAACAGGATCTGCGGCGTATCCGGACGCGCATATTCCAGTTTGCCCTGTTGCCAGAAATCATCGAATTCCGGCAGCTCAATGCCATCGGCCTGCGCACGGGGAACTGAAAGCTGGTAGATATGCCGCAGCCAGTCCGTCGCATCGCGCCCTTCGCTGAAGACCTCGCCAAAGCCCATCTGCTGCGCGAGCGCGGCAAATATCGCGTAATCGCTGCGCGCCTCACCGACCGGTGCAATATGCTGACGCATGGCAATCATGTAACCATCGTTGCTGGCGCTGCCGATATCCTCACGCTCAAGTGACGTTGTCACCGGCAGCACGATATCGGCGAACTTAGCCTGCGCCGTCCAATACTGTTCATGCACCACCACGGTATCGGGCTGACGCCAGGCTTTCACCAGCCGGTTGATATCCTGATGATGGTGAAACGCGTTACCGCCCGCCCAGTAAACCAGCCGGATATCGGGATACTGACAGTTTTTGCCATCGAACTGATACGCGCCGCCGGGATTGAGCAACATGTCGCAAAGCCGCGCCACGGGGATGTGATCGTTAACCGCATTTTTACCCATCGGCAAACGCGGGCCGGAGAAGGTGCGGCGATCGGAGCCTGCAAGATTGGTAGACGCGTAGGCAAAGCCCAGCCCGCCGCCCGGCGTGCCGATCTGTCCGAGTAAAGACGCCAGCGCCACCGTCGCCCAGAAAGTTTGTTCGCCCTGTCGTGCGCGTTGCAAAGACCAGGCGATATTAATCATGGTGTGCTTTTCGGACATCTCACGCGCCAGCGTGCGGATTGCCTGCGCGCTGATGCCGGTCAACGGTTCTGCCCATTCCGGTGTTTTGGCCTGCCCGTCACGAGCACCCGTCAGATAATCGCTGAACGTACTGAAGCCCACGGTATGGCTGGCGACAAAACCCGCGTCATAGCGGGATTCCTCGACGAGCACATGACTGAGCGCCAGCAACAGTGCGGTATCGCTGCCCGGTTTGAGGGACAGCCATTCGGCCGTTTTCACCGACGAGAGATCGTTCTTCACCGGGCTGACATTGATGAAACGGGTGCCGGTTCGCTCCATTTCCTGTAACCAGTATTTCAGCGAGTGATCGTTGGCACCGCCACCGTTGACCTGCGCATTGCGCCACGGCAGTCCGCCGAAGGCAACGAACAGTTCGCACTTTCCGGCCAGCACGGACCAGTGAGTATGCTGTTTTTGCAGCACATCCAGATCACCGATAATGTGCGGCAATAAACGCTCCGCCGCCGCCAGACTGTAGGTGTTTGTGCTGCCGGTATAGCCGCCAAACTGATTGAAAAACCGGTGCATCTGGCTTTGCGCATGGTGAAAACGACCGGCGCTCGACCAGCCGTAAGACCCGGCATAGAACGCAGAATTACCGTGGGTGTCCTTTACGCGTGCGAGTTCAGCCGCAACCAGCGACAGCGCCGTCTCCCAGCTGACTTCGACAAAAGGCTCTTTGCCGCGTCCTTCACGCGAGGCCGCGCCGTTTTGCAAATAGCCCAGCCGGACCGCAGGGCGACGCACGCGGCTGGGTCCGTCGACTGAACCCATCAGGGATTGTCCGATTTCAGACGGATTACGATCCCATTCCACGGGTTCAACAGATTTTAAAACACCGTCAGCCGTGGCAACGCGGTACGTTCCCCAGTGCATAACAGCCAGATCATGGTTTTTTTTCATTATAAGCAGGTAAATTCAGGCAAAAAAATACCCTAGCATGCCGTAGCACCCGCGGCTACGCTGTCTGTGTTATTTCTAATTTTATCATACGCTTATCTTATTTACGTATTAGACACCCCCTTCCCTATTTCTTAGGATTACGCCCCTTTGGGGCAATTTCTGACCATCAGGTTCGCCTGTGCAGCAGGGTATTCACACCGTATCAGCCTATAAAATAAGGATAATAAAAATGCCAAATTCCTGGAATCGTCGCGATTTCCTCAAGTATTCTCTGGCCGCCGGCGCCGCTTCCGGGCTCAGTTTTACCCTGCCCGCCGCCGCTGCCGACAACACACCGAAGAAAGGCGGACATCTCAAACTGGGCATTGATGGTGCGGCGACCACCGACGTGTTGGATCCGGCAAGCTGGATCAGTTCATACATGATGGTGGTAGGTTGTGCCTGGGGCGATACGCTGGTGCGCACCGATCCGGTCAGCGGCAAAGCGATACCGGGGCTGGCAGAAAGTTGGGAAAGCGCCGACAAATCATCGCGCTGGATATTTACCCTGCGTAAGGGCGTTCAGTTCCATAACGGCCAGGCGCTGACGGCAGAAGATGTCGTCAAAACCCTTTCCCGTCACCGTGATCCGAAATTCCGTTCCGGCGTAATTGCCTATCTGTCATCCATCAGTACCGTCACCAGTGATAGCGATAAAATCACCATTACTCTCAATGAAAGCAATGTCGATTTTCCGCTGGTACTTTCGCTGTGGAACCTGCAAATCCAGCCCGGTGGCGGCTATGAAAATCCTAACGCCGGGATCGGCACCGGGCCTTACCGCATGGTCAAATTCGAGGCTGGCGTCTATACCCAGCTGGAGAAAAACCCGCATGACTGGGACAGCAGCCGGGGCAATGTGGCGAGTGCAGAAGTGATCGCGATTAACGACGCATCGAGCCGGGTTGCAGCACTGTCTACCGGAAAAGTACATTTCATCAGCGGGCTGAGCCCGAAAATCGTGGCACTGCTGAAAAGCGGTCCGGTCACGATTTACAACACACCGGGACGCGGACATTACACATTGCCGATGATGGTCAACACCCCGCCGTTCGACAATAACGACCTGCGTCTGGCGCTGAAACTGGCCATTGATCGCCAGCAAATTCTGGATCGCGTGCTGGGCGGTTATGGCTCGCTGGGCAATGATTTCCCGGTCAACAGTGCGTATCCGCTGTTCCCGGCCGAAATCCCGCAACGCCAGTACGACGCCGATCAGGCCGCATTCCACTTTAAAAAATCCGGCTACAGCGGGCCCATTGTGCTGGATGTCGCCGAAGGGGTTTTCCCCGGTGCCGTCGATGCCGCCACGCTGTTCCAGCTCAGCGCGCAGAAAGCCGGGATCAAAATTGATATCCGCCGCCAGCCCGATGACGGCTACTGGAATAATGTCTGGCGTAACAAACCGTTCTGCGTGTCGTCATGGGGAACGCGTTTAACCCAGGATCTGATCTATTCGCTCGAACTGGGCCCGTCTTCAGCCAGCAATGAAACCCACTTCGCTAATCCGCAATTTGCCAGCCTGCTCAAACTCGCACGGGCAGAAGAGGATGAGGCCAAACGCCGCACGCTGTATCACGACATTGCGCTGATTGTGCGTGATGAAGGCGGCACCCTGCTTCCGGTGTTTAATAATTACCTCAACGCCAGCAGCAACAAACTTCAGGGCTATATCGAAGATGTCGGCAACGATTTATCTAACGGTCACGTCATCTCACGCGTCTGGCTGAACAACTGATGAAAAGTTTTATTGCCCGTGGGGTGCGCGGCACGGCGCCCCGTCATCCGCTCGCCCGCGCCATAAGTCACCGCCTGCTGCTGGCGGTGATTTTACTCTGGGGTGTATCGCTGCTGATCTTCGCCGCCGTCAACGCCCTGCCCGGTGATTTTGCTGCCGCGTCACTGGGACGCGCAGCGACACCTGAGGCGATTGCCAGTATCAGACAAAGTCTCGGGCTGGATAAGCCGCTGGTCACCCGTTATCTGCTGTGGATGCTACAGATTTTCAAAGGCGATTTCGGGCTTTCATGGGCCAGTCAGCAACCGGTCAGCGCACAGCTCGGGCACCGGTTACTCAATTCACTGTGGCTTGCGGGTGCCGCCGCGTTACTGGCGGTCCCGGTCGCGTTGCTGGGCGGATTGTTCGCCGTGCGCTATCTGCACCGTCTGCCCGACCGGGTGATTACGCTGGTATCCCTGATTATTCTCTCACTGCCGGAATTTTTAATCGGCTATCTGCTGATTCAGGTGCTGGTGTTACACGTGGGCGTCTCGACGTTTCCCTCGACGATTTATGACGGCATGAGCCTGCCGGATCGTCTTTCCGCCCTGTTGCTGCCGGTGCTGACACTGGCGATTGCCGTACTGGCAAACATGTTGCGATCGGCACGCAGTGCGCTGATGTCAGTCACCCGTACGCCGTGGATGGAAACAGCGCGGCTGAAGGGATTACCGCCGCTGCGTATTTTATGGCGACACGCCGCACCGAATGCCATTTCCCCTGTCCTGACTGTGATCGCCATGAATCTGGCCGGGCTGATTGTCGGTGCGATGATCATCGAAGTGATTTTTGTCTATCCGGGTGTCGGGCAATACATGGTGGATGCCGTCACCGTGCGCGATATTCCGGTCGTGCAGGCCTGCGGGCTGGTGTTTGCCGCCGTGTATATTCTGCTTAATTTACTGGTCGATATGCTGGCAATGGCGGCAAACCCACGACTGAGGTTCCCGCGATGAAATCACTTTTCTCCTCAGCGAGCGCCGTGATCGGTGCGTTTCTGCTGATCCTGTTTGTCTTCGCCTCGCTGGCCGCACCGTGGATCGCGCCTTACGATGCCCGTCAGATATGCGGTGAAATCTGGCAACCCATGAGTGCCGCCCACTGGCTGGGCACCGATAATCTCGGCAGGGATTTGTTCTCCCGTCTGCTGTCTGGCGCGCGTCTTACCTTGTCGTTTGCTTTTGTGATTTCGGTAATGGCTACGCTTGCGGGCACGCTGCTGAGCTTTCTGGCGGTCAGCGTGGGAGGCGCGGTGGAGGGGGTATTGTCACGCCTCAACGATTTGTTTATGTCACTGCCATCGCTGATTATCGCGCTGGTGGCGCTGGCGGTGTTACCACAAACTAACAGCACGCTGGTCGTTGTGCTGGCCGCCATCGGTGCGACGCGCGTTTATCGTCTCGGTTACAGTCTTGCCTCGCATATTCTGGCCACGGATTACATGGAAGCCGCAAAGCTCGCCGGCGAATCTCACGCGTACCGGGTCATCCGCGAAATGCTGCCCAACGCCCGCTTTCCGCTGCTGGCGGAATGGGGAATGCAGTTCAGCGCCAGCATTCTGTTTATCTCGACACTCTCTTTCATCGGGCTGGGGATCCAGCCCCCCGCAGCCGACTGGGGCGCCATCGTGCGGGAAAATAAAGACGGCATTCTGTTTGGTGTCAGTGCCGCCTTTTACCCAGCCATCGCCATTTCGTTGCTGGTCATTGCCGTCAATTTGCTGGTCGATGCCCTGAGCAGAACGCTGCAACAACAGGAGGATCAGTGATGTCAGAGGCACTCTTACAAGTCGCACAGCTGTGCGTGGGACATCAGCAAACTGTATTGATTGACAAGGTATCTTTTCAATTACGCAAAGGCGACGTGCTGGGCGTAATCGGCGAATCTGGCGCCGGGAAATCCACTCTGGGACTCGCGGTGATGGGGCATTATCGCGGCGCGCTGCGACCGCTTAGCGGCAGCATTACTTTTCAGGGGCACACTTATCATCCCCGGGATGCTTGTCGTTTGGCGACACATCAGGGCAAACGCGTTTGTTATGTCGCGCAATCGGCCAGTGCCGGTTTTAATCCGGCATTTCCGCTGGGTTCGCAGGTAATTGAAGCCGCGTGTTATCACGGCGTCCTGACGCCTGAAGCGGCACAGGAAAAGATGTTACAGCTGTTCGCCCTGCTCGGTTTGCCAGATCCGGCACAGTTCGCCAGACGCTATCCTCATCAGGTTTCCGGTGGTCAGTTGCAGCGGGCAATGACCGCCATGGCGCTGTGCTCCTCGCCTGATTTGATTGTTTTTGATGAGCCAACCACCGCGCTGGATGTCACTACGCAGCTCGATGTTCTGGCGGCTATCCGCCACGCGGTGAAGCAAACCCGGACGGCGGCGCTGTATATTTCGCACGATATTGCCGTAGTCTCGCAAATTGCCGACAACCTGCTGGTGTTGCGCCACGGTAAACAGATCGAATATGGCCGCACTGCCGATATCCTTAGGTCAGCCGCACATCCTTACACCCGGGCATTACTCAATACCCGACATCCGGCACCGCTGCCGGTCGCTGAACAACATGCGCCGGTGCTTGAACTGCGTGACCTGACCGTCGGATACGGTCACGGGGAGCCGGTTATCTCGCAGCTTTCGCTGACACTGCCCCGCGGGCAAACCTTCGTGCTGGTCGGCGAGTCTGGCTCCGGTAAATCCACCCTGGCCCGTACGCTGGCCGGGCTGCAAAAACCGCAATCCGGTGAACTGACGCTGGAAGGCAAGGCACTGTCGTTTGATTGTCAGCGGCGAACTGCGCAGCAGCGCTGGCAAATCCAGTACATTTATCAGAACGCGGATACCGCGCTGAATCCGCGCCACCGGGTACGTGAGCTGGTCGGGCGGAATATCATGCGCCGCAGCGGTTTGCGCGGTGCTGCGCTTAAAGCACGCCTCAGCCAGTTGCTTGAGCAGGTAGAACTGGCGCCGGAGCTGGCCGACCGTTTTCCCTCGCAGCTTTCAGGCGGACAAAAACAGAGAGTGGCAATTGCGCGGGCGCTGGCAGCGGAACCGGACATTCTCATTTGCGATGAACCTACCTCTGCGCTGGATCCGCTGGTCGCGCAGGGCGTACTGGCCTTGTTCAGACAGCTTCAGCAGTCTGCCGGCCTGACTTTGCTTTTTATCACTCACGACATCGCGACGGTGCGCAGCATTGCCCATTCCGTGGCCGTCATGCATCGCGGCAAACTGGTGCGTAAGGGCTTGCGGGAGACGGTGCTGACGCCGCCTTTCGATGATTACACCGCGCGTCTGTTGCAGGCGGAACCGACGCTCGACCCCGGCTGGCTGGCATCAGCCCTGAAGATTCCGTCTTCCGAACACCCCTTGTCATTGCAGGAAATACTCACATGATCCAGACCGATATAGCCCGACGCGCCCGCGCAATTTTTTCCGACTCGCTGGTCTGGGATGGCCACTCCGGCTTCATGCCCGATCCGGCGGCAGACCTGAATAATCTACAACTCTGGCGGGATGCAGGCGTGCATTACCTGTCAGTGGATGTCGGCTTTGATGTCCTGCCGTGGGAGCAGACAGTACGCAATCTGGCGGCATTCAGGCACTGGATCCTCGATCATGCTGATGATTACCTGCTGGTGAATCAGCCGGAGGATATTCTCACCGCCCGTGCCTCTGGTAAGCTGGCGATCACTTTTGATATCGAAGGGATGAACGCGCTGGATGGCCGCGTTGAAATGGTGGAGTTTTATCATCACCTGGGCGTACGACAGATGCTGTTTGCTTATAACCGCAATAATCTCGCGGGTGGCGGCTGCCATGATGAAAACACAGGTTTAACCTCTTTCGGCAAAGAAGTGATTGATGAAATGAACCGCGTTGGCATGTTCGTTGATGTCTCTCATTGCAGTCTTCAGACCAGCATCGAAGCCATTGAATACTCCAGTAAGCCGGTCATATTTTCCCATTCCAATCCAAAAGCCATACATGCGCACGGCAGAAACATCAGTGATGAACAAATCAGGGCGTGTGTGAACCATGGCGGGCTGATTGGCGTGAACGGGATTGGTGAGTTCCTGGGTGACAGTGCCCCCGACGCCGCGCTGTTCGCCCGGCATGTTGATTATCTGATTCATCTCGCCGGTCCCCGCCACGTGGGAATAGCACTGGATTATGCCTTCCCGGTGGGCAATGTCAGTACCGGCGACATTCTGGCGGCACATCCTGAATACTGGCCCGCAGAGGAATATTCAGGCGAAGGTGGCTACGTGCATCCCTCCGCGCTGGAAGAGGTTGTCGGCCATTTGTTACAGTCAGGACACAGCGAAAAAGTGATCCGCAATGTGCTGGGGGAAAACTTCTTACGGCTGGCGAGAGAAGTCTGGTAAACGCTCATGGCAGGCACTGAAATAGAGTACGGGTTCAGATGCCGCGCCTTTTTCACCCCTGGCCGAAA
This sequence comes from Rahnella victoriana, assembly GCF_021276285.1. NCBI lineage: Bacteria > Pseudomonadati > Pseudomonadota > Gammaproteobacteria > Enterobacterales > Yersiniaceae > Rahnella > Rahnella victoriana. Next base: position 301,215 of record NZ_CP089920.1, read on the forward strand.
ATCTTAATCACCGCATCCAGATGTTCCTTCATGGCTTTCTTCGCCGCGCGGCTGTCCCGCGCTTCCAGCGCCGTCAGGATTTCCAGATGTTCAATCTCAGAACGGTGCGGCATGTCCTGCGGCGTGTAGTGTAATTGCAGGCTGCGGAACATGGTGCCGTAACGGTGGCCGAGCAGGTGCGCGATGATAAAAGCATAGGCCGGATTTCCGCTGGCCTGGGCGATGCGGATATGGAATAACCGGTCGCCGGGATGGGTGGCTGAGCCGTTGCGGTTATCGCGACAATTCTGCTCATATGCCAACCTGATCGCCGCAAGTTCGTCGTCGGTGGCGTTTCTTGCTGCCAGCGCGGCGGTTTCAGGTTCAATCAGACGCCGGGTTTGCAGCAGCGAAAACGGCGGCAACTCGGCAGTGAAATCCAGCTCGATATTCAGCTCGTCGTCCACATCCGCCCACTGATTACGCCCTGCCTGCGACATCACCGGTTCCTGCGAAGGCGTGACCGGTACCGCCGGAGGATGGCGCACGATCACACCATTTCCCACACGCACATCCACCAGCCCGATCACTTCCAGCGCAATCAGCGCCTCACGCACCGAAGCCCGGCTGACCTGCAACTGACTCGCCAGTTCACGTTCGGCAGGAAGACGGCTGCCGGGCGGAAATTCTTTGTTATCAATTAACGTTTTTAGCTGGTCAGCTATCTGCCTGTATATTCTGGGATTTTCTAATTTCTTTATCGGCATCGGACACCTGAGGTCAATTCTCAATAAGTGATTCAGCTAGCATTTTCCGGACAAAAATCTTGCTGATTTGTTTTATGCATGTAAAAAATTGGTTAACCGAAATAGCGTTTTAAGAAACAGCTTGCCGGACATCTTAGCAAACTGCACCGCTTTTAACGCGTTTTTTTCGCCTCCAATGGCCTGACCATTAGTCCTTTAAAGTGACGTTTTACGGGGAAAGACAATGAACCTGACAGGGAAAAAAGTGCTGATCACCGCCGCCGGACAAGGCATCGGTTTTACTACCGCGACGCTGTTTGCCCGTGAAGGCGCAGAGGTGATTGCCACCGACATCAATATCGACGCGTTGCGTGATATTCCGGGCATTACCCCTCGCCTGCTGGACGTAACGGATCCGCAGGCCATCGCCGCACTGGCGGAAGAAACCGGCGCGATCGATGTGCTGTTCAACTGCGCGGGCGTGGTGCACAGCGGCGACATTCTGACCTGCACCGAACGCGAATGGCAGTTTGCCCTCGACCTTAACGTCACCGCGATGTTCCGCATGATCCGCGCGTTTCTGCCCGCCATGCTCGGACGCAACAGCGGCTCGGTGATCAACATGTCGTCGGTCGCTTCCAGCATCAAGGGTGTGCCGAACCGCTTTGCTTACAGCGCCTCAAAAGCGGCGGTGATCGGCCTGACCCGCTCGGTCGCGGCGGATTACGTCACCCGCGGGATCCGCTGCAACGCCATTTGCCCCGGCACGGTGGAATCGCCGTCCCTGCGCCAGCGCATTGCCGCACAGGCGCAGGCAGAAGGCCGCAGTGAAGCCGAAGTTTATGCGGCATTTGTCGCCCGCCAGCCGATCGGACGCATCGGTAAAACCGAAGAGATCGCCCAGCTGGCGCTGTATCTGGCCTCGGATGCCAGTTCATACACCACCGGCACGGTTCAGATTATTGACGGCGGCTGGAGCAACTGACGCGCCAGCAGCGCCAGACATTTGATATTCACAGACCTGACTTTCACAGAAGGACACTGACCGATGAAATTATTACGTTACGGCAACCCCGGTTCTGAACGCCCCGGCCTGCTCGACAGCAACGGCAAATTGCGCGACCTCAGCGCGCATGTCACTGACATCAGCGGCGAGTTTTTACAGCCTGAAACGCTGGATAAATTGCGCCAGCTCGATCCGCAAAGTTTGCCGCTGGTCAGCGGTGCACCGCGTCTCGGTGCCTGCGTCGGCAAGGTCGGCAAATTTATCTGTATCGGTCTGAACTATGCCGATCACGCCGCCGAAACCGGCGCGGAGATCCCAAAAGAACCGGTGATTTTCAGCAAATGGACCAGTGCGATTGTCGGCCCCAACGACGATGTGGAAATCCCGCGTGATTCGGTCAAAACCGACTGGGAAGTGGAACTCGGCGTGGTGATCGGCACCGGCGGGCGCTATATCAGCGAGGCCGATGCCCTATCGCACGTCGCCGGTTACTGCGTGATCAACGATGTGTCCGAGCGTGAATTTCAGATTGAACGCGGCGGCACCTGGGACAAAGGCAAAGGCTGCGACACCTTTGGCCCGACCGGCCCGTGGCTGGTAACGGCTGATGAAATCCCCGATCCGCATCAGCTGAATCTGTGGCTGGAAGTGGACGGCAAGCGTTATCAGAACGGCAATACGCGCACCATGATTTTCCAGATCCCCGAAATTATCAGTTATCTGAGCCGCTTTATGAGCCTGCAACCGGGCGACATTATTTCAACCGGGACCCCGCCGGGTGTCGGACTGGGGCAAAAACCGCCGGTGTATCTGAAAGCCGGGCAGGTCATGCACCTCGGAATTGAAGGTTTGGGCGAACAGCGTCAGAAGACGGTGCAGGCATAACCCTGTGACAGCGTAAGGAATTTTGCGATGACAACGATTACAGCTTTACGTGTGGAAGATGTGCGCTTCCCGACCTCGCTGGCGCTGGATGGCTCGGATGCCATGAACCCGGATCCGGATTATTCCGCCGCCTATGTGATCCTCGAAACTGACAATCCGGCGCTTAAAGGTCACGGCCTGACGTTCACTATCGGGCGCGGCAATGAAATCTGCTGTGCAGCCATTAAAGCGCTGGAACATTTGATTGTCGGACGCGATCTGGCGGACATCACCGCCGATATGGGGCAGTTCTGGCGCGATTTCACCAGTGACAGTCAGCTGCGCTGGATCGGCCCGGACAAAGGCGCGATCCATCTGGCGACCGGTGCGGTAGTCAATGCCGTGTGGGATTTATGGAGTAAAGCCGCCGGTAAACCGCTGTGGAAACTGGTCGCCGACATGTCGCCGGAAGAACTGGTGCGCTGCATTGATTTTCGCTACATCACCGACTGCATTACGCCGCAGGAAGCGCTGACCTTATTGCAGCAGCGGGCGGATAACAAGGCGCAGCGCACGGAGAAACTGCTGGCGGAAGGTTATCCCTGCTACACCACTTCGGCGGGCTGGCTGGGTTATCCCGACGATAAATTGCGTCGTTTGTGTCAGGAAGCCGTCGACGCCGGTTTTGACTACCTGAAACTGAAAGTCGGGCGTGATCTGCAAGACGATATCCGCCGCGTACGTATCGCCCGCGAAGTTATCGGTCCGGATCGCAAACTGATGATCGACGCCAATCAGGTATGGGAAACCAACGACGCTATCCCCTGGGTGAATGCCCTCGCCTTCGCCAGTCCCTGGTTTATCGAAGAACCGACCAGCCCGGACGATATCGAAGGCCACCGCAAAATCCGTCAGGCTGTTGCGCCGGTCAAAGTCGCCACCGGTGAAATGTGCCAGAACCGCATCATGTTCAAGCAGTTCATTATGCGCGAAGCCATCGACGTGGTGCAGATCGATGCCTGCCGCATGGGCGGCGTCAACGAAGTGCTGGCCGTGATGCTGATGGCCGCCAAATACCATCTGCCGGTGTGTCCGCACGCGGGCGGCGTCGGGTTGTGCGAATACGTACAGCACCTGTCGATGATTGATTATCTGTGCATCGCCGGAACCCACGAAGGCCGCGTCATCGAATACGTTGACCATCTTCACGAGCATTTTGTGCATCCGTGTGACATTCGCGGCGCGGCCTATATGCCGCCGCAGGCACCGGGATTCTCCATCGAAATGCATCCGTCCTCGATTGAGCAATACCGTTATCACGCCGGTGCTTAATGAGAACGCCGCAGGGAGAATGCCGATGATGCGAATCGACAGCCACCAGCATTTCTGGCGTTACACGCCGCAGGATTACCGCTGGATCAGCGATGAGATGGCGGTGCTGAAACAGAATTTATTGCCGGAAACGCTGCGGCCAACGTTACAACGTCACGACACACAAGGAACGGTGTTGGTGCAAGCCTGTTCGTCAGCCAGTGAAACGCGCTGGCTGCTGGAGCTTGCGGAGAAAACGGACTTTGTCCGCGCGGTCACCGGTTGGGTGGATTTGTCTTCCCCCGCCCTGGCCGCTGAGCTGGAGGCGCTTGCGCATCCCCTGCTGCGCGGTTTTCGTCATCAGATACAAGACGAACCTGCGCCCGCGCAATGGCTGGCCGATCCGGCCATCAACGCGGGCATCCGTCAGGTTCAGCGGCAGGAAACTGTCTACGAGATTCTGGTGACGCACCGGCACCTGAGCGAGGCCGTGCAGTTTGCCGCACGCCATGATGCGCATTTTCTGGTGCTGGACCATTTCGGCAAACCGGATCTGAGCCGGGGCGCGGCGCACTGGGCGAAACAAATTGCGCCGCTGGCGGGAATGCAGCACGTCGTTTGCAAACTCTCCGGACTGCTGACCGAACCGCGTCTGGCGGGCATGACGCTGAATGATCTGCTGCCGTATTTCGACGCCGCGCTGGAGATTTTCGGTGCCGGACGGCTGATGTTTGGTTCCGACTGGCCGGTGTGTTTGCTGGCCGGAGAACATGAAGATCCGTGGGATTTATGCCAGCAGGCCACGGCGGCACTGAGTACTGACGAGCAGGCGGCCATTTATGGCGGTAACGCCTGCACGGTTTACCGACTACAGCCTTAACCGGCGACAGGAACGAGCAATGAATCTGCATCTGCAAAATAAAGTGGTGATGGTGACCGGCGGCGGGTCCGGCATTGGCGCGGCCATTTCGCTGACGCTGGCGGAAGAAGGCGCGATCCCGGTGATCATCAGCAATACCGAACCGGCCAATGAACTGATGCATAAACTGCAACAGCTTTCGCCAAAGGCCAGTTTTGTGCTGACCGAACTGCGCGACGAAGCCAGTTGCAAAGCCGCCGTGGACGACGTTCTCAGTCGCTACGGCAGCATCGACGGGCTGGTGAACAATGCCGGTGCCAACGACAGCGTCGGGCTGGACGCCGGACGGGAAGCCTTTGTGCAATCCCTCGAGCAAAACCTGATCCACTATTACCTGATGGCGCACCTGAGCCTCAATGCCCTGCGCGCCAGCCGGGGAGCGATCGTCAATATCAGTTCGAAAACCGCGTTAACCGGACAAGGCAACACCAGCGGTTACGCCTCGGCAAAAGGCGGCATTCTGGCGCTGACCCGCGAATGGGCGGCGGCGCTGCTTGGCGACGGCATCCGCGTGAATGCGGTGATCCCGGCAGAAGTGATGACGCCGCTGTACGAACGCTGGATCAAAAGCTTCGACCATCCCGAGGAGAAACTGCAACAGATCACCTCGCATATTCCGCTGGGACAGCGCATGACCACGCCGCAGGAAATCGCCAATACCGTGGTGTTCCTGCTCTCTTCCCGCGCGTCGCACACCACCGGCCAGTGGCTGACCGTGGACGGCGGCTATATGCATCTCGACCGGGCGCTGACATGACGCGCCGCTATTGTCAGGCGCTGGATCTGGCGGACGATCCGGCGCTTATCGAAGAATATCAGCGTTATCACCGCAACATCTGGCCGGAAATTACCGCACATCTGCGCCGTTACGGCATCACAGAGATGGAAATTTACCGGCTGGGCAACCGGCTGATGATGGTGATGGAAACCACGGAAGATTTTGACAGCGGGCTGTTCGAACGCCGCAGTCTGGAGGATCCGAAAGTCTGCGAATGGGAAGCCCTGATGTGGAAATATCAGCGCCCCACACCCTGGACGCCCGCCGGTGAAAAGTGGGTGGAAATGGAGAAGATTTTTTCGCTGACCGGTCAGGCTCCCCCGCATACGGAAGGCGTTGAGTAAAACTCGATCGGCTCCCTCCCTTGGGGAAGGATCTGAGTAAAGCTCGATCGGCTCCCTCCCCTGCGAAGGGGAGGGTTGGGGTGGGGTATTAAGGGCAGCTCCAGATCTGGCGTTGCCTGCTAAACCCCCTCCCAACCTCCCCCTTCGCAGGGGGAGGAGCAGAACGAAACCCGCTTCAACCCTGACAGTGGGGAGGAGCAAAAAAACTCCCTGCTGTGAGGGAGAAACCGTTTTTCACGTTATCTGACATAAAAAATCAGCCACCTGAGCTGAACCCCTACATGCGTTACCAGATACTGAGGAATACATTATGCTCGCCGACAAAACTGCCGCGCCCACGTATGCGCAGCGCAAAACGACGTCCGGTTTCCGACTGGCGTTCATCCTGGTCACCACGCTGTTTTTCCTGTGGGGTTTATCCTACGGGCTGCTGGATGTCCTGAATAAGCATTTCCAGGAAGTGTTACACGTCAACAAAGCCCAGTCGGGGCTGCTACAGGCCGCCTATTTCGGGGCTTATTTCATCATAGCCCTGCCCGCCGGGTTCTTTATGGACAGGTTCGGCTATAAAGCCGGGATCCTCGTCGGGTTATGCCTGTATGCACTGGGCGCGTTGTTATTCGTTCCCGCTGCGTCCGCGGGCAGTTTCGCCATGTTCCTGTTTGCGCTGTTCGTGATCGCCCTCGGTCTGGGTTGTCTGGAAACCGCCGCCAACCCGTTCGCCACCGTACTGGGCGATCCGGCTGGCGCAGAACGCCGTCTGAATCTTTCTCAGTCTTTCAACGGATTAGGCCAGTTTGTCGGCCCGATCATCGGCGGTTCGCTGTTTTTCAGCGCCACGCAAGGCACCACGGCGGACGGCCTGTCATCGGTCAAAACCACCTATATCGCCATCGCGGTACTGGTGTTGCTGATCGCGTTCCTGTTCGGACGCACCAAACTGCCGGACATTCGTGAGCAAAGCACCGCAGAAGATCGCGGCGTGGAGAAAGGATTGTGGCAGCACGGTCATTTCACCGGCGGCGTGATCGCGCAGTTCTTCTATGTGGCGGCGCAGGTGGGTGTCGGCGCATTCTTCATTAACTACACCACGGAACACTGGCATACGCTGTCGAACCAGAATGCATCGTACCTGCTGTCTGTCGGCATGATCAGCTTTATGGTCGGGCGTTTCTTCAGCACCTGGCTGATGGGCTTTGTCCGCCCCGCCACGCTGCTGGTGGCTTATGCCATCATCAATATCGTGCTATGCGGCGTGGTGGTGGCCGGGATCGACAATGTGTCGGTGATTGCGCTGGTGGCGATTTTCTTCTTTATGTCGATCATGTTCCCGACCATTTTCGCGATGGGCGTCAAGAACATGGGCAAACAAACCAAACGCGCCAGCTCGGTGATGATCATGGCGATCGTCGGCGGCGCGGTGATGCCGTACCTGATGGGTGCCATCGCCGATCACTACAACACCGCCGTGTCCTACGCCCTGCCGATGGTGTGTTTCGCGGTGGTACTGGTTTATGCCGTGAAACAGCGGGCCAAAACCGCGATTTAAGGAAGGTAGAGTTCGTCACAATCCCCCATCCCTGACAGGGTGTTAAGGAGGGGGATCAGGCCAGATCGAGGCCGAACAACCGCCGCATGGCTACTCTGCCGCTGTCGGTGACGCTGACTTCGCGAAAGCCCGGCGTGCGGGATATCCACTCTTTTTGCAGCAACAGCGTCATTAATGCCTGCCCCGCATCCCCTCCCAAATGGAAACGCCTTTCGCTCCAGTCGAGGCAAGGACAACACGCCTTGCGACGCGGACGCGGATCAAGCACGGCACCTAGACGCTGAAAATGTTCTTTCCCGGCCGGTGTCAGCGCATTCCCGTCAGCTTCAAGCCAGTTTTCATGCAGCAGGAAATCGTAGATTTTTACCGCCAGTTCTCCGGCCAGATGGTCATAACAGGTCCGCGCATATCGCAGAATCACCGGCGTCCGGGATGCAAAGGGCGTGTGATGATGCATGGAAACCCCCATCAGGTTTTCCAGCAGTCCGGCGATATGATGGCCAGCCAGGCTGTAATACCGGTGGCGTCCCTGCATCAGGCAAATCACCAGCCCGTTGCTGAGCAGCCGGGTAAGATGACCGCTGGTGGTGGAGGCAGCAATGCCTGCCACCGCGCTGAGTTCAGTCGCCGTCCACGCACGTCCGTCCATCAAAGCACACAAAATACTGACCCTTGACGGGTCAGATATTGCGGAAGCCACCAGTGACATGGATTTTTCAAGGGAATCGTCCGGCTCGCTGTCATATTCGGTATGAAGAAAATTCATTCAGAGTGTATGGCCCATTGTTGAGTGACTTCCGCCGCCCGGAGATCATCATCCGTCAGCAGGATGAGACGGTTACTGTGATCGCTGTACTGTACCAGAATATTAATGCCATGCCGGGCGAGTGTCTGGGCGATTTCACCCAGTTCTCCCGGACGTTTCTGCGGCAATTTTCTTATCAGCGGGCGGGCCACCTTTCTGACCTCAAAGCCAGCCTCCGTCAGAACCTGACGGGCTGTCTCGCCCTCTTCCACCAGAAAATGTGCGTGCGCCGCTTCCGGTGTGGAAAATACGCCACCGCCTTCCAGACCCACGCCGTTGAGGCCGAGAACGCGTCCCAGTGAGCCAAGCGCACCCGGACAATTGCCGAGGATAACGTGAATGTCATACATGCTGATGCGCTCCTTTCGCTGAAGACGTGTCGGAGGAATATTCCCGAAATACCCGGGCAACGCGGATTCTGTAGAAGGAAAAAATCGACTGTTTTCCCTCTTTCTGGGCTGACAGATGCGTCAGATTCTGTTTCCAGCCAGCCACCGACTCCTCATCCTGCCACCAGGATAAAGACAGGATTTTTCCGGGCGTGCTCAGGCTCTGGAAACGCTCTATATCAATAAACCCCGGCGTGTCCGCCAGCAACGGCTTCAGTTCGGCCGCCAGTTCAAGATACCGCTCACGCGCTTCGGGTACCGCATCTGCCTCAAAAAGGACTGCAATCATTTTTCTGCTCCGTCATGAATTTCACTCAGCTTATTACCGGTAAAAAACGGATGCTTCGGTCAGCGCCGAAGTGTGCCGGTAACGCGCAGACAGGATCATGAACTTTGTTCATGTTCTGTGAATTTATATCACTTTTTTTCACTCAATGACTCAGGCATAAAAGAGTCATCGCGATTCACTCTTAAATATGAAGACGACTGAAATAATGTAGGTTTTTCAGCAGCCGGGACACCTGATAAAAATGAAAAAAGAAATTACATTCACTATTAAGAGCATTCGTTTTGACGAAAAATATAACCCTTCGGAAAATACGCGTATTACGACTAACTTTGCCAATCTGGCAAGGGGTGAAAAACGTCAGGACAACCTGCGCAACACCTTAGTGATGATTGACAATCGTTTCAATTCTCTGGCCCATTGGGATAACCCTAAAAAAGACCGGTATTCTGTCGAACTCGACATTATTACTGCTCAGCTCAATATTGATGTTGAAGGTCAGGCCGACAGCTTCCCGGTGATTGAAATACTGAAAACCACCGTCGTGGATAAAAAAACCAACGAACGCTTTGAAGGGATTTTGGGAAATAACTTTTCCTCTTATGTGCGTGATTATGACTTCAGCGTTTTACTGCCAGCGCACAATAAACAACAACCCGAATTCAGCCTGCCGGATAACTTTGGCGAACTGCATGGCAACATCTTCAAATGCTTCGTTAAATCAGACATTTACAAAGAACAGTTTACGAAGGCTCCCGTTATCTGCCTGAGTGTTTCCAGCAAAAGCACCTATTACCGCACAGGCAATAAGCATCCCGTACTGGGCGTTGAATATCAGCAGGATGAACTCTCCCTGACGGATGAATATTTCGCGAAAATGGGATTACGCGCGCGCTATTTCATGCCTGAAAATAGCGTTGCGCCTCTGGCGTTTTATTTTTCCGGCGATTTACTCGGCGATTACACTAATCTCGAGTTAATCAGCACCATCAGCACGATGGAGACGTTTCAGAAGATTTACCGTCCTGAAATTTATAATGCGAATTCCGCCGCCGGAATACAGTATCAGCCGAGCCTGAATTATCAGGATTATTCGTTAACCCGCATAGTTTATGACCGGGAAGAACGCAGTCATCTGGCGATTGAGCAGGGGAAATTTACGGAAGAAAACTTCATCAAACCCTACCAGACTGTGCTTGAACAATGGTCTGCTCATTCCGCTCTCTGATTAACCATAAAAAAGATAAGGTCACCTGTGTATGAAAAAGTTATTACCGACATCAACGGCGGGCAGTCTGCCTAAACCGTCGTGGCTGGCACAACCAGAGGTGCTGTGGTCGCCGTGGAAATTGCAGGATCAGGAATTAATCGACGGTAAAAAGGACGCCCTGCGTTTGTGTCTGGAAGATCAGCAGCAGGCGGGGATCGATATTGTCAGTGACGGCGAGCAAACGCGTCAGCATTTTGTCACCACCTTTATTGAACATCTCGAAGGCGTTGATTTCGAGAAACGTGAGACGGTAAAGATCCGTAATCGCTATGACGCCAGTGTGCCGACCGTTGTCGGCCCGGTCAGTCGTAAAAAGTCCGTGTTTGTGGAAGATGCCAAATTTTTACGCCAGCAAACCACACAACCGATCAAATGGGCTCTGCCGGGGCCGATGACCATGATCGATACGCTTTATGATAACCACTATAAAAGTCGCGAAAAGCTGGCCTGGGAATTCGCTAAAATTCTCAATGAAGAAGCCAGAGAATTAGAGGCGGTGGGCGTCGATATTATCCAGTTTGATGAGCCGGCCTTTAATGTGTTCTTCGATGAAGTGAACGACTGGGGCATTGCCACCTTAGAACGCGCCATCGAAGGGCTGAAATGTGAAACGGCTGTCCATATCTGTTACGGCTATGGCATCAAAGCCAACACAGACTGGAAAAAAACGCTGGGGACGGAGTGGCGGCAATACGAAGAGATTTTCCCGAAACTGCAAAAATCCAATATCGATATCATCTCACTGGAATGCCACCACTCACATGTTCCGATGGAACTGATGGAACTGATCCGCGGTAAAAAAGTGATGGTGGGCGCGATTGACGTGGCCACCAACACCATTGAAACCCCGGAAGAAGTGGCCGCGACCTTGCGTAAAGCGCTGCAATTTGTCGATGCCGACAAACTTTATCCCTGCACCAACTGCGGCATGATCCCGTTACCGCGTGGCGTCGCAAGGGGCAAACTGGACGCGTTAAGTGCTGGCGCAGAAATCGTCCGCAAAGAACTTCTGGCGAAATAACATCGCCGCCTCTGCGTTGACCTGAAAATGCACGCTGACCTGGCGATCGGATCGGTCGCCAGCCTTTCACCCTCCGGCATCATTATTTACCTCCGGACTGCAAAATACCCCTCTCCGTTTTACATCCTCTGCCGGTTTCCTTCATCCCTTTAACACCGCTAAATATCACTTTCTGCCATTTATGTTTTGTTTAATACCCAAAATTATAATCGTCATAACTGAAATGGATCTGCACTGAGTGCCTGCATTTCGGATGACATCAGATGGGTATGCAACGCTCCCACGATGGCTGGATCCAGCCCTCCCTTGTCGGCGGTCTCCTGCATCATGCTCAGGCATTTTTCCGGCGGGAAGGCCGGTTTGTAAGAACGGGATTCCCGCAGCGCCGCGTAACAATCGGCGACCGAGATAATGCGCGGCCCCAGATCCAGCTGCGTTCCGCGCAGACGGAAAGGATAGCCCTTACCGTCCGGCCGTTCATGATGAAAACTGGCCATCCGCGCGATGTCATGCAGACCGGCGATGCGGGACAGAATTTTCCAGGTGAACTGCGGGTGAATATGGATCTGCCGCCGTTCAAAATCGCTCAGCGGTTCGGCTTTGGTGAGCAGCGCGGCGGGCACCACCAGCTTGCCTAAGTCATGCAGCAGCCCTGCGACACGGACATGCGCGATGCCTTTTTTGGAAAATCCGTACAGCTGCGCCAGCCGGGCGCTGATCGCCGACACCATGACGGAATGTTGCTCAGCGGAGCGGCAATGCCGGTCAATCACGCAGGCCAGCAGCGCGGAGAGTTGTGTCAGTTCATCATCGCTGAGTACGCGCGGAGGAAACGGCGCAAAGGCGCAGGGATTGTCGATCAGCGTGGCGGAGGCCAGTTCAGTCCAGAACTCGCGATCCAGCCCGATTTCGCGTAACGCCAGCACATCGTCGAGCAGATAGCGTGTGCCGATGGAATCACACAGGGTTTCGATCGCCTGCGACGGATAATGTCCGCGCGGAAATTCATGCAGGGCGAGCAAATCCAGATTATCCGCCAGATCCAGCAAGCGGCTTTCCGGATGCTGCTGCCCTCTTCCGGCGATCAGCCCGGCGCTGTCAGCCAGCAGCGGGATCCCGGCCAGCCGTTGCGCGCAATCTGCGGGCGCATGCGCCCCCCGGCCCAGGTCGCGCAATAACGCCGCAATAAACAGGCGCTGTTGCGCAGGCTGGCTGAAGCCACGCTGACGGGCAATGCTCATCACGATGTAGGCACGCCGCACGCCACGGTGTCCGTTTTCAGGGCTTAACAAGTCCAGGGCAGAGGAAAATCCGATGAGAAAGTCAGTAAAGGTGATGTCCACGAAGCCGCTCCCGCTCAGTCAGTAAGGCATGCAGGAAACCGCGTTTTGGCGTGGCAGACAATTTAATTACCCGATGGGGGTATATATAGGTTTTTATTTATCAATAGTGCGTTTCGACAACATAATAATTTGCTTTTTGCCCGGTGCGGCTAAGAGTTTTACTTATCCCCGGCGCGGACTCGGTTGGCAGAATTTAGCCTGTATACTATTAATCCGAGGCGTTTTTTTAAATCCGACGGGATTTTGGTTGGCTTTACTCATTTCAATCAGGGCACGATGAAATATCTTATTGATAAAGCGATAGAATTTAATACCGATGATGGCACGCTGCATTATCCCGCCAGTCAGGACGTCATAAAACTGACCCTTCCGGCGGCACGTCTGCTGGAAGAGTTTCTGGCCTCCGGCGGCCGTGACCTGACGCGGGAATACCTGCTGGAAACGGTCTGGGATAAGCATGGGTTGCAGGCGTCCGGCAACAACCTTAACCAGTACGTCAGCATTTTGCGGCGTAATCTGGCACTCCTCGAATGTCACGAACTGATCGTTACCTTGCCCAAAGTCGGCTTTAAGCTGAACACCGCCGTCAGTGTGGAACCGCTGGAGGACACGCCGCCGGAGGAAATAGCGCCGCCGGTCACGCCTGCGGTCACGGATCCCCCCGTGCAGGCTGCCTCTTCCTTGCGGCACATTGCCTTCCTGTTACTGAGCGTGGCAATCCTGGCCGGAATGGTCTGGGGTATCTGGAGATTTTATGACGCAAATAACGGCATCACCGAAATTCAGCAACCGGATACCGGGTGCGAGGTGATATACCTGAAAGATATTCCGGATGAGGACAAACCCGCCGTGCTGGAGCGGGTCGGTCTTATCCTTAAAGTGAATAACCTGCAGTGCAAAAAAAACAACATGATTATTTATAACAATGAAGTGTCTTATTCCTCAAAAAACAATGCCAGAACCTTGTTGTCTCTGTGTGCTGTTGGAAAAAAGAAAGAGATTATTTCCTGTGATAATTTTTACCACTATAAGTGGGTTAAGCCATGAAGATGAATAAACACCTCGCTCTCGCCGTCGTGGTTGCAGGCATCATTATTACTGCCTTTATTTTCCTGCCGTCAGGTAAAGCCATCCCTACGCTAAAATGTAAAGCCTTCGCCAGGGTCAACATGGATGTGGAAAACGGCCAACTGGTGTTTTCCATTGTGGAAAGTCTGCAATTCTACGATAAAGACAAAGGCATTATTCAGTACGAAGGTTATGTGAAGTCCGATAAAGGAAACACCTATCTGGAACGTACGGTTTATCTCAGTCATGGCGTCAAAGTCGATAATAAAACGTTCCATTTCGACATTGACAAGGTGACACCGTCACCTCTGGATACCACGCCGGACGCTGACTTCGATCAGATGTGGCTGGAAACCACCGGGGATAATGCGTCTTTAAACATCGGCGTGAAGCCCATTCGCGATCAGACTTACGTCATCAGCAGTACCTATTCCCCGCAATTCGTCTGCGTGGCGTACTGAAGTGCCATGCCGGAGTCAGAACATTCATGCCATACATCATTAAAATGAAAGAACAAAAACCTATTTATCGCCTCATCTGACATATAAATTGATGCGTAAGGCCGTCCGGGTGTTTTATAACGCCGGACAAAAGGGGTCGCCGGTCTGGTGAAAATTTTGGCAATGGTTGCCCCCGGCTAAACACATAAACAGGTAATCCAATGCGGACAAACACAATCAAACTTGCTGTCGCTGGCAGCGCAATCGCGGTATTCATGGCGTTTTCTGCCCCGTCTCAGGCCATGGAACTCGGTGCAAAAGCGGGTACGGACTTCACCGAACTGAATGTCGGAATGGGCCGTCAGACATCCGGTTTATATATTGAGGGCAACTGGGCGAAGAATACCCAAAATGGTCGTCAGATCGGCGGCATCAGCAGCGGTTTTAATATTCCGCTGGGACCGGCGATGATTAATCTCGGCGCAAAAGCGCTTTATATGCAAGGCTCCACTTCTGATAACGAAGGCGTGGCGTTCCCGATAGGTGGCGGTATTACCGTGCCATTTACGGACAGCCTGGCATTTTACGCAGAAGGTTATACGGCACCGGATGCATTAAGTAATCGCGTGAAATCTTATACCGAAGCCGATGCCGGATTTAGCTGGGTGCCAGTGGAACCTTTAAAACTGAAAGCGGGTTACCGTTATGTCGGTCTTGACGGCACGGCGGGCAATCCTGACGAACGTATTATCGATGGGGCCTATTTAGGCGCTGAGATGGACTTCTGATTTATTCTTTTCCGTTCTGCCAAGAGTGCACATTTCACTTCCCGAAATGCGCACTCCCTTATTCTTTTTTCAGGATTGCACCCATGAAATCTTTATTACGTCTGATGCTTTCTGCGACTTTATTATTTTCCCTGACCGGTTGTGTGATCGCAGGCCCGCACGATCATCATCACGCTTCCCGTCATGAACAGCCGCACCCTCATCACCCGATGCCGCACAACGACAGCCATCATGAACATCATCACGGCATGAAATCCTGAGTGCGTTATTCCTTCACCAGCACAGGCTGTTCGCGGTAATTCGCCGGAAAGTGCTGTTTCAGATCGTGAATTTTCGTCAGATCGTTCACCACAATGTACGGATAGTCCGGGTTATCGTTTAAAAAGTTCTGGTGATAGGCTTCCGCCGGATAAAAGTGTGCATTGTTTTCCACCTTCGTCACCATCGGCTCACTGAAGCTGTGGCTGGCATTGAGCTGGGCAATGTACGCTTTCGCCACTTCCGCCTGCGCGCTGCTGAGCGGGAAAACGGCGGAACGGTATTGCGTGCCGCTGTCCGGCCCCTGCCGGTTCAGCTCCGTCGGGTTGTGTCCCACCGAGAAGAAAATATGCAGCAGCTCGCCGTAAGTCACCTGCGTCGGGTCAAACGTCACTTTCACTGATTCCGCATGACCGGTTTCGCCGGTGCTGACCTGCTCGTAACGGGCTGTTTGCGCGTCCCCGCCAGCATAACCGGACACCGCGCTGGTCACGCCTTTCACATGCTGGAACACGCCCTGAATTCCCCAGAAACAGCCCCCGGCGAACAGCGCCGTTTCGCTGTGTGACGTGCCCGCCGGTTCATCTTTTGCCGGTGCGGCGATCACCACGGCGGGTTCTGCGCCACCGCCCCACGACCAGGCGTTATTTTGAAAGGCAAAGGCCGAAGCCAGTACCAGTCCGGCGATCAGGCTGTAATTACGCAAGCTGCGCACTTTTTTGGATGCATTTTTCATTATGAATGTCCTGACTGATTAAGCTTTCGGAGTGAACGTCATCGCCAGCCCGTTCATGCAATAGCGCAGACCGGTCGGTTTCGGCCCGTCATCAAACACATGCCCGAGATGGCCCCCGCAGCGACGGCAATGCACTTCGTCCCGCACCATCCCAAGCGTGGTGTCCCGGCTGGTCTGCGCCGCATCCGCCAAGGGCTGCCAGAAACTCGGCCAGCCGGTATGGCTGTCGAATTTGGTCGCCGAGGAAAAAAGGGCAAGGTTGCAGCCCGCGCAGGCGAACTCCCCTTGGCGATGTTCCGCATTCAGCGGGCTGGAATAAGGCCGCTCCGTTCCCGCTTCACGCAAAATACGGTACTGATCCTCGCTCAGGCGCTGATGCCACTGGGCATCGGTCAGCGTGATTTCAAATTTTTCGGAAGTCGTCTGCGCACCCGCCCGGCGGGAAAACAGTGACGGAACCAGCCCCATCACGGCTACGGCGGATACCGCTCCGCTGCCCAGCAGGAAATTACGTCTGTTAATCATGATTGCCACCGTTCCGGTTGCTGTCGATGGCATCAGATTACAAGGGGAAGGATTACGGAATCCTCGCGGAGAGTTAACGGTTTTGTGATAACTGGATTTGCGGTTGCACGGAGGGGCTGGAGTAAAGGCTGGAATGAGGAAGTTTCGGTTTCTCACGTGCGGTGACTGCTCAGCAATTGCCGCCGAAACCGACCAAAGAGGGCTATGACGAGCCCTCTTTGGAATCTCCACGTCTTAAACTGCGCGCTTCGCTCGCAGGCTATGTTCCAGCAACCACAGTGACAGGCTGGAAACTGGGAGATTGGGTTAACTCCCTCCCCTGCGAAGGGGAGGGTTGGGGTGGGGTATTAAGGTCAAAAGTGAGTGCTGAAGTGTGCGCGGGCTTGGGTATGGGTGTTGTCTGCTAAACCCCCTCCCCGCCTCCCCCTTCGCAGGGGGAGGAGCAGAACCAACCTACCCGATTAGCCCCCTTCGCAGGGGAGGAGCTAAAAGCGAAACCTCAGAAGGGCGTCAAATACCAAGTTCTCCTTTCACGTCTGCCCCTTCCCGCACAAACGCCGGGATTTCACTCATCGGCGCGGCGACTGTAATCGCCCTTCCGCCTTCATACCGTTCGCCATTCAGTGCCACCCAGGTTTCTCCTGCCGGTAGCCACACTTTCCGCTCGCGCTGACCCGCATGCAGCACCGGCGCGACCAGAATATCTGCGCCGAGCAGGTACTGATCTTCCACCTGCCAGCTTTCCGGCTGTTGCGGGTATTGATAGAACAGGGTGCGCATGGCCGGATCGCCCTTTTCGTGGGCTTCCTGCATGACGCGGCTGATGTACGGACGCAGTTTTTCGCGCAGGAATAATCCGCTTTTCATCAGTTGGTAATTTTCTTCGCCATAACTCCAGACTTCATTCGGTGCGCCGCTGTTGCACTGGGCGATGCCATCGCGCCACGGTTCCGGCGGCTGGATCTGTGGCTCACGGTAGCCGTGTAACCGCATGACCGGACAGAATACGCCCCACTGGAACCAGCGGATCAGCAACTCCTGAAACGCCGGATCGTTAACATTGCCGCCCTGGAACCCGCCGATGTCCGTCGTCCACCACGGAATGCCCGCCAGTCCCATGTTCAGACCCGCAGCAATCTGATTGCGCAGGGCGTGGAAGGAAGAGTGAATGTCGCCCGACCAGGCCAGCACACCATATCGCTGGCTTCCCGCCCAGGCGCAGCGAACCAGATTCACGATCTCGTTTTCGCCTTCCTGCTGTAAACCGTCGTAAAAACCTTGCGCAAATTTCTGCGGATAAATGTTGCCGACTTCCAGCACCGGCCCGAGGTGATAGCGATAATTATCAAAATCATAGGCGCGGTATTCCGGTTCCGCTTCGTCAAGCCAGAAGGTACGGATACCCAGATCGTAATAATTTTGCTTCACTTTCTCCCAGACAAACTGACGCGCGCCGGGATGTGTGGCATCAAAGAAGGTGCAGTTGCCAAGGAAATCCAGATTCACCGACACACCACGGTCGGTATTCACCAGATAACCTTTGGATTTCATCTCTTTATAATTGTCAGTGCGGCTGTCTACCGTCGGCCAGACCGACACCATGGTTTCGATGCCGAGAGATTTCAGCTCCGCCACCATGGCTTTCGGATCCGGCCAGTCCACCGGATCAAAACACCATGTCCCCTGATTCGGCCAGTGGAAGAAGTCGATGACAATGACCGATATCGGCAGATTGCGGCGTTTGTATTCGCGCGCGACCTCGAGCACTTCCTGCTGCGTGCGGTAACGGAGTTTGCATTGCCAGAAACCGGTGGCGTATTCCGGCATTTGCGGCGCGGTGCCGGTCGCACGGCCATACTGATGCATGATGTCTGCTGGGGTGTCTCCGGCGGTGATCCAGTAATCCATCTGCTCCGTGACCTGCGCTTCCCAGCGGGTGATGTTCTTGCCGAAGGTCGCCTCGCCAATGGCCGGATTGTTCCACAACATGCCGTAACCGAGGCTTGAAAGCATAAAGGGCACGCTGGCCTGTGAGTTACGCTGCGCCAGTTCCAGCGTGCAGCCTTTCAGATCCAGACAGCTTTGCTGGTACTGCCCCATGCCATAGATTTTCTCATCCGGCCGCGATTCAAACCGCACCGTCAGCTGATGTTTACCGCCGGGAATGGCTTTAAATTCGCGGGCATCCATTTTCAGCGCACTGATGTATTTATCCTGACTCTTCTCGGTCGCGCCGATACCGACCGTCGAACGCTGACGCCAGAACTCCTCGAGGATCAGCTCACCGCGCCGGTTATAAAACGCCAGCTGCCCTTTGATATTCACCGTCGCCGTGATGTTGCCGTTACGGATGCTCAGTGTTTCGGAACCCTGGCTGATGTCGCTCTGCGGCTGTTCACCCGCAGGCAGCAACGCCCACAGATGATCATTCAGCGCCGGCCGGCAGGTAGCACGCACGCGCAGGCTGTGCTCACCCCAGGGTTCGATCACCAGCGTTTGCTGATCGAAATGCCAGAGGATACGGTTTTTTTCGGCGATTAATTCGCTCATGCGGACTCCTGTGTATGCAAAGTGGCCTGAGGGACAGGCTCATGATCCTGAGAAATTTTGGACTGGTTGATCTGTTTCATGGTCGCATCGTTCAGTTTGTACCAGCGCATCGACAGCGCGCTGCACATCGACAACACACCCGGCACCAGCGAGAACAGCGCGATAATTGACAGCATCGCGGCAGTATTTTGCTGGGCGGCATGCGGTACATAACCGCTCATGCCCAGCGTCCAGCCGACCACCGCCCCGCTCACCGCCATCCCCATTTTGAGGATCGCCAGCAAGGTCGAGAACACCGTGCCGTCCATACGTTTGCCCTGTTTGTATTCGCCGTAATCCACCACGTCGGACATCATCACCCACATCAGCGTGGTGGTGACCTGATAGAAAGTGGAGACCAGCAATGTCATGCCGACCAGCAGGGAAATCCACGCCGGGACAAAGAAGATCGCCGCGCTCAACGCACCGGTTAAGATGGCGCAAAGCGTGAACGCCGCCAGCTTGCTGCGGTTGCGGGTCAGCGGTTTGACCAGCAAACTGCCGAGGCTTTTACCGATAATGTGCGCCGCCAGCAGCCACATAAAGTAGCTGGCGTTACCGAGATAATAGGTGACGTAATACATCATCGCGCCGAGGCGCACGACACCAAACGAGATGTTGAAGAAGATCAGAGCCGCGACGACGCGCCACTGATCGTTGCGCACTAAATCGCGCAGATCGGAGAGGAAATTCTCGTGCGTCGGCGGCGCGCTGATACGTTCTTTGGTGTTGAAGAAACACAGCAGGAACATCACCACCGCAATCGACGCCATGATCGCCATCGCGCCAAAATAGCCGTCGAGCTTATTTCCGCCGCCCATCATTTCCGCCAGCGGCATCATCAGGAAGGTGGACATCGCGCCGCCCAATGTCGCGAGGAAAAAGCGATAGGATTGCAGGGAAATACGCTGTGAATTATCTGGCGTGATGATCGCGCCCATCGAGCAATAAGGAATGTTGATGGCGGTATACATCAGCATCATCACGCAATACGTGACGCTGGCGTACACCATTTTCCCGCCGAGCGTCAGGGATTCCGGCACCGCGTAAACCAGCAGACAGCTAGCGCCGAATGGCAATGCAAGCCAGAGAATATACGGCCGGAATTTACCAAACCGCGTTTGCGTGCGGTCAGCGATCAGCCCCATCGCCGGGTCAACAATCGCGTCCGCGACACGTGCAACAAGAAACATTGTCCCGACAAAAACTGCCGGTAATCCCACAACATCGGTGTAATAAAACGTCAAAAATATAATCACATTGTCCAGGCCAATATGGCTCGCCATATCACCCAGACCGTAACTGATTTTTTCTTTTACGGATAATTTCGCAGTCATTTTTCGTCCTGCCTTTTGTAGGGTTAAACACAAAAAAGTCAGTCCGTCCGTGGCCCGAGGACTTGTTATAGAATGGTTAAAAGGCAGTCACAATTGCGAGATGTTATAAATTTCTTATGATTTTTGATTAATGTGATACCGGTAACATGGGAAGGGGAATTAAACGCGCCCTCCCCTGCGAAGGGGGGGGTTGGGGTGGGGTATTAAGGTGAAAAACAAAAGTCAGCGTGTACGCAGGGTGGGTGTGGTCTGTTAAACCTCCTCCCCGCCTCCTTCGCAGGGGAGGTCCAGGACAAAACCGCCAGATCATCTCCCTTCACGTCACGCGGGGAGGAGAAAATCTTATAAATCATTAAGTAATAGCGGAATCGACGGTACCATCGGCGCATTATCAATATCGGCCTGGGTCATGCGGAATGCTTCCGGGTAATGTTCCCGGCTGGTGCGTCGCAAAGGTTCAGTGGAACGCCAGGTGTATAAACAACGCTGGCACTGATGCACAGTCCAGACGCCTTTTACCGGGGACACGGCCATCAGTTCGATATGCTCATCGGCACAACGTGGACAAATCATAATCACTCCTTAATGCAATCGGTGAATGCTCAGATCTTGCGATCTGCCAGCAGGGTATTCAGTTTCACGATCCAGTCTTTGGTTTCCGGTAGATCGCGTACCGGCTGGCTGTAGTGACCGCGGTTATCCGGCGCGACCGGCGTGGTGGCGTCAATGATCAGTTTATCGGTGATGCCCGCCGGGGATGAACCGGGATCCAGTTCCAGCACGGACATATTCGGCAGCTGGACCAGGTCGCCCGCCGGATTGACCTTGGCGGAAAGCGCCCACATCACCTGCGGCAGATTGAACGGATCCACGTCCTCATCCACCATAATCACCATCTTCACGTAGCCCAGACCGTGCGGCGTGGTCATGGCCCGTAAGCCGACAGCGCGGGCAAAGCCACCGTAACGTTTTTTAGTGGAAATGATCGCCAGCAGGCCGTGGGTATACATCGCGTTCACCGCTTGCACTTCCGGGAATTCCGCCTTCAGTTGCTGATACAGCGGCACGCAGGTGGCCGGTCCCATCAGATAATCGATTTCTGTCCACGGCATCCCGAGATACAGGGATTCAAAGATGGGTTTCGTGCGGTACGAGACTTTATCGATGCGCACCACCGTCATGTTACGGCCACCGGAATAGTGTCCGGTGAATTCGCCGAACGGCCCTTCGATTTCACGTTTACGCCCTTCAATCACCCCTTCGAGGATCACTTCTGAGCCCCACGGCACGTCGAATCCGGTCAGCGGCGCAGTGGCAATCGGGTATGGTGCCTGACGCAGCGCGCCCGCCATTTCATATTCCGACTGGTCATATTTCAGCGGCGTTGCGCCCATCAGCGTAATGATCGGATCGTTGCCGAGCGTAATGACAATCGGCAAATCTTCGCCGCGTTCTTCCGCTTTATGTAAGTGCAGCGCAATGTCGTGCATTGGCACCGGTTGCAGCCCGAGCTTACGTTTGCCCTTCACTTCCATGCGGTAAATGCCGACGTTCTGCTTATCGAAACTGTCAGGATCGGTCGGATCGCGCGACACCACGCAGGCTTTATCGAGATAAAAACCGCCGTCACCGTCGTTCAGCCGGAACAATGGCAGGATGTCGAACAGGTTGATGTCTTCGCCATCGACCGTATTTTCCGCCCAACCCGGATTTTCGCGACGCTCCGGTTTCACCGGAAAGGTATCCCAGCGGCGGATATATTCGGCAATCTGTTCGTTGGTCGATGTGGAAGGCGGCAGCCCCATTGCAATGGCGTGGTTGGGCCACGAACCCAGTGTATTAAGCGCAATGCGGGCATCAGTAAATCCTTCCACATTATCGAAATACAGCGCGGGGGCGCCCTCGCCGATACGGCCGGTGGCGTTCGCCGCCGCGGCCAGATCCGGCTCTGCCTTCACCTGTTCGGTAATTTTCAGCAGTTGTCCGTTTTCATCCAGTGCGCGCATAAAGCTGCGCAGATCATCAAAAGCCATCTCGATTCTCCTTCCCAGTTCATTTAGTTTGTTCGTATACGAATGACTTTTACCTTATACTCCTTTTGAAAACCCCGCAATGGCTTGTCGCCTTCGCGCTTCAGAGATTGCTAAGATAGAGGCAGACCAATAAGAAAATCGGGAAATGATGATGAGCACACAATTGAGACAGGAAGCCTTTCACTTAATGCGTAAGGTATTCCAGCAACACACCGCGCGATGGCAGCAATGCATCCCGGATCTGACGAAGCCGCAATATGCGGTGTTGCGCTCAATTGCTGAAAACCCGGGCATTGAACAGGTACAACTCACGGATGTCGCCGTCAGCAGCAAAGCGACGCTGGCAGAAATGCTGTCGCGTCTGGAAGCGCGCGGGCTGTTGAACCGTGAGGCGGACCCGGCGGATAAACGCCGCCGTTTTATTACGCTGACGCCGGAGGGTAAAGCCGTGGTGGCGAAAACCCAGCCGGTCGGGCAGCAGGTGGATACTGAGTTTTTGGCAAGACTTTCTCCTCACGATCAACAGCATCTGGTGCGTCTGTTGAAATCAATGACGGAGGACTAACGGGAGTTTTTATGATTGAAGAAGTCGTGTTGCTTGACGTTAAAAATCAACCGGCGGGTACCATGGACAAAGCGCTGGTGCACACTGCACAAACGCCGTTGCATCTGGCATTTTCCTGCTATATCCACAACGATCGCGGCGAGATCCTGCTCACACGCCGCGCCCTGAGCAAAGTCGCCTGGCCGGGCGTGTGGACCAACTCCGTGTGCGGCCATCCGCTGCCCGGCGAATCCCTGCAATCTGCCGTCTACCGCCGCTGTCAGTATGAAATCGGCCTGTCGGTAGAAAAGATCACGTCGCTTATTGGCGAATTCCAGTACCGCGCGACCGATGCGTCGGGGATTGTCGAGAATGAGTTTTGCCCGATTTTTGCCGCTTTCAGCCGCCAGACGCCTGCGCCACGCGACACAGAAGTGATGGATTATCAGTGGGTAAAACCGGATGACCTGCTGAGCAGTGTGCGCGCTACGCCGTGGGCCTTCAGCCCGTGGATGGTGTTACAGCTGGGTCAGGTCACGGAGAAAAAGTTGAGTCTGCTGGGGTGATCGCAGACGGATAAAACGCACATGCTGCCAGGCGGGATCGTTAAGCAATGCCTGATACTGGCAGCGGTTTTTCGTATATGTCTTCAGCGTCCAAAGGATGATCGACTCCCGGCTGAAAAAACTTTTCCGAAATGTCTCCCGGTTTCCGGTGCCCGCCCAGATCTCTTGTTTCCCCCACGCCCGCGTCGCGGCACGTTTCACCGCCTGATACAGCGTGCGTCCGAAGGAATAATCCACCCACACGATCATGTCGATGTCGCGCCATTTCACGGCCTGCGTGCGTTTGTAATTGCCGTCAATCACCCAGCCGTCACTGCCCGCCAGCCGCGCTTCCAGACGGGCAAAAAATTGATCATCCGGCGTCCCCTGCCAGTCCGGTTGCCAGAACAACGCATCCAGTTCGATATAAGGAATGTTCAGCTGCTGAGAAATCGCCCGCGCCAGCGTCGATTTCCCGCTCCCGCTGGTTCCTATGACATTGATTTTCACTGCCAGACTCCTTATCCGCACCGGTTTACGCAAAAAAAGGGCGGTTATTCTGCCGTACAGGATCGGTCTTGTACAGAACGTTAACGCCCTTTCCGCAACCATTACCGGCGGAACTAAATCATGACGTGAATGTATCAGAAGCTCGCAGAATGAACATTTTGTGCTATACACCTTATTGCTAGCAACAGAAATGCAGATTTTTCGTTGCCATACCTGTACATACTCGCAATCTTTGTATAACTTTCTGTGACCCCTGCTTCATCATTAGTCCGTCTTTTACGGGCATATTCAGCCTGACCTTTGGAAGGAAAGCAGATTTCCCTTCTTCCAAAGGTTTTTTTCATGGCTGGCGTTTTCAGGTTTTATCGCGAAACGATCTGATGAGTCCGGGGCGGACATTGTGAAGAAAAACTTCACAATACTCTCTTTTCTGACTGGCAATAGGCACTTTTCAGCCGGTAAAAAAACCGCTGAACAGTTTAAGGAGGTCTACATGCAACTCGAAGCAGAACAAACAGTTACAGAAATCAGTGATTATCTCAAAGTCCGTGAGACGCCCACGCTAAGTGAAGTTGAAATCCTCGGGACCCTTGTCTCAGGGCTTTTACACAGCCGTTATCCGGTGAGCAATAAGGCCATTATTGAAGGTCTGGTAAGACAGCTTGAACAGGACACCAATGTCAGTAATCAGCAAGGTTGCCGTAACTTGCTGGAACTGGTGCTGCTTTCCACGCAGGATGATGTGATTTAAAGAGGTTACCGGCCTGTTAATCACATTGTTAACAGGCCGGAGCACAATCACCTTGCGGTTAAAGCGATTTCAGGGTCGCGGCAATCACGTCTTTGAACGGTGTGGTCGGGCGACCAATCAGTTTGCTCAATGTATGAGAATCATCAAACAGACCGCCTTTCTCTGCACCCGCATCAGAATCCGCCAGCATAGTCGCCAGCCCTTCCGGTAAACCGGCACCGAGCAACGCTTTAGCGAACTCCGCTTCCGGCAGATTGATGTAATCCACTTTCTTACCTGACTGACGTGCAATTTCCGCCGTGAACTCCGTCAGCGTATAAGCCTCGTCACCCGCCAGCTCGTAAATTTTCCCGGCCTGATCATGTTGTGTCAGCACCGCCGCGGCTGCCTCAGCGTAATCCTGACGCGCGGCGGAAGAGATTTTTCCATCGCCGACCGCACCGATAAAGGCGTTATGCGCCAGGGCAGGCGCGATGCTCGCCGCATAGTTTTCGGTGTACCAGCCGTTACGCAGCAGCACAAAAGGAATGCCGGATTCACTTAACGCTTTTTCCGTCGCACGGTGTTCAACACCCAGACCCAGCGGACTTTTATCTGCATGCAGCAGGCTGGTGTACGCCAGAAGTGTTACGCCTGCACGTTTCGCCGCCGCAATGACCGCGTTGTGCTGCGCTTCACGCTGCCCCACTTCACTGGAAGAAATCAGCAGCAGTTTCTCCACGCCTTTGAAGGCGGCTTCCAGCGTCGCAGGCTGGCTGTAATCGGCCTGACGCACATCCACCCCCAGATCGGCCAGATCCTGCGCTTTTTGCGGATTACGCACCGCCGCAATAATCTGATGAGCAGGCACTTTTTTCAGAAGTGCGGCAATAACAAGGCGGCCTAACTGGCCGGTAGCACCGGTAATGGCGATCATATGATTTCTCCAAAAGTGTTCAACACAACGTTTATTGTCATACAAAGTTTATGTTCAGAATGGCGCAAAATGCGTCGCCGTGAACACATCCTATGCGATATACTTACTTTTCGTAAGTACGCACCAAAAGGTTAGTATGAAAATAATTCCCGCTGAATCCTCCACCGGACGTTTACCCCTTTCCGAGCAAATCCGTCGCGGCGAAGTGCTGGATCCCAACTGCCCGTCGCGCGAGATCCTGCGCCACATCACCAGCCGCTGGGGTTTGCTGATCCTGATCGCCCTCAGTGACGATACCCTGCGTTTCAGTGAGTTACGCCGTAAGGTCGGCGGCGTCAGTGAAAAGATGCTGGCGCAGACCTTACAGTCACTGGAAGAAGACGGGTTTATTGACCGCCGTTCTTATCCGGTGGTGCCGCCGCATGTGGAATATTGTCTGACGCCGCTGGGCATCGAAGTGAAAGATCAGGTCGCCGGGCTGGCAGACTGGCTGGAGTCGAATCTGCACCGCGTATTGAAGCAGCGCAGCCTGCGCGTCGTGGGCGGCGAGTGATTAACAAAAAATCTTAACAAGAACGCCAAAATTCTCACCTATCATTGATTCAACCCGCCGACTAACATCATTTCATTGATTCGATAAATCTTTCTTTTAAATCAGCTGAGGTGATGTATGTCCGCGTCCCAGACCCACAATCAACATGTCACGCTTGTGATTACGCATAAAATTGCGCCTGCGAGCGAGGCGGAGTACGAAGCCTGGCTGAATAAAATTATGCCGCAGGCCGGTACGTTTCCGGGACATCTTGGCGTCAACGTCATCCGCCCGAGCCGCAGCGGCGATCCCTATACCATTCTGGTGCGTTTCGACACGCTGGAAAATCTTAACGCCTGGCATAACTCGGACCTGCGCAAACAGCTGGTAGCGGAAGTCAGCCCGTTGCTGTTGCAAAACGACAACACCGAGGTGCGCCCCGGTGCCGAATTCTGGTTCACCCCGCCCAATGCCAGTGTCCGTCCGCCAGCCCGCTGGAAACAGTATCTGCTGACATTGGGCGTCATTTATCCCTCTACCCATATTGTGCCCTGGTTTTGGGGGCAGATTTTGCCACAGCTCAGAGGCACCGAAGGCGGTCATTTACTCAATGACGCCTCCGTGGTCGGGCTGGTGGTTTTCCTCTGGATGCCGGTCGTTACACGAGTTTTCCATTCATGGCTTACGCGCGTTTCAGCGCAATAACAGGAGCTTTTCCGATGACAAGTTTTGCTTCCCTGATCCTGCTTAACGGTAAATTTCATACCGTTGACAGAGAAAAACCACTGGCCAATGCCGTCGCCATCAAAGACGGCAAATTTCTGGCAGTCGGTACTGAAAATGAAGTGATGCAGTTTGCCGATGCGCAGACGCAGGTGGTGGATTTACAGGGTCATACGGCCATTCCCGGCCTGAACGACTCGCACCTGCACCTGATCCGTGGCGGTCTGAATTACAATCTGGAACTGCGCTGGGAAGGCGTGCCTTCGCTGGCCGATGCCTTGCGGATGCTGAAAGAACAGGCGCTGCGCACGCCAAGCCCGCAGTGGGTGCGCGTGGTGGGGGGCTGGACAGAGTTTCAGTTTGCCGAACGCCGTATGCCGACGCTGGATGAAATTAATCAGGCCGCGCCGGACACGCCGGTATTTATCCTGCACTTATACGATCGTGCCCTGCTCAACCGCGCGGCGCTGAAAGTGGTCGGTTACACCAAAGACACGCCGAATCCGCCGGGCGGTGAAATTCAGCGCGACAGCAACGGCAATCCTACCGGCATGCTGATCGCCAAACCTAACGCGATGATTCTGTACTCCACGCTGGCGAAAGGCCCGAAATTGCCGCTGGAACAGCAGGTAAACTCCACCCGCCAGTTTATGCGCGAACTGAACCGTCTCGGCCTGACCAGCGCCATCGACGCGGGCGGCGGCTTCCAGAACTATCCTGAGGATTATCAGATCATCGATGAACTTCATCAGAAAAATCAGCTGACCGTGCGCATCGCCTACAACCTGTTTACCCAGCGTCCGCAGCATGAACTGGAAGATTTCGAACTGTGGACCGACATGCTGAAACCCGGTCAGGGCACCGATTTTTATCGTCACAACGGCGCAGGCGAAATGCTGGTGTTTTCTGCCGCTGACTTTGAAGACTTCCTGCAACCGCGTCCGGATTTACCGCCGGGAACGGAAGTCGAACTCGAGCGCGTGGTGCGACATCTGGTGGAACACCGCTGGCCGTTCCGCCTGCATGCCACCTATGACGAGTCGATCAGCCGCATGCTGGATGTCTTTGAGAAAGTGAATCAGGATATTCCGTTCAACGGGTTGCACTGGTTCTTTGACCATGCGGAAACCATCACCGAACGCAATATCGAGCGCGTGAAAGCGCTGGGCGGCGGTATCGCGGTGCAGCATCGCATGGCGTTTCAGGGGGAATATTTCGCTGACCGCTACGGCATCGAAGCCACCAAACATACGCCGCCGGTAGCAAAAATGTTGTCCGCCGGTGTGCCGGTCGGTCTGGGTACGGATGCCACCCGCGTCGCCAGTTACAACCCGTGGACCGCGCTGTACTGGCTGGTTTCCGGCCGTACTGTCGGCGGTATGGCAATGTACGATGATGACGCCCGTATCGACCGCGAAACGGCGCTGATGTTGTGGACGCAGGGCAGTTCCTGGTTCTCCAGCGAGCAGGGCAAAAAGGGGCAAATCAAAGCCGGTCAGCTGGCGGATCTGGCGGTGCTGTCCGAAGATTTCTTCAGCGTGCAGGAAGAACGGATTAAGGGTATCGAATCGGTAATGACCGTGGTGGATGGCAAAGTGGTCTACGCCGCAGGCAGTTTCTCGCCGCTGGCACCGCCTGCTATTCCGGTGCTGCCGGACTGGTCGCCGGTCACCACCGTGCCGGGGCATTACCGCTCCGCGCCGCCACAGGGTGCCGCCCGCGTCGGGTTAGTGCGTCAGGGACATCAGTGCGTCGGCCCGTGTGGCGTGCACAAACACAGCCATGATATTGCCCGCGGCTCCGATGTCCCGGTGTCCGATGACAATGCCTTCTGGGGCGCATTAGGTTGTTCGTGTTTCTCGTTCTGATCCTGTCTTAACGCGGTAAAAAAGGCCTGCAAACGCAGGCCTTTGTTTTGTCGGGCGAGTCGCGCCACAGGCTATAAATCCTGAAACGATCCCAGCCGGAAACCCCGTTCAGCTATCGCCGTTTTAAGCGAAGCCGCGGTCAGGACATCCAGTTCCGCCAGTCGCGGATAGCAGTATTTGCTCGCCAGCAGGGTGTTATCGATAAACGCCGGATGGGTCATGATTTCAAGCGTCCGGTCACCGCGCTGCGTGGCGTGGTCGAGGGTGTGCAGAAACAGTTGCTCTGAAATCGCCTCGCCATAAAACGTGCTGTCAAAACCATCGGTGCTTTTCGCGCCGCACAGCGTGATTTCGCCCCTGCGAATTTCATCGCGATCGATACGCACCGGGATGCCCTTCTGTTTCGCGAACGCTTCGACGATGGGGAAAATCTGCGGGAACATATGTACGTGATGATGGCTGTCGAGATGCGTCGGCGGGCGACCAAACACCGCCACGAAACGGTCAAACTGGCATTGCAGCTCCCGGGCGATTTCATCCAGCGGCAGCGTGCCCTGCTCCGCCATTTCCCAGATCCATTTGCCCAGTTCACCGTCCCGGACCAGTCCCGGCATCGGCGACAGCGGACGACCGAGCGTCAGCACAAAATGCATGCCCACCGCCAGTTCAGGCGCCGCCGCGCTGAGCAGCGCCGCGTGCTCCACGGCGGCCATGTTGACCATCGCGGTGGTGGAAGTCACGACACCGTGGTTAAACGCCTCGATAATCCCGTAGTTCTGCGCCTTGCACAGCCCGAAATCATCGGCGTTCACGATCAGTAATTTATCCATAAGCCTCCCTGTGAAAACCTTCCCGTCACCGGGAAGGCCATCAGGTTATTTCAGTGTGGCGATGGTTTCTGCAAAATTCGGCAGCAACTTTTCATGCGCCAGCAGCATTTCACGCGCCAGAATTTCAGCATCTTTATCGGAATGGATCAGCGGGCTGAGATTCATGGCCAGCAGCACGTCATTCAGCTTGCCGCTCAGTGCCGCCTCGCTGGCGGCGACTTCGAAGCCTTTGATGGTGTAAATCAGGCCCAGCACTTTTTCGTCAAAATGCGTGATGCGCGGATGCGGTTTCGCGCCGTCGCGTCCGATGGTACAGGTCATTTCAACCGCCCAGTCCGCCGGAATGTTATCAATATGGCCGTTGTGCGGGAAGTTGACGTACTGCTCGGTTTGTTTGTCGTTATAAATCGCGCTGATCACTTCGCAGGCCGCGTCGGAATAATACGCCCCGCCGCGCAGTTCCAGCTCTTTCGGTTTGACGTTCAGATCAGGGTTTTTATACAGATCGAACAGCTGTTTTTCGACTTTCTGTACCACGGTGGCACGCGCGCCGCCTTTATAGAACTCGCCCATTTCAATCGCCAGCATCTCTTTCTGCTTAAAGTAGTACAGCAGATAGGAGCACGGCAGCAGATTCAGGGAGCGGATCAGGCCTTCGCTGAACGGCAGATCAAAGATATTTTTCACCGAACCGGCGGTCAGGGTGCCGGACGCAACGCCGTCGAGCAGCTCAGCAAAGCGCGATTCACCGTTGACCAGCACATCTTTGATGAAGACCATGTGGTTCAGACCAAACAGGTCGATGGACAAGTCGTCCTGCGGCGTCAGTTTCAGCACATCCTGAATAAACATTTTCATGCCGACAGGAATATTGCACACGCCGATGAATTTCTTGAATTTGGTGTGGCGGAACACCGCTTCCGTCACCATTCCTGCCGGGTTGGTGAAGTTAATCACCCAGGCGTCCGGGCAGATTTCTTCGACGTCTTTGATGATGTCAAAGATCACCGGGATCGTCCGCAGCCCCTTGAACAGACCGCCTGCGCCGTTGGTTTCCTGCCCGAGATAACCGTGGCTGAGCGGAATACGTTCGTCCAGTTCACGCGCTTTCAGCTGACCGACCCGCAACTGGGTGGTGACAAAATCGGCACCGGCCAGAGCTTCACGGCGATCCAGCGTTTTATGCATCACAATCGGCACGCCTGCACGTTCCACCATGCGCTGGCAAAGATTGAAAATGATGTCCTGTTTCTCTTTCCCGGCTTCAACATCCACCAGCCATAATTCCGTGATGGGTAATTCGTTATAACGCTTAATAAAGCCTTCAAGTAATTCCGGGGTGTAGCTGCTTCCGCCACCAATAGTAACGACTTTCAGTTTCTGAGACATAGGAACTCCCGTGCAATAATAATGCACTGTAAATTAAAAACAGATAATTGAATAAATCGGGTTAATTAATGCTGCACAACTTCTTCCGGTAATGATTCGGGGTAAAAGAAGTCAGCTTCTTAAAGTTTTTAATAAACATACTCGGGCTGCTGTATCCGGAATCAAACGCAATATCCGTGACCGAGTAATTGGTGATCTCCAGCTGTTTGCGGGCAAAATCAATGCGAATTTCATTGATGATTTGCATCGGTGTTTTGCCGTAATGACGTTGTGTGGCGCGGGTCAGATATTCCTGCGATTTACCGGAAAGCGCCACCATATTCGACAAGGCTTTATCACCAAACTGCGCCTTATCGTGCATCTTCTCCACGGTGGTTTTAAGCCAGCCCGGAATATCAGTGGTCACTTCTGTTTCGCGGTGATGACGCAGACGGTTCACAATATAAAACGTCACCACTTCCAGAAATTCGTTAAATTCCCCGTTGCGGAAATTAAGCGAGGCAATCACTGACTCGATATAAGTCAGGAATTCCGTTTTGACCTGATAAACCTGCGACGCCACAAACCGTGAAGGCAATAACGATAAATAATGCTGTTCGAAAAACGCTTTGCTGATCCCGACATTTAATATGCGCGTCGGACCAAACTCATAAAAACTTTGATGGTTTGACCCTAACGGAATAAACACAAAATCGCCGCGTTCAAGCAATACCCGTTTACCGTTCACGCTCTGGTAATACCGGCCCGTCAGTACGACAGTAAATTCGTAGTAATCATGTTCATGCAGTCCCGAAATGCTCTCTACCTTGTTGTAGATAAACATATGGAAATTCTGACCGTCGAAGAGTTGATTTTCGCGCGCTGTCTTAATTTCCATACTCAGTACCGGTGGCTGCATCATGGCTTCCTACGTTATTTTATTTTTTCATGAAGCTCAATGAGTTCCGCTATCAGTTCACGGGCCAGCATCGACGTCATCAGATGATCCTGCGCGTGCACCAGCACCAGACTGACTTTGGTTTTCCCTTCGCCTGCGTCGCCTTCGATCAGCTGAGTCTGGATCAGATGCGCCTCATTCAGCGCCATTTTGGACTGCGCCATCACCGCGCGCGCCTGCTCAAAATCGCCCTCTTTGGCTTTTTTCAGCGCGACATACGCCAGGCTGCGGGCTTCGCCGGAGTTAATGATTAACCCCATCACCACTTCTTCCAGCCCCTGCAGTTCTTCTTCCGTCGCAACAATGTTCTCTAAATCAAACATCTTTATCTCTCCATGATGAGCCGCTCAGCGTGGGAAGGTTCGCCCTTCCCACAGCGGATTTCAGATTAGAATTTCAGTGCAGCCGCAATATCTTCTTCGCTTTCTTCTTCCTCAATAATCGCCTGCGCCTTGTTAGACAAGATGACGAATGGCATATAGACCAGCGTGGCGATGCCGAGGTTGAACAACGCGACCAGCAGTGCCGCAATACTGCCGTTACTGTTAAAGAACGCGCCGAGGCCGGTCGGCATGGTCCAGGGTGCCAGGTTGGTGACCGGCGGGATGATGCCCATGCTGTAAGCCGCCAGGGTGATCGCCGCCAGAATCGGCTGAACCAGCACAAACGGGATAAACATCACCGGGTTCATGATAATCGGCAGACCAAACAGGATCGGTTCGTTAATCTGGAAGATGCCAGACGGCAGTGCCAGCTTCGCCACCTGACGGTGATCGGCACGGCGTGAGGCGATAAAGATGGCGATGATAAGCCCGAGGGTCGCACCGGAACCGCCCAGCAGGATATAGGAATCCAGCATCGGTTTGGCCCAGAAGTGGAAGGTTTTCCCCGCATCAATCGCTGCACTGACTGAACCGTATTCGGTATACAGCGCGATATTTTCCAGCGCCCACGGCGTCATGATGCCGTTATCGAGCGCCGTCAGCGCCAGAGAACCGTGCACACCGAAGAACCACAGCAGGGAGTTGAAAATCACATACGCCCAGCCGACGACGCTGCCCATGGCCGCCAGAGGTTTGGAAATAGAATCCATAATAATCTGGTGGAAGTTGTGGCCATATAATCCGAGTAACCAGGAAATAACCCCGAAGATAAACAGAATAATAAAGCCGGGAATTAATGCCGAGAAGGAACGGGAAACAGAAGAAGGCACGCTGGCGGGCAAGGTAATTACCCAGTTCCGGCGGATAACAAAGGTGAACATCTCCGCGACCACCAGACCGATGACCATACCGGAAATAATATTCGCTCCGCCCAGCCAGTTTGCGCCAACCGCATAAGCTTCACCGACGCTGTAGGGTGTCACGGTCATAAAGGCCGCCACGGCTAATAAACCGGCGGAAAGCGAATCGACTTTACGTTCTTCCGCTAATGCCATGCCGATAAAGAACGGTGCCATCAGCGACATAATCCCCAGCGTACCGTTATAAACATTGATGCCGATGGTTTTTAAACCCGCGAGGGTTTCGATGGTAGACGGATCTAAACGCACGCCTAAGGAATAAAAGAAAGAACCGGCACCAAAGTTCAGGAATACGTTATTAATTAAAACGAACATGGCGCCCGCGAGGGTCAGCGGCATTAATTTAATAAAGCCATTTTTGATGGCATTAATATGAGGCTGTTTGCCTATTCTGACAGCAAAAGGAAGAAGTATCTTTTCAAGTGAATCAATAGCTTTGCTCATGGGCATTTTCCTTTAATGCCGCCTTCCGGCGGCCAGGGATGAAATTCGCTCTTTGACTGGATTTCTCTTTGACATAAAAATACAAAAAATGGGTAATGCAAAAGTTGACGCTAAACGTTAATTCACTGCGCTGCTGCTTTTTTGATCGCCGCGACTGCCGCTTTCAATACACCAAGTCCATCAATTTTGCCGTACAGGCCAGAATCAATCACTTCTACCGGTTTGCCCGGTAACACTTTTTTAATTTCATCCAGCATGTAGGCAATTTGCGGCCCCAGCAGGATCACATCGGCAGCCGCGCCTTTTTCAGCGGCCAGTGTTTCAGGAAATGCTTCAATAATGACCGGCACTTCATATTTCTCAGCCTGCACTTTCATTTTAGAAACCAGCAGGGAGGTGGACATTCCGGCGGAACAAAACAAATAGATGACTTTCTTTTCCATGTTGAAACCCTCATATCCCGATAAATTGCAGCTCAGGCAACGGTTGTTCCTTCACCTGTGAGAATGTGCTCAGAGCAAATACATGAAGATGACCCATTGTCTCTGCCTGAGAGGAGTATACGGCAACACTTTTGGACAGGATAATTTCGAACTTATAGAAATCGTCTCTCCTTGACCATTGGCTATGACTCCCTTCACGTTTTGGGCAAATAATTCGCGCGAATAAATAAGTGGCGAAGGTGAGCCCCGCAACAAGAAGTTAACATTTACACTTACCCAGACAGGGGACAATATGAGAAACTAACAATGTTTGCGCAAACATTCCCCTTATGACGCCAGAATGCCGTGGTTAACGTTTTGAATACTAAAATAAAAAATCATAAAGGCCGTTCCCGTACGGCCACGCTCGAGGATGTCGCACAGGCCGCCGGTCTCTCCCCGATGACCGTCAGCCGTGCGCTGAACAATCCCAAAGTCGTGCGTCCGGCCACCATTGCCCGCGTGATAGAAGCGGTCAGCAGCACCGGTTATATCCCGAATATGCTGGCAGGCGGACTGGCAACCAGCCGCACCAAACTCATCGCCGTGGTGGTCCCGCAGATCAACAACAACATGTTTGTCGATACCGTGCAGGCCATCAGCGACCAGCTCGCCGCCCGCGGCTATCACATGCTGTTGTGCATTGTCGGCTATGAGCCGGAAGATGAAACCGACATCGTCTCCACCCTGCTTTCCCGCCGCCCCGATGGCATTGTGCTGACCGGGATTCATCACACCTCGGAACTGAAACGCATCATCCTCAACGCCAATATTCCGGTGGTGGAGATCTGGGATTTAACGCCCACGCCGATTGATATGCTGATTGGTTTCTCACACGAAAAAGTCGGCAATGCCATCGGTGACTATTTTCGCGATAAAGGCTTTACGCGTTTTGGTTTCATCTGTGCATCGGACCGCCGCGCCATGGTGCGGAAAAACGGCGCCATCAGCGTATTGCGGACGATCTCCGGACACGACATTAAAGAAGTGATCGTCTCCCGTCCGGCGAACATGGAAGTCGGACGCCACGCCCTCAGGCAACTGCTTGCCACCGGCGCACCTTTCGACGCCATCATTTGCAGTTCCGACACGCTGGCACAGGGCGCGATCATGGAGGCAGAGGCACAGGGTTTGCGCGTACCGGAGGATTTCTCGGTGATCGGTTTCGCGGACCTGAACTTTGCCGCCCATAACCGCCCGGCGATAACCACCGTCAGTGTCGAAAAATGGGATTTAGGCATCCGTGCAGCGGATATGCTGGCGGATAAAATTGAAGGCATCGCGGTTGAAGAACCGATTGTCGATATGGGTTACCGGCTGGTGATTCGGGAGTCAGCTTAGGGTTTTCAGCTCCTCCCTCTGCGAAGGGGGAGGCAGGGAGGGGGTTTAGCAGACCACTCCAATACCCCAACCCGCGCACACTTCAGCACTCACTTTTACCTTAATACCCCACCCCAGCCCTCCCCTTCGCAGGGGAGGGAGCAGCCCGGTTTTCAGCTCCTCCCCCTGCGAAGGGGGAGGCGGGGAGGGGGTTTAGCAAACCACACCCATACCCAAACCCGCGCACACTTCAGCACTCACTTTTGACCTTAATACCCCACCCCAGCCCTCCCCTTCGCAGGGGAGTGAGCAGCCCGGTTTTCAGCTCCTCCCCCTGCGAAGCGGGTGGCAGGGAGGGGGTTTAGCAAACCACACCCATACTTAAACCCGCACATACTTCAGCACTCACTTTTGACCTGAACACCCTTCCCTTTCTCAGCAGCAGCCGGGCTGAATTATTATCCGAAATTGAAATTCATTCTTATTTGTTGTGAATGTTAGCTAACATTTCAAACAACAAATAACAGGAACTTTCCTCATGGAATTATATTGTTCTAATTTTAACCCTGAGAATTTAAAAGTCATTTTGATAATCAATGCTAATTCCACGGCTGATAACAGAGGAGAGTGAAAATCACATCACATTGTTTTTAAATGATTTTAAATCAAATCTTATGTCTTCCCTGCCCGCAAATATTGCCCACCCCACACTCCCTATGGAATTTATTCATTTATTTTGGATGTAGCGGTGATATTATAAATTTGTACCCAAAAATAATAATAATTAACCCAAACTTAACATCAGGCATGTGAGAGTCGTAATTCTATGCTCCTTCAAAAAAAAACAACCCGTCGCAAGTTTTTACTTGGGTCGCTGATGGCTTTGCCTGTCGGCACCATCATGATGAAAGGGCTGTCAGCGGCAGAAGCTGCGGAAATGGCTGCCCCGGACTTACTCGATTATAAACCGATATTTTTCAGCGCCGAAGAGTGGCAGTTCATTATGGCCGCCGCTGACCGGCTGATCCCCGCAGGCGGCAAAGGCAAAGCACCGGGCGCACTCGAAACTAACGTGCCGATTTTTATCGATCAGCAGATGCACGGCGATTTCGGCGAAGAAATCTACATGCAGGGTCCGTTCAACGTACATGCTCCGGCCACGATGGGATATCAGATCCCGTTCCGCCCGCAGCAAATCTATAAAACCGGCATTCGTATTGCGAACGGCTGGTGTCAGCAAAATCATCAGAAAGCCTTCCATGAGCTGAACGATCAGGACAAAGACAACGTCCTGACTCAGCTTCAGAAAAACGGCATTAAGTTTGCGGACGCAGGCGAAGAAAATCTCGTCGCTTCGCAATTCTTCAGCGAACTGCTTTCAGATACCAAACACGGCTATCTGGCAGACCCGATTTATGGCGGAAACAAAGGGATGAAGGCGTGGATTGCCATCGGATTCCCCGGCGCTCGCGCCAGTTTCACCGAGTGGGTTAAGCAGCACAACGTCCCGTATCCGCTGGGACCCGTGAGCCTGCAGGGCGCGCGTGCCTGAGTGCCTCGCCCTATTCCCCTTTTCTGATGACTGACAGGATTTAAGATGGCAAAAGTAACGAAACCAGAAGTCGACGTCGTTGTTGTCGGCCTCGGCTGGGCTGGCTCACTGATGAGTATCGAGCTGGCGATGGCGGGCCTGACGGTTCGCGCGCTTGAACGCGGCGGCGATCGCGGCTACGAAGAATTCGCTTACCCGAAACCGGCGGACGAATACGCCTACGCGGTACGCAACAAAGTGATGGCGACACCGGCAGAAGCCGCTGTCACCGTGCGTTACAACATGAGTGAAACGGCCCTGCCGACCCGTAAATGGGGCGCGTTTGCGCCGGGTACCGGCGTTGGCGGCTCCGGTCTGCACTGGACGGCGGTATTGATTCGCCCGACACCGACCGATTTAAAACTCAAAACCTACGCGGATGAGGCTTACAAGCCGGGCATCTTGCAGGAAGACATGCGGATCATGGATTTCCCGTTCACCTGGGATGAAATCGAACCTTATTACACCAAATTTGAGCATATCTGCGGACAGTCCGGTAAAACCGGCAACCTGCGCGGTCAGATTATGGAAGGCGGTGACCCGTTCGAAGGGCCGCGTTCCGAGCCGTATCCGCTGCCTGCGCTGGAAGACACGCTTAACAGCAGCATGTTTGCGGAAGTCACCAAAAAGATGGGTTACCACCCGTTCCCGAACCCGTCGGCCTGCGTATCCCGCGCCTGGACCAACCCGTACGGCAACCAGATCGCGCCGTGTAACTACTGCGGTTATTGCAGTAAATATCCGTGCCTGAACTACTCGAAAGCGTCGCCGCAGACGGCCGTCATGGACGCACTGAAACGCAT
Organism: Rahnella victoriana; assembly: GCF_021276285.1. Lineage (NCBI taxonomy): Bacteria > Pseudomonadati > Pseudomonadota > Gammaproteobacteria > Enterobacterales > Yersiniaceae > Rahnella > Rahnella victoriana. The sequence continues at coordinate 339,087 of NZ_CP089920.1, forward strand.
GGATAACTTCTCCTATGAAGTCCATGCCAACGTGCTGAAAGTTGAACTGCATGATGACAAGAAAACCGCCAAAGGCGTGATCTACATGGACGCAGACGGCAACGAGTGCTTCCAGCCAGCGAAAATCGTGGTGCTGAGCAGCTTCCAGTTCTGCAACGTGCGCCTGATGCTGCTGTCCGGGATCGGCAAACCGTACAACCCGATCACCGAAGAAGGCGTGATTGGCCGTAACTATGCGTTCCTGAGCAACGGCGGCTCGACGCTGTTCTTCAAAGATAAAAACTTCAATCCGTTCGCCACGGCAGGCGCGACCGGACAGATGTTCAACGACATCTCTCCGGGCAACTTTGACGGCCCTTCTTTAGGCTTTATCGGCGGTGCGAAAATCCACAGTTCGCAGGCCACCGGCACGCCAATCAGCACCTCGCTGCCAAAAGGCACGCCAGCGTGGGGCACCGGCTGGAAAGAAGGCATGGAAGAGTGGTACGGCCATTCGATGAAAATCAGCATCACCACCACCTGCCAGTCTTATCGCGACATTTATCTGGATCTCGATCCGAACTACAAAGATGAATATGGCTATCCGCTGCTGCGTATGACCTTCGACTGGAAACAGAACGAGCTCAAATTGCAGCAATACCTGAAAGGCATCGTCGGCAATATCACCAAAGAACTGAACCCGGACAGCTACAGCGAAAGCTTCCTGCCGATGGACGCGCATTTTGACCTGACCAAATACGTGTCGACGCACAACGTGGGCGGCGCGGTGATGGGCGATAACCCGAAAACGTCTGCGCTGAACAAGTTCCTGCAAAGCTGGGATGTGCATAACGTGTTTGTGCCGGGCGGCAACGCCTTCCCGCAAAACTTCCAGGCCAACCCGACCGATACCATCGGTGCGATCACCCTGATGGCGGCGCAGGCAATTAAAGATCAGTATCTGAAAAACCCCGGCCCGTTGGTTCAGGCTTAAGCGGAGATGAACACAATGAAACTCAAAGGTTTATTTATCGCTAACGCCCTGCTTCTGGGCGCAGGTTTTATGGCGAATGCGCAGGCGGATACCAATGCACAACCTGACAACGCGGCACTGATCAAACAGGGCGAGTATGTGGCGCGTCTGGGCGACTGCGGTGCCTGTCATACGGTGGCGGGCAAACCGGCGTTTTCCGGCGGGCTGGCGATCAATTCCAATCTCGGCACCATTTATTCCACCAACATTACCCCCGATAAAGACCACGGGATTGGCGGTTATAGCGAAGCGCAGTTCTCGGATGCGGTGCGTAAAGGCGTTCTGCCGGACGGCACCCGTTTGTATCCGGCCATGCCTTATCCGGATTACGCCAAAATCAACGATCAGGATATGCACGCGCTCTACGTTTACTTTATGCAGGGCGTAAAACCGAGTGCAGAGCAGCCACCGGAAACGGATCTGAGTTTCCCGTTCAGCCAGCGCTGGGGCATGCGGTTCTGGAACTGGGCGTTCGCGTCTGACAAGCCGTTCCAGCCGATCGGCGGCGCATCGGCGCAGGTGAACCGCGGCGCGTATCTGGTGGAAAGTCTCGGGCACTGCGGCAGTTGTCATACCCCGCGCGGATTCGGCATGAACGAAAAGGCGCTGGACAGCAGCGACTCTGATTTCCTGGCGGGCGGCAGCCTGAATAACTGGGATGTGCCTTCCCTGCGCGGCGTGGCGCACTGGAACGAGCAGGAGATCGTTGATTATCTCGGCAAAGGGCGTAATGACAAGGCGGCCGTTGGCGGTGAAATGACGTCTGTGGTGGAAAACAGTACCGCCCACATGACCGACGACGACCTGAAAGCCATCGCCGCTTACATCAAGTTCCTGGGCGGCAATCCGCCGGTTCCGGCAGAGGATACGCAGAAAGCCAGCGCGACTGAAGCCAGACTGACGGCGGCGAAAAACCTCAGTGAAGGCGAGCGTTTGTATCTGGATAACTGCGGTGCCTGCCACTTTGTCACCGGCAAAGGCGCACCGGGCGTGTTCCCGCAACTCGATCAGGCCACGATTGTGAATGCGAAAGACCCGACCGGGCTGATCCACACGATCCTTGCGGGCGCTCAGCAACCCTCCACCGCGCGGGCACCGTCAACGCTGGTGATGCCGGGCTTTGCCAACCGTCTGACCGACGAAGAAGCGGCGCAGTTGTCGACCTTCATCCGTCAGGGCTGGAGCAACAATGCACCGGCGGTCACGGCCAAAGACGTCAGCGAAGTCAGAAAAACCCTGACGAAGTAATCACTTTTGCAGGCTCAAACGGCTTTCCTCACGGAAGGCCGTTTTTTTATACGCGATCAGGCTGCTTGTGTTTCATGCAGATGACGCCACAGAATTTTCCCTTGTGCGTCCACCTCAAACACTGCCGTCGAATAACGTAACGTTTCCGGCTGGCCGGGCAACTGCTGGCGTTCCTGATAGGTAACGACCGCGCCAGACTCACTTTCTGCAATAACGACCAGTGCTTCCACATCAATTTTCAGCCCGCTTTTCGCGCCCCGCTGCGCGCCGAAAAAGGCACAGAGTGCCGGATGATCCAGACGGTGGCCGGTGAGGGTCACCATCGAATAGGCCGGACTAAAACGCGCCAGCAGCTCGTCACAAACCTGCTGAGGTGCCGCGGCGTCTGAGAACCAGCGCTGAATTAACACATGCGCATCAAACACTTCTTTCACAAAACGATTCATTTTCTTTCCTTTTGAAGTTCCTGTTGATGCCGTACCTGCACAATGTCACGGCCCGGCAACCGCAGGCACAACACGACCGGCACCATAACGCTGACGGCGGCAAAAATAAACGCCAGCCGGAAGGCAGATTGCGGCAGGTAAATCTGCAAAATATTCAGCATCACGCTGACCAGCGTCACGCCAAGACAAAAACTCAGCTGGCGGTTGATGTTCCACAACGCGCTGGCATCGGCCAGTTGCTGCGTCGGAATATGCAAAAACGCGCCACTTTGCGCCGTGCTGCTGCACAAACTGCTGCCCGCCCCCATCAGCGTGAACGCCGCGATCGCCAGCCAGGATTGTGCGGGAAACCCGCTGAGCAGTGCCAGCAAGCCAATGCCCGCGCCCTGAATCAGGCAGCCGGGAATGAACAGCGCCCGCGGCCCGATCCGGTTAAACATTTTGCCGGTAAAACTGATGGCAGCAAACGACGCCAGCGACCACGGCAACATCAGCGCGCCCGACTGCGCCGCCGTGAAATGCTGCTCATTTTGCAGATACAGCATGGCGATCAGGCTGACGCCGGTAAACACGCCGGGAATGCACTGATAAATCAGCATACCGGTGCGCAGCAGCGGATCTTTCATCAGCGTCAGATCCAGCAACGGCGCAGGGTGTTTTCGCGATATCCGCACAAACATCGTCATCAGACAGGCACCCGCCAGCAATAAAACGCTGCCGCTCAGCCATTCACTGTTTTCACCCAGCGACGTCAGCCCCCATAACACCAGCGCCAGTCCGCCATTCAGCAGCGCAAATCCTTTGAGATCGAACCGCCCTGCCGGTTCACGCGGCGTTTCTGGCAGCCAGCAAAGCGCCAGGATCCACGCCAGAAATGCCAGCGGCAAACTGGCGATAAATACCCAACGCCAGTTGAAGCTGTCCACGATAATGCCGCCGACGGCCGGGGAAAGCGCCGGAGCCAGCAGCCCGACCAGCATGATCACCGCCGAAAGTCGGGCGCGTTCATGGCTGCGGTACAGCGCATAGGTCAGCGTCTGGCCGACCGGGATCAGCAGCCCACCACCGATCCCCTGCACAATACGCCAGCTGATCAGCGAAACCAGACTCTGCGCACTTCCCGCGCCCGCTGACGCAAGCATAAAAATCATCAGCGAACAGGTGAATATCCGCCTTGCGCCAAAATGCACAGCCAGCCAGCGGCTGAGCGGAATAACCAGCGTCAGGCCCAGAATATAGCCGGTACTGACCCAGGCCAGCGCACTGACCGGCGCAGCAAACTGCCGCGCGATACCGGGATACGCCACGTTAGCGATAAACATGTTGATCAGATCAACGAAAAAACCCAGCAAATACACCGCGGCAACCCGCGCCCTGTGACTCATCTGCACTCATCCACGGTTGGTTAAGGCGGGCAATCTACCGGAGATATTGTCCGGGATAAACGGGCGCGGCACAGTTACACTGTCAAAATAATTTTGACAGTAAGGAAGCGTGACATGCTGAATTTGCAACGGCTGGAGATTTTTGTCGCGGTGGTTAACGCAGGCAGTTTTACCGGCGCGGCGGCCTCACTCGGGCTGACCAAAGCGGTAGTGAGTTTTAATGTGAAGCAGCTGGAAAGTGAAACTGGCGTCGCCCTGCTGACCCGTAGCACACGGCGGCTGGCGCTGACGGGATCGGGCGAACGTTTTTATCAGCGTTGTCAGGATTTATTGCAGGAAGCCGAAGCGGTGCTGGACGACGTGCGGCGCGATCACGGCGGACTGAGCGGCCAGTTGCGGATCACCAGTACGCCGGAATACGGCGCGCGGGTGGTGGTTCCGGCGCTGGCGGCCTTTGCTGCCCTGCATCCGCAACTGCGCATTCAGCATGTCGCGTCTTCACAACACGATGACCTGATCGCCGGACGCTTTGATCTGGCGATCCGTCTCGGCCAGCTCGCCGATTCAAGTCACCATGCCGCCACACTCGGCAGTTTTGAAATACGCCCCGTGGCCTCTGCACCGTATTTACAGCAGGCAGGAAAAATTGAAACGCTTGCGCAACTGGCGCAGGCCAGATGGATCGCCCACAGTCGCCTGCCGCTGCCGATGAACTGGCCGGTAACCGACAGGGCGGGAAAACCAAACCCGTTTCGCGTGACCACTCCGCCCGCCATTGTAGCGGACAGCGCCTCGGCGTTACTGGCGTTTGCGCTGGCAGGCGCAGGCGTCGCCCTGCTGCCAGACTGGCTGGTGCAGCCGGAAATCGACGCGCAACGTTTATGCCCTTTGCTGCCCGATCATCGTTTTCCGCCACAGGGCATTTTTGCGCTCTATCCCAACACCCGCCACGTGCCGGAAAAGGTGCGGCGGTTTATTGATTTTCTGCAAAAGCAGGCTGGCACTCTTCCCCGCTCAGGCTAAGATTTAATTCAGCTAACGGAAGGGAAATGTTCATTATGATCATCGAAACATCGCGGTTGCGGCTCAGGCCGGTGGAGGCTGAAGATGTCGGTTCACTTTTTGCCATTTACGGTGATCCGCAAACCCATCTGTTTAATCCGCGTGGCCCGCTTGCGGATAGGGCAGCGGCACAAGAAAAACTGAACGGCTGGTTACAGGAATGGCGGGATCACGGTTTCGGACACTGGGCGATTGCGCGGAGTCATAATCCGGAGGAAATTATCGGTTTTGGCGGTCTTGGCGTGCGTGAAGGCTACGAAAATCACCGGGTGTTCCTCGGCTATCGGTTTGCGACATCCGCGTGGGGAAAAGGGCTGGCGACAGAATTTGCCAGTGCGTCACTTAACACCGGTTTTGAGAAACTGGGCATCACGCGGATCTCCGCCACGGTGCGTGAAAATCATCTGGCATCACAGCGCGTTTTGCAAAAAATCGGTATGGAGAAAGTCGGTTTCGAAGGCGACCCGCTGCATGGCATCGGCAGTTATCTTTACCGGCAGACCGACCGACACCTGCTGCGCTGAATCTCAGGACGCCCTCCGGCCTGAGTTCAGATAAATCCGAGTCTCAGGCATCACCGGCTTTTTTTTCCTGAAAATACCTGTACAACTTCGCCCATCTTGTATAACTTTATAATCACACTGGTAATCATTACTCACACATCTATTAACATAAGGGTTAAATATGCGTCAGAACAGACACAACGGGATGTCTCCGGACATGTCATCTTCCTTATATAATCAGGTATTTTCTGAAGAGGAATCCATGGGTCGCGTTGTCGTTGAAATTCTGCAGGCAGGAAAGAACCTTAATCGCAAAGCGTTATGTTCAAAACTTTTAAATCGTGTTGAAGCCGCTGGCAGTGAAGAAGAGGAAAAGCATTATATGAAGCTTATCCGTCTGGTTCTTGAGCGGGATTCATGATCCTCTTTAATTAATTTCGTAGTGCAACGATTGGCTTCATAGCATTTCAGTTCGACATATTATGCGGGCATGATTCATTCACGGCCTACCCCTATTTTATGCCTTAAGGCGTAGAATACTTACTCTGAACCTGAAGCTAATCTGCCCAAGACCTTTGGCCGGCGTATATTCAGAGGCTGCTAATATGTATAGAAGTAATGAAGAAAGACTGACTGATAAGCTGATAGGTGAGGCTGTTATTTCCTTGCTTAAATCAAAAAGTCCAATATCCACCGACCGACTCATTGCGCAGTTACAGTTTATGGCTGTAAGCGCAGACAACATAAATCGAAAAAGTGCCTGCGAACGGATTATTAATGAGATCCGCCATGATCTGGCTGATAAGCGTGCGCGAATCAGTTATGAGGTGCGGGACGTCGACAATGTACGACACTTTTTCAATGCTGAAGGGCCGTCCGATGACCAGAAAAAACATTGATACATCAAACGCGTATGCCGCAAGCCATAGCGATTCGATGTCATTAAATCCCTCACAGTCAGTGACAGACTCTGTGCGTAATTCAGACGTGTATCAATATTTTAGCAAAGCCGGCGAACTCTTTTTAAGCGAAACAGAAGTATTAGGTGCCGCTATTCGTCAGATTCTGGCCGAGAAAGGCACAGTGACTAATAAGGCCATTATTTTACATCTGATAACCCGGCTTGAATGCACGACGGATGTCGTGCAATTAGATATTCTGCGCAGTGCACTGGAAATGGTGGTGGGCATGACGCCCGATGATTTCACTGTCTGATAACCGCGGGTTCATTTAATCATCTTCACGCTCAGTGTTAAATCTGGCGTGCATTCTCATCAACAGCAAGTGCGGAGGGTATTAAAATGCAAGATGTGTCTTATACTCATGTGAAATTGGCGGATTATATTCTGACGGAAGATCCGGAACTTCTGCTCGGCAATGAAACCGTCATCCGTATTTATAATAATTTAAAAAAGCATAAACAACAGGTCACCCATAAAGACATTATTCTTTGTTTAATCCAGAGAATTGAGCAGGAAAGTGACGACAGCAAGCAGAATATTTACTTAGAAGCCCTTGAATACGTGGTTTACCGCACGCCGGACGATGATACGATTTAAGCTATCAACGGCGTGGGGACAGGAATTGGTGAATCAGTCCGCAAACAGAGCCTGTTTAGCGGACTGATTTATATAATGCTACTCAGAATACCTTCATCATAATAAGGATATTACAGGTTAAGGATGCCGGACGGATATTCCGATTTAACTTCCGGCCAGGTCACCACCGGCGCGCCATTGAGCCTTGGCGCAGCAAACAACGCGCCCTGAAAATTACACACCCCTGCCGCATCGAGCCACATCCATTCTTCCGGCTTTTCTACACCCGTCGCAATCACTGAAATTTCCAATGCAGAGCAAAATCTGATTATGGCCTGTACCACGGCCTGTTTCGAACCGCTGGTGTGGATGTCACAAATCATCTCGCGATCAATCATAATTTTGTCAGGCTGGCTCTGGGTCAGCAGCAGCAACCCCGCCGATCCTGCGCCGAAGTCATCAATCGCCAGACGCATTCCTGAGGCTTTGAGCTGCTTCAGCGCACGGGTGAAACTCTCTTCGCGGGTGACGACGCCATTCTCTGTGATGGCCACCACGATTTGCTCCGGCACCAGACCATGCGCCGTGATTTCCTCAACCAAAAAATCCACCGCATCCGGCAATCGGGATAACGTCATCGGCAAAAGTTTGATGGACAGCGTGTTATCGCTGAGCCCCATCTTTTGTGCCAGCGCAAAAGCCAGTTTTTTAGATTTCAGATCGGCTTCATAAATGGTGGTGCGGGAAAGCGTGGAAAAATATTCCATCGGAGAACGCCCCCCCGGACCGCACAGATTGGCCTCCCAGGAGATAATCTCGCGGCTTAGCGGATCAACGACCGGTTGAAATGTGAAGCTGTAATCCTGCATCTCAGGAAAGAGTAACCCTGCCTCCGGTTTCAGTGGCTCATCGGCGATGAAAGACCACGTACTGGCGGGCAGGATTTCGAGATAATTTTCCTTTTCCCGCGCCTGCACAAAGGTACATAAAAATTGAAGCGCACGGTCTTCATAAGTCAGCCGATATTTGGACGTTCCTTTATCCAGAACCGCCTGCAGGACGACATCTTCGTGATGGTGTCTGAGGTCAAAAATTTCCATTCCCACATTGCCGAAGCGGCGTGAGGGCGCGTAATCGCGCATAAGAGTGACGACATTATTATGGCGCTGATCCCGGCAAATCGTCTGATATATGGCATCAACGGCCTCTTCAGGCCCTTCGAGCAACTGGAAAAAATGCGTACCATCAAAAAGCAGAATACCGGTGATGCCGGATATTTCATTTTTAACGTTGGCGCGCGACACCATATCGTCCAGCGAGGCAGGCTGCACAGACTCACTGATGTGGCTGCGATAAACGAGGGTTAAAAGCATTGAGGTTTTCCAGGACAGGCTGAGTGTTAACCTTCACGATAACAGAAATTTAACTTACGAAAAAAGCACAATGGATAAATTTTCTCTTTCCAATACGGTTATGAATAACCCGCCTGCTGATCCTTAAGAGTCATGGCGCTGACGCCAGTTTGGAGGATAATCGCGGTATTCGATTCACTTTTTAGGAAACCACGGAATGACTCAGCCACTTGCGCCAGAAGACTATTACACCGAAAAATACGGCCTGACCCGTACCCACTCTGAAATCCTCCACGCCGCACAGTATGTTCAGCCCGGCAAGGCGCTGGATCTGGGCTGTGGCAGCGGGCGTAACTCGCTGTATCTCAACCTGAAAGGCTTTGATGTCACGGGCTGGGACAACAACCCGTTAAGCGTCGCAAAAGTGAATGAGATTATTGCGGCCGAATCCCTGCAACATATCCATATCAGCGAACAGGATCTGAACACTCATCGTTTCGGCGGCGACTATGATTTTATCTTTTCCACCGTGGTGATGATGTTCCTGCAACGTGACAGCATTCCGCACATCATTGCCGATATGCATGCCGCCACCAAAACCGGCGGCTACAACCTGATTGTCGCGGCGATGGACAGCCCGGATTACCCGTGTCCGCTGCCCTTCCCGTTTACCTTCCGGCCGGAAGAATTACGTAATTATTATCAAGGCTGGGAGATTGTGAAATACAACGAAGAGGTGGGCGAACTGCATAAACGTGACGAAAACGGCGACCGCTACAAGCTGCGCTTTGCGACGTTGCTGGCAAGAAAAGTCTGATATCTGTCGGCATCCGGCTGGCAGGCCATGCAGATCCTGACTTTTCGGCTAGACTTAAATTCCACCCAAAAAGGAGCGCGATATGTCATCACAAGACTTTGATAAAGATCCTAACCGTGTGGAAGATAAAATAGAAAACACGGTTAACCAGTTCGCCGGTGAGGCACAAAAGCAATTTGGAGATTTTGTCGATTCTCCTAAACACCAGCTGAAAGGTGCTGCCCGCAAATATTCCGCGCAGGCGGGTGAAGTGGTTTCTGATGTGGCGGATAAGATCAAAGAGAATCCGCTGTCGGGACTGATTGCCGCCGGTGCGATTGGCGTGGTGCTGGGCCTGCTTTTAGGTCGCAAGTAACCTCAGCAAAGAAAGCCCTGTCCGGGCTTTCTTTGTTTCCCCCTCCGCTTTTCACAGTCCCTTACTCACCAGCAGCGCCGCCTGCACAAAAATTTCATCCTCCAGCCCGTCCCCTTTTTTGCGTCCGAGTCGTCGTAATTCCTCAACAATGCTTTCCCGGCAGATCATCGTTCTGCTGGTAATCAGTCCCATCACGGCGGCACCGATGGCCAGTCCGATTAATCCTGTTTTTTCGTTTTCGTCCTTCATTTTTACCCCGGTAAATTATTTTAGTTTTTAAGGCAATGCACAGTATCTATAGCTGATCTTGCGCGAGTTGTCAGAGTTCACACCCCCGTCAACTTGGCCGGGATCGCATTTTTCTATTAGGGTTAAAAGACACCCCCAGCAGAAAAACCGGAGGAAAACGATGACGCAACCCTCTTCACCGCAGTCCGCAGAAGCGGAACTCAGACAAGTTGACCGCTACTGGCGGGCGGCAAATTACCTCTCTGTCGGACAAATCTACCTGATGGATAACCCGCTGCTGCGGGAGCCGCTGAAACCTGAGCACATCAAACCACGGCTGCTGGGTCACTGGGGCACCACGCCGGGACTGAACTTTATCTATGCCCATCTCAACCGGGCTATCTGTCAGCGGGATCTGGATGTCATTTATATCTGCGGCCCCGGACATGGCGGACCGGGGATGGTGGCCAATACCTGGCTGGAAGGCAGCTACAGCGAGATTTACCCCGATATCAGCGAGGATGCCAGCGGCATGCAAAAACTGTTCAGGCAGTTTTCGTTTCCCGGTGGCATTCCCAGTCATGCCGCACCTGAAACCCCCGGTTCGATTAACGAAGGCGGCGAGTTAGGCTATTCGCTGTCGCATGCTTTCGGGGCGGTGTTTGATAACCCGGATCTGGTTGCCGCCTGCGTCATTGGCGACGGGGAAGCCGAAACCGGCCCGCTGGCCTCAAGCTGGCATGGGATTAAATTCCTCAATGCCGTACGCGACGGCGCGGTGCTGCCGGTGCTGCATCTTAACGGCTATAAAATCGCTAACCCGACCATTCTCGGACGCATGAGCGATGAAGATCTGCGCCAGCTGTTTTCCGGTTACGGCTACGAGCCGTTGTTCGTCAGCGGCCACGAACCGGAACAGATGCATATTCAGATGGCGCGGACGCTGAACATTGCGCTGGATATCATTAAAGATCATCAGCAGCGCGCCCGCGCCGGTACGCCGACCCAGGGCGTGCCGCGCTGGCCGATGATCGTTCTGCGCAGTCCGAAAGGCTGGACCGGGCCAAAAACTGTTGATGGCAAAAAAGTCGAAGGTTTCTGGCGTGCGCATCAGGTGCCGGTTTCCTCCTGCCGTGAAAACGACGAGCACCGTAAAATTCTTGAGGACTGGATGCGCAGCTACCAGCCTGAGGATTTATTCGATGAGCAGGGGCGGCTGCAACCGGATTTGCGCGCGCTGGCGCCACAGGGCGATAAACGCATGGGCGCATCACCTTTCGCCAACGGTGGCAGGCTGCGACGCGAACTGGTGCCTGCGGAACTGGCGAAATTCGCGGTAACGCTCACCTCGCGCGGCGAACCGCAGGTGCAATCGACGGAAATGCTCGGCCGCTATCTGGCGGATATCTTTACCCTCAATCACGATAATTTCCGCCTGTTCGGCCCGGATGAGACCGCCTCTAACCGGCTCAGCGATGTGTTTGATGTCACTGACCGCACCTGGCTGGAAGAGATCGAACCTTACGATGAGCAGCTGTCACCGGAGGGCCGGGTGATGGAAATTCTCAGTGAACATCAGTGTCAGGGCTGGCTGGAAGGGTATCTGCTCACCGGACGGCACGGGCTGTTCAACTGCTATGAAGCCTTTATTCATATCGTCGACTCGATGTTTAACCAGCACGCCAAATGGCTGAAAGTGACGCGCAAACTGCCGTGGCGACAGCCGATTTCGTCGCTCAACTATCTGCTTTCCTCCCATGTCTGGCGGCAGGATCACAACGGCTACAGCCATCAGGATCCGGGTTTTATGGATCACGTCGCTAACAAGAAAGCCGACATCGTGCGGATTTATCTGCCGCCGGATGCCAATACGCTGCTGTGGGTGGCGGATCACTGCCTGCAAACCTGGGACCGCATCAACGTGATTGTGGCCGGTAAACAACCTGCGCCGCAGTGGCTGTCAGCGGAAGAAGCCGCCGCGCATTGTGCGACCGGTATGGGCATCTGGCCGTGGGCGGGCAATGAGCAGGACGGCACCGAACCCGATGTGGTGATGGCCTGCGCGGGGGATGTGCCAACCATGGAGACGCTGGCCGCCGTCGATCTGTTGCGGGAATATCTGCCGGATCTCAGCGTGCGGGTGGTGAACGTGGTGGATATCATGGCATTGCAGACAGAGGAACAGCATCCTCACGGACTGAGCGAGGCGGCGTTCGACGATATCTTCACGCAGAACAAACCGGTGATTTTCGCCTTCCACGGCTATCCGAGCCTGATCCACCGTTTAACCTATCAGCGTAATAATCACCGCAATTTCCACGTCAGCGGTTTTATGGAAGAAGGCACCACCACCACGCCGTTTGATATGACGGTCCTCAACGAGCTGGATCGCTTCCATCTGGCGCAGGCAGCCATTGTGCATACGGAGAAACTGCAAGGCAAAGCGGACGATATTCTGGATGACTTGCAGGAGAAAATCGCCGCTCACCATCGTTACGTACGGGAATATGGCGAGGATTTACCGGAAGTCCGCAACTGGAAATGGCCGTCACAACAGGGAAGCGACGGCGCGCCGGAGTAACGGAGCTGGCCGTCATACCTTATGCATGGCGGCCTCAGCGGATTGCTTATCTGCTAATAACACAAAAGCCACGCAACGATCGCGTGGCTTTTTCTTTTTCAGAAACATATTTTCCGTTAAATCATCAGTTTTCCAGCTGGTAGGTCAGCGTGATTTCCGCTTTCAGTACCTGCGAAACCGGGCATCCGGCTTTGGCTTTTTTGATGATTTCATCAAACTTATCTTTGTCGATCCCCGGCAGCTTCACTTTGCTGTCGAGCGCGATTTTGGTGATCGCGAAGCCGCCATCCACTTTATCCAGTGAAACATCTGCGACCGTATCGATACTTTCCGGCGTGTGTCCCGCTTCGCCCAGCATCAGGGAGAGCGCCATCGAGAAGCAGGCGGAGTGCGCCGCGCCAATCAGTTCTTCCGGGTTGGTGCCGGGTTTGCCTTCAAAACGGGTGTTGAATCCATACGGCTGATCTTTCAGGGCACCACTTTCAGAAGAGATGTAACCTTTCCCGTGTTTAATATCGCCTTCCCAGTGCGCCTGTCCTTTCTTATGAATGGTCATGTTTTCCTCCGGTTTGTATTACATTGATATTAAGTATAGCTTCTCATCAGTGAACCGCGAGGATGGCCGGGCTATGCGGCCTGCACGACCCCTTTCCCAAAATTAGAAACCCATTGAAAACAGAGGAAATAAAAGATGTTTAAACCGCAAGATCTCGTTCAGTCAAAAACCGGCGGCCCGAAGATGTTGGTACTGCGTGTTGATGGTGACACCTTGTGGTGCGCCCGCGCAGACGATTTCTCCCAAAAGGAAATCGAAGTCCCTGCGGATTCCGTCGATCTCTATCATGAAGACGGTGATTTTGGCGTGTGCTGATCGCCGCATCGTTTACCTGTCAGGCTGCTACGGCGGCCTTTTTTGTTTCCCCTCGATTGCCACGCCTCTTTCTATGAATTAATATGCGTTATTAATAGATAATAATTCATAATGAGTGATGATAAATGGACGCCGTTATCCCGGTAGAAAAGCAGTTCCAGGCTTATAATCAACACGATCTGGCTGCCTTTGTGGCCTGCTACAGTGACGACTTTGTCGCATACCGAATGCCAAATTTGTCGCCTTCACTGGAAGGCAAAACGGCGCTCGAAATGTTTTATAAAAACCACCGGTTCAATAATAAGGCGTTGCGCGCTGAACTGGTTTCACGCACCGTGCTGGGCAACAAAGTCTTCGATCATGAAATGATTTACGGGATTTATGACCAGCCGGTGAACAGCATCGCTGTATTTGAAGTGGAAAATGGGCTGATTAAAACGGCGTGGTTCTACTTTGAATAAACATGCAGTTTCACGCGACTAAAATTATTCACCGGTAATGATTGATTATCTGTAATCATAATTTCCAATTATGTAAACTTCTGAATATAGTAGCCGGAATTAACTGAGAATAATCGGATGAAGGAACCGGCCATAATGAATAAGCATTTTGCGTGTCTGTCAGTGTTTCTGGCTGCGGCCTTTTTAACAGGGTGCGCGCAACCAACGGCCAGGACCGCTGAGCAGGACCCGTCAGCGCTTAACAACCGCTGCTACACTGAGTTCAAAGCGCTTCAAACGCTGGATAAACAGGCTTTCAGTGTTTATAAGCAACAATTTAGTCAGCTCAATGAGGCGTACGCCGTTTACAAAACTAATGCCTCGCTGATTAACAAAGATTCCAAAGAGATGTTTGCGCTTGAATTAAAAGATAAACAGACACTCATTTGTGCCCGTGTGAAAAGCGCCGTATTCAATAACATGAATCAGCGTTCGCAGATGTTGAACGATATCTGATAATACCCCACATTGAATCCTGGGATTTTATAATCTCAGGATTCAATGATATTGCCTCTTCCCTGCCTGACTTACCAGCCCTTCACCGCATCCCCGTGGTAGATTTCATCCGCCGCTTTGACTGTCGCGTCCGTATGATAAGCCTGAAGCAGTTCCTTTACTGTCTGGCTGTCTTTGTTGTCTTCACGCGCCACGATGATGTTCACATACGGCGAATCTTTGTCTTCCACAAACAACCCGTTTTTGCCCGGCGTCAGCCCGACCTGGCCTGAATAGGTGGTGTTGATAATCGCCAGCTCGATTTTGTCGTCGTCGATGGCGCGGGTCAGTTGTGGCGCTTCGATTTCAACTATCTTCAGGTGTTTCGGATTTTCGATGATATCCAGCGAAGTAGGCAGCAGGCCGACGCCGTCTTTCAGTTTGATCAGCCCGACTTTTTGCAGCAACAGCAGTGAACGCCCGAGATTGGTCGGATCATTTGGCACCGCCACCTGCGCGTTATCGCTTAACTGGTCGAGGGATTTAATTTTGCGGGAGTAACCGGCGATCGGATAAACGAAGGTTTTCCCCACTTCCACCAGTTTGTAGCCGCGCTCTTTGACTTGCTTATCCAGATACGGACGATGCTGGAAAGAATTGACGTCGATATCGCCACTGCTCAGCGCGGAGTTAGGTAACACGAAATCGTTGAAGGTGACCACTTCGACATCGAGGTTGTATTTGTCTTTGGCGGTTTTCTTGATGGTTTCCCACATTTGCTGATCGATACCGGCACTGATACCGACCTTGATGTGATGCTCATTAGATTTTTGATCACAACCACTCAGCGCCAGCGCGCCAACCAGAGATAACGCCAGAACTGAAAGTTTTATTGCTATGCGCATACAGGTTTACTCTTTCCGTGAATAATGAAAACGTTGAAGTCGCTTCAACAAAGACCCCAGTGTTTCAAAGCACTACACGTTGAGCAAATACGAAAAAGAAATAACCTAATGAAAAAATGGCGTTATTTACCGGCACTATGCGAAAGAGAGAGTCTGATATCAAACAAAGCCCGCAATGCGCGGGCTTCAGAAGGACAAATATTGATATGTGGAAAGATTTCCTGATCGTCCGTCAGATCATTCTTTCGCCCCGTGCAGGGTGACCGGTTGCGGGCGCGACAGGAAAATCGTGATGCCCGCCAGCAGGGTCAGTACTCCTCCCAGCAAAAAGGCGCTGCTGACACCGGCGCTGTCCGCAAGGATCCCGCCAAACAGCGCGCCCAGCGCCAGTGACGTCTGAAACACACACACCAGCAGCGCCGAACCGGTTTCAAATAAGGCAGGCGACGCCTGATACGTCCAGATATTCAGACACACCGGCAGTGCGCCAAACGCGAGTCCCCACAAAATCACCAGCGCACTGGCCAGAGGCAACGGCACGTTAAACAGCGACAGCACCAGAACCGAGAGACTGAGCAGCAGCATGTTGAGCATAAAGGCCCGCTTCACACCGAATTCCCGCACGGTAATTTCAGTGGTGAGTGTGCCGATCAGCCCGGCGACGCCGTACCCCATCAGCAGCAGAGAAATATTGCTGGCAGAGAGTTGCAGGTTGAACCGCAGCCACGGCTCGAGGTAGGTGTAGGCCGCGAAATGGCCGCCCGCCATAAAGACGCCGATGATCAGCGCATAGCGGATCCCTGCCACTTTCGTGACGCCCAGCATGGCGCGCAGGCCGATGGATTGCTGCGCCGGTAACGAAGGCAGCGCCAGCCATTGCAGAATGAAGAACACCAGCGCCAGCACGGTGTTAAGCGTAAACGCCATCCGCCAGCCGAACAGATCGCCGATAAAGGCGCCTGCCGGCACCCCCGCGACGGTGCCGACGGCCACGCCTGCGGTGATCAGCGAAATGGCGCGTGCGCCCTGCTCTTCCGCCACCAGCCGCCGTCCTGACGGAATGGCAAACGACCAGAAGCCGCCGACCCCGACGCCGAGAATAATGCGTCCGATCAGCAAAATGTTGAACGACTCCGCCATCACCGCAATCCCGTTTGCCAGGATCACCGTGGCTGAAAGCAGCAACAGCAAGGTGCGGCGATCCATTTTTTTGGCGAACAGCATAATCAGGGGGGCGGAAATCGCCGCAATGATACCGGGCAGCATGACCGCCAGCCCGGCGTGACCTTCGGTTACGCCCAGAGACTGCGCGATCGGCGAAAGCAAGCCGATCGGCAGAAATTCAGTATTAACCAGCACGAACGTGCCGCAAGCGAGTGAAAAGACCGCCAGCCAGCGGCGGAAAGCAGACGTGTCTGGCCGGGTGTCAGCTGATGTGCACTCAGTCATTTATTATCCTTATCCCCTTCATTCTTCAAATTGCAGATGCGTTGGCTGCACTTGCTCACCCGAATCACTTACTTTAGTAAGCTCATCGGGATTCACTCGCTTGCCGCCTTCCTGCAATTCGAATTATTTCGGGTATGTTGTTTTGTTATTAGAACGTAATAAACGTGATCACTATCACAGGGTCAAGGCATTTTCATAATGACTGTTAGGGTATTTCTTATCTGTCGGACGAATAAGCCAGTCCCCGCCTGCGATGCGGGCTACAGAGGCATCCGGCGCCGCAAACGAAAAAGGCACATACAGATAACGCCGATCAGAAAATCCTTCCACATTTAGGTATGTTGTAACTAAGTTGCTACGCAGTGAAGAAACCGGCCGTCAGGCCGGCAGCGATCATTTTGCGGGGAGTAATATCAGGAAATGTTAATGTGTTACCGATTTGGAACAGAGCTGAATAATGATGATGCCGATGGCGATACACGCCATGCCGATCAGCGCGGGCGTATCCAGCCGTTGTTTGTAGAAAAAGAATGACATGGCAGAGACCAGGAAAATCCCCATCCCCGCCCAGATAGCATAGGCGATACCGATATTCATCACTTTGACGACCTGAGAAAGGCCATAAAACGAGACTGAATACCCCACGACGACAATAATGCTCGGGATCAGGCGGGTAAATCCGTTGGAGGCTTTCATCATCGTGGTCGCCAGCGTTTCGGCGCAGATAGAAACGGCAAGGATGAGATATATTTTGAACATATGACCTTCTGAATATGAGATTTGAAAAATAAAGCTTTACCCCGCAGAGTCTTACATTAAATAGTCCTGACGGCAATCATGGTTGATTTTACTGTCTTCATAAAATAACCGAATACGAATTCCTCGAATCCCCCCAATTATTATGTCAGTGAGTCGTCATGACACAGGTGAACTTATCCCGTCCCTTAATTTCTTCTTTTATTGCGGATGCAATTTCAAGCAAATCTTTCTGAGTAGGCCGGATAAGATGTCGGCACGAAGTTTTTAACGTGGCGAAACTAATGACTATTTCATCGGCGACGAAAGATTTTATACTCTCCTCATTAGAAAAAGTGGGTGTTGACAATAGGAAGCTGGCAGCTATTGCAGAAGGCGCTGAAATCTACGGGCCTGAAGGGCTGCTGGATTCGATCCATCTGGTGGGTTTTATCGCAGAGATGGGCGAATGGCTGGAAGCCAGAAGCAATGCTTCTGAGAGCTTTTTCGATATCCTCGATGGCGATCTTTTCGAAAACTTCCGCAATATTCATCAGATTGAATCCCTGTTATTCCGGAGGTTTAGCGATGTCAGCTTTTCCTCCTGATAGCCAGTTTATTAGCGTAGAAAATATCGACGATATTCCTTATCAGCGTCTGGCTGACAAGGTTCCGACGCCGTTTTATGCCTACAGTGCCTCGCAAATAAAGGCAGACTTTGCAGCTTTAAAAAAATCACTTCCTGATGAGATTCATTATTTCTATTCGCTCAAAGCCAATCCCAATAAAACAATCGTTCAGTTGTTAAGCCGGGAAGGAACGGGTTGTGAAGTGTGTTCCCTGGCGGAACTGGAAACAGTAATACGTCAGGGGATCCCCGCGGGGGATATTATTTTTGTTGGTCCCGGTAAACATATTGCTGAATTAACCCAATGTTGTCGCATTGGTATTAAAGCTGTCGTCATCGAATCCATTGAAGAAATAAAGCTTCTTAATGATATCGCTGCCAGCATGGGCGTCATACAAACCATCGCCCTGCGTATCAATCCTGACTTTACTGGCGAAAAAGCCAAACTGGTGATGAGTGGCAAACCGCGGCAATTTGGCATAGATGAACAACTTTTGCCGCAGGCATTTGCCTGTGTCGGGCAGCAAAGCAATGTACGACTTGCAGGGATCCACATTTATCTCGGTACACGGATCCTCGACTGGCAGGCGCTGGCCAAAAATACGCTGAATATTCTGTCACTGGCTGAATCTTTGCAGGATATCTACAAGATCGATTTTGATTTTGTCGATGTCGGCGGCGGTTTCGGCGTCAGGTATTTCGATAAAGAAAAGCCGCTGGATATTGTTGCGCTGGGTGAGGCACTGGCTCCGGTTATCCGCAATTATCATGACAAATTTCCGCGCTGTAAGATCATCGTCGAACTGGGCAGATACCTGATTGCCCGCGCAGGCATTTTTGTCACCCGCGTTAATTATCTCAAACCCTCACGTGATGAATGGTTCGCGGTATGTGATGGCGGAGCCAACTGTCACGGCAGTGCGGCAGGCATCAACTCGCTGATCCGGCGTAATTTCCCGATGGCCCGTCTGGGTGAAACCCCTGCCGGTACACAACATCGGTATCAGGTGACCGGCCCGCTGTGTACACCCACCGATTTGTTTGTGCCTGATGCGCACCGGACACCTGCGCAATGCCGCAGTGTTGAGGGATGGCACAAAAAACCGGCCAGCGACTGCGTAAGTCCGGTTCCCCGCGCTTTGAGCCAGGCTTCCTTCACACTCCACAACCGGGTAAACCGCAGCAGGTAATCGGCCTCATCTTCTGCCAGCCAGCGCTGTTCATCTGGGTGGAAAAACCGGCGGGCGATGGCTTTTTTCACCTCCACTTTGCCGCTGACTTTTTCCAGATCGACCCCGACCTCGGCCCCGCGACACAGCACTATCGCCGCCGATGTTCCGCTGTGGGATAAGTTAAAGTGCCACTGAGGAAAATCAGGCAGCCAGGGTTTACCCTCAGGGGTTCTTGCGATAATTAACTGCGTATCGGTCACCGGTAAGCAGCTCGTCAGTATCTGACGCAGCCAGCAATGCGCCTGCTGTCGCAGCAGTTTTCCCGACAGCGAAGGCGCAAAGTGACGGATCAGGCAAAATCCTTCGCCTGTCTTCAGTTCAGGGAGGGGATCACCGTGGTAAATTGAGGGTAACACGGCAACCGGTGCGATCATGGCGATTCTCCAGAGACAGATACCCGCCATGACTTTCAGCGATTTGCCGGCACAAAATCAGTCCGATGCCACTGCCGTTGGGTTTGGTGGTATAGAAAGGAACAAACAGGTTTTTGGGGTTGGTCAGCCCGACCCCCTGGTCAAGAATAGTCACAAACAGCCGCCCTTTTTCCTCTGACCATTCAATGCAAACCGGCGCCGTGGTATCGCTCATTGCCTCATCGGCATTTTTAATCAGGTTGATGAGCAACTGGTGGATTTGCACCCGGTCGACATCCACTATCAGCGGCGCGGGGCCTTTCAGGGTAATTTTACGGTGCGCGAACAACAGCGGCAGTTCCGCAATCAGGGCGGCGACATCAAGCGGTGCTTTAACGGGCGGCGCGAGCTTGCTTAGCTGGCGGTAACTGCTGACAAACGCGATAAGCTCTTTAGCCCGGCGGTTGATAAGATCGATACCTTCCGCAAAGC
Source organism: Rahnella victoriana (assembly GCF_021276285.1). Classification (NCBI taxonomy): domain Bacteria; kingdom Pseudomonadati; phylum Pseudomonadota; class Gammaproteobacteria; order Enterobacterales; family Yersiniaceae; genus Rahnella; species Rahnella victoriana. The sequence goes on from NZ_CP089920.1 coordinate 359,214, forward strand.
CCTCCGGCAGGTTTTCTGTATGGCGGCGATAGTGCTGCTGGAGCATCTGGCTGATAGAGGCAATCGGGCTCAGTGAATTGTTTATTTCATGGCTGATCACGCGCAGCAGATTTTGCCAGGCTTTTTGTTCTTCCTGACGCAGCATGTCATCAACGTCACTGACAAACAGCAACACGTTCTGGATCCCGTCAACCATGTAGGTATCACTGGACACTTTATAACGCCCCGGACGCCCTTCATGATGAGACTCCACCGGATGTTCCCGGTTGGCATTTTGCAACAGCGTATCAAGTTGCCAGTGGCTGGATTTCTCGCCGATCAGCTTTTCCAGCGAGGTACCCAGCATCCGCGAGGCCGCATTGTTACACCAGACCAGCCGGTTATTGCCGTCAATCGCGAAAATGGCCACAGTGATATTGGAAATCACTTTTTGCAGCAGAAAATCCATTTCTCTTTGCTGCTGGCGGTGGCGTGATAACTGACCAGAAATCGCATTGATCTGTTCAATGACGCCTTCAAACACCCCTTCCCCGCTGGTCACACCGCGAAGGCTAAAATCTTCCTGCTCAACGGCTTCTAACAGGTTAGAAATCACATTGATTTTATAGAGAAGCTGCTGGAAAAAGTGATAGGAAAAATACACTAACGTGACGCACAGGATAAAGAGCGTGAGACATTTCAGGTAGAAAGACTGCTGCGGGAAACACCACAGCAGCAGATAGGCAACAACGCCCCCGAGCGGGGACAAACTGCACAGGATTAAATGACGCGTCTCAAAGGATCGAAAAAGTTTACTCATGACAGATTTTTAATTTATCCAGTCGTCGGTAAAAAGCGCTGCGACTCAGCCCTAACGATTCTGCCGCTTTCACTGCATTTCCGTCATAGTGACGCAGGCGTTGTAAAAGCACCGTTTCTTCCACTTCTGCCAGCGTGCCCGTCTCGAGTTGCGTCACCGGCTTATGCTGTAACGCATGACCCGTATTTTGCTCCTTCACCGGCAGTGGCAGGCAAAGATCCGCCAGGTCGATCGTATTATTACGGCAAAGCAATACACCTCGCTCAAGCAGATGACTCAGTTCGCGGATATTGCCCGGCCATGAATATTCATGCAGTCCTTGCCGCGCCATCGCCGATAATATCGGTTTAGGTTTATTGTACTTGCGGGCAAAGCGTTGCATGAAACGTTCGGCCAGCGGCTCAATATCTTCCTGCCGTTCACGTAGCGGCGGTAACGGAATTTGTATGACATTCAGCCGGTAAAGCAAATCCTGCCGGAATCTCCCTTCCACCACGGCTTTTTCAAGATCCGTATTGGTGGCCGCAATGATCCGGCATTGGGTGCTTTGTGTGCGCGATGAACCCACGCGTTCGAACTGCCGTTCTTCCAGGACGCGCAGTAATTTTACCTGCTGGGACAACGGCAAATTGCCAATTTCATCGAGGAATAATGTGCCTTTATCGGCCAGTTCAAAGCGGCCAATGCGGTTTTCCCGCGCATCGGTAAACGCGCCTTTCACATGTCCGAACATTTCACTTTCAAACAACTGCTCATTGATGCACCCCATGTTGACTTCAACAATGCTGTGATCACGGCGGGAGGATAACTGATGTATATAGCGGGCGAGCAGGCTTTTGCCGGTGCCATTTTCACCCAGGATCAGGATGCTGGTATCCGTAGCCGCCACCGTTTCAACCACGTTGATCAACTGTTTCATGGCCTGAGAACGGACAACCCATTCATTGCCCATGTCATCTTCAAGCGCCATTTTCAGCAGCTTATTTTCTTCTCTGAGGCAATTCCCGGAACGTCTTGCCTGACTCAATGCGATCTGTTGCTGAACAATGCTTAACAGGCGTTCGTTATCCCAGGGTTTCTGGATAAAATCCGCCGCGCCGGCCCGCATGGCGCTGACGATGATGTCAACGCTTCCCCAACCGGTCATTGCCACGGCAGGCAGGCAGTCATCAAATTTCTTTAACTCATCCAGCAGTTGCAAACCTTCCAGACCCGAGGTGGTGTCTTTCTGAAAGTTCATGTCCATCAACACCAGATCAAAGGGCTTTGCGGACAAATGTGACAATAAACGGTCAGCCTGCGTTTCCAGCGTCACGTCATACCCTTCCAGACGGAGCAGCATGTCAAGGCTGGTCAGAATGCCTGCATCATCATCAATAACAAGAATACGTTTTTTTTCGTTCATTAAAGCATCCGGCTTGTGCCGCCGCACCCGTCAGGCGCGGCGTCAAATTATTCGTAGCGAATGGCATCCGCAGGCGACATACGAATGGCGCGTCGGGAAGGCAACCACACCGCTAACGCCACAATCAAAGAGATCATAATGGCTACGCCCCAGAAGAGCAGTGCAAAGGATGTATGCCCGTTGCCCAATATACGCGTCAGCTTGGGTGCGACAAAGAAGGCCAGAGGCAGCCCGATAATCAGGCCAATGCCTAATTGCTTACTGCCCTGCAGCATCAGCATCCGCAACAGAACCCCTTCCGTGGCCCCCATGGCCATACGCACACCGATCTCCTGAATACGTTGATTTATCACATTGCGCATCACCGCATAAATACCGGTAGCGGCCAGTATTACCGCGACCACGCCAAACAGCATAAAGAGGTTAGCGATGAAATGCAGCCCGGCGGTATTTCTGGCCAGACGCTGATTTAGCGTTTGCACCTGATTGACCGACAGCGTGCTGTCAATCTGACGTACCGCATTGATCAGCGCAGGGCCTAACGTATCAGGATTCTGAGCGCCGAGCACCAGCGTTAATGAAGCCGCCGGTATTTGCGTCAGCGAGCGATAAACCGTGACCCGCTGACGAAACGCGCTGAAAGGCCGGCCATGAATAACGTTAGGCACCACACCGATAACCGTGAACCAGCGCTGATCATCCGAATCACGAAAACGCAGACGCTTACCGATCACATCCCGCTCACCGGGCCAGAACTGCTCCGCAAACGACTGGCTGACCACCACAACGGGTTGCGAGTCCTGCGTGTCACTGCTGGCAAACTCCCTTCCGGCTACCGGCGTGATGCCCATTCCCACCAGGCTTCCCGGCATCACTTGTACATCATTGACGAGAGGATAAGACCAGCGGTCTTTGCTGTTGTTACCCGACGAATCGATATCCACCTGACGGGGAACGGTAAATTGTCCGACGGCACTGGTAGTGATGGCCGTTTTTTCAACGCCTGGTATCCCGCTGAGGGACGACTGCAGTCGCTGGTAGAACAGGATCCGGCTCGCATCATCAGGATACTGGTTGGCATTGAGATTAATCTGACCGGTTAGATAGCCCTGCGTCACCACCCCGTAATCGGCCCGGGTTGCCTGGTAGACCAGCAGCGCCAGCAACGCACTGATACACAAAATGGAACAGGATAATCCGACTTCAAACGTCACCAGAATACGGGAAACCTTGCCCGCTCCGCGGCTTTGTGCGCCACGCGTTCCGTCCCGCAGCACATCGTTGAAATTGCCGTGGGTGATTTTCCAGGCAGGCAACGCACTGGTGACGACAGCGGTCATGATGACCAGCACTAAGGCATTGAGGATCATGACGTTATCCAGTGACAAGTGCCACCAGAACGGAATTTTGTTCGGCACGAAAGTCGGGAGTAATGTATTGGTGATCTCCAGTCCCCACGCCGCAAGCAGAACGGCGATGACGCCCGAGAAGGTGCAGATAAATAAGCTTTCCCACATCATTTGCATGACCAGACGACCGGAAGGTGACCCCAGGGCGACACGGATAGCGATTTCTTTTGAACGCTCTGTGGTTCTGGCCAGTAACAAGTTGCCGACATTGCAACACGCCAGCACAAGAACAAAAGCGACGGCAAAAAGCATGACGATGAATATCGGCATGGTCTCTTCACCCATGAAATTTTCCTGGAATGTCAGTACCTGAGCCGATAGCCCTTTATTGCTTTCAGGATACTCAGAGGCCAGCGACTGCATCACCTGAGCGAGATCGCGGTCAGCGTCAGCGAGCGGAACACCGGGTTTCAGGCGGGCATAAACCGACACTTCCGGCGCGCCTTTGCGCACCAGATACTGTGAGGGATCCAGCTTAGAAGGCAGCCAGAGATCATGAAAGAAGGGAAAGGCAAAATTGGCGGGCATGATCCCCACAATGCGTGTATGTATGCCATTAACCAGTACATCCCGGCCAATAAGCTGTTCATCGGCAGCAAAGTAGTTTTGCCACATACCATAGCTGATGACAGCAACAGGCGTCGCGCCAGGCTGGACATCTTCACTGTTCAGCACCCTGCCACGATAGGGCTGGACGCCAGCATAAGAAAACATCTCCGGCGTATTACGGATAGCCATATAGGAAACCGCTTTCGTACCGTCACTGATATCGGCACGTTCCGCATAAAAATAACCAACATCATTGAGCGTGGTGTTGCGCGCCTTGATGTCCTTGTAGTCCAGGAAGTTGACCCCGGAATCACTCAGACTGACGCCATTAACTGTCGGGTTAACTAACACCATGTTTTTCCCGTCCGGGTAAGGAAGTGGCGTAAACATGATGGTATTAATCACTGAAAACATATAAAGCGTCAGTGCCAGACCACAGGACATGATCAGCACCGTGATGAAGGTAAATGACGGACTTTTGAGTAGCAGGCGTAAGGCATATCGGATATCAAAAAGCATTTTATGCTTCCTTTATCAGGGTCAGTTCCCGTGCCACATGTCCGTCTCCGACGACCTGTCCGTCAGAGAGCACAATGCTGCGTTGCGCCCGTTCGGCTGAACGCGGGTCATGGGTTACGATGCAGATAGTGGCCCCTTCCTGATGCAGCTTATCGAGTATATTCAGCACCGCCTCGGCATTGTGGGAGTCCAGGTTACCCGTCGGTTCATCCGCCAGAATAATGGAAGGATTGCCCACGATAGCCCGCGCGACGGCCACACGCTGCTGCTGTCCGCCGGAAAGCTGTGAAGGATAATGCCGTCCACGGTGGGACATATTGACCTTGTCTAAAGCCTCCGCCACCCTCTGCTGTCGTTCAGTCTTAGAGATATCCTTGCGGTAAGTGAGTGGCAGGGAGACATTTTCCTCAATGGTTAAATCGCTGATGAGATTAAATGACTGGAAGATGAAGCCGATATCGCGATTTCTTACCAGAGCACGCTGCTTTTTAGAAATATTCTCTACATTATGCCCGGCCAGCTGATAAGTACCGGTAGAGGCCACATCCAGCAGCCCCAGAATCGACAACAGCGTTGATTTTCCACAGCCTGACGGCCCGGAAATCGCCACATATTCCCCTTTGGAAATGCTCAGCGTGATCTTGCTCAGGGCGTGTGTCTCAATTTCATCCGTCAAAAATATTTTATTCACATCAGTGAGTTCTACCAGTGATTCCATTATTTTTATCTCCATCGCTTTATACAGTTTGCAGGCGTCTTTTGCAGGTGAGCCGGCATCATTTAGTAATCTCAATCTGATCTGCCCCTTGCCAGGCGCTGCCGTCACTGAGAATAATTTTATCTCCCGCACGCAACCCGCTGGTCACCTGAATATAATCCGCAGATCCTTGCCCAAAGTTGACCTTCATTTTAGTAGCTGAACGTTCCTTTTCATCGAGCCGGTAAAGCATCGAAGGTAAATTATTCTGTGCGAACGGTGGGCGCTCAACGTACAGGGAATCATTAATTTTTGTCACTGCGATTAAACCATCCACGCTCAGATCAGGACGGGCTTCTTGCGGCAGCGGCTGAGTAAATGTCACATCCACTTTAACGGTGCCATTGGTCACCGCAGGGTCAACACGTGATAACACGCCGGCAAACTGGCTGCGCCCGGTGTTAATGGTCACCTGTTGCCCGACGGCAAGATCGCGGGACTGTAATTCTGGCACTTTGAGTTCAGCATAAAGTTCCTTCTCTTTCGCCAGACGGGCAATACTGGTTCCGGTGGTGACCCGCTGCCCGACCTGGACTTTCACATCCTGCAAAATTCCCTCGATGGGTGAGGTCACATTCAGCGAATCGACTTCCTGCTGGCTCAGCAGCACCAGCGATTCCAGTTTGTTAAGACGCATCGCACTGGCTTTGATATCAGCATCAATACTCAGCTTGAGCGTTTTTAATCGTTTTTCCTCAAGCACAACCTGCTGACGATATTGTTCAGTATTAATACGGGTTGTTTCGTATTCCAGCATCGGCACTGCCGCTATATATTTCTTTTGCGCAGCAAGCCGCATTGTAGAGCTGAGTAGCCGGCTTTTTGCATCCAGAACCAGCGCTTCCTGACTCAGAATTTTATTTTGTAATTCTGCATTCGTCGCATCAGTTTCAGCGCGGCGGGCATCCAGCTCGAGCCGGTTTTCCTGTAATTTCTGTTCCAGCGTAGGGTTACTCATTCTCACCAATAACTGCCCCTTACTCACCTTCATCCCGGGTTTGTAGATAACCTCTTCCACACGGGCATCAACATTGGCGGCAACCCAATTGATATCACGCGGTAACAGTACTCCGTTGCCCCTCACTTCTACCGAGAAATTTCCATATTGCACCTGTCCGACGGCGATACTCCCGCGGGAAATCTGATAAGGCGAAAACCGGTAATTATAGATTGCCGCCAGCGTGGCTAAAAAAAGTGCTCCCGCAACCAAAAATTTGCGGTATCGCTTCAGTATGAATTTATTCCCGGGTTGCGGGATTGAAATGTCCATAATAATACCTTTTCTGATAACTCCTTACTGATGAGCACAAATCGTGCCAATCTTTTAAATCTCATTAACATGCTGATTTTTATTGTTTTTTCAGGAAACCACAAAAAAGACCTTTTCCCATCATTATTTTCTATCTCATTAATGGAACGAAAAATGGGACGGCGTGGCCTGATTGTCTGTTTTTCCCTGTGTCGTCCCACTCATATCAGGTATTCCCAATAGTGGGATATTAGATCAGTTCAATTTATTAACGCGTGTCGAAAATGGGATTTTACGGTTCCCATAACAGGGATGAATAATAATATCCATTTTAAACAACAAGTTGAAACAAATAAAAACATGGCATAGTAATTGCTTTAATCCTTACGGGTACGGTATTCCACTTTTCAAAAAAATGTTCATCACTCATTAATTACGCAGAAGGGGTGTGTATGTGGGAACGCAAACTATCGAACGCTGAAAAAACGCTTTTTACACAAAAAATAACCGAGGATCTGGATAATCGTCATTTGACTGTCTATGGGAAACACGCTCATACAGAAAAAGCCTTATGCATTGTTAAGATTATTAATTATATGCTGGAGAATATTTCTGACGAGATCACACTGGAAGATCTGGAAAAAATATGTGGTAAAACCCGTTTTGATATTTGCCGTATATTCAAACATTTCTATGATGTCACTCCCATAAAGTGGATGTGGAAAGTCAGGCTGGCGCTGGCCAGAGAATTTATCCATTTAGCCCCTGAGTGGTCATTAACGGACATCAGTTATGCGTGCGGATTTTCTTCATTGCCGCATTTTTCCCGAAGTTTCAGTAAGACTTATAGCGAGTCTCCGCTCAAATTTAAGCAGAATGTCATCAGGACAATGCGTCCGGAAATTAAAAAAGAGTCGTCAGATTATGATTTCATTTTCGGGGTTCAAAGAAACAACTTTTCAAGAAGCATGTTAATCAGTAACCTGCATTGCTTATAATTATCAAAAAGATTTCTTATGCCACTTTTTATTATTCACTGCACGCAATATCAGTTTAGGCTCACGGAAAGATGAAAAGTCTTCATGCAAGGTATCTCTCAGGAAATCTGAAATATAATTAAATACAGCTGGGTCACGTAATGCGCCGTTGTGGCCCTTTCCTTCTGTAACGATTAATTCACTTTTTTTCAAAGAATGGCTCAGTATTACCGCTTCATCCAATTCAATACTGAGATCGTTTTTATCATGTAATATCATGACCGGTTGTGTTATTGACCCGATAAGCTCCGGTCCAATAACATCAGGATGAACACCATAGCGGTGCTGGTAAAGTTTTTTCATTGATCCGGCAATACGCTTTGGCAATTTATTATTGCTGACATATCTGTCCATCATTTTTCCGTAGCTGCACGGACTGCCGATTAAAATCATCCGTTTAAAAAGCAGCCCTTGCAGGGCGGCCATGCAGCCAATTAAGCCGCCGGTCGAATGACCAATAATCACCGAAAAATGGCCATAGTGGTTTTCCATTTCCATGACGGCCCGAGACAAATCATAGAAAGACACTTTTTTTCCGGGAGAAATACCATGTGCGGGAAGGTCAGGCGCAAAAACAGCATAGCCTTTTTCCTGCAACCGCTGCGCCATCTGCCGTAACATAATACTCCGGCCATCCCACCCGTGAAGGAGCAAGACTTTTTCGGCCTGCGGATCCGCCTGAGGATAAATGAAGACCTTAACAAAAGATTTACGCCAAAAAATCTCCTGCTGCACGCAGCGGCTGAGCAGCATGATTTCCCCCTGCTTATAGGGTAAAGGCCGGGTCTTTTCGAAAAGACGTAATGCGTATGATGCTGAAAGATAGGAAGACATGACATGCAGGGAATATAAATCGACTAAACTGATGAGTTTGCATGCCCTCGTATAATGTGTTGCGGGTCTTATTTTCGCTTTCATCAGTAACGTCGGACGCAATCGCATAATGACCAAAATCCGCAGGTAATTTTGGTGCACCAGCGATAGAAATAAAAGGACGGGATAAAAGAAGCTATAAAACATTTTCACTCCCTATTTTATTGGCCAGTCGCCAGTACTCCCTGCCGAACGCAATAAAGTACACCACATTAAAGACAATAATCAGATTCATGATAGTGTGCAGTTGCGAAAATTTATCCCAGCCCACCAGTAAAGTGATAACAGTCAGTAATTCAATGATTACGGTTAATACCAGTACCCGTCGGGCCTGTTCTAATTGTTCCAGTAATGCCTGAAGCGAGGCGACGAAAGAAGTCAGGAAAAACGTCGGTAACAGAATCAGTATAATCTGGCTGCTGACGTCCTGAATCACTTTGTCACCGGACAGAATTTTTATCAGGCTGGCCTCGGTGAAATAAACACCCGATGTCAGCAGAAGATAAATAATACAAATAAAGGCCAACCCCCGGTGCAGCAACCGTTTTAATTCTTCACCGCTACTGATCGCCAGCCGCTGGTTAATTAATATCGCCAGCGCGGATCCACAAGCCACAGCGGGGATGACGATAAACATTCGGATCTTGGTCACAATCAAAAAACCGGCAACATATTGCTCACCCAGCGTGCCAATTAACGGGAATATCAGCAGGGAACTGAAAAACAGCACCACCAGCGAGGCAAAAATGGGCACGCCAACCTGAAACAGAAGTCCGCTGAGACGCGGAATAAATGCCCCTGGCCGGTCATCTTGCGCATTGCAGCCTGTACGCCATACCAGCCAAAGCGCGACAGGGATAAGCAGAGACGAAGCCAGCGCGTTTGAGACAATAATCGAATTAAAACCTAATCCGTAAACCTGATAGCCGATGTAGCAGATCAGCGCATTCAGCACGATATACGCGATGACTAACAGCATGCTTAACGCGCTCTTCCCCTGCCCGCGGAGCGCGCTGTTACACATCTCAAGCTGAATAAAGGGCAGCATGGACAGGAAATAGAGCGGTAATGCTGAGGAATAAAATGCATTCCCGGCGACAGGCAGCAGGGTCTGCAACAGCGGCGCACAAAGCGCCGTCACGCCACTTAGCAGTGCCACAATCAGGATACCCAGCGTCGCCAGCAGTGAAGTCGCCGCCAGGACCTTTTGACGCGACCACAGATTCAGTGAACGGGCACTGAAAACCTGATTAGTGATAGCCAGACATTCCAGAATCGCAAGAAATAGAAAGCTGAAAGGCTGGAGCATTGACAGCACATAAATTGAACTGGTTTCTTTACCGTGCCCCAGAATCGCGGTCTGAATGTTTTGCGAAAATGAGACGGCAATGGCCACGATGATCATCGGCCAGGCTAACTTCAGCAGGTCGGCGATATCTTTGCTCAGGCTATGACGTTGTGGCAACGTCATTTCAGGTGAAGTATTCATACTCTGAGCTCCCGACGTTCCGGCAAAGCAGCCATGGCAACGGCTGCGGTTTTCCCATACAGGCTGTAAATCATCATCGAAAGGTAAGAAAGGCTGTGCGTCGAGCCGGATAAATAGCCATGTCCGCCCATCAGCTTTTCTGCCCGGTTGGTCAGCATCGTGAGCTGCCAGTGATCCGTCTCCGGATCAGCAAAGTCCTGCATCGCAATACGCATCTGCCACTGGAGCAATAACACCTCTGTTTGACTGCTCAGATCGGCGAAATCCGCCTTCACCAACTGATGTCGGGTCGTTTTTACGCCAAAGCTTTTCCTCCCGGATAAATGCTTCCAGCTCACGGCCAGGATCTGGCTCAGTAGCCCCAGGCGTGCCGCAAAAGATGCCATAAGCGGGATCGGATCGTCGGTGATGTTTTCTGTGCCTGTGTGCTGCAAAGACATGCCCAGTGACGCCAGAATACGATCAGATTCAGCATGCTGTTCCGCGCAGGTTTCACCTTCCGCAGCCAGCAACTGATACCCGCCGCAAAACACGCCGCTTGCCGTGTCGGCCCATTTCCGGCGCATCTGCCGGAAAGCTTCTGACGGCTCATAGTCCCTGAACAGAAAGTAAAGTCGGGTAAACTCTTCTTCAGACATCAGAGCTCTCCAGTTGCAGGTGCTGCTCAATCCATTGAATAAGTTTTCCGACCGTGGTGAATGCATCCTGATTGATTTGATCAGGTTCAAACATGAGGCCGGGGATTTTTTCTTCCAGGGTTAATAAGAACTGAACAAATAATACTGAATCGAGGTCCAGATCTTCATTGAAATCAGTTTCCGACGTTATGTTGATTTTTGCAGACATGACATCGTTTAAAGCATCATTAACGGCTAACAGAAGTTGTGACATGATTTACCTCATTATTTTCGTTTTTTTCAATCAGGATACAGGACATCGTTATCCCCATCCCCATAGCAACACAGAGTATTCTTTTTCCTTCGAAACGCTTTAATAACGACGACACGTTAAATAAAATATCAGAACAATAAGCATGCCCATAACCTGATATATGCTCAGTAAAAAGCTCACCCTTAAAGTTCAATTTACCGGCAATACGCCTGAGCATTGGCATATCTATATTACCCGGAACAATGGCATCTATATGGTCAATGGTAAGGTTAAACTTTTTCAGGACGTAAAGATAAAAGTCATAATAATCTTGTTCCAGTGATGAGAAAAGCTCCCGCCGTCGGGCAGCCGGAAACTCTCTGTGATTATTATAAAATGAAGGCAGATGCCGCACGGCAGTGTTGTTGATTTGCCACTGTGAATGTCCCGCATTGAGCAGCATGGCAGCAGGAATTTCCGCCATAACACTATTATCAAGCTTATTAATATCACTGTGGAAAGCCTTTTCACCGGTAATGAGGATCATTGGCAGCTGACTTTTTATTACCCTGCTCTTCAACAAATGAATCGCCGACAAAGCGGAGGCACAATGATTCAGACTCACGGTTAATTGTTCCCAGTGTCCTATTCCGCAACCGGTCGCTATCTCATCAAGCCAGCGGGCATCAAAGAAAGTATTATGGGTTTGTGTTTTTGCATAGACCAAATACCCCTGGCCTTTAGCGATATTTAGATTGCCCGCCATCAGCGTTGATAGGGTTTCCTGTAACATCTGTGTATGGTTACCCGAAAACATTCCTACTGTGCTCAGAGAGTAATAACGTTCAAGTACCTTTCGTGCGCCTGTTTTTAAATTATGAGATGATTCAAGCGTACTTAATGGCCTTAAAGAAATACGACCAGGCAACCAGCATAATTCATTAAGTGGCAACATATTTTCTCACAGGGAATTATTTTAGAGTTATTATAAACGCAGTCCATAATCCCAGAAAAAAAACGTTTTTTTTGCCTGCAATTGCTTAAAGGGCATGAATTCCCATTTTTGAATCCCAAAAATGGAATGTAAAAGCGATTTCAGTATAAAGTACCGCAAGAACACCCAATAAATGCCCCCGCTAAACCTGCACGAAATGCCCGTCACTGACTTCACGGTAATGGCGGGCTGGCGGCTGATAATTCGCTGCGCGCAGCGGGCTGGCGAGTTCTTCCGGCACCACGGTGCGTTTACGGTGAACATCCGGATCGGGCACCGGCACGGCAGCCAGCAGTTTGCGGGTGTAGGCGTGCTGCGGGTTTTCGAAAATATCCGCCCGCGAACCGATTTCGACGATTTCTCCCAGATACATCACCGCCACACGGTGGCTGATGCGTTCCACCACCGCCATGTCATGCGAGATAAACAGATACGCCAGCCCGAGTTCCTGTTGCAGATCGAGCATCAGATTGATCACCTGCGCTTTTACAGACACATCCAGCGCCGACACGGCTTCATCGGCGATGATCATTTTCGGTTCCAGCGCCAGTGCGCGGGCAATGCAGATGCGCTGCCGCTGGCCGCCGGAAAACTGATGCGGGAACCGTGTCGCCATATTGCTTTGCAATCCCACCTGTTCCAGCAGTTGCGCCACACGGCGTTTCGCGCTTTCCGCGTTGTGCAATCCGAGGCTGACCATCGGTTCGGCAATCGCCTGTCCGATACGCATTCTCGGGTTCAGGCTTTCGTAAGGATCCTGAAAAATCATCTGCGCCTGCGTGCGGATTTCCGCCAGCCGCGCGCTGTCTGCGCGGCGGATATCTTGCCCGCGGATCAGCACCTCGCCGGCGGTCGCTTCGGTCAGGCGCAAAATGGTGCGTCCGGTGGTGGATTTACCGCAGCCGGATTCGCCCACCAGCGACAGGGTTTCGCCCGGTTGCAGGCTGAATGACAGATCTTCCACCGCATGCACGCGGGCGGACACCCGCCGCAGCAGGCCGGATTTCACATCGAAACGGGTGATCAGGTTTTTCACCTCCAGCACCGGCTGACCGGGGCGCAGGGTGTCGACCGATTCTGCGACCGGTTGCGGTTGTCCGGTTTGCATGTCAGTCAGCGGGAAACGCTTCGGCAACGCCACGCCGTTCATGGCGCCGAGCCGTGGCACGGCTGACAACAGCGCCCGCGTGTAAGGCTGTTTTGGCAGATGGAAGATTTCCCGCGTGGTCGCCTGTTCAATCGCTTCGCCCCGGTGCATCACCAGCGTGCGGTCCGCCACTTCCGCCACCACGCCCATATCGTGCGTGATAAACAGAACGGACATCCCCTCTTCTTCCTGCAACGATTTAATCAGCGCCAGGATCTGCGCCTGAATGGTGACATCCAGCGCGGTCGTTGGCTCATCGGCAATCAGCAGGCGCGGATTACAGGCCAGCGCGATGGCAATCACCACGCGCTGACGCATACCGCCGGAAAAGCTCAGCGGATATTCATTGAGTCGCGAGGCAGCCGCCGGAATGCGGACTTTTTCCAGCAAACGCAGCGCTTCGGCGCGGGCGGTGGCGTCATCCATGCCGCGATGACGTTTCAGCACTTCGGTGATTTGTACGCCGATTTTCAGCACCGGATTCAGGCTGGTCATCGGCTCCTGAAAAATCATGCCGATGCGGTTGCCGCGAATGCTTTGCATCTGCGAACGGTTGAGGCTGAGTAGATCCTGACCGTCAAACTGAATGCGGCCGGAATAGCGGGTGTGCTTTTCATCCAGCAAACGCATGACAGACATCGCCGTGACACTTTTGCCGGAACCGGATTCACCCACCAGCGCCAGCGTCTCTTTCGGGCCAATCGAGAAGGAAAGATCCCGCACCACGTTCAGCCATTCGCCTTCCACGGAAAACGCGGTATTGAGTTTATCGACCTGTAACACCGGATTTTGCATCATCAATCCTTATTGCGCGGGTTGAGGATGTCGCGCAGGGCGTCACCGACTAAGTTAATTGCCACAATCAGCACCAGCAGCGTGATGCCGGGGAAGACGCTGATCCAGTAGTCGCCGGACATCAGGTAATCAAAGCCGTTGGCGATCAGCAGGCCGAGCGACGGTTCGGTGACCGGCAAACCGATGCCGAGAAACGACAGCGTGGCTTCCAGCATGATGGCGTAGGCAATGCGCATGGTCGCCACCACAATCAGCGGCGGCAGGCAGTTGGGCAGAATATGACGGAACAGAATGCGCGGGTTCGACAGCGCCATGCTGCGCGCGGCGTCCACGTAACTGCGGCGGCGTTCGAGCAGCGCCGAGCCGCGAATGGTGCGCGCGTAATACGCCCATTGCGTCACCACCAGCGCCAGAATGATTTTGTCGACGCCCTGCCCGAGCACCGCCAGCAAAATCAGCGCAATCAGGATCGGCGGGAAACTCAGCTGGATATCAACAATGCGCATGATCAGCGCATCGGTTTTGCCGCCCGCGTAGGCGCTGATAAGCCCGGCTGCCGCGCCAATCGTCAGTGCGATCAGCGCGCTGGAGACGCCGACCAGCAGGCTGGTGCGGGTGCCGTACAAAATGGCGCTCAGCAAGTCGCGCCCCTGATCGTCGGTGCCGAGCCAATAGGTCATGCCGCTCATACTGGCGGTGCCCGGTGTCAGGCGGCCATCCATGATATCGAGCTGTGATAAATCGTAAGGGTTTTGCGGCGAAATCCACGGCGCGAGTACTGCCAGCACAATGGCGATGCCTAACATGATCAGGCCGCACAGTGAGAATTTGTTACGCAGCAACGCCCGCACGGTCTGGTAAAACGCGGAGTGCGGTTTGCCCTGCACGGCGGTACGCGAGTGAACGGAATCAGACGCCATCAGTGTTCGCCCCCCAGCCGCACACGCGGATCGACCAGCACATACAGCACATCCACCAGCAGGTTAATCAGGCTGAACATCACCACGGTGATCATCAGATACGCCAGGATCACCGGGCGGTCGAGCACGGCGATGGAATCAATGATCAGTTTGCCCATCCCCGGCCAGGCGTAAATGGTTTCGGTCACCACGGCGAAGGCGATCAGCGAGCCGAGTTCCAGGCCGATAACGGTAATCAGCGGGATCAGGGTATTTTTCAATACGTGAACCAGCACGATGCGGCTTTCGGATAAGCCTTTGGCGCGGGCAAAACGAATGAAATCCTGTTGCAGACATTCGAGCACACCGGCGCGGGTCAGGCGGATGATCAGCGAGATTTTAAACAGCGCCAGATTGAAAGCGGGGAGAATGAGATGCGCGAGGCCGTCGGCGGTAAACAGGCTGAGCGGGACGCCGAAAACCTCCACCGTCGCGCCGCGTCCGGACGCCGGAAGCACACCGAGTTTCACACTGAACAGCATGACCATCATCAGCCCAATCCAGAATGTCGGCAGGCTGAAGCCTAAAATCGAGACGGTCATGATCGACTTCGATAACACGCCGTCAGGGCGCAGACCGGCATAGACGCCCAGCGGAATGCCAATCACCAGCGCCAGGACAAAGGCCACCAGCGCCAGTTCGAGCGTCGCGGGCATTCGCTGAAAAATCAGGTGCAGCGCGGGCTGATTGTAGATAAAGGAGTTGCCCATATCGCCGTGCAGCGCGTTGACCACAAACAGGCCGTATTGCTCCCACACCGGTTTATCGAGGCCAAAAGACTGGATCACGCTCAGGCGCTCAGCGGGCGTCGCGGTGGTACTGAGCAGCAAATCCACCGGATTGCCGACCAGATACACGCCGCCAAACACCAGCAGCGACATCACGAACAGCGTCAGCAGTGTCTGTCCGCAACGTCCCAGCAGGTAACGGCTCATGCCTGCGCATCGCCATAACGGGACAGCACGCGGCGCAGCAGGCTGAAGAAGCCGTATTCATCGACGGTCTGCAGGACCATCGCATTGGGCGGCGTCGCCAGTTTGTGCCAGAAATCTGCGTAGGTGTATCCGGCAGTGTTGCCGGATACCGCCACCCCGACGCGGGCGGGCTGACCGGAGAACAATCCCGGCTGCAACAGCCACGCAATGGTCGCCGCATCATGAACCGGCCCGCCTTCACGGCCAAAACGGTTGAGATCACTGCGGTCAAACGCGTTCAGCAAGGCGGCAATGGCCTTGCCCGGCAGGCCGCCGTCCTGTTTCAGTGCCTCGATATCATCCGCGCCAATCAGCGCCTGAAAGGTCAGATCCAGCGGCATGATCACCAGCGGCACGCCGCTGTTAAACACTTTTTCCGCCGCGTGCGGATCGGCATAGACGTTGAATTCCGCCCAAGGGACGCGGTGTCCGAGGGCAGTAAACGCGCAGCTCATGGTCACGATGTGTTTAATGCCGCGGGCCACGTCAGGATGCATACCCAGCGCCAGCGCGATATTGGTCATCGGGCCAATCACGCAGACCGTGACCGGATCGTTGTCTTCTGCGGCCTGTCGTAAGGTGCGCACCAGAAAATCCACCGCGTGTTCCGCCTGGGGTTGCAGATGGCTGTCCGGCACCAGTTCATCGTTAAACGCGCCGATGTGGGCGTATTTGCCGTAAACCTGTTCACGCACCAGCGGTCCCGGCGCACCGGCAAACACAGGCGTGCCGGTCTTGCCGGATAACGCGACAATTTTGCAGGCGTTTCGCACGGTATCTTTCAGCGCCACATTGCCGGCCACCACGGTGACGCCAAGGACGTCCAGTTCCGGCGAGGCCAGCGCCAGCCACAGGGCGATGGCGTCATCCACGCCGGGATCGGTATCAATAATGATGCGCTGGTTCATAAGATCATTTCCCGGCATAACGTGAAAGCAGTTCGTAAAACAGCGTGAAGACTTTAGTGGCATCCACGCGCGTAACGATATCGACATTGGGCGTCTGCCCAGACTTGCCGTACCAGTCGGCGACGGTTTGTCCCATACACAACTCGCTGTCATGTTCGACAAACACCCGCGCTTTTTCGGTGCCGAACAGTTCCGGTGCCAGCACGTAAGCCATCACCAGCGGATCGTGCAGTGGCCCGCCGCGTGAACCGTAACGGCGGACGTCGTTGCGATCCCAGAACGCCATTAGCTCGCCCAACTGCGCGGAAATCCGTCCTGAGACTTTGATGAATTTCGCCACATGTTCCGGCGTCAGGATCACCTGATGCGTGGCATCGAGCGGCAACACAGTGATGTTCAGATCCGAGGAAAACACCACATGCGCGGCGTGCGGATCGGCCAGCATGTTGAATTCGGAGGTCATGGTGCGGTTGCCCGCTTCACGGTATGCGCCGCCCATCAGCACCACGCGACCGATACCGGCGGCAATGCCCGGTTTCATGCGCAGCGCCGTCGCCAGATTGGTCAGCGGTCCGAGCACGCACAACGTCAGGGGCTGATTATTCTCTGCGGCCTGTTCGCAACTTCGTATCAAAAAGTTAACGGCATGAAGGGATTCGGCCTGTTTTTGCGGCGCGGGAAAGGCCGTATTGCCCAGACCGTTCGCGCCGTGGAACTGACCGTGGATCGGCGCGCGCAACAGCGGCTGGTGGCAACCGGCAAACACCGGGATATCCAGCCGGTAACCCAGTTCGGTGATTTGCAGCGCATTGCGGGTGGTATTCGCCAGCGGCTGATTACCGCATACGGTGCAGATGCCGAGGATATTCAGTTGCGGGGCGACGAACGCGCTGAGCAGCGCGATGGCATCGTCAATGCCCGGATCGCAGTCAATGATCACCGGTATGGTTTTCACAGCGCCCCCACAGATCGTAAAACGTCAGCGATTTCCTGACGCGCGGCATCGTTGAGCGGTACCTGCGGCGGCAGCGGATCGCCGACCTCAAAGCCCTGTAATTGCAGCGCCGCCTTGATGCACCCGGCGATGGAGTATTTGGCGAAGATTTCGTTGATGCGCCACAGCGGACGCTGCAACTCCATCGCTTTCTTCCAGTCGCCTTGTTTTGCGGCTTCATACAGCGCCAGACTTTGCTTCGGCACAATACAGGCCGGACCGGCCATCCAGCCCACGCCGCCAATCAGCATCACGCAGGCCGGGATATGCGCCGATGCGGCAAACACCTGCATCCGTCCCTGCGTGCGTTCAATGACCGACAGCAACCGGCCGGTATTGGTCGAGGCATCTTTAATATAGTTAATATTTTCCACGTGGCTCAGCCGCTCGATGACCGGCAGGCTGAGATCCGAACGCTGGAACTGCGGATTGGTGTACAGCACGACCGGCAGTTTGCCTGCGGCGGTCGCGATGGCACGGAAATAATCCTCGACGCCCTGTTCGGGCACCGGGAAGTAGGCCTCAAGTATCGCCAGAATACCGTCGACACCCAGAGCGACGTAGCGAGCGGTTTGCGCCACAGCGTCCTGAATGGTGGTGGCCGCCACTCCGGCAATAACCGGAACGCGCCCCCGTGCGGCTTCGACGACAGTTCTGACCACCTCTGTGCGCTGTTCTGCACTGAGGTATGCAAATTCACCTGTACTGCCGAGTGGCGTCAGACCCTGCACGCCGCTGTTAATCAGATGTTCAACCAGTGCGGTTAGCACCGGTTTGTCTATCTGGCCGCCGGGGGTGACCGGCGAAACCAGATAGGGATACACACCGCTAAAAGAAGTCATAGCTTCTCTCTCTTTTCTTAGAACAACCCTGGTGTTGGTGCTCTATTCCCGCCTTGGTTCGGTATGCACTCTGCGCGACTTATTGTTTCTCATGCACAAAGTACGGCAACGTGTAGCCGTCGGAGCGGCCAACGTAGGTATAAGGTGTCTTCATCGCCCAGGTGTAGGAAAGGAACAGCAACGGGATCGTGCCTTCGTCTTTCATCGCAATCTCTGTGGCGTGTTGCAGCAACTTCTCACGCTGGCCGTCGTCGAGGGTTTCCCGCGCCTGTGCCAGCGTTTTATCAAATTCAGGGTTCGAGTAACGCCCGCGATTGCCCTGTCCGCCGTTCGGCCCGAAGGTTTCGAGCAACGGCCCCAGCACGCCGGAGGCTTCCCCGGTTTCAATCGCCGCGCCGCCCATGATCAGGCTGAAATCGCGTTTAGACGCCCGTGAGAAATACACGCTGCCCGGCATGGTCACGACATCCGTTTTGATGCCGACACGGCTGAACATCTGGCCGAGCGCCTGCGCAATTTTAGAATCGTTCGGATAACGGTCGTTCGACGCATGGAAGGTCAGCGTAAAACCGTCCGGATAACCGGCCTGCGCCAGCAACTGTCTGGCTTTCACCGGATCGTACACCGGTGCGGCAATAGACGGCGTGTAACCAAAGTAGCCTTTCGGCACCAGTTGCGACGCCGGTACGCCCTGCCCGTCCATGATGCGATCCACAATCGCCTGACGGTTTATCGCCAGCGACATCGCCTCACGCACTTCACGTTTTTTCAGCGGATTGCTGCCGTCCGGCCCTTTGGCGAACGGCGACGCATCGCGGTCCTGATCCGGGTGTAAATACAAAATGCGGTTACCGGCCACGGATTCCAGATGCAGGCTGGTTTGTTTGCCCAGATCCCGTCCGTCTGCCGTCGGCACGCTTTCAATCAAATCCACGTCGCCGGAACGCATGGCGGCCACGCGGGCACTCGGGTTTTTGAACACACGCAGCGTGACCTTATCCCACTGCGCTTTCCCGCCCCAGTACTGGTCGTTGCGCGCCAGCACCACATTATCGTCGGGCGTCCAGCTGACAAACTTGAACGGGCCGGTGCCGATGACGTCTTTGCCTTCGTTCAGGGTTGGCGATCCGACGTTTTCCAGACGCGCCGGTAACATCGCGACGCGGCTTAAGTTGTTCAGCAATAAAGGTGTGGGCGCTTTGGTGACAATTCTCACCGTCAGCGGATTCACTTCGGTGACGTCAGCAATATCGTTAACGTACGGCGTATAAGCACTCGGGCTGTTTTTCGAGGCCAGCGCCACGCGCTTCACGCTGGCAATCACGTCTTTAGCGGTGAAATCGCTGCCGTCGTGGAATTTCACACCGGGGCGCAGGGCGAATTCCCAGGTGGTGTCATTAATGACTTTCCATGACACGGCGAGGGCAGGCGTAATATGTTGTTTTTCATCCTGATTCACCAGTCCGTCGAAGATGTTACGCGCCATCGCGCTGTTGGCACCGCCGACGTAAAACTGCGGATCCATTGACGTCGTTGAGGCAGCCAGGCCGATATTCAGATCAGCGGCCTGCACAGAGGGGGAAGATAAAACGAAAAATGTGGCCAGTGCCGGTGAAAGCACTCCTGCCAGAACGGACTTTCTCATGCATTTAACCCTTAATTTTTTTAGATTTTCAGGCAATGTGTGTCAGATCGTGAATTCGAGTCTAGGGGGTGGACTTCTGAATTGAAAATTGTATTTTGTGTTACATCCATAAACAAATGTTATGGATTTTGAGGATATATTATGAAAATTAATCCAAGACAGGTCGAAGCCTTTCATAAGGTGATCCTCACCGGCAGTATCACCGCAGCGGCAAATATGATGAACATCACGCAGCCCGCGGTCAGCCGGCTGATCCGTGACTTCGAATATGCCGTCGATCTGAAGCTGTTTGACCGTGACGGACGCGGGCTGATCCCGCGTGATGATGCCATCAAGTTGTACCGCGAAGTCGAGCGTTTGTATCTCGGACTTGAACATATTTCACATATCGCCGACGAAATCCGTCATTCCAAAGGCAGCGTATTGCGCATTGGCTCGGTAGCGGCGTTATCGGCGCTGTGCGTCGAGCATATTCTCCCGCCGCTGATTGAGAGTATTGGCGATATCTCGCTGTTTCTGGACATCGAAAGCACGACGCATATCACCGATGTGGTGACCGGCAATCAGTACGACGTTGGGTTCATTTTCGGCAAGCCGGATGTGAAAGGTCTGGAAGCGGAAATGCTGGCACGGGCAAAAGCGGTTGCCGTGATGTCGCCGCGCCATCCGCTGGCAAAACAGGACGTGGTCACGGCGATGGATCTGACACGTTACCGGCCGATTATTCCCGGACGCAAAACGCCGCTGCGTGAACAACTCGACCAGGTGATGAGCCGTCTCGACCTTTATATGAATAACCCGATCGAAACCTCGCTGCACAATTGCTGTGTGATGGCGGGCAATAATCTGGGGATCGGCGTGGTCGATTTCATCACCGCACGCAGCCACAAAAGCGACATCGTGCTCAAACCTTTTACGCCAGACATAAGTATTGCCTATCTCGCCGTCTTCCCGCCGCAGATCCCCAAAAGCCGTCTGGTGGAACATATCACCCGTGAAATGAAGACATTAATCGAAGGCTATCTGTAAAACGCCCCGTCAGGTTCGCGCAAATCGTACCAGTGAGTCCAAAATGTGACATTCCTGCTTTTATGCAAAAAAAGGCGTGGATGTTAAGTGCGACTTGTTAGATAAAAAACGTATATATAATCTAAAAATCATTAATATATTGAATAACACACTTTATTTTATTCTTTAAAATCAACGCATAAAAATTTCCTGCATAAAGATTAATCTAATCTATAATAATTTACCTAATTTCAAACTCTTCGTTACACATTCACAACCTCGATGAGAAGTATTACTATTTGCGCGAAATTGTTCTATTTGGTTCATTTAATAACGGGTGGTCATTAAGTGTTACCAGCTTTTCATCAACAGTTCTCTACAACTATGCAGTGAGATAAATCATGCCAACAACAAATAGCAAGTGGACCTGGCTCCTCTGGCTGCTGAGTGCGCTGATGGTCGTCATCGGTCTGACACTCGGTATCGGTGGCGCGTATCTGGCGACATTGGGAGGAAGTGTTTACTTCCTGCTGATGGGTCTGGCGCTCATCGTTTCCGCCGTTTTAATTTTCAAAGGTAAGCCTTCAGGTGCCTGGCTGTATGCCGTGGCCTTTGTGCTTTCTGTTATCTGGGCTGTCTGGGACGCAGGCTTCACGTTCTGGCCGCTGTTCTCCCGCCTGTTCACCTTCGGCGTGCTGGCGTTTCTGGTCGCTTTGGCTTATCCGCTGCTGAAAGCACGTGCAGGTCTGGTGGCGCGTAAAGGGCCAAGCTTCTCGCTGGCGGCTGTCCTGGCTGTCGCGCTGATTGCTGCTTTCGGTAACACCTTCGTGCCAACGCCAATCATCAGCGCCGACAACGATCAGGTGCCGGTGAAACCGGTAGACAAAGGTGCTGAGCAGAAGAACTGGGAAAACTGGGGTAACACCACCGCAGGCGACCGTTTTGCTGCACTGGATCAGATCAACAAATCCAACGTGGATAAACTTCAGGTTGCGTGGACTGCCCATACCGGCGATATCCCGCAGAGCAACGGCTCCGGCGCTGAAGATCAGAACACCCCGCTGCAAATCGGTGACAAGCTGTTTGTGTGTACCGCATACAGCAAAGTGATCGCCCTGAACGTTGATGACGGCAAAAAGCTGTGGTCTTACGATTCCAACTCCACCGCGCCTAACTGGCAGCGTTGCCGTGGTCTGGGCTATTACGAGAACAGCGCCGCGCCACAGGCACCCGCGGCACAACCTGCCGCCGTACCTGCTGCTGAGCCGGCAAGCCCGAACGCAGCCTCAGAAGCTGCCGCGCCAGCCACTAATGCTCCGCAAACGCCTGCTGCGACCGGCGGTACCGTCAGCGGCACCTGCGAACGTCGTCTGTTCCTGCCAACCATCGATGCGCGTCTGATCGCCATCAACGCTGACACCGGCAAGCCTTGTGCTGATTTCGGTGACAACGGCGTGGTTGATCTGAAAGTCGGCATGGGCGAAGTGAAACCTGGCTACTACCAGCAAACCTCTACCCCGCTGGTCGCGGGTAACGTGGTTGTCGTTGGCGGTCGCGTAGCGGATAACTTCTCCACCGGCGAACCTCCGGGTGTGGTACGTGCATTTGACGTGCACACCGGCGAACTGATGTGGGCCTGGGATCCGGGTAACCCGAACATCACCAAACTGCCACCGGAAGGTCAGACCTACACCCGTGGTACGCCAAACGTCTGGTCGGCAATGTCATACGATCCAAAACTGGGTCTGATTTACATGCCAACCGGTAACGCGACGCCGGACTTCTTCGGCGGCACACGTACCGAGCTGGATGACAAATACAGTTCTTCTGTTGTTGCGGTAGACGTGGCCACTGGTAAAGTCCGCTGGACCTTCCAGACCACGCATCACGACCTGTGGGACTTCGACCTGCCGTCTCAGCCGCTGCTGTATGACCTGCCGGACGGTAAAGGTGGCAGCACGCCGGTTCTGGTGCAGACCTCCAAACAAGGCATGATCTTCATGCTGAACCGCGAAACCGGCCAGCCGGTCGCGAAAGTCGAAAACCGTGAAGTACCGCAGGGTAACGTCCCTGGTGAACGCTACTCCAAAACGCAGCCTTTCTCTGTCGGTATGCCAAACATCGGCAACCAGACGCTGAAAGAGTCTGATATGTGGGGCGCGACACCAATGGATCAGCTGCTGTGCCGCATCGAGTTTAAAGGTATGCGTCACCAAGGCGTTTACACGCCTCCGGGTCTGGATCGTTCCCTGCAATTCCCGGGTTCTCTGGGCGGCATGAACTGGGGCAGCGTCTCGGTTGACCCGAACAACGCCATCATGTTCGTGAATGATATGCGTCTGGGTCTGGCGAACTACATGGTGCCGCGTGCACAGGTTCCGACCGGCGCAAGCGGTATCGAGATGGGGATGGTGCCGATGGACGGTACGCCGTACGGCGCAGTCCGCGAGCGTTTCCTGTCTCCGCTGGGCATTCCGTGCCAGAAACCCCCGTTCGGTACCATGTCTGCGGTTAACCTGAAAACCGGTAAAATCGTCTGGCAGGTGCCGGTCGGAACGGTGAAAGACACCGGTCCGCTGGGCATCAAAATGCGCATGCCAATGGAAGTCGGTATGCCAACACTGGGCGCGAGCCTGTCAACGCAATCCGGCCTGCTGTTCTTCGCCGGTACGCAGGATTTCTATCTGCGTGCGTTCGATACCGCAACCGGTAAAGAAATCTGGAAATCCCGTCTGCCGGTCGGCAGCCAGTCTGGCCCGATGACCTACGTTTCACCGAAAACCGGTAAACAGTACATCATCATCAGCGCCGGTGGCGCACGTCAGTCCGCAGAACGCGGCGACTACGTGATTGCCTACGCACTGCCTGACGAGAAGTAAGATTTAGCAGTAAATGAAAAGCCCGCCGGTGCAGACCGGCGGGCTTTTTTGTTGGAGGAGTACTTACAGGTTAAGCCTGTGCTTGCAGCCGCACCCGTTGCTGTTCCATCCCGGTAAAAATAGCGTCTGCCAGTTCAGGAGGAAACGAAGCAGGGAGCTGCCTTGCAACATTTTCAATAACGACCGGTACGAGCGCAATGATCTCATCGATCATGGTTTCTATTTGCCGTTTACCTAACCCGCTCTGCTCGCCCTGCTTAATCCAATGTCTGCGCTGGATCTTGCTGATCAGGTAATAATTACTGCTGCCACGGACGGCCATCGCCAGCTTACATTTTTGCCACGCAATCTTATTGTTTCCATGGCCGATGACCGGCCATGCTGACAAAATATCGTACAGCGGCGTCATGCAATAACGATTTTGCGGAAGATGCGCGAGGCTGAAATTTTTAGCATGACCATCAGTGGCGGCCATCAACCAGAAAATAATCTGCGCTTTGAAAAACTGAGACTGATCCTGCTGCGCCTGCTCAGACCGGCTCAATATTTCCATGATGTCCGTGATCCCAGGGCCGCCATCGGACTGATATTTCCGCAAAGGTGATACGCCCATCGCCTGACACATATCTTCCTGCGGCAGACGGATCCACCATCCACCGTCTGAAGAAAGCTTTCGGTCAAAACGTTCGACGATCAGCGCTTTCTGATCCTCAAATTGCGCAACCTGAGCTTTAGCCACCGCCAGACCAAACTGCTCAATTATCAATGAACATATCCATTCGTTTTCAACGGACGTACTCATATCTGCCTGCATATTTCCCACCAGACCCAGCGGCAATTTAAAAATATGCGTGGTTGGCGTATTGCCTTCCGGCAAACACCATTGCCCGTTGTGCCATAATAGCGCGGTTTTTTCCTGTGCACCGGCGATAGACAATCGCAAATCTTCGTCCTGATTGTTCTGGCCCGGCAACATCCCCGCCGTGTTGCGCAGCATACCGGCGATCTCCGGTTCTGAAAGCAGGCGCTGGCGAATAGTGAATATCCCAGCAGGTTGATCCCCGACATTCAGCAACTGGATTGCACCGACGCAGTCCCGCCCTAACTCTGTGAGCAAATCAAAAGGCTCGAGGCTCTCAGCATGATAACGTGCGGCCAAACGCCTGCGGATCCCTTCGCTGTCGGGCAATAAATTATCAAAATAATCACGAACCACATTGCCACGGTGTACCTGATTACCCGGCGTAAACGGCAGGGAAAGCGACAAAGGTCGCCCTTGTTGATCCTCCCTCCAGGAGGGCAAGTACTGTAAACGATCCTCACCTTTTTGCTTATCCCAGTATCCCACCGGAATACCGTTCATCCATATTGCTAAACGCTGCTGCGCACGACGCATATCATCACCATTGTTCCTTTCTGGCGGGCGTACTTAAATAATCCTGCTTAATTTCCTCCATAGAAGGCTTTTCAGGATCGGATTGTGAAGAAAATACCATCTCAATACCTAACACATTGAATACCCGAAACAGCCGGTCAAGGCTGGCAGCGGCAGGGTTTGCCTCCAGCCGGGCATACGTCTGCTGGGTCACGCCCAGTTTTTCTGACACGTCCTTTTGTGTCAGACCTTTTTCCTTACGAAATCCCACCAGGAACGGACGGAGCTGATTAAGTGTCTTCAATGGATAGACTGTCTTCATTGTTTTGGCTCTTGTATCGTGGGTCTTATACAGATTATAGGCTGTATTCAGCACTTTACACCCTAAAAGCTGTAAAAGTAAAATACAGCCTGTAAGCTGTTAACGAACAATACAGTTTACAGGCTGTAAAAAATGGGCAGTCATCACTGACTCCCCATTCTTATAGCGGCTATAAGCCGGTAAAACGTTTAAAAAATCAGTCGGCGACCGCCTCAACAATAGAAACATAACTGCCCGTTTCAATGATGCGGTTGAGTTTCAGACCGGCACCGGCGATCAGCTGTTTCAACTCTTCTTCCGTGCGCTCCCTGCCCCCGTCAAAACTTGCCATCAGTAAAATATCCATCTCTTTACCAAAATGACGCGCGTTCCCTTTTGCAATGACCGGATCCATGATCAACACCCTGCCACCCGGCAACATCGCTTTGCGGCAATTGCTCAGAATAAGGGTCGCCTTCTCATCTGACCAGTCGTGCATAATGTATTTCAGCAGATAGATATCCGCCGCCGGGCAGGATTCGAAGAAGCTGCCGGGTTTGATTTCCCAGCGGGTGTCGTCCCCCAGTTCCTGAAGGCGGTGCCGTTCCAGTACATGCGGCTGATCAAAGAGAATACCGTGGAGCGTCGGGTTGGCCTGTAATACCTGCAACAGCAACCCGCCCATTCCGCCCGCCACATCCACCAGGGTGACGTTTTCCGGAAAGTCATAGTTGTGCACCAGCACCTTGTTTTCAATTTCAGACATAGAAGACATACCGGAATGAAAATCGTAATCCTGAGCATGCGACGTTGACCAGTATTCGAAAAAGGTACAACCGTAGATTTCTTTAAAAGCGGAGCGCCCCCTGACGCTTTCAATCAGATTGCCTAAGGGCCGCCAGAATGTTTCGTCGGTAATCATCAGGACGGCCGGACGAAGCGAGTGCGGGGAAGACGTACGCAAAAATTCAGAAGGCGGATTCAGGGCGAACCTGCCGTCGTCGAGTTCGAGAAAAATATCCTTTGTCGTCAGCAGCCGCATAACACGTTGTAATTGTTGTGCGTCGACATCCAGCTCTCTGGCGAGCGTCTGCGTGGTTTTGGGACCCTCCGCCAGATTATCTGCCACGCCTAATTCAGCGGCCACACGAAGTGCAGCCTGCCAGGCATGACCCATCGTTTGTTCCAGCAAATATAATGCAGCTTGTTCATTCTTTGAATTAACAGAAGTCATCGCTTTCATGCTAATAATACCTCATGAGGTTGTGCAATCAGAGATTGAGACTTAATCACCCGGCAAAATTTCTTTCCGACGTCTTAATTTTTTGCCATGACAAGCGTGGGTTCGAAATCGCTGTTCCTCAAATTTCCTGCGTATTTAAACCGGCATCTGATTTGGCCATATAGATTGACAAGCTGAAATGCGTCAGTGTCTTATTTGCTTTAAATGTCACTATATTTCAAACAGATGTAATTATTCCCTTTTTCATCAATACCGTAATACCGTGATGTAAATAAAGGATAATAGTATTCCCATTGCCAGGGTGTACCCTTATATTGCCATTATTCCAGATTATTTTTCCCCTTGCCGTGTGGCTGGAACCGCGATGAAGAATGCGCTATAAACTGAGATCGGAATAACAAAAATCAAAGTTCAATGAAAAAAAGCGAATTTATCGCTCAGGATTTACTGAGCAAGATTTATCAGAACAGCGGATCCTTGCCGGAAAAGCTGTCACCGGAACGCCAGCTGGCAGAAGAATATGGCGTGTCACGCTTTACCGTGCGCAAGGCGCTGGAAAAAATGGTGAGCATCGGCGCGGTGCGTATCGTGCAGGGATCGGGGATTTACATTAATCCCGGCGTGAGCAGCAATCCGCTGGTGTACAACTCAATCACCGAAAAGAAATTCGCGGAGATCAGCTTCCGTATGCTGGAACTGCACAAGCGGCGGCCGGACAAAGAAGAACAACAGGTTTTCGATCTGAGCGGGGATGATTTTATCTGGGCGTTCACCCGCCTGCGGCGCATCAGCCAGCGCAATGTCCAGATTGAATATTCCCGCATGCCGGCACGGGAGTTTGGCGATCTGAGCCAGAAAACCATCGAGCATTCGATCCAGCAATATGTGCTGAGCAAAGGCTATGTGATTTCGCACTCCCTCACCCGTTATCAGGCGGTAACGGTCAGCAAGGAACAGGCACAAATTCTGGGGTGTAAAAAAGGCATTGCCGCCATGCACATTACCAACAGAGGCATTTTGCAGGGCGGCAAGGTTTATGCGTTCAGCGACATCATCGATATCGATTATTCCTGCACCTACGTCATCCCGTTTAATCAGGACAATCTGGCCTTTCGCCAGACTTAAGGCGTGTGGATCACGCCGTCGGGCAGGCGGCTTTGCGTCCATTCGTGCGGCCGGTACACCACCGGAAATTCTGCGGCGGCCTGGCTGTTAAAGCCCACACCGATCCCCGCTTCTTCTCCCGGATAAAAATAGCCGTTCTCCGGTGCCTGTGCGCCCGGAAAGACCTGCTGCGTATTGGCGGGATATGCCACGAACTCCTGGATCGCCGCATTGTGCAGATGAATATTCAGGTGCGTGTTCACTGCCGCACCAATCGGCGTCATGTCCGGCGGGCAGTGCCACGCGAGACGTACACCGAAACTCTGGCAGAAATGCGCCAGTTTCAGCGCCGGGGTGATGCCACCGATTTGCGAAACGTGGCAGCGGATAAAGTCGATCCGACGGTTGATAATCAGATCTTTCCATTCCGCCGGATTATTGAAGAGTTCGCCGGTCGCCAGCGGCACGGCGGTCTGACTGCGGATCTGCGCCAGCCATTCGTTCTGATCCGGCGGCAGAATATCTTCAATAAAATAGGGCCGGTATTGTTCGACGGCTTTGGCAAACTGTACCGCCTGCTGCGGGAATAACCGTTCGTGAACGTCGTGCAAGATATGGAACTGATGGCCGTATTTTTCACGCAGCGCTTTGAACATCGCCAGCGTGTTGTCGATGTACTGGTCCTGATCGTAATACGCCCCCGCCGTCGGTTCGCGGGTACTGTGAAAATCACGCGCATTGCCGCCATAAAAACCCAGCTGGCAGCGGATATGGCGGTAACCTTCGGCCAGCAAACGCTCCACTTCGCCATAAAGATCTTCCAGCGTTTCGCCCGCCGCATGGCTGTAGGCGGTGACCGCATCCTTCGATTTACCGCCAAACAAATGATACAGCGGCATATTCGCCAGCTTGCCTTTAATATCCCACAACGCCATATCGATGCCCGCAATCGCGTTATTGATCACCGGCCCGTTACGCCAGTAGGCGTTTACCATCATCAGTTGCCAGAGATCTTCAATGTGATTCGCATCGCGCCCCGTTAACAGCGGTTTGAGATATTCATCGACCATCAGTTTGACCGCCAGCGGGCGCTGCTGGAACGTCGCGCAGCCCAGGCCAAAAACACCACGATCGGTTTCAATTCTGACCACCACTAAATTATGGCGATCGGGGCGGGTTATCTGGCATTCGATATTGGTAATCAGCGCAGGCTGCATATTCATCCTTAATAAAAACCGTGATGCCTTTTCAAAAAAAGACGGCGGGAATATTCGTATTGCGGTTATTTCACCGTATTTTTATCCTGCTTGTAAACCTTAATTTCATGACTTTATTTTGGTTTAAAAGCAGGTCGTATTCTTCATAAAAAACAGACCAATTTAACCTTCACGCCTTTAAACACGGCCTGTCAGTGAAGATTTGTGACGCAGCTCCTATTTTATTGGTTTGTTTTTAAAAATGGGCGTCATTACACTCCCCTTCCATCTGACAATGAATAATTAACGGGTCGTCGCGGGGTTCAGGGTGAATACAGAAATAATGCAATCAGTGATAAAACTGGTGGGTGGTGCGGAGAATATTAATAAAGTCTGGCATTGCATGACCCGTCTGCGTTTCGATTTGCGCGATGAAAATAAAGTGGCCTGGGATGAGATTAAAAATCTGCCCGGCGTTCTCGGTGCGCAAAGCCAGAGTGGACAGGTGCAGATCATCATCGGCCCGAAAGTGAATGTCTGGTACGAGGCGATCGTGTCGCAGCTTGATCCGGTGTCCGGTGTTTCAGAAACAGCAACAGGAAATGTTTCCACAAAAGGACGAAAAAGCCTGGTATCGATGTTCATGGATACCGTCTCCGGCGTGTTCGGCCCGATCGTTCCAGCCATTGCCGGCGCGGGGATGATCAAAGGCTTGCTGGCCGGATTAATTGCCTTAAAGGTGATTTCGTCGAAAAGCGAAACGGTAATGATCATCGATTTGATCGCCAGCGGCGTGTTTTACTTCCTGCCGTTTTTCCTCGCGGTATCCGCAGCGAGGATCTTCAAAACCAATGAGTATCTGGCCGCTGCTGTCGCCGCCTGCCTGATGTACCCGACGCTGATGGACGCCGCGAAAGCACTCGCCAGTCATACCGCCGGAGCGCCCACCGCGCTGTATTTTATGGATGTACTGCCGGTGTCTGTCTTCAACTATTCGGCCAGCGTGATCCCGGTGATTTTCTCCGTGCTGGCGCTGAGTTACATCCACCGCTGGGTGGATAAAATCATGCCGGATGTGCTGAAAACGGTGTTTACCCCCACGCTGACCTTGTTTATTGCGGCGCTGGTGTCGCTGACGCTGATCGGTCCGGCAGGAATTTATCTCGGTAAGTTGCTGGCGTTCGGCATTCAGGGATTGTTCGACGTGTCATCGGTCTTTGCCGGATTTATTGTCGGCGCGATCCGCCCGGTGGCGATCCTTACCGGTATGCATCATGCGATGACGCCGATTGCGTTGCAGAACTTCACCGATCAGGGCTGGGATATGCTGATGCCGATGATGTTTATGGCCAACATGGCGATTGCCGGTTCGACCTTTGCGATTTACTTCCACGTTAAAACCCGCGAACAGAAATCTGTGGTGTTGTCTGCGGCAATTTCCGGCTTGCTGGGGATCACCGAACCGGCGCTGTTCGGCGTACTGACGCGCTACAAAAAAGCGTTTATTGCCACCACCCTCAGCAGCTCCGTGGCCTCGGCATTTATCGCCTTCTTTGGAGTGCGCTTGTATGGCTATATTCTGTCGAGCATTTTCAGCCTGCCCGCCTACATCGGTCCGTATTTCATCTACATTGTGATGGGCGTGATACTGTCGCTCGGGCTGTCATTCACCCTGACCTATCTGATGGTCGTTAAAAATAAAGGCACCGGAGAAACGGTGCCTTTGGTGGATGCGGTTCGTTAAGGGATCAGGCCGCTGTTCTGGAATGTGTTATCTCAGACAGCGGTGCGTTCTGAATAAGGTTGGTCAGCCGCCCGATATTTTCGATTTCCACTTCAATCTTGTCATTCTCATGCAGGAACAATGGCGGTACGCGGGTTTTACCGACGCCGCCCGGTGAGCCGGTCATGATCACGTCGCCCGGCGAAAGCTGGGTAAAGGTGCTGATGTAAGCGATCATCTGCGGAATAGTGTGGATCATGCTGGCGGTCGTATCGTCCTGCACCAGACGGTCGTTCAGCCAGGTTTTGATGCTCAGATTTTGCGGGTCACCCACTTCATCCGGCGTCACCATCCACGGGCCAAACGCGCCGGTGGAAGGCCAGTTCTTACCGGCGGTATACCATTTATGCTGCCAGTCGCGCACCGAGCCATCCATATAGCAGCTGTAACCGGCGACATAATCCAGCGCATCGTCGGCTGAAATATTGCGGCCTGTACGACCAATCACAATCGCCAGTTCGCCTTCATAATCAAACTGCTCAGAAGAGGCCGGTTTGATAATGGTGCCATTGTGGCCCACCTGGGAATCCGCGAAGCGAACAAACAATGTCGGCGCATCGCTGGTTTCATTGAATTCTTTACGTTTTTCCGCGTAGTTCATGCCCACACCGAAAATTTTCCCCGGACGGTCAATCACCGGCAGGAAAGTGATGTCGTTCAGTTGAAGATCCGCCGGAAGCCCGACATAGCGGTGCAGTTCCTCAAGCGAATGGCGTGCCATGAATTCGTTAATGTCACGGCATCCCGCATGGTATCCGACATCGATGATGCCCTCTGCCTGAAAGATGCCGAAGCTTTTGGTCTGGTCTTTATTGATGGTGAAATTAACAATTTTCATAGATGCACTTAGTTTCTTATTTTACTTAAAACAGGTGAATTCGCTGGCGTTGTCTTCGCGATGACGCCCGGGCCACCGTGAAGATCGCGAGATTATTGACCCTGCCTTTCATGCCTTCTACTATATTTTATTACCTAATCGATGAATTTCAGGAATCAATGTTAAATAACAGAGACTTAGACTATTTCGTCACCGCTGCGCAGATGATGAATTTGAGACTTGCGTCACAAAATTTAAATATAACTCAGCCTGCACTTTCGAAATCTATCACCCGTCTTGAGAAAGAACTGAACATCAAACTGTTCAAACGGGCAGGTCGCGGGCTTGAGCTGACCGAAGCGGGACGCGTGCTTTATCAGCGCGGTCTGTCGCTGCAAAGTGCCTATCTTGAAATCGGCGAAATCATGAATGAACTGAGCAGCGGCGCGGGCGGGATCGTTCGCGTGGGCGTCTCAGGTTCTGCGACGCAGTTCTTACTGCCTGAAATCTGCAAAATGCTGCAATCGCAGGTGCCGAACATGAAACTGGAAATCCAGATCGGCATGAATGACGTGCTGTTCGCCCTGCTGGAGCGCCATGCCATCGATGTGATCATCGGGCCGCTGGTGAATTACGACAGCCCGGTGGTGCAGTTGCCGGTGACCGCCGACCGGGTGATTGTTGCCGCGTCGAGCGATCATCCGCTGGCGGGCAAACCGGCCAGCCTGCGCGAACTCAGCCGTTACGGCTGGATTTTACCGGCAAAAACCGTGTCGATGCGCAAGTGGCTGGACAAGATGTTCTATGAGAATCACTGTCCGGCGCCCGACGTCAAAGTCGAAATCAGCTCGCTGGCGTCTGTGCCGGGGCTGATCGCCAAAAGCGGATTACTGAGCTTTTTATCCGAGAACATTCTGGTCGAAGAGGAGTTTATCTCGCGGCTGGTCCGTATCGATAACGATCAGTTAGTGATGGAACGGCGCGTCGGGATCACCTGGCTGGAAGGTGCGTTTTTATCTCCGGCCACGCAGAAAGTGATCGACGTGACCAAAAGCGTCGGGCAGAAAATGCAGATGGAAGCCCGCCGGATCCTGGAAGACTGAATCCGGCGGTGAGGGGTTAAACCAGATGACAGGCGACGCGGTGCCCGGGTTCAATATCACGCAGTAACGGGATTTCCGCCCGACAGCGCGCCGTGGCCTGAGGACAACGGGTGTGGAACCGGCATCCGGCAGGCGGTTTTGACGGATCCGGGATTTCCCCGCTGACCATCGCCACCGGTTCACTGTCAGGATCCAGCGTGGGTACCGCCGCCAGCAGCGCCTGCGTATACGGATGCAGGGGCCGTTGGAATAACGCATCGCGGCTGGCCGTTTCCACTAACTGGCCGAGATACATCACCGCCACGTCATCACAAAGATGCTCCACCACGCCGAGATCGTGCGAGATAAACAGAAATGTCACGCCATGATCGTCACGTAAATCCGAGAACAAATTGATGATTTGCGCCTGGATCGACACATCCAGCGCGGAAATCGGTTCGTCCGCAATAATAAAATCTGGTTGCAGGATCAGCGCACGGGCAATGCCGATACGCTGGCGCTGTCCGCCGGAAAACTCATGGGGAAAGCGGTTGTAATGCAGCGGCGACAGGCCGCAGATCTTCATTACTTCCGTCACTTTGCCGTGGAGCTGCGCCCGCGTACACAGCTTGTGTTCCAGCATCGCTTCGCCGATGGCATCGCCAATGCGGATACGCGGGTTCAGCGAACTGTACGGATCCTGAAACACCAGCTGGATTTTCGGACGCAATGCTTTCAGTTGTTTCGGCTTCAGGCCATGCAGGTCTTCACCGCGAAACATCACCCTGCCCGCCGTTTTGTCATACAGCCCCAGCAGCGTGCGCCCGACGGTGGTTTTCCCGCTGCCGGATTCGCCCACCAGCCCGAATATGGTGCCTTTGCGGATGTTAAAACTGACGCCATCCACGGCACGCAGTTGTCCGGTTTCCTGTCCGAACACGCCGTCGCGGATCGGGAAATACTTTTTCAGGCCGTCCACTTCAATCAGATAGTCAGCGTTCATGGCTGTAACTCCCTGTCATTGATCTCACCCGCCGGACTCAGTCCGCTGTAAAAACACGCCGCCTGTCGGTATTGCCCTTCCAGCGGCGGGATCCCCTGACGGCACCGGTCGGTGGCGCGGGCACAACGTTCGGTAAACGCACAGTACGGCGGCAGCGCGGCCAGATCCGGTACCTGACCGGGGATGGAATATAAGCGGCGACGGCGTTCTCCGGGGGTCGGTCTGGAGGCGATAAGCCCCTGAGTATAAGGATGCAGCGGGTTGCGCAGCACTTCCGCTGTCGCACCCTGCTCGACAATCTTACCGGCGTACATCACCACCACGTGGTCCGCCATCTGTGCGATCACCCCCAAATCATGGGTGATCAGCATCAGCGCCATATGATGTTGCTGCGCCTGATCGCGCAGTAAACGCAAGATTTGCGCCTGCACGGTGACATCCAGTGCGGTGGTCGGCTCGTCCGCAATCAGTAACTGCGGCTTACAGCTCAGCGCCATCGCGATCATGATGCGCTGCAACATTCCGCCGGAAAGCTGGTGCGGATAACTGGTCATCAGGCTGTCTGCGCGCGCCAGCCCGACTTCCGTGATCATCTGCGTCGCATGCGACCACGCGGCTTTCGCGGATTCACCGCGGTGGCGGATCAGCGGCTCGACCAGCTGTTCGCCAATGGTCAGCACCGGATTGAGCGCCGTCATCGGCTCCTGAAAAATCATCGCCAGCTGGTTACCGCGCAAATCCGCCATCCGGGATGGGCGCAGTTTAAGCAGGTCACGTCCCTGAAACAGGATTTCACCGCCATCGATACGGGCGGCCTGCGGGGGTAATAATCCCATCAGCGACATTGCCGTGACACTTTTGCCACAGCCAGATTCGCCGACAACCCCGACGGTTTGCCCGGCCTGAACGTCAAAGGTGACATCCTGCACGGCGCGGACACGGCCCTGATCGCTGGCGAAGGAAAGGGAAAGCTGATTAAAACGGATCAACGGTTGCGTCATTTTTTGCTCCGTTTCATTTTGGGATCGAGCGCGTCACGCAGGCCATCGCCCAGCACGTTAATGGCAATCACCGTAATAAAAATCGCCACGCCCGGTGGCATCCATAACCACGGACGGCGCTGGAAATCGATCAGGCTGTTGGCGGCATCCATCATGTTTCCCCATGACGGGGTCGGTGGCACCACGCCCAGCCCGAGATAACTGAGGGCGGATTCGCTGAGGATGGCGTTCGCCACCGCCATCGTGGCCATGACCACCAGAATCGGCACGGTATTTGGCAGCAGATGTCCGAACAGGCGACGCCGCGAGGACAGCCCGAGAACCCGGGTCGCCAGCATAAAATCACGTTCGCGCAGGGAGAGGATCTGCCCGCGCACCAGGCGCGCCAGTTTCGGCCACTCCAGCAGACTGAGCATCACGATCACCATGTACACCCGGGAGTCCGGTGAGAAATCCAGTTCAGACAACATTGCCCCCATCACGATCAGCAGCGGCAGGCTCGGAATGGTCATCACCAGATCGGCAAATCGCATAATGATTTTATCGGTGATGCCCCCGAGATAGCCGGACACCGCACCCATCAGATAGCCAAGCGTCACGGACAACAACATGGTCAGCATGCCGATAATCAGTGAGATGCGTCCCGCCAGCAGCAGCCGCGTATAGACATCACGGCCGAGGAAGTCGGTCCCCAGCCAGTGCTCCGCATTCGGCGCTTTGTTGATCATCAGCGCATCGGTGGCATCATCGCGCCACGGCGAATAAAACGGCCCGACAATGCACCACACCGCCATCACCAGCAGCAAAATGAGGCAAAACATCGCCAGCCGGTTCTGGCGTAACGAATGCCATGCCTGCCGTAAAGGTGACGGCGTCACATGTGCCATCGCCGGTATTTGCGCTTCGCGCAGCCGGCGGTTGGTTGAAAATAAAGAACCAAACATCACGACCTCACCCGAATGCGCGGGTCCGCCCACGCATACAACACATCAGCAATCAGGTTGCCAAGAATGGTTAATACCGCCAGAAACAGGGTGAACCCCATCAGAACCGGGTAATCACGCGCCGCCAGCGAATCAATATGAATGTGCCCCGCACCCGGCCAGTTAAAGACTTTCTCGGTGATCAGCGCCCCGGAGAACAGCCCCGGCAACTCAAACCCCAGCAACGTGATAATCGGCAACAAGGCATTTCGCAGCGCGTGTTTGAGGATGACAGTACGTTCCCGCAGGCCCTTCGCCCGTGCGGTACGGATGAAATCCATGCGCACCACATCCAGCATGCTGGCGCGAAAATATCGTGTCAGGCTGCCCGCCTGTAACATCACCAGCGCAACCACCGGCAACACCAGATGCGCGGCCACCTGCATC
Source organism: Rahnella victoriana (assembly GCF_021276285.1). Taxonomy (NCBI): domain Bacteria; kingdom Pseudomonadati; phylum Pseudomonadota; class Gammaproteobacteria; order Enterobacterales; family Yersiniaceae; genus Rahnella; species Rahnella victoriana. The sequence continues at coordinate 395,590 of NZ_CP089920.1, forward strand.
ACCCAGGCCCAGCCGGTCGCGTCACTGCCGGTATTGGTCATCCCGCCCACCGGCAACCAGTGCAGATCCACGGCAAACCATTTGATCAGCAGCAGACACAGGAAAAACGTCGGAAAGGACATGGCGGCGAAGATCACCACGCTGACCACATGATCGAACAGGGAATAGGGTTTCATCGCCGAGACAATGCCCACCGCCAGTGCGATCCCCCAGTACAACACCATCGCAATGGTCGCCAGCAGGAAGGAATTCCAGATGTACTGATTCAGCAACTGACTGACCGGGATCTGATATTGCAGCGAAAAACCCAGATCACCCTGCAACAGGTTGCCCAGCCAGCGCAGATAACGGCTCAGCAGCGGCTGATCCAGACCGTATAAAGCTTTCAGTTCGGCGGCACGCTGTGCAGTGAGCGTGATATTGCCGTCGATAAAATCGCCCGGCGTTTTGGCAAACAGCATGAAGATAAGCAATGAAGCGAGGAACAACATCGGGATGGTTTGCAGTAAACGACGCAGAATAAAATTTCTCATGACTTTCTCATTGAAGCTGCCGGTGGAGACCGGCAGCAACGTGATTTCTGATTATTTTACGATTTTGACGTCCGGCAGACTGCCGGTCAGGCCGTTATAAATATCCGGTTTAAAACCGGTCACGCGGGCGCTGCTGGCCGAAAGAATTTTGCGGTTACCCAGCAGGATCACCGGTGGATCGTTTGCCAGCACTTTGTACAGCTCATGATAAATCGGCTTACGTTTTTCGATATCCAGCGTGGCGTTGCCTTCGTTGATCAGCTTATCCACTTCAGGATTGTTGTAGCCGGATTCCGCAGACTCTGTGCTGTAGTAATCCCATACGCCATCATGCGGATCGTTAAGCGTACTGGTGCTGAAAGACGCCAGATCGTAGTTCCCCGCTTTGCGTTGCGACATCAGCGCGTTGAAGTCCACAACCTGCGGTTTCAGCAGCACGCCGATTTTCTGGTAGTCTTCTTTGGCGATCGGGATCAGCGCGTCGTTGAGCACTTTTTTGCTGACCAGCAGCGTCAGTTCCAGACGTTTACCGTCTTTCACACGGATCCCGTCTCCGCCCGTTTTCCAGCCCGCTTCATCGAGTAATTTATTGGCCTTCGCCGGATCAAACTTGTACGGGTTCACGCCGTCGGTGTTATAAGCCCAGGAGATCGGCACGATCGGCTCAATCGCCACAGTGCCGTAACCCTGATACACCACGTCGATCAGCTTCTGGCGATCCAGACCGTAGATCAGCGCCTGACGCACTTTCACATCCTGCAAAGCCGGACGCCGGACGTTAAATTCAATCTTGCTGTAATCGCTGGATCCGTACAGGTTGATGTTGGCAAAACCGAGCATTTTCAGCTGTTCGATATCGTCCGGACGCGAGGTAAAGGCGTCATAATCGGTATCACCGGTCTGGAATAACTGGAAGTTGGTCGACGGATTGGTCACGCGATAGATAAAACGCGGAGTCGGTGGCACGCCACGGTAATAGTTTGGATTGGCGTGGAAGCGGATCTCCTGCCCCGGAATGTACTTGTCGTAGACATACGGGCCGTTACCCAGCGGTTTGCCATGCAACGTACGCAAATAATCCAGATTGCCGCGCTGATAGCCTTTGCCGTAATAGGCTTTCGACAGCACCGGACCGCCGATTTTCTGCAACGTGGTGGCGCCCGGTTGTGTGGTGGTAACCTGCAACGTCAGCGGGTCGATGACTTTCAGGCCGCTTATGCTGTCAGCTTTGCCCTGTTTGTATTCGTCACCACCGGCAATGTGTGCCAGCGTGATATCGGTGTCGCCATCGTATTTCGGGTCATACAACACCGTCAGGGTAAAAGCGACGTCTTCAGCAGTCAGCGGTGAGCCGTCACTGAATTTCAGGCCAGAACGTAATTTGATGGTATAGGTTTTACCGTCCGGGCTGACGGTCCAGCTATCTGCCAGTCCTGGCACCAGTTTTCCCTGGCTGTCCCAGTCGATCAGACGGGCAAAAATCACGTTAGTGACGTTTTCATCCCAGCCATTCACAAAGAAGTAAGGGTTAAAAATACCCTGTGGTTCGGAGATCCCGGCGATCACGGTATCCGTTCGTGATTTTGCTGCCGCAGGCACCTGACTGGCATCCGTCGCAGGTGTGATGCCTTCTTTCAGCACGTCATCCGCAAAAGTATGTGCAGAAAACATCACGGCGCTGGCCAGTAATGCTGTCTTAAAAGAGACCGCGCGACGGGCGCGATGCGTAAGCCGCCCGGAGGCAGAAGTGAGTAACGTAGCCAAGTGACATCCCTCATCAGTAAGTGTGCAATGAATTTACAAAACATGACGAAGAGTAAGGTTGCGATCCGGCCTTGTCTAACAACGAAAAAATATGGCTTATAGCTTTTAAACAGTAAGGTGGAAAAGCCGCCAAAACGGCTAATGTGGAATAATTTCCTGATCACACCCAGTAAGCACTCACTAACCACGCAGGACCTACTGTAAAAGAGATAACGTCACAGCCTCCTCTGCTTCCCTCCGATTCGGGTCAAATAAAAACGGCGTATCTCAGTGAAGATACGCCGTTCGTTTCAAAGGGGATGATGTGCGATCAGGCTGCGGTCTTTTTGCTACGTGAACTGACTTCGGCGAGGATCTCTTTTTGTTTATTCTTCTCACCGATCATCTTGTACCAGCCAGAAAGTTTACGCAGATCCGGCAGCGTGGCTTTCTCTTCGACATCGTAAGCGCTTAATTTTTCACGATACTCTTCAAAGATGGTGATACAGCGGCGCGCCCACTCGCCTTCCAGTGCTGAACCGGCGACCGCACGCGGACGACGCGGTAAGCGCGGACGCAGCGGTTTGCTGGCTTCTGGTGCGGATTCATCCACATAAGCAAACTTGATGGATACCACGGTCCTGCCCTGCTTCACCGGCTCCCAGACGACGGAGATATCGGTATTGGCGTTGATCCGGTTGATCGTCGGCTCAAGCAGTTTCTGGCGGAAGTCACGATAGTCCTCGTATTTACCCGCCAGACCGGCCTTCTCGCGCATCCAGTTGAGATCCAGCGTCACTTCGATGGCTTTACCGCTGCGACGCCCGTAGAGGTTCTTAGCTTTGATGAGCCAGCCATACAGGCGCACAGAGAACGGGGTGTCGAGTTTCGCAATGTTCGCAAAATTCAGCTTGGTAAAAGACTCTTTAAGTTCATAGAGATACGGCGCAACGTCCTGTCCGAACCGCAGCACCACCGCGCTGTGATCGTCACTGCTTACGTATTCGAGACGCGAGAACCAGGAAAGCTGGACGGTACGAACCTTGCCGGTTTTGATGTCCGGTTTGTAAATGGTGACCGGCTTTTTCATCAGGCTTTCAGCTGCTTCGCGTAACTGGCGATGGCTGCTTGTCGGGTTTACCCCGTAGATCCGCTGATAATCCTGAGGGAAAAGTCGATAAAGCGTATCTGGCTGAGGTTTCCTGCTATCAATTTGCGCCAGCGCCAGGTTAAGCAGGCGCATTTCGTCCAGAGTGACGCTGTAAGCGCCTTCAAGAAGATCATTCCCCTGAACTACGGTGAGTTTATTCAGTTCCATGTAGCAGGATCCATAAGTGGAAAGTAGGTAAATTATTCCACATAAAAAATGCTGTCGTAAAGCAAAAACAAGGGTTATTTACTCCTTTAAAATCAGTCAATTAAATAAGGATCCGAAAAGTCTGATCAGGAAAAATCTCCACATAAGGTTTTCCGCGCCATCAGGGATCCTTTTTTTAACACACTGGATCGTCAGACTTTTTACAGGAAATTACTCCACTTTAAAGCCGGAGGATCGTTGCGCCGTATTCCCCCTGAGTTTCTCTTCAACAGCGTTCCCGGATCAGAAAATCTCTCCACATATAATCGCTACCGGTGAAAAAACGCCCGAAATCCACTTTGTGATCCCCTTCTCACTTCGTCCGAGACGGTGTTTTTCCTGCCAGAGCGGATCTACAGGAAAACTTTCCACGTATCACGCCTGCGGGGATCAGAAAATGTCTCCACGTTTAGAAGCAGGCGATCAAATAAACAGGAAATCATTCCACATATGTACCGCAATCGTTCTTTCAGAAAATCTTTCCACATATATACGGATCTGGGATCAGGAAATGTCTCCACCTTAACGCCATATCGCTGTTTTCATCCTGCCGGATACCCTGAATATCAACTCTTTTGATCAGGAAATCACTCCACATATCAGTGCGTGACAATGTCACATTATTTTTAATGCATTGATTTATAGATAATAATTAAAAGCACAGGGAGTGATCAGACCGAAATAGGATCAGATAATGTTTCCACATATGGGTTTCCGGGATCAGGAAAAGTTTCCACATAGGCTTTTGCAGGTCACCCTAAATCATGCGGATCTGCCCTGCCCGTACGGATTCCAGATCCGTTATCGGAGACAAGTGACATGACGTGACGCTGTCACAGGAAATTGTTCCACATATTGGCCTGACTGGCAGGATCAGGAAATCATTCCACTTATGATAAATCCCTGTTGTGGCATGATATTTGCGGTCGTATCGCGAAAACGGGAGGCCAGACAATGAGGAGATCGTGATATCCACAGGAAATTACTCCACGCAGATAATGGATTGATCCGTAAAGAAATTATCCACAGAAAAAGACTCTACATACGACATGAAAAGGATCCACATCCAACAGGAAGGATCTCCACTTCGCGCAGGAAAAACCTCCACAATACCCGTTGTAACCTTATGATAATAAAAAGTAAAAACCGTCTCTAAAGAGAAAGATCTAAACTTAAAAAAGAAACAAAACACTATTTGATCTTGGGATCTGATTAACAACGCAGAAGATTTTTCAGGAAGGGAAAAGCGAGGGTGATTGCCTTGTCAGGCTGGGATCTTAACGGGATATCGCCGGAAACGGGTCTGTTAAGACCCGATCCCGCTCGCGATCAACGTATCAGGCGCGTTCGTTAGTGATAAGCCAGGCTTCGATCAACTCTGTCAGGACGTCTTTCATTTCACGATCCTGCAGGAAGCAGCTGGTTTTAAACCGGCGATGCAACTCTTCATCGATGTTGGTCTGTAACTTTTTCACTGATGCTGGCGGTTTAGACACAGCTTCCAGCGCTGTGGTCAGTTGCCTGTGCTGGCCAAGTTTCATTTTCATTTCAGCAACTCCGTAATTTCTTTGGTCATAATTTCAATCTCGCCCTTCGCGTTTCCGTCTGTTGTATCAAAAACGGTTCCGCCATCCATCATTGTGCGGATGTACACCTGGCGCTGGGTGGTACCGGTACGTAATGCAGGAACGCCGGTATCGGCAATGGACTCTTTCAATACTTCAAGCATTTTAGCCGATGCCACTTTTTTGGTGATCAGAAAGCGCGCAATGACGGGCTGTAAGTTTTCGCGTGCTTCAACAACGGCCAGGATAGCGCCACAGGCCGCGAAATCTAAAGGTGACGGTGTCACGGGGATCAGCACTAAATCACTGACCATAACGGCGGCTGAAGAAATGGCAGAGATTGCGGCTGCCCCATCGATCACCACGTAATCGTATTCTTTCAGTTGCTTGCGTACGGTATACACTTCTTTTTCAGAAGCGGCTTCTGCCAGGTCGAACTGGCATTTGCTTTCGTCGTACCAGTTACTGATACTTCCTTGCGGGTCGGTGTCGACCATAACGACTTTGTGTCCTTGCCGGGCAAGACAGGTTGCTATGTTTATAGACGTCGTGGTTTTCCCTACTCCGCCCTTTCCGTTCAGGAAAGAAATAATTTTCGCTGCCATGACAACCTCTGATGAAGTGTACAATGAAGATAATAGGATTCTAAAATCATAAGATTTCAGGATTCATAAAGTGTGTAATCACAGGATTCTGAGATTTTCTAATCCATGAATCACAGGATTGAGGTGCTACTATAAAGTTTGCATCCGGGGATTTCAATATTTAAGGATTATTGAATTATAATATCCCATAATTATGAAATCCTGAGATTCGGTGATTTCTCTATCTTATGAGTGTGAACGCTCTTTCTCCCATGATTTAGGGATTGCAGGATGACAAGATTACGGGATTTTATGATTTCAGGATGTTGTCATCATCGGCTTATGTCATACACAAGAGATGCGGAAAAATAAAAATGCTGAGTCATTGTTAGTCCTCATCCCCGGATTCTATAATCTCACCATCTCACCATCTCACCATCTCACCATCTCACCATCTCACCATCTTTCTATCTTTCTATCTTACAATCCCAGACTCTTTGGATTCGATGATGCCAGTGCAGATTAGTCCTGTAATTCTGTGATTATATGATTCTCCCATTACCAGAATCCTGAGATATAAGGATACGTATCAGGATTACAGCACACTTATCATCCTGGAATCCTGATGCCACGCAGTGAAGAGTATTACTGCATCCCCGAATGCTGAGATTACAAGATTTAATGATTACAGGAGGCTGATGATATCCATAACGTAGAATCCAAAGATTTTATAATCCTGTAATCCCACTCTAATTCGAGGATTCGGAGATGTCAGGATTTAAAGTTATGAGTATGATAAACCGCGTACACAAGTCGCTGGCAGCCAGATGATAAGTATCCTGAGATTATATGATGCAGAATTAATCTCAGGATTATGGGATTTTGCATCCACACAGGGATTATGTAATCCTGTAATCATACTATAATAATCATGTAGATAGGGTTATTATTTGAATGTTAAATCCTGAGATTACGGGATTCTGATCAGGGTTTCATAATCCTGGGATGGCTGACCATGATTCCTGAATCCTGAGATATTATCCTGTGATTCTGTAATCCCGGCAGGCATCCTGAGATGAGGGGATGATAAGATGCGGTACTGTACCGACCTCATCCTGTGATTACAGGATTCAAAGTGCCAGGATTCTGTAATTATTGAATTACATGATTCCCAAAGGGTAGCGAAAGAAGATACAAAGATATCAGGATGATAGGATGTAAGAATCATAAGATAATGGGATAATGGGATAATGGGATGGCAGGAGACAGTACCATGATTTAAGGATGTCAGAATCCCTGAATCCCAAGAGCAGGTAATCTCAGGATTCAGGGATTTCAGGATTTAAATCAGTGGGTGATCACATCCAGTGCGCGCAGATGTTCCGGTTGCCAGGAAAGAAGCACTTCCGCACCGGGTTGCCACTCCGGCTTCATGGCTGCTGCAGAAAGTTTGACCATGAAATTATCCTGACCAGCGACCTCAGTGATCATGCGCACATGATCACCCAGATAAACAAATTGTTTTATTCTGGCTTTAACATGTTCCATCCCCGGCTGAGGGTTATTCACACTGATACGTTCAGGACGAATCGAGAGCAAAATCTTTTTGCCCAGTGAACTTGGCCGGATTTTTACAGCACGCAGTTGGGTTCCGTCATCAAGCGAGGCGCGATAGTAATCGCCTTCCGCTGCATTGTTGGTCGCCAGCAGGCTGTTATTCTCGCCGATGAATTGTGCGACAAACGCATTATCCGGTTTTTCATAGATTACACTCGGGCTGTCCATCTGCTGTATCACGCCATCATTAAACACCGCAACCCGGTCAGACATGGTCATGGCTTCACTTTGATCGTGTGTGACATACACAATCGTCAGGTCCAGCATCTGGTGCAATTGCTTAATTTCCATCTGCATATGCTCGCGCAATTGCTTGTCCAGCGCCCCAAGCGGTTCATCCATCAGGACCAGTTTCGGCTCAAACACCAGTGCGCGTGCAAGGGCAACACGTTGTTGCTGACCACCCGACATCTGGGCAGGGTAGCGATCGGCAAGGGATTTCAGCTTGACCATGTCCAGCACGCGATCAACTTTCTCTTTGATATCCGTCTTGTTGAGGCGGCGGATGGTCAGCGGGAAGGCCAGGTTTTCAGCCACGGTCATATGCGGAAACAGCGCATAGTTCTGGAAAACCATACCGATATCACGCTGATGGGGTGGCAGATTATGCAAGGGTTTGTCACGGAGCAGGATTTCGCCCTGAGTCGGCGTTTCGAAACCTGCAAGCATCATCAGGCTGGTGGTTTTGCCGGAACCGGAAGGCCCCAGCAGCGTCAGAAATTCCCCCTCATGCACATCAAGATTAAGATTCCTGACCACCAGTTTGTCGCCGTCGTAACTCTTCTTGATATTTTTGAAACTGACATACGTTCTCATCACGGCACTCCGCAGATAAAAATGATCGAAAATGGATGGACGCGACCCGGCACAATTTGTGCATATAACATCCTGAGAAGGATCGTCTGTGTGGTGTTATTAAAAATCTTTACCACCCGCCTCAGACGCGAACAAGCATTTTCTGACAAAGCGAAGTAAAAAATAAGCCTGCGGGAAATCTCACAGGCTTATGAATTTTATTGTATTTTTTATTGTACCTTGGGTTTTTGCTAGCAGTCTGCTGAGCATGTTACGCAGGATCAGGCTAGTCACCCGGTTCATCTGGGATGTATCGTTCTGGCGCTGGCGCTGCACTGACCGGATGCAGCCGGCGTCGCAAACAGTCAACGATATGCCCGAACGCTGCCTCAATTTCTTCTTCCGGCACGCAGCCGTAACCGAGCAAAAGCCCGCGTCGCGGGGCAGGGCGCAGGTAATACGCAGAAAGCGGGCGCGTCAGAATTTTCTTTTGCTCCAGCTCGGCGCTGAGCGCCACGTCATCGATCGAATCCGGTAAGGATAAAATCAGATGCAGCCCTGCGTTGCTGTTCTCACATAAAAATTCTGTCCCTAATTCCTGTTCAATCAGCCGCGTCAGGGCGTTACGGCGTTTGCCATAAAGCAGACGCATGCGACGGATATGGGCAGCGTAATGGCCTTCACGGATAAACTCCGCCAGCGTCAGTTGCGTCAGTCCGTTACCTGCGCGATAGAGTTCGGAATGCGCAATTTTCAGGCGCGACGCCAGCGGACGCGGGAGCACGACGTAGCTTATCCGCATCGCCGGATACAATGTCTTGCTGAACGTACCGATATAAATCACCGGCGCATCGCTGCTCAGCCCCTGCAATGCGGGGATCGGATTCCCCGAATAACGGAACTCACTGTCGTAATCATCTTCCACCACCCAACTGCCTTGCTGGCTGGCCATCGTCAGGATTTTTTGTCGTCTCGCCAGGCTCATCACGGACCCGAGCGGGTAGTGATGTGACGGTGTCACGCATATCAGCTTCGGCGCACGGTCCTGCGGCGGGCTGTCGGGTGGATCCATGCCGTTTTCATCCACCGGCACCGGCTGAATTTCTACGCCGTTGATGGTCAGCACATTGCGGATCCCCCAGTAACTCGGTTCTTCAATCCACGCGACGTCACCGGGGTCGCACAGCATTTTTGCCAGTAAATCCAGCGCCTGATGGGTTCCGGCGGTGATCAGGATCTGATCTGCGGTGCAGTCTACCGAACGGGCAATCCGCAGATAATCAGCCAGCGCCTGTTGCAGTTGCGGGCAGCCGCCGTGGCGGGAGTAGGTGAGGTATTCGGGATGCAGCCGCCGGCTCAGACGATTTTGCAGTTTGCGCCAGATATCGTGAGGAAATTTTGTCACATCCGGCACGCCGGGCATAAACGCGCCCCACTGGTGCGACGCCACGCCGGTGCGCGTCAGCAGTTGCGACCCCCGTTTGGACAGCGATACGTGGCTGCGAAGCGGCGCACAACGCGGGGTGGTTTTATCGGCAATCACACCGTCTTTGGGTAAATCAGCGGTGACGAAGGTACCACTTCCGGTGCGGGTCTGAATGTACCCTTCGGCCTGCAATTGTTCGTAAGCGGCGAGCACGGTATTGCGCGAAATATCCAGTTCTTTGGCCAGGTCGCGGGAGGCGGGTAACCGGCTGCCGGGCGTGATACTGCCGTCAAAGATAGCCTGTTGTAATGCCTGATAAACCCGCTTATTCAGTGTGCCTGTTACGGCTTCTGAAAGTCCTGTCAGGCGCTGCAAAATGAGGTCAGAAAGCAATGAGCGCAAAAGTGGATCCTCAAAATAATTCAAACTGGTTCTGGATTATAGAGCCGCTGGCGGGATAAAAAACAAGAACGGATTGCTTATTCGACAAATTGTTCACCTCGCAACCGGCAGTCCAAAAACATCAACCTTCAGGGCAGGAGCGAAAGATGAGTCACAGTGAACTGGAAAAACGCCGTAAAGCCGCGACACCGCGTGGTGTTGGCGTCATGTGTGATTTCTATGCGGCGAAGGCAGAAAACGCCACGTTGTGGGATGAGCAGGGAAGGGAATACATCGACTTTACTGCCGGGATTGCGGTGCTGAATACCGGGCATCGTCACCCTAAAATCGTTGAGGCAATCCGCCGGCAGCTCGATTTATTCACCCATACCTCCTACCAGATTGTGCCTTACGCCAGCTTTGTTGAACTGGCGGAACGCATCAACGAAATCTCTCCGGTGAGCGGAACAGCGAAAACCACGTTCTTCAGTACCGGAGCGGAAGCGGTCGAAAATGCGGTGAAGATTGCCCGCTCAGCCACCGGCCGCCCTGGCATTATCACGTTCTCCGGCGCATTTCATGGCCGCACGTTGCTGACCATGGCCCTTACCGGCAAAGTCGTGCCTTACAAAGTGGGTTTCGGCCCGTTCCCTGCTTCCGTTTTTCACGCCCAGTATCCGAATGCGGTTTACGGCGTCACCACGGAAATGGCGCTCGACAGTATCGAACGTATTTTCCGCAGTGATATCAGCCCGCAGCAAGTCGCGGCCATTTTGTATGAGCCGGTGCAGGGCGAGGGGGGTTTTAATATCGCCCCGGACGATTTTGTAAAAGGGTTGCGTGAAATCTGTGACCGTCACGGCATCGTCATGATCGCCGACGAAGTCCAAAGCGGTTTTGCGCGTACCGGCAAAATGTTTGCGTCGGAATATTATCCGGATGCGAAACCGGACCTCGTCACGATGGCGAAAAGTCTGGGCGGCGGGTTGCCGATTTCCGGCGTAACAGGGCGCGCTGAACTGATGGATGCACCGGAGCCGGGTGGCCTCGGCGGCACGTACGCCGGTAACCCGCTGGCGGTGGCTTCCGCGCTGGCCGTGCTGGATATCATCCGTGAAGAAAAACTCTGCGACCGCGCCAGCCGCCTGGGCGCTGAGCTGGTGGAAGTGCTGGAAAAAGCCAAAGCGACGTGTCCGGCGCTGGTGGATGTTCGCGGTCGGGGATCGATGGTGGCGGCGGAATTTAACGATCCGGCCACCGGCAAACCTTCTGCCGACCTGACCAGACAGTATCTGCGTAAGGCACTTGATGCCGGATTGCTGATGCTGAGCTGCGGGGTGCACGGCAACGTTATCCGTTTCCTCTATCCGCTGACCATTCCTGACGCGCAGTTCCGGGACGCGCTGGCTATTTTGTCCGACGTACTGGCTGACTGAGGAAACCTATACAGTGCAGTGATGCACGAAAGCAGTGCTGATAATCAGAAACTGAAGGGTCATGAGGCATAAAAAAATCACATAACGCCTCTTTCATCCCTGTCCGCCCGCCGTGTTGTGCGTGGCGGACAGAACCAACAGGAATGGCATGGTTTATGCTTTATTATAAAATATGATGCATCATATTTTTAACAATGCCGTTCTCTTCGCGCTTTTCGACTTTTTTTGTTAACCCAGGAGTCACAGCATGTTTAAGAAAATTGCCCTTACCACTCTTCTTGCAGGGTTAGTGTTTCAGGCTCAGGCAGAATCCCTGACCGTGATCTCTTTCGGCGGCCTGAATAAGGACGCTCAGGACAAAGCCTTTTACAAACCCTTTGCCGCCACAGGAAAAGGTACGATCGAGCCGGGGGAGTACAACGGCGAAATGGCGCGTATCCGTGCCATGGTGGAAACCAAACAGGTCGGCTGGGATGTGGTTGAAGTGGAAAGCCCGGAACTGATCCGCGGCTGTGACGAAGGGCTGTTTGAACCGCTGGACTGGAGCAAACTGGGCGACAAAACGCAGTACGTGCCGGGCGCGGTCACCGAATGCGGCGCGGGGATTTTTCTGTGGTCCACCGTGCTGACCTATGACGCCAGCAAACTGAAAAAAGCACCCACCAGCTGGGCAGACTTCTGGGATGTGAAAGATTTTCCGGGCAAACGCGCCCTGCGCAAAAGCGCCAAATTCACGCTGGAAATTGCCCTGCTGGCTGACGGCGTGAAACGTGAAGACATCTATAAAGTGCTGGCGACGCCAGCGGGTGTTGAACGCGCCTTCAAAAAACTCGATCAGATCAAACCGAATATTCAGTGGTGGGAATCCGGCGCACAACCCCTGCAATGGCTGGTCTCCGGCGACGTGGTCATGACGTCTGCCTATAACGGTCGCGTCAGCGCCGCGCAGGGCGAAGGCCATGATTTCAAAATGGTCTGGGATAACAGCCTCTACGACCTCGACAGCTGGGCGATCGTTAAAGGCTCCAGACACAAAGATCTGGCAGAACAGTTTATCGCTTTCGCTAATAAGCCTGAAAACCAGAAAGTCTTCGCTGAAACCATCCCTTACGGCCCGACCGAAAAATCGGTTACCGGCATGATTGACCCGAAATATGCACAGAATCTGCCGACCGCAGAGAAAAACCTGGCAGGCGCATTGCAGGTAGATACTCACTTCTGGATTGAGCATGGTGAAGACTTAGAACAGAGGTTCAACGCCTGGGCCGCGAAGTAAGCACTTCATCCTTCGGTCTGACTCTGCGCTGGCCGCCTTCGCAGACCCCGGCCACATACTTTTGTATGTTCCCGGGGCTCTGTCTCAGTTGCCGCCTTGATTCAGACCGAATGATTTTGTGCTGAACATGGGTGAAAAATGAAACCGGAGCCCGCAGCGGGAGAAAAACATGAGCCAAACCGAAATGTTGACCACACCGGTGGCGGAAGGATCTGCGCAAGGGCCGACGCTTCGTCAGCGTTTGCGCAAAGTGGAAGCGGCATATACGCGCCGTTCATTGTTGCTGATTGCGCCGCTGTTGCTGTTTGTTATCGTCAGTTTTTTGTTCCCGATTGCGTCCATTCTCGGCAAGAGTGTGACCAATCCGGAGCTGGGGGCAACCCTGCCGGACACGGTGGCGCAGCTTGCCCGCTGGGATGGCAAAACCGTGCCGGATGAAGCCACGTTTTCCGCGCTGGTCACTGATTTGCGCAATGCCCGCAACAGCGGCCAGATGGCAACCGTCGCCAAGCGTTTAAGCTACGAAGATAACCGTTACCGCAGCCTGATCACCGGCACGTTGCGTCACGTACCGCAAGACGGCGGGGCGATCCGTGAACCGCTGATCCGGAGCATGCCGCTGTGGGGCGAACTCAGCACCTGGCAGACGCTGCAACGCGCTGCACGTCCGGTGACGTCCCTCTATTTACTGTCGGCGTTTGACCGCAAGGTGGACGTGGAGAGCGGCCACATCGTCGCACTGCCGCCGGATCAGGCGCTGTACGTCAACGTTCTGCTGCGAACGTTGTGGATGGCGCTGGTGGTCACGCTATGTTGCGTCGCGCTGGGTTATCCGCTGGCGTACTGGCTGGCGAAACAACCGGTCGGGCGCGCTAACCTGCTGATGATTCTGGTGCTGCTGCCGTTCTGGACCTCGCTGATTGTCCGCACCGCGAGCTGGATTGTGCTGTTGCAGTCAGGCGGTCTGATTAACCGTGCGCTGCTTGCCACCGGCATCATTGATCACCCGGTGGTGATGGTGTTTAACCGTCTCGGCGTGTACATCTCGATGACCCACATTATGCTGCCGTTTATCGTGCTTCCTTTATATGCCGTGATGAAGGGCATTTCACCCAACTACGTCCGCGCTGCGATTTCACTCGGTGCGCATCCTTTCTCTGCCTTCTGGCGGGTGTACGTGCCGCAAACGTATGCCGGTGTCACCGCCGGTGCCTTGCTGGTATTTATGATGGCGATCGGCTACTACATCACGCCTGCGCTGCTGGGCGGGCCGGGTGATCAGATGGTCAGTTACTTCGTGGCCTTCTTCACCAACACGACCATGAACTGGGGAATGGCCGCCGCGCTGGGCAGTCAGCTGCTGGTGATTGTGGTGCTGCTGTACATCGTTTATATCCGCGTCACGCGCACCAAAGCTGAAATTGCCGTCCATTAAGGAGCCGGAAGATGAAACACACGATGAAGCAAAAAGGGGCGTTAATACTGCGGTTGTGGCGCTGGTGTTTTAATTTCTACAGCGCGGCAATCCTGCTGTTTCTGATTGTGCCGGTGCTGATCATTGTCCCGCTGTCGTTCAACGCCGGGTCGTTTCTCAGTTATCCGCTGACCGGTTTTTCGCTGCGCTGGTATCAGACATTTTTCCATTCGGATGAATGGCTGAGCTCGCTGGGCAACAGCCTGCTGATTGCGCCGCTGGCCACTTTGCTGGCGACCGTTCTGGGTGTGCTGGCGTCGGTCGGGCTGGTGCGCGGCGAGTTTCGTGGCAAATCGCTGGTGATGGCGATCCTGATATCGCCGATGATCGCGCCGGTAGTGATTATCGCCGTGGGCATGTTCTTCTTCTTTGCCCGCGTGTCGCTGCTTAACAGCTATCTCGGGCTGGTGCTGGCGCATGCGTTGCTCGGCGTGCCGTTCGTGGTGATCACGGTCGTGGCGATACTGAAAAATTATGACCGCAATCTGTCGCGCGCGGCGGCCAGTCTCGGCGCCTCGCCGTGGACCGTATTCCGTAAGGTCACGCTGCCGCTGATTGCGCCCGGTGTGTTTTCCGGTGCGCTGTTTGCCTTTGCGGCCTCTTTCGACGAAGTGGTGGTGACCTTATTCCTCGCCAGTCCGCGCCAGCGCACGTTGCCTATTCAGATGTTTGCCGGTATCCGCGAAAACCTCGATCCGACCATTGCGGCAGCGGCATCGCTGATGGTCGGCGCATCGCTGATTTTGTTGCTGGTGATGGAACTGCTGCGCCGCCGTGGCGAACGCCTGCGTCATTCACCGGTAACACACTGACGTCACATTCATCAGAGGACTTTACAGGTCCTCTTTTTTTGATTATTCCTGATGCATCAAATATCAAAAATAACGGGAGCCATCCTCATGACCGATACAACTCAGAAAAAAACACTTTTACTGACCGGGGCAAGCCGTGGCATCGGTCACGCGACCGTCAAACATTTCTACGCCGCAGGGTGGCGGATTTTCACCGCATCGCGTCAGAACTGGGTGGATGAATGCCCGTGGGCCGAAGGGTTCCTCAACCATATTCATCTTGATCTGGAAGATATCGACAGCGTGCAGAAAGCTATACCGATGATTAAAGAACGCCTCGGCGGACGGCTGGACGCGCTGGTGGATAACGCCGGTATTTCGCCAAAAACGCCGACCGGCGGGCGTCTGGGTGTGCTCGACAGCGATTATGCCACCTGGTTACAGGTGTTTAACGTCAACCTGTTTTCAACCGCCATGCTGGCCACCGGCTTGTTTGATGAGCTGAAAGCGGCGCAGGGCAGCATTATTAATGTGACGTCGATTGCGGGCAGCAAAGTGCATCCGTTTGCCGGTGTGGCCTACGCCTGTTCCAAAGCGGCGCTCTCCACCCTGACCCGCGAAATGGCGCATGAGTTCGGTCCGCATGGCATCCGTGTCAACGCCATTGCGCCGGGAGAAATCGACACCGCCATACTCTCGCCGGGTACGCAGGAGATCGTCGAGCGCAGCGTGCCGTTGCAGCGTCTCGGCAAAGCCGAAGAAGTCGCCTCGCTGATCCATTTTCTCTGTACTTCAGGGGCGTCCTACGTCAATGGCGCGGAAATTCACGTCAACGGCGGTCAGCATGTCTGAAGCCCCTTCGCGGTTGACGGCGGGTCTGCTCACCACCGCCGTGCCACACGTCAGCACATCGCAGGCCGAACAGATTGCTGCGCAGATTTACGGGCTGGACGGCGTGGCGCAGGTGCTGGGCGGCGAGCGTGACAGCAATTTTTGCCTGACCACTCTTTCTGGTCGCGCCTATATGCTGCGCTTTGTGAATCCCGCTGAAGTCCCCGCCGAAGTGGATTTTCAGACCGCCATTCTCAGCCATCTCGCCCGGCGGGACAGCGCGTTACCGGTGCCGCGTTTACAGCAAAGCCGCAGCGGGGAACTTACGCCGCAGGTGGATGTGGCCGGACAAACGCTGACGCTGCGCGCCGTGAGTTATCTGCCGGGTACCGCGCAATATCAGGTGCCGCGCAGCAAAACGCTGATGCGGACTCTCGGCGAGACGCTGGCCCGGCTGGATATCGCACTGAGCGATTTTGAACATCCGGGGGCGGCGCGTGATTTGCTTTGGGATATCAGCGACATGTCGCGGTTGCACGGCTTGCTACCGCATCTTACTGACCCTGAACAGCGACGCACGATTGCCCGCGTGCTGGATTCGCATCAGCAAAAAGTCATGCCCGCCAGTCCACAACTTCGCCGTCAGGTGATCCACAATGACCTCAACGCCCACAATGTGCTGGTCAGCAGCGCGGAC
Source organism: Rahnella victoriana (assembly GCF_021276285.1). Classification (NCBI taxonomy): domain Bacteria; kingdom Pseudomonadati; phylum Pseudomonadota; class Gammaproteobacteria; order Enterobacterales; family Yersiniaceae; genus Rahnella; species Rahnella victoriana. The sequence continues at coordinate 412,096 of NZ_CP089920.1, forward strand.
CCGCAGCGTCTGGCGGGCATTATTGATTTCGGTGATGCCCTGAGGGCGCCCCTGATTAACGAACTGGCGACGGCGCTGGCTTATCAGCTGGACGGCGAAGGCAGCGATTTATTCCACTTTTGCCACCCGATGATCGCCGCTTATACCGCCCGTCAGCCGCTGACGGAAGCAGAGCTGGAGCTGTTGCCGGAACTGGTTGCGTCGCGGCTGGCGCTGAGTTTACTGATCGCCCAGCACCGCGCCGTACTCTATCCGCAGAACCGCGACTATATCCTGCGTAATCAGACGCATGCCTGGGGAAGTTTATCGCGGCTGATGACGTTCCCCTTTTCGCAGACTGGCGAGATGTTCCGGCAGTCCTGTGCATCTGAACTGAAGTAAAGAGGATGACCATGCTCACAACGCAACAGGTATCAGAAGGCCGCCGGCAATTTCTCGGTGGCGGCTACCGGCTGTTTTATCAGGAGCCGCTGCACGTGGTGCGCGGCGAAGGCGTCTGGCTGTATGACAACGAAGGGCGCCGCTATCTTGATGCTTACAACAATGTCGCGTCCGTCGGCCATTGCCATCCGGCGGTGGTGGACGCCATTGCCACGCAGGCATCGCAGCTCAATACCCATACCCGCTATCTGAACGATGCGATTGTCGAGTTTGCAGAAGATTTTCTGACGGAGTTTCCGCCGGAACTGCGCAATCTGACCATGACCTGTACCGGCAGCGAAGCCAACGATCTGGCATTACGTGTGGCGCGGCAGATCACCGGCGGGCAGGGCGTGCTGGTGACGCGCTGGGCCTATCACGGTGTGACCAGTGCGCTGGCGGAACTTTCGCCCTCGCTCGGCGAAGGTGTTGAGCAGGGCAAAAATGTCTGGCTGATTGACGCGCCGGACACATTTCGCCATCCCGGTGAATTCGCGGCAGGCGTGGAGCGGGTGCTGGACGCGATGAAACAGGCAGGCGTAAAACCGGCGGCGCTGCTGCTGGACACAATTTTCTCCAGCGACGGCGTTTTCAGCCCCGAACCGGCGGAGATGCAACGCGCCGTGGCATGGGTACGGGCGGCGGGCGGATTGTTTATTGCCGACGAAGTCCAGCCCGGATTTGGCCGTACCGGCAGCCAGCGCTGGGGATTCGCCCGTTACGGCGTGATGCCGGATCTGGTCAGTCTCGGCAAACCGATGGGCAACGGCCATCCGGTCGCGGGACTGGTGGGCAGACCGGAACTGTTCGCCGAATTCGGCCGCCGTCAGCGTTATTTCAACACTTTCGGTGGCAATCCGGTCTCGTGCCGCGCGGCACACGCCGTGTTGCAGGTATTACGTCGTGAGGCGTTACAGCAGAACGCGCAACTGACCGGGGCACTTCTGCGGGAGGGATTACAAAAACTGGCGGCGCGTTATCCGGTCATCGGCGATGTGCGCGGTGACGGCTTGTTTATCGGCGTCGAACTGGTGAGCGATCAGCGCAATACGCCTGCGCCTGAACGCGCCGCCTGTGTGGTCAATGCCATGCGCCGGAAACAGGTCCTGATCAGCGCCACCGGTCCGGCAGCGAACGTCCTGAAAATCCGTCCACCGCTGGTCTTTAAACCGGAACACGCCGCGCTGCTACTGGACACACTGGCGGATGTGCTGGGGGAAATGGGGTGAGAGATTCGTCACGTCGAACCATTTAAGCCCTGAAAGTGTCATATTTGAACCTTTATGCCGTTCACGACGCTATTTGCGCATTCTGGCAGTAAAAATCGACATGAAAGGGTCATATTTGACACTTTCACCTCACGCTTTTTCACGTCCCACGGCCAGAAATTCCACCATCTTCTGGCTGCCGTCGAGGATATCTTCCTGAATGGCCCGCCGGGCTGCCGCGCTGTCGCCTTTACGCAGCGCGATCAAAATCTCTTCGTGATGCTCAATCGCCATGCGTTCGGAGAAATGGGCATACGCCTGCGCAATCAGCGGGCCGGTGCGCATCCATAAACTGTCGATAAAGTTGCTCAGTAACGGCATGCGCGCGCTTTGCGCCAGCATCAGGTGAAACTCACTGTTCAGGCGCAGGGCTTCGGGTAAATCTTCGTTGCTGATGGCCTGACGGTTGTTTTCGATGTTCTGCGTAATCCGCTGTAATTCGTATTCCGTCACCGACTGCGCGGCTTTTTCTGCGCCCAGCCCTTCCAGCTCCAGCCGTAAGGTACGGATTTCCTGATATTGCTGCTCATCGAGCTGCGGCACGCGGATATCTTTCGGTGTGCGCATCTCCAGCGCCTGTTCTTTTGCCAGCTGCAAAATAGCATCCCGCACGGGCGTGACGCTGGTGCCAACCTGCTCCGCCAGTTCACGGATACGCAGACGATCATTGGGTTTCAGACGACCGGTGATCAGGGCTTCGCGCAAGGTGGCGTAAACGCTGCTGCCCAGATAAGCGTGATTAATCGAACTGATGGGATAATTCAAAGGTTCACCGTAGCAATAATGTGCGCGCACCCGGAGTTGGGATAAGGGCGTGGAAACCGATTATACAACATGATGCATCAGATGTGAGGGTGGCGGGGACAGGCTTTTATCGGCTTTCATGAGCCTTTACCGGCCAGATCTCTCGCTGGCCGGTAAAGGTGAAACTATGGGAATTTAACTGCCCGCTTCCTGCGGAACTGGGTCATCCTGCAATTGTTTCTTAAAGTGTTTCTCAATCTGCTCTAAGGTTTTACCCTGCGTCTCCGGCGCGAATATCAGGGCGAATAGGCCGCCTGCGACGCCGATGGCCGCGAAACAGAAGAAGGACAGGGTCAGGCCGATGGAACTCAGCATGATCGGGAACATAAAAGCGATGGAGAAGTTGGTCATCTGCATCGCAAAGACCGACACACCGTTCGCCATCCCGCGGATACGCATCGGGAACATTTCCGACAGCAGCAGCCAGGTGACCGGCGAAAGCGCGCCCTGCTGGAAACACAGGAAAATCAGCATACCGCCTAATACCAGATAACTGCGCACCGCATCCGGATGCCCGTTGACGGTTTCCGGCATCAGCCAGGTCACCAACCCGATGGCAAGCAGCGTCAGGGTACAGCCAATCTGACCGGTCAGCAGCAGCGGACGGCGGCCGAAACGGCTGAGCAGCATGATGCCGACAAAGGTCATGATCACCGAGATCACCCCGTTGGCGATAGTTGCCATCAGAGACGCATTGGTGCTCAGCCCGGTGGCCTGCAACATAGTCGGCGCGTAGAACATAATGGTGTTCACGCCGGAAAGTTGTTGCAGCATGGCGATACCAATCCCCAGAAACACCAGGCGTTTCATCCAGACAGAAATGGTTTTCTGACGGCGGGAATGCTTCTCGCTTTTGGAACTCATGGAACTGCGGATTTCGCTCAGCTCTTTCTCTACTTTCCCTGCTTTACGGGTACGTTCCAGCACGTCACGCGCCTCGCGATAGCGGCCGTGCATGGCGTACCAGCGCGGCGTATCCGGCAGGAACAGCATCCCGACCCACAAAATCACCGCCGGAACACAGGCGACACCCAGCATCCAGCGCCAGGTGGTCTCACCGCCCCAGACTTCGTTGATCGCCGCGTTACTGGTATAGGCGATCAGCTGACCGGAGACGATCATCAGTTCCTGTAAGGTGACGAACTGCCAGCGGCGATGGGAAGGCACGATTTCGGCGATATAAATGGGCACAATCGCCGCCGCACCGCCTACCGCCAGACCCAGAATAAACCGGCAAATAATCATTATCACCACGTTGGGCGCGGTGGCACAGCCGAGTGAACCGGCCATAAAGATCACCGCCATCACCAGGATGATTTTCTTACGCCCGAAACGGTCCGCCACACGCCCGGCGCAGATTGCGCCCACGGCAGAACCCAGGATCAGGAAGCTGGTCACCATCCCCGTGGTTAACGATGTCAGATGCAAATCGTGCTTCATAAACAGCAAAGCACCCGCTATCACCCCGGTATCGTAGCCAAACAGTAAGCCACCGAGGGTGGCAATAAAGGCGATCACTTTTACCAGCGGTTCGGTCGGTTGCGAGGCTTTCACCGTCTCATTCCGATCGCCGCTGTTTATTTTCTCAGTCACAGACGCTCCCTAAATATGGCTATTATTATGGTTATTGTGTGATGCAGATCACACCGTATAACCCTAACCCAAAATGAGAATTTTGAAAGGGAAGTGGCGAAATGAAGGGAAACGGACAGCCGCTGGCGCTGATTTTTCGGAAAATACGTCACCTGCCGCAGGCACCGCGTCATAACTGAATTACACTCAGCAGAACGAATTTTTGTCTGTTTTTTCCGCTTTCTGAGCAAACTGCCCCCGAATTAGGGTCAGAGAAGTCTGTTTACGTGGCGTAGAAGCGTCAGGTTTTGCCTGAAACGGCGCAAACCTATATTCTATCGGCCAATTTACTGAGACAGTTGCAATGAGGTCTATATGATTATCAAACCACGCATCCGTGGCTTTATCTGTGTTACTGCCCATCCGGAAGGTTGCAAGGCGAACGTTAAAGAACAAATCGACTACGTGACTGCGCAAGGCAAAATCGCTGGCGGTCCGAAAAAAGTCCTGGTGATTGGCGCGTCTACCGGCTACGGCCTCGCTGCCCGCATCTCTGCTGCTTTCGGTTCTGACGCTGCCACGCTGGGCATCTTCTTCGAACGTCCGGGCGATGAGTCCAAAACCGCGACTGCGGGCTGGTACAACTCCGCCGCATTCGAAGAGTTTGCCGATGCGAAAGGCCTGTATGCAAAAAGCATCAACGGCGATGCGTTCTCTGATGAAGTGAAGCAAAAGACCATTGAGCTGATCAAACAAGATTTGGGTCAGGTCGATCTGGTGGTTTACAGCCTGGCTGCGCCGCGCCGTACCCATCCGAAAACCGGTGAAGTGTTCAACTCCACCCTGAAACCAATCGGTAAGCAAGTCACGATCCGTGGCATCAATACCGACAAAGAAACCATCAACGAAACCACGCTGGAACCGGCAACGCCTGAAGAAATCGCGGGCACCGTTGCCGTTATGGGTGGCGAAGACTGGCAGATGTGGATCGACGACCTGAAAGCCGCCGGTGTGCTGGCTGAAGGCGCGAAAACCACCGCGTTCACCTATCTGGGTGAAGAAGTGACGCAGGACATCTACTGGAACGGTTCTATCGGTGAAGCGAAGAAGGATCTGGACAAACGTGTTCTTGATATCCGAAGCACACTGGCAGAGCAGGGCGGCGACGCGCGTGTTTCCGTACTGAAAGCGGTTGTTACGCAGGCAAGTTCTGCTATCCCTGTGATGCCGCTGTACCTTTCCCTGCTGTTCAAAGTGATGAAAGAGAAAGGCACCCATGAAGGGTGTATCGAGCAGGTTTATGGTCTGTACAAAGACAGCCTGTACGGCGCTGAGCCACTGGTCGATAACGAAGGCCGTCTGCGCGCTGACCTGAAAGAGATCGCGCCAGAAGTGCAGGAAGAAGTCGGTAAACTGTGGAATGAAGTCACCAACGATAACATCCCTGAGCTGACTGATTTTGCGGGTTACAAAAGCGAGTTCATGCGTCTGTTCGGCTTTGGCCTGAACGGTGTGGATTACGCAGCCGACACCAATCCGGACGTAAAAATCAAACATCTGATCCAGATGTAATCTGATTTAACGCCAAAGATTGCTGAGAACCCACATCCGCCGAAAGGTGGGTGTGGGTTTTTTATGATTGCAATATTAACTCAGCCGTATTTCCTGGCGAAATTTTCATCTGAATCGCACAGATAAATAATGAATTCAATGAATGCAATTATTGAAGGGATAAACGTCCAGCAAAAGATGAGGTATAAGAACCCTTGCCCGATTTTACCCAAATAGAACTTATGAACACCAAAACCACCGAGGAAGAAAGCTAATAAAGCTGCTGCAACCCTGCTTTTAGTACCCTGAGGATTAATGCTTTGAGTTGCTCCACAATGAGGGCAAGATTTAGCCGACTCGTGGATCTCTTTTCCGCATCCTCTACAAAAAACCATAGATCCCATTTCTATTTCCTTACTTGTTATTATTCGGACTAATCTTACCCGTTATTATCATTTAGAAAAAGAGAATGATGACGCCTTCAGGCTTATGGGCACAGCTGTGAATACAAGGTCCGTGGGAGTAATGATTTTCCATAAACGCTATACATGAAATAAAAAAAAACGCCGCAACCCTGAAAGTCTGCGGCGTTTCTATTTCACAACTCTCTTCTCTGCACATCACCCATAAGCCACTTTGTGATTGATATGGTAAAAGGTCGCGGTGGCGGCCATGACGTGTTGCTGTTCTTTGCCCGGTTTGTGCGATTCCACATTGGTGATGTGGTAGCCGACGGCACCTGCATCCAGCGCTTTTTTAACAAATGCGTTGTTGAGTTCTTCCATGGAGGTGGCCCAGGATACCGTGGTCACGCCGACGGCTTGCAGGGAGGCGATCTCACGATGCGATAACCCTGCGCGGACCAAAACAGGCTTAACCGCTTTTGGATAGAATATAGATAAAACATCATTCACTAAGCCTTTCATGGATTTACCCCTCATCAGGTCATTTTCTAAATCGGATAGTCAGTCGCGCTGTAAATGAAAACGGGTGATTGCGCACCTGAATTATTTAGCGGGGACAAGGCTAATAAACACCTTTCCATGTAAACACCTTTAGCTTTAATTGCTAATTCATTGTTAAGCAATCTTCCGCCACAATTAACGCGAGAGTGAAAGAGGATATTTTCATCTGGTTACAGGTTCGTCATTTTTGACATGAATGCAAAAAGGGCGCATTCCGCGCCCTGATATCCGTTTCTACTTTCTGTCAGACGTTCTTACCGTCCGCTGAATAATTTCATGGGTTCGGGGATCAAAATACCGGCTTGGCCAGATCACGCCCGGATGTATTTCCAGCGCCTGCGCGATAAGCATTTCACCTTTCGGCCAGGGCCTTGCCAGCGCATTAGAAAGCGTCGAGGATTTCAAACCGGCAGCGCGGGAAACAGCCGCCAGTGTTGTGCCTTTTTTACGTAATGCCGCGATAATATCGGCCTGATGCCAGTCGTGATTATTCATGAGGGTGCGCTCCTGTTTTTGACTGTGCAGGAACGGCGATGCAGAAAGGCAGAAAGGTCGGGCTGTGGGATAGTTTCATTTTTGGAATCTCTGGTTTGTGAATTTATCCACCACCGGAGCTGCGAAACTCTTATTGGTGGTAGCTCAGACAAGGTTCGCAGTACCGGCACAAACCAGAAACCCGGCCAACCCGAAGGTTGCCCTGCCTGAGCCACCATTGAATGTGCAAACGCCATTTCTGCGTTTGACAGGTGTAAGGAAGCCCAACACATCATTATTACATATGTGTTTCTGGTGTGATATTCAGGCTGCGAAACCCGGCTGCGGATTTTGCCACAGCGGGTGCACTATAGCGTAACTGAGGGAGGTAAACCAACGGCCTTACGGCGAAAATGAGGAGTGCTTTCCAGAGAAATTTCAGGCGTTGCAGTGAGTTACATCACGCACGATGATGAAAGGCGTCCCGATATCCGCAGGACGCCTTTTTTAATCAGAAGCCGATATTCATCCGCAGCATGATCATCTGCGAGCGGCTGCGTTCCTCATCCAGTCCGAGTGTGCCCTGATAGGCGATGCCCGGAGTCATGTCATGGGGCAGAAGGAAATCCAGCCCCAGGCCGAACACCAGATTTTCCTGACTGTCGCCGTAAACATCGGCGCTAAAGCTGTCATTACCCGCATCCGCATAGCCCAGACGGGCGCGGCCGCGATCGCTGAAAGCCTGAGTGTATTCGACCCGGCTTTGCCAGCGCAGCGTTGACCACGTCAGGGGCAGGGCATATTGAGTACGAACGCCCAGCGCACCGGTCACGTCATTCAGCGTCTGTGAGGCATACGCCAGATCGTAGCCCCCGGCGTTGGATTCGGTGTAGCTGTCCAGCCGGGTGCGCGACAGTTGCAGGCGTCCGTAAGGCGAGACCAGCAGGGCGGGCAGGCGATAGTCATAACCGGACGTCACCGCGCCAAACACCTGATTACCGCCACGATCGCCGCGGGCGAAGTGGTCCATTTCAGTGACGTAACGGCGGCTGTCATAGTCCAGACGGCTGTAGCCGAGCAGGCCGTCGATAAAGAAACTGCCCGGATGATAACTGCCGTAAAGCGCCGAACTGAGGGAACGTCCGTTGCTGCGCGAGCCGCTGTCGCCGATATCGCTGACGTCCCTGCCAAAGCCCATTCCCATGCCGGCGGTAAATGTCGGCGTGAACTGGTAATCCGCGCCGGTGCTGATCCCCACCAGCGTATGGCTGAAACTTACGCCGTCTTTACCGGAATGACCAAAATCGACAAAGCCGCCAGTCCAGTAATTGATGCGGGAGTTGCCGCGGTTAAGCGTGGTCTGCGCGGAGGTTTTATCGGTCAGTTGCGGCAGTTCCGGCAACGGGCGGGTGTTCTTCCACGCGGCATTCCACAGCGTATCATCAGGGCTGCGCTCCTTTTTAGAGGTCGGCATGTTGAAGCGGATGCCGTTCATATCGCTCTGTGTGCTGGCCGGATTATGCAGGGTCTCAAGACGGTCGCTGAAATTGCGGATCTGCGCCCGCGCGAAATTTTGTGCTGACTGAACCTGCGCACTGACCAGCCCGAGCACGTCAGGGTCTTTGGACGGGTCAGGGCGCCCGGTGATGGTCAGCATCACTGTCGCAGGGGCTGATTGTGAACCGGCGGTCAGCAATACATAGCGCAGGGCCACCGTCCCGGAAGCCTGAGCCGTTGCCTGAAAATCCAGATACACACCGTTGCCGCTGTGTTCCAGTGTCGCACTGCCCAGTGTTTTTTCCGGCGAATCGAGCAGACGGGCTGCGGTAAACGGTCCACCGGTAGCGTTTTCAGTCAGGTTTACCCGCACTGATTTCCCCGCCAGTACGGATGCCGTATGGCTGACGCCGACAGGTTGCGCGCGGGTCATGTTGAGTGAATACGCGACCTGCGTAGTCACGCCGCTGGCGTCGGTGGCGGTCAGCGTGAAACTGCTGTGACCTGCGGCGGAGGGCGTGCCGCTCAGGGTATCGCCACTGAGCGTTAATCCGGCGGGCAACGCCCCGGCAATGCGGAACTGATAAGGCGCGGTGCCGCCTGTTGCACTGAACGTCTGGCGGTAAGCCGTACCTTCGCGCCCTTCGGGCAATGCGCCGCTGGCGGGTGTGACGGACAGCGTGGCCGTGGTGACATTCAGCGTGACCCTGGCCTGCGCGCTGCCGAAATTATTGGCGGCGCTGTAAATGAAACTGTCGCTGCCGGAATAGCCCGCTACCGGGGTATAGCGGATTTTCAGGTTCTGGATCCGCGCGGTGCCATGCGCGGGTTGTTGCACAATCGCCAGCGAGGTGACCGCGCCACCGGATAACACCGGCTCAATCAGGTTCTCTGTGGTATTGGCCGCCACGGTCGAGGATACCGCGCTGACCACCGGTGCCTGTCCGGCAACGGTCAGCTGATAATTCACCGTGCCGGTGATCCCGTTGCTGTCCGCTGCGCTGACCTGAATGGCATAACTGCCGGAGGCCGCGGGCGTACCTGAAATCTCGCCGGTGCTGGCACTGACGGACAGCCCCGAAGGCAATCCGGATGCGCTGTAGGTGTAAGGGGCGGTGCCGCTGCTGGCCGTTATGGTCTGTGACCACGGCGAACCTGCGGTGGCGGCGGGCAATGCACCGCCTGCCGGTGAGAAGCCAAGCGTGACACTGGCAACGTTCACATTCACAGTGGCAGGCGCTGAAGACCCCCAGTTATTGCTGGCGATGTACGTGAAACTGTCGGCACCTGAAAATCCGGGCGCAGGCGTGTAACTCAGTGAGGTTCCTGAAGCTGTCGCCGTACCATGAAGCGGTGCGGTGGTGACGGTGACTGACGCTGCGACGCCGCCTGAAAGGGCCGGAACGATGGCGTTAATGCTGCTGTTCCCGGCTACGGTGGTGCTGACTGCGCCCGCGACCGGTGCCTGCCCGGTAACGGCAAGGGTGTAGCGCTGACTGCCCGTTGCCGCGTTCGTCGTATCCTGTGCCACAACAGTAATGTTAAAACTGCCCGTTGCGGTCGGCGTGCCCGAAAGTTCGCCATTCACTGCCAGTGCTAATCCGGCAGGTAACGCATCCGCAGTAGTAAACTGATAGCTGCCCGACCCGCCCGTTGCGGTCAGTGTCTGGCTGTAGGGGGTGCCGGATGTGGCAGAAGGCAAAGTGACCGGCGAAAGGGAGATCACCGGTGCGGCGATATTCACGGTGACGGTCGCAGGGGCGGATGTGCCCCAGTTGTTGCCCGCGGTATAAGTGAAACTGTCCGCGCCGAAATAATTTTGCTGCGGTGTATAAAGGGCGGCTGATCCTGAGAACACCACTGAACCGTGAGCAGGTGACGATCCCTGCGCCACTAATGTGGCTGCGCCGCCGGAAAGCGGCAGGGTAATCGTATTATTGCTGCTGTTAAACGCCACGCTGGCGCTGGTTGAGCCGGCGACTGGCGCCAGTCCGTTGCGTTGTACCTGAACGGAATAGCCGGATGTGGTGGTGCCGTCGGCGGCCGTCACGGTGACGGTGAGGGTGTTACTGCCTTCACTTAACGGTATAGCGCCTGATGCACTGCCGGAAATGACGGAGGTCCCGTTCACTTTTACGGTTGCCGTGCTGTCGGTGGTCACTGGTGTCAGCGTAATGCTGGTCACGCTGTTAGCGACGCTTGCGTTGTAAGAGGTTGTCCCGCTGGAAAAGGTCGGGGAAAGCGAACCCGCAGAAAGTGACAGTGCCGAGAGGGTGGCGTCCGTCGATACGCTTGCCGCTGAGGTACAGGACGCCGTGACAGGACTCAGGTAACCGTGGCTGGAGGTCAGACGAAAGCGGATCCCCTCCGTTGAAAGCTGAGAACCCGTGTAGGTATAGGTATGCGTTCCTGCGCTCCCGTTATTGGCGTAGTAGCTCATATAGACGCTCTGCGCGTAATTTGTCTTACCAAAACTGTCGGTATCAACCGTATTGCTTGCGCTTCCCGTGCCGTAATCAGTAAAAGTCAGCGTCAGGGTATCCGTTGCCTCAAACTGACTGGCGGGATAAGCCTGAGCAGTAAATGACGCGGTGCTGAAGGTCTGGTTGTTCAGCGCGAGGCATCCGGCAGACTGTGCGATGGCCGGTGAGACAGTAACGAAAGACAACAGAATAAAAGCGCAGATAAAACGGGCGCTGTGCCCGGCTGCGCGGCGAAGGCGAGTCATTAAGGATCCCTGAGATTGTCTGACGTGCAGGCGTCGTTTTGTTAGTTTATTTCAGGGATGTTATAAGAATAGTCCGAAGTCAATCGCGCAAATAACCTGTCAAAAGGGCGGTAATTGTCGCGGATTCTTCTGCTGGCTGACGGTGCTGAGATCCGGCAACGGCACAGGATGCCAGAAGCGATGCCAGCGGCGAGCCAGATAGCGGCAACTGCGTGCGATCAGGCGTCGGCTGAACCACAGGAAAATCACCAGGATCACCGCCGCCACCGCCAGCAGGTAAGGGCGCCATTTTTGTTCGCCGGTGGTTCCGCGCAACGCGGCTTCGCTGCCTGCACCCCGTGCCGCCGCTACCTGAAAGGATGCGCCGGGCAGGTCGGCCAGCTGCCATTGCTGATGGCCGGTGTCCCACCATCTGAGCTGAACCGGCGGCAGGGTCACGGTACCCGCCTGTGAGGGCAGATAACGCAGGCGTTCCGTCCGCTGTGCGCCTTCCACATCTCCGCGTCCGCGGGTCAGCAACTGATTCTCCGCAGGCAGCCCCTGCGTTTCCGTGCCCGGAATGGCGTAAAGCAGGCGGGGGATCTGGTTCGCCACAATGCCTCCGGCCTGCACCGTCACCGCCCGTTCAATCACATCCCCGGCGTGAAGTTGCTGATCATCGGCAGCGTGAAACTGGGTGATTTTCTGGCTCAGGGTCAGGTGGCTGGCGGGTAAAAACCGGTCCGGTTGCCGGGTGTCCTGCGGCCAGTTCACCGGTTTTTCCAGTGCCGGAAGCGGCACGGTGACCGGCGGCTGACCGGGGGAGGTCAGCGTCACTTCGGTCGCAGGAAGCCGCAGCACGCCCTGATCCCAGGCCATCACCTGCCGTTCGAGGCGGATCCCGCTCCAGCTGGTGCCGTCTTTATGGCGGCTCAGTAACTGATTCGGTAACGGCGTGGTCAGCAGTGATCCGTTTTCAATCACAAAGGCCGGCCATTGAGGTGGCGGATTAAACCAGGTGTCAGTCCAGAAGGTCACGGCCACGCGCAGCGGTTGTCCGGGCACCACGTTATCGGGCGCGACCAGTTCGCGGGTAATGTCCATGGCGGCGCGTGCCGGTAACACGGCCAGCAGCAATATCAGCAACAGGCCTCTCATGGGGCGACCTCCTGATTTGAACGGTAGAGATTTTCCAGCAGGCCGGAAGGGGATACGTCCAGATTGTCATACCACTGACTGACCTGTGGATTCGCGCTGGCGACCGGCTGAATATCCTTCTGGTTCACGCCCTGATTTTTCTTCAGATCGTATTTGATGTCGTCGGGTTTGTAGTCCTTTTCCTTACCCTGTGCAGACTGGCGGTCACGCTCCTGCTGGCGAAGTGTCATGATGATTTTGGCAATTTTTGCCCGGTTATCCTGCGCCATTTTCCAGCCGGGGCGCAGGCTCAGTGCCTGATCGTAACTGCTGATGGCCGGTTGCCACAGCTTTTGCTGCGCGTAGCTGTTGCCGGTCCACAGCAGCACATCGGCGGTCTGCGGAGCCTGACGAAATGATGACGTGGCGGCGACAAAATTACCGGCGCGATACCAGGCAATCCCTTGCCACAGCGGATCCTGAAAACGTTCTGCCGCCTGTGAATACTGCCCTTTATCAAAGGCCCGCTGCCCCTGCATATCGGGGCTGATCCACGCATCGCGCCACGCCGCCTGTCCCTGCGGCAGATACAGCATCAACGGCAGCGCCACCACCAGCCAGCAAATCAGCTGACGTCGGCAGAACAGCAGCAACAGCAGCACCGGTATCACCAGCAGATAGCCGCTGTTTTTCCAGTGCAGGTCGGCGCGGGCATTGTTTTGGGCGGCAACGGATTGCCGGATATGGCTGGCGATCACCGAAATATCGCTGTCGTCGCTGGTGACCAGCGTCACCGGCACGCCGCCGTCGCGGGTCTCGCTGAACCGCTGAACATTGAGACGGGTATCGATGCCGCGCCCGTCATACGCCTGCGGCAGCGCACCGCCGCGCGCCGTACCCGGCACCCAGATCTGGATCGGCAGCCCGGACTCTGTCAGCCAGCGGGCATCTTCAGCCGTCAGGGAATCGGCGATCAGCAGCAAATTACGCGGCGCATCCTGTGTCGCGGGCATGTTTTTTTGCGCCAGCGCGACAGCCTGCCGCAGACCGGAGCCTTCGCCTTCCGGCAAAAGTGACGGCGTCTGTGCATGAAGAAACAACGAATAAAACGCCGGATCCTGCGTCAGCGGCGTGGTCAGCCACGTCTGCGCGTGATACACCACCAGCCCGAAACGGGTGCCCGGCGTGCGGGTCATCAGATCCATGATTTTGCTTTGCATACGCTGATGACGGCTCGGGGCCAGATCCTGCGCCATCATCGCCGGGTCCTGTTGCAGAATGACCATCATGTCACTTTGTGGTGTCAGCGCGGCCGGTAATTCCCGCTGCCAGGTGGGGCCGGAAAGGGCAATCACGCCCAGCGCCATCACCCACGGCAGGGCGCGGGTCAGGCGTTTTTGCTGCCCGATAATCAGCGCCTTCGCGAAAGGTTTATCCATAATCCGGTGCCAGGCGCTGCGCTCGCGGGTGGTGATAAACCCCAGCAGAATGCACAGCAACAGACCGGATAACCGCCACGGGTAGATGAAATGGAAATCGCTCATGCGGTTTTCTCCCGGAAATAACGCCCAAGACTGAGCAGCAACAGGAGCGCCAGCGCCAGCAGTAACGGCCACTGGAACAGCGGGATATGCCATGACCAGCCGATGGATTTCACCTGAACCGGCGTGATGGCATCGATTTCCTGCCAGACGCTGTCGAGTGACGCGCCGGAGTTGCTGGCGGTCCAGGATTTGCCGCCGGTGATCCGGGCGATATCCTGCAACAACGGCAGATCGACTTTGTCATCGCCGGTGCTGGTGACATCGCCAAAGGCAATGGTATGCACCTGAACGTGATGAGACACCGCCAGTTGCGCCGCGAGCGGCGGGGCGAGTTGCGAGGCGGTGTCATTGCCGTCGGTCAGTAAAATCGCCAGTTTGCTGGCGTCTTTGTTGGCGGTGGTATCCAGCAGTTTCACCCCGACGCCCAGCGCGTCGCCGATCGCCGTCTGTTGTCCGATCATGCCGGGCGACAGCTGATTGATCCGCGTCTGCAACGCCTGTTTATCTTCACTGACTGGCGCGAAAGGCCAGGCGTGGCTGGCAAAAATCACCAGCCCGATGCGGTCAGATTTACGCTGTGCGACAAACTTTCTCACCGACGCCTGCACGGCCTGCAAACGGGTCTCGCCGCCTGCCACATCGTTTTTTGCCATCGACCCGGAAACATCGAGGATCAGCACCACGTCGCGCATCGGTTTCTGAATATGCTGCGGCGGCGTCAGGTATTCCGGTCGGGAAAGCGCCACCACCAGCAACATCCAGATAACCCAGAACAGAATGTTGCTCAGTTTACTGCTGCGCACCGGCTGGCTGTTGAGTTCCACTTCGTCGATCAGTTCAGGCAGGAAAGGCACGCGCACCCGTTCTTTCACCTCATTGTCCCGAGGCAGGAAGTAGCGGCTGATCAGCGGCAGGAAAATCAGTAAACCGGCCCACGGCCAGGCGAAATCGAGGCGGCTCAGAAACTCAGACATGCGGCAGTTTCTCCAGCCAGGTTTTCAGTTGGGATTGCAGACGGGCATTTTGCTCACTGTCCAGTGCGTTATCCGGCTGGCAGTAGCGCACGCTGAGCTGCTGACGCAGATCCGCATCAATATCGACCTGTTGCAGGACGTGTTCCGGTGTCAGCCACTGGCTGACCGCCGCGCGGGGCTGATGCATTAACAGAATACGTTTGATCAGTGAGAGCCAGCCGTCGGCATCGTGCGCGTCACGCAACGCGGCCAGCGCCTGACGTCGCCAGAGATTTCGCCGCCAGCGGGCCAGACGATACAGCAGAAAAATCAGCAGCAGCGCGATAAGCACGCCCGCCAGAACAAACCAGCCGGGAGGAAGGGGAAACCATGAGAACCGGCCGGGCAGGGCGGGCTGAAACAAATCCGGAACGCTAAATCCTTTTTCCAGCATTCAGAGCCCCCTTTGCAGTTGCCGGAGTAAATCCTGTGTCACCACGATCTGATTGACGCGGATCCCCAGCCGGGTCAGTTTTTTCTCCTGCGCGCTGAGGCGGGCGGTGATGCTGTTTTGTATCTCATCGCGCAGCACGCCTGACAGGGAGAACGCGGCTTCATGCCCGCGATAATTGGCCGCCAGATTGCCCGAGGCAGGCAGACGAAGGTGCAGATCGTCGAGAATAACAAACGCGCTGACTTCACAGCGGCGGCGCAGGGCCGCCAGCAGGGCTTCGCATTCCGCATCCAGATCATGAAAATCACTGAGCAGCGCCACCCATGAACCGGCCGGGATCAGCCGGCGGGCATGTTGCAAGACGGCGGAAAGTGACAACGACGTGGCCGGTTCTGCCGGATAACGCGGCGGCAGCGCCTGATTATAGTCGAGTAAATCATCCAGCACATGATTGAGATTTGCAGAGGGCGCCCGGCATTTTTGCAGGGCATACCCGGCATCGCCGAACACGGCGCTCCCCAGCCGATCACCGTCGTGCCAGCTGCGCCAGGCCAGTAATCCGGCAATTTTTGCCGCCACCACCGATTTTGTCTGCCCGCGCGTGGCAAAGAACATGTCGAGCCGCTGATCGACAATCAGAAAAACCGGGCGCTCGCGCTCTTCGTTATACAGGCGTATCCACGGCGTCCGCAGGCGTGCGGTGGCCTGCCAGTCGATCAGCCGGACATCATCACCGGCCTGATAACGCCGCAGACTGTCAAAATTTAATCCGCGCCCCTGCTGGCGCGACACCCGTTCACCGGCCAGCGCACCGGGCGGGATTTGCCCCGGCGGATTCGACAACAGTTTCGCCTCTCCGGCCAGTGCCATCAGCGTGTCACGGTCAATCGCCAGCGGATTTTCCATCAGGCCACCACTGCGTCGAGCAACATGCGGATGACCTCATCCGGCGAACAGTTATCGGCATTGGCCTGATAACTGAGCATCAGGCGGTGACGCAATACGGCAGGCGCAATCTGGCGGATATCTTCCGGCAACACCGCGTCGCGGCCTTCCAGCCATGCCAGCGCACGCCCGCAGCGATCGAGCGCCAGCGTGCCGCGCGGACTGGCGCCAAAAGTAATGTAGCTGGCCAGCGTATCGCTGGCGCCCTGCGGATGGCGGGTCATTTCGACCAGATTCACAATGTAGTTTTCCACCACCGGCGCGACATAAATGGCAGAGATTTCCTGCCAGCAGGTGGCGATATCCTGTTGCGTCAGCATCAGGGTTTCCGCCTGTTCCGCAGGGGATCCTACCTCTGTCTGCTGGTATTTTTGCTGCTGTTCGGCGCGCACCAGTTGCATCACTTTTTGTTCGTTTTCCCGCGACGGATAATCCACCAGCACTTTCATCAGAAAACGGTCAAGCTGTGCTTCCGGCAGCGGCCAGGTGCCTTCCTGATCCACCGGGTTTTGCGTCGCCAGCACCATAAACACACCGGGCAACGGCCAGGTTTTTCCGGCCACGGTCACATGGCGTTCTTCCATGGCTTCCAGCAAGGCGGACTGCACTCGCGCCGAGGCACGGTTGATTTCATCGGCGAGAATAATGTTGCCGAACACCGGGCCGGGGCGGAAGCGAAACTGTTCCTCTTCGCGGGTGGCGTGCTGCTGGTAGATTTCACTGCCGGTAATGTCAGAGGGCAGGAGATCCGGCGTGAACTGAATGCGGCTGAATTCGCCTTCCACATGGCGGGCAAGCTCGCGCACGGCGCGGGTTTTTGCCAGTCCGGGCAGCCCTTCCAGCAACACATGACCATCACACAGCAGGGCGATCAGTAACATGCGCACCAGCGATTGCTGGCCGATCACCTGTTCATTCATCCGCTGTTCAAGCTGCAACAGCTTTTCTCTGTTTGTCATCGCTTTAATCCTGAAAAGTCACGTTTCACCAGCGTGGCGATCCCCACCAGTATCGGCTCGGCGTAGTTAAAGAAAGCTTTGATGCCGGGACAGAGATAGTTAAGGCCCGTTTCGCCGTCCGGGGCGCGGACGATGCGGTTTTTCGGGCATTCTCCCCAGCAAAGTTTCAGGTACGGGCAGGATTTGCAGTAGGCGGGCAGGGTGTCTTTTTTCCCCATGCCGAAGGCTTTCTGACGTTCGGAAAACGCCATGTGCGCCAGTTGCGTATCGGCAATATTTCCCAGCTGGTATTCCGGGTAGACGTAGTGGTCGCAGGAATAAATATCGCCGTTTTTCTCTACCGCCAGCCCTTTGCCGCAAAATTCAGAGGCGGTACAAATCTGCGCGGGCATCCCCATGGTCTGGGCGACGGCGGTTTCGAACAGATTGACCTGAACGCGGCCTAAATCGTTGTTCACCCATTCTTCAAACACCGCGATCAGGAACGTGCCCCAGTCGTTGGGATCGACCGACCAGTCGGTGACGACAGAGTCCAGATCGCCCGGTCTGGCGCGGCGGGAGCCGGTCACCGGGATGGTGTCATCACGCCAGAACTGGGGCGCGATGACTTTGAAATCGACGGGTTCGACGCACGGGTTAAACTGCACATAGGTTGCCCCCAGTTCCCGCGTCATAAAGCGATACACTTCCAGCGGAAAGCGGGCATTGGTCCGGTTGACCGTCACCAGTGCGTTGAAAGGCACCTTGTATTTTTTCAGCGCCGCGACGCCTTGCATGACTTTGTCGAAAGTCGGCTTGCCGCTGCGCGTGACGCGGTAGCGGTCATGAAGTTCCCGCGGGCCATCGATGGAGATACCCACCAGAAAATGGTGTTCTTTCAGAAACTCGGCCCACTTGTCATTAATCAGCACGCCGTTGGTCTGTAAATCGTTTTCGATGCGCTGACCGGGCTTCTGATACTGTTTCTGAAATTTCACTACCTTCTCAAAAAACGGCAGTCCCATTAACGTCGGCTCGCCGCCCTGCCAGGAGAACACCACCTGTTCGCCGTCCTGACCGTGAATGTACTGGCGGATAAAATTCTCCAGCACCTCATCACTCATGCCGGTGTGCCGGTCCTGATGCAGCAGATCTTCTTTACTCAGGTAAAAACAGTAGGAGCAATCGAGATTACAGGTTGAGCCGCTGGGCTTGGCCATTACGTGGAAGCGTCGCGTATATTCCGGGCCTGTACCGTCATATTTTTCTGCTGACGGTAATGCTTTAACAGGCAATGTAGTGCTGTACTTCATCGCGCCTCCTGAGGGAAGTACCGGGCAGGGGTCTGCCCGGTGGGTGACAAGTTAGTTGTTCGCGTTTGCACCTTCTTCAAGCATCGCCGACGCATCGGAAACCGTGAACGAGCCGGGTTTCTGACGTGGCGGGAACTCTTTGAAGGTATCCAGCATCTCTTTCACATATTTCTGCGCGCCACCCAGCAGGAACAGGCGGTCGTAGTACCAGGTGTTGTAGCCCATACCGTCAGAGCCTTTCTCCAGCGGATCGACGTCCAGATCGAAAATCATCGGTGCGCGCAGTATGGTGAACGGATAGCGCCACACATCCAGCCCGGTGTGTTCCTGGATCATAAAGTGGGCTTTCCAGCGGCCATAACGGATAGCCAGCAGATCGCCGTCATCGCTCCAGTAGAAGAATTCCTTACGCGGATCTTCGCCTTTGCCCTGCAGGAAATCGAGCTGGTTATAGCCGTCGAGATGAACTTTGTAGGTGATGGAAGGCGTTTTATAGCCTTTAAGGAGTTGCTCTTTGATATCCGGCACACCGGCTGCTGCCACCAGCGTCGGGAACCAGTCGTTACTGCCGAAAATATCATTGATCAGCGTGCCTGGTTTGATGTGGCCCGGCCATCGGATCATCGCCGGAACGCGGAAACCGCCTTCCCAGCCGGTGTTTTTCTCCCCACGGAACGGCGTAATCCCCGCATCCGGCCAGGTGGCCGTCATCGGACCGTTATCGGTGGTGTACAGCACGATAGTGTTATCTTCGATGCCGAGATCTTTAATCTTCTGCAACACCTCGCCGACCATCTTGTCATGCTCGACCATGCCGTCTGCGTAAGTGCCCAGCCCCGTCACACCAATACTGCCGTCTTTCAGGTGTGTTTTGTTGTGCATGCGGGTGGTGTTAAACCAGGTGAAGAACGGCTTACCGGCATGGGTCTGGCGTTCCATAAAGTCGTTGTTGGCGGCAAGGGTTTCTTCATCCACCGTCCCCATACGTTTGACGGTAAGCGGGCCGGTATCTTCGATTTTGCCATCCGCCGAGCTTTTAATGACGCCACGCGGGCCGAACTGTTTACGGAATTCCGGATCTTTCGGGTAATCCGGATTTTCAGGTTCTTCTTCGGCATTCAGGTGGTAAAGGTTACCGAGGAACTCATCAAACCCGTGCGCAGTGGGCAGAAACTCATCGCGGTCACCGAGATGGTTTTTACCAAACTGACCGGTGGCGTAACCCAGTTGTTTGAGAATATTGGCGATGGTCGGGTCTTCTTTTTGCAGGCCTTGCGGTGCACCCGGCATACCGACTTTACTCATCCCGGTACGGAACGGCATTTGTCCGGTAATAAAGGAAGATCGCCCCGCGGTGGAACTCTGCTCAGCATAATAGGAAGTAAATTTCGCACCTTCACTGGCAATACTGTCAATGTTGGGCGTTTTATATCCCATCATTCCCTGGTTATAAGTACTTAAATTCCAGTAACCGATATCATCGCCAAAAATAACCACGATGTTAGGTTTTGTCGTGTCCTGCTTGGGGGCATTTTCAGGTGAACCCGCAGCGGGCGTGGGATCTGCCGCTGCTGCGGTGCCAGACATCAGGGCGAGCATGCTGGCAACCATCGTCCGCCTGAAAGATACTTTGTTAACCATATTGGTCACTCCGTTCATTGAGGGCTGGGATTAAGTCAAATTCAGTATAGTAAAGCTTTGAAATGTCTCATTACCTTCGGAAAGAACAGGCAATAAAAGGAATGCAGGGAATAAGCGTCTGTCACGGTGTGATTTTGTAAAGATGATAACCTGATGAATTATCAATCATTAAATTGTGCCTTTTGATTTGCGCAAAGCACAATTCTGAACAGGGCAAGTGAAAAGTTTTTATCTTTTTTATGAAAAGACAAGGCTACAGCAGGGGGAAATGAGGGAATGAGCGGGATAAGAAGACAATCACAGGATTATGGTATCCTGTGATTGTCGTTGTGGTTCCTTACTACTGACGGTTGCTCCACACGGTCTGCACGTTACAGAATTCACGTAAACCGAAGTGCGATAATTCGCGGCCATAGCCACTTTTCTTCACCCCCCCAAATGCCACACGCGGATCGGACGCACTGTAACCGTTGATAAAGACACCGCCGGTTTCCAGCTCGCCGGTCATCTGTTCTGCCAGAGCAAGGTCAGCAGTGAAAATGGTCGCAGTCAGACCAAAATCGCTGTCATTCGCCAGTTCAACGGCATGTTCAGCGTTACGCGCGACACTGATCGCCGCCACCGGGCCGAACAGCTCCTGACGGAACGCGGTCATTTCCGGCGTGACGTTGCTCAGGATGGTCGGTGCGTAGAAGTTACCGTTACCGGCCATTTTTTCGCCGCCCAGTAACAGGGTTGCGCCTTCCCGCAGACTGTCCTGAACCTGCTTATCCAGTTCATCACGCAGATCGAAACGCGCCATCGGGCCGATATAGGTCGCGTCATCCAGCGGATCGCCCGTCACCAGCGCCTGAGTGGCAGCAACAAATTTCTCAGTAAAGGTTTCCAGCACGCCTTCTTCAATGATCAGACGCTTTGCCGCAGCGCAAACCTGCCCGGTATTCTGGTAGCGACCGGCAACGGCGGCTTTCACGGCGGCATCTATATCGGCATCATTGAGCACGATAAACGGATCAGAACCGCCCAGTTCCAGCACGCATTTCTTCACGGCTTTACCGGCCAGTTCAGCAATCGCAGCACCGGCACGCACGCTGCCGGTGACCGTCACGGCGACCACGCGCGGATCAGCAATCAGATCGGCTACGGCCGCATTCCCAACGTTAATCACACCAAACGCACCCGCCGGGAAACCGGCTTTCAGTGCCGCCTGTTTCACCAGATAAGTGGTGCCCATGACGTTCGGGGCGGGCTTGAGAAGGAATGTATTTCCCGCCAGCAACGCAGGCACCGCACCGCGCAAAATTTGCCAGACCGGGAAGTTCCACGGCATCACCGCCAGGATCATGCCGGAAGGGCGATAATGAATGTGCGCTTCACCGTTATCGACCTGTGTCGGTTCCGGTGCCAGCATGGCCGGGCCATTCTGGGCATACCATTCGCACAGGTTGGCTGATTTTTCGACTTCCGCACGCGCCTGTTTCACGGGTTTACCCATTTCACGGCTGATCATGCGGGCAATATCTTCGCTGGCTTCACGCAGTTCAGCGGCCAGATGCACCAGAAGTGCGGCACGTTGCGCGACATCGGTTTTGCGCCAGTGTTTAAATGCGTTGCTGCCCTGCGCAACGGTCGCTTCAAGTGCCAGCGGCGTATCGTAAGGGTATTCACCCAGGCGTTCGCCGTTGAACGGGTTCAGTGAAATGGCGTGTGTTTGTGTGCTGGCAGTGGTCATTTTTTATTCCTCATTAATCCGGTCTGTGAAGAATAGAGGCTTGCAGGGATGAATAAAAATGAATAAAAATAAGTAAACCGTTCACTTTTTGAGAAAGACTATGAATCTGTCACAACTGGAGATGTTCCGTGCCGTTGCCGAAACCGGCAGTATCAGCGCCGCCGCGCAACGTGTTCATCGTGTGCCGTCGAACCTGACCACAAGGATTAAGCAGCTGGAAGCAGAGCTGGGCGTGGAATTGTTTATCCGCGAGAACCAGCGGTTACGCCTTTCTCCGGCCGGACGTAACTTTCTCAACTACAACAACCGCATTCTGGATTTGGTCGAAGAGGCAAGAGTCTCGGTGGCGGGAACGGAACCGCAGGGCGTATTCGCTCTGGGTGCGCTGGAAAGCGCGGCGGCGGTGCGCATTCCGGCGCTGCTGGCGCGTTATCATCAGCAGTTCAGCAAAGTTGAACTGGCGCTGAGCACCGGCCCGTCCGGCGAACTGCTGGATAAATTGCTGGAAGGCGAACTGGAAGCGACCTTTGTTGACGGGCCGGTGCTGCATCCGGTGCTGGATGGCATGCCGGTATTTCAGGAAGAGATGGTTATCGTTGCACCGCGGCATCACGCGCCGGTGACACGCGGGCAGGACGTCAAT
Source organism: Rahnella victoriana (assembly GCF_021276285.1). Lineage (NCBI taxonomy): Bacteria > Pseudomonadati > Pseudomonadota > Gammaproteobacteria > Enterobacterales > Yersiniaceae > Rahnella > Rahnella victoriana. The sequence continues at coordinate 434,654 of NZ_CP089920.1, forward strand.
GGCGAAATTGTGTATGCGTTCCGCTCAAATTGTTCATACCGGCGGCATTTCGAAAGCTGGTTTGCGGATGACGGGGCCGCGCCCGGAAAAATCTACGAAATGGAATCCTACCACGGTATGCTGGCGTGCGTGATTGCCGGAGGTGGGCTGGCGCTGATGCCGCGCAGTATGCTGGAAAGTATGCCGGGAAGCGGCACGGTAAGTCTCTGGCCGCTTGCGGATAACTACCGTTATCTCACCACCTGGCTGATGTGGCGGCGGGGAGTGTTAACACGAAACTTGTCGGAGTTTACCAGGATGGCTTCAGAAGTGACGGTCAGCCTTCCGCAACCTGCAAAATAATCTGCCAGTCCAGCGCAAGCTTTAACATCACACAGGCGGCACAGACGACGAAAATGGTTTTGAACATGGTTTACCCTGATATTTACTGTGATTCGAATCACAGTTTAAAACCATGACGGTTAAATCGCTTCTAAAATTTTGTGCCGTTAATGCCTTTTGCGCGGCATTTTAGGATTATTTTTATCGGGATGTGTAATTGAACATCAAAAAACCGCACCGGAAGATAAAGAATGTGTACGTTTTGTACATAATAGCAACATGATTTATTCACGCAGCGAGACTATTATAAAGGCGCGCAAATTTGCGTTAATAATATTTTTTTGCTTATTTTGAAGTCTGCGAAGTCGTTTGTTCGTTAAAATTTAATTTATTCAGACACAACAAGTCCTTATAAAAAAACACGAATGCCGCCCGGCAACAAGTAAAACGCTGCCACAGGAATTGTGTAATAGCGTGTAATATTATCCTTGCGCAATTGATATCATTATTTGTTTGTGTAGAATCAGGGTCACTAATTTAATGATACCCCTCTAAAGTGAGCACATCATGGACAACGCGTTAAACGTTTTGAATAATATCCGTACACTTCGGGCTCAGGCTCGTGAAATGCCACTGAGCACTCTCGAAGAAATTCTTGAGAAGCTGACCGCAGTTGTTGAAGAATCGCGCGATAATGCAAAAGCACTCAGCGCACAGCAGCAGGAACGTGACGAAAAATTACTGAAATACCGTGAAATGCTGGCTAACGATGGCATCGCCATTGATGACCTGCTGGGCCACCAGCCAGTGAAAGAAAGCACCAAAGCAAAACGTAAACCGCGTCCGGCGATTTATGCCTACACCGACACCGATGGTGAGAAGAAAACCTGGACCGGCCAGGGTCGTACTCCTTCTGCTATTAAAGCCGCTCTGGATGGCGGCGCGACACTGGAAAGCTTCCTGATCGCGCGTTAACCGAACCGCTGATGTGTTTGGATCTTGTCTGCTCTGTTTATTACAGGGCAGATAAGCTATTTGTTAACACTATTCTTTTCCCTGTTATTCATTGACGTTAAAGATCGCCTTCTCTCCTCTTTGTCCTTTCCGCCCATTCAATAATGTCTCTTAATGTGAATTTGAGTCTCAGCAAGTAAGATCAACATCACTTCGTTTACCGGAACGTCTGTACAACCCTGATATTCCCCTGCGTAAATTACGATCACTCGCGGGTGTTTGTTTTAGTACGCTGCGCGATACCCGTTGGATTAAACCTGCGTCCTGGTAAAAGGGGCGTACATACCTGAACGATTAAGAATGATGCATTACCGTCCGGAGAATTTTTAACGCAATATTACGACGGCCACCTGCGGACGATGTTTAATATCCATCTGGCGGGAAGTATGAAACCCGACCGGATATTATTGAAACAGTTAAGCATTACTCATCAATGGCCCGCGAACACGGGCCAGAGAGGGGGGCAGCAGCCTATACTTCGGCTGCTGCTTTGACGCACATTTAGGCTTCGATTGGTGCACGCCAGTCATCGGCACCAGAAGTACCCGCTGTTGTGTGTTCCCAGTTGATTTTGCGGTAAGCCAGAGATACACGCACAAGTTGAGTAAATTCTGCTTTCGTCAAATCCTGGCAGTGTGGCATTTTGCAGTCGATGTCGATAATTGTGGCGTCTTCAAGTTTCGTCGTGAAGAAGTGCTCTTGTTTCCCCTCCACAGAAGTGCGGTACCACTTCAATTCAACTTCCGGCAACATTTCACCTGAAGCCAGTGCGTTATAAAGTAACGGGACGGCTTTGTTATAGGCTACGGTAAAACGGAATGGTTTATGTGCACGCTGGCCGGAAGGCTGACCTGACTGCGGGTCAGTGGGTACAGTGACGATGTGTTCAAACTCCTGAACCAGCATCTGGTCTTCGTGACCCTGAACGTAAATATTCCCGACTGACTCGGCGGTGAAAGCACCTGCGGTAATATTGCCCTGTGTTTTCCCCTTGATAGCAATATAAGCTGGAGTTGGCATCTTTAGTTTCCTTGATAGTTAAAAACACATGATTAGTGATATTAGAATATTAAGGGGATCGCTTTACGCGAGCCTTAATACAGCGAAAATTGACACATCAATTTCCGGATGCACTATAAATCGGAAATGACCCATAACCAAGGCGAGGCAGAAAGCATTCAAATTCGGTTAGCAGGTACGGTTATAATTTTTGCAAAATCAGCATTAAATGCTGGGTAAATTCTATGGCCAGAGGTGATGGATAACAAAGCAAAGAAGTATTCATATGTTGTATGAATTAACAATTTGTTTTATAACAATATTTTATTTTTTAATGATTTTTCACATGATCGCAAATAATATTTTTAAACTGTTTTTAGAAATATAAGTAAGTCGTTTCCTTAAAAATCAGGTGAGGTTTTTTATATTTGGTTTAAAGTGGTGCATGCGGTTAAAAATAACATATGATATTGAGCTACTATCGTTTCCGGCAAAGCCTGTTATACCTGAGTCATATGTTTTGGAATAAACCATTCCTGTGATTTATGGATGTAGGGATTCCTCAGGTTTAAGCGAACGTCTTGTTTTCAATATCCCACTTATTTCTGACGCAGGAAAATACAGTATTTAGCGGCTCTATCTCAGTAACTAAAAGGACATGTTATGAGTAAAAGTAATCAAAGCAGCGTGGCACCCAAGGAAAGAATAAACATCAAGTACGTTCCCAACACAGGGGACCAGGTTGCTGAAATCGAATTGCCACTCAATTTGTTGGTCGTTGGGGATCTGAAAGGGGTTCGCGAAGAGACTCCGATTGAAGAGCGGCAGATTGTTTCAATCAATAAAAATAACTTCAACGCAGTGATGAGTGAAGCCAGCATTGACCTGACATTTAGCGTTCCCAATCGCCTGGAAGGAGAGGGGAAAGAGGATATGGCGGTCACAATAGGTATCAATTCGCTGGATGATTTTTCGCCTGACAATGTCGCCAGAAAAGTCCCTGAACTCAAAAAACTTCTCGAATTGCGCGAAGCCCTGGTGGCATTAAAGGGGCCATTAGGAAATATCCCCGCCTTCCGATCTCGCTTACAGGAGTTGCTGAGTAACGAAGAAATGCGTGAGCAACTGCTCAAAGAATTGGATGTTCTTAATCAGAAGTAATTGAGCTGAAAAGAGGGAATTTTAAGAATGGCTTTATATGAAGAAAATGCAGCTGCAGCCACTGTGGCTGGCGGTGCGACTTTTTTACTCGATGAAATTATGTCGCAAACACGCATGTTGCCCGGCAATGATGGCTACGATGTTGCAAAGCAAGGCGTAGCGGCTTTCATTAGCAGCATTTTGGATACGGGTACCAATGAAGAGCCGATTAACAAATTGTTAGTCGACAAAATGATCATTGAACTGGACAAAAAACTCAGCGTTCAGATGGATGAAATTCTCCACGCTGAGAAATTTCGTGAAATTGAATCATCATGGCGTTCCCTGAAGCTGCTGGTTGACCGTACTGATTTTCGCGAAAATATTAAAATCAATATTATCCATGCAACAAAAGCCGAGTTGCTTGAGGACTTCGAGTTCTCTCCAGAGATAATCCAGTCCGGCTTCTACAAGCATGTTTACTCAGCCGGTTATGGCCAGTTTGGTGGTGAGCCAACTGCCGCTATCATTGGCAATTACGCATTCAGTAACAACACGCCAGACATGAAGTTGCTGCAGTACGTCAGTGCTGTGGGTGCGATGGCTCATTCTCCTTTCCTTTCCAGCGTGGCGCCCGATTTCTTCGGCATCAGCAGCTTTACTGAGTTGCCCGCGATAAAAGATTTGAAATCTGTGTTTGAAGGTCCTGCACATACTAAATGGCGGGCCTTACGTGAATCTGAAGACTCCCGTTATCTTGGTTTGACGACCCCGCGTTTCCTGCTGCGCTTACCGTATTCGACGGTTGAGAACCCTATAAAGAATTTCAACTATTACGAGGATGTCAGCAAAAATCATGAGCATTTCTTATGGGGTAATACCGCCTATCTGCTGGCGTCATGTCTGACAGACAGCTTCGCTAAATACCGCTGGTGCCCGAACATTATCGGCCCGCAAAGCGGTGGCGCGGTTCATGACCTTCCGGTTCATCTTTATGAAGCAATGGGGCAAATCCAGGCAAAAATCCCTACAGAGGTTCTTATTACAGACCGTCGGGAATTTGAGCTTGCGGAAGAAGGCTTCATCACCCTCACAATGCGCAAAGGCAGTGACAATGCTGCTTTCTTCTCCGCGAATTCAGTTCAGAAACCAAAGGTCTTCCCTAATACCCGTGAAGGCAAGATGGCAGAAACCAACTACAAGTTGGGTACTCAGCTTCCTTACATGTTCATCATCAACCGCTTAGCCCACTACATCAAAGTATTACAGCGTGAACAAATTGGCTCCTGGAAAGAACGTCAGGACCTTGAACGTGAACTGAATATGTGGCTGAAGCAATATATTGCCGATCAGGAAAACCCGCCGACAGATGTACGCAGCCGTCGTCCGCTTCGCTCGGCTCAAATTCAGGTACTGGATGTCGAAGGGGATCCGGGTTGGTATCAGGTTGCGATGCAAGTGCGTCCCCACTTCAAATATATGGGTGCCAGTTTCGAATTGTCATTGGTTGGCCGTTTGGATAAGGAGTAGCAGGGCATGGCAGCACTTCTCAATTGGGAGCGTGGAAGTTCGGCCAGCTTGTTTGAGCGTATCCAGAAGGAGGGCCCCGGCCCTTCTTCACAAAGTCGTGTCCGCGAACTTTTGGGGTCGATCAAAAAGCATTTAAATGCCGTGCTTAATTCTCGTCCGGGAGGTTGTCAGAGCGCAGTGGAATTAGGGGTGATAGACCTCAATGATGCCACGGCAACCACTTCTGATTTCAGAAAGAGCATTGAGTTGGCAATCAAAAATTGCATTGAACGTTATGAACCACGAATTTCAGATGTGGTTGTTCAGTCTCTGCTTGATCAGGGCGATCCGCTGCTATTGAGCTTCCATATCAGTGCCCGGGTTAATTTTGACAATATCGGCGATGCCATCGAGTTCAACATTCAGTTAGACAGTAACCGTCGTTACTGTCTGAACAGGGAAGCATAATGTCATTTGAGAAATATTTCAGGGATGAGCTCGACTACCTGCGGCAATTGGGGCGGGATGCTGCAATTGAGCGACCGCATCTGGCCTCGTTTTTGTCCGAACAGGGCTCGGATCCTGACGTAGAGCGTTTGCTTGAAGGCTTTGCTTTTCTTACCGGTAATCTGCGTGAAAAAATTGACGATCAATTCCCAGAGCTCACGCATGGTTTGCTGAATATGCTGTGGCCAAATTACTTGCGGCCTATACCCAGCATGACAATTATTGAATATAAGCCGGATGAGGTAAGTGTCACACAGGCAACTCTTATCAAAAGAGGTAGCCAGGTGCTCAGCGTGCCGGTAGCACAAAAATCTGAACCTCCTACTTATAGCAGTGATGAACCTTCAGTCGGGCCTCAATGTGTTTTCACCTTATGTCGGGATATCTGGCTTTTCCCTATGCCAATACAAGACATTTCGGTTAATAACAGTAATGAAAAGGGAATACTTAGCGTTCATTTCGCTGCAAAAAACGAACTTAATATGCGGGAAATGCAACTGGGTAAACTACGTTTTTATCTGGGCGAGGACAATTACACCAGTACACAGCTCTATTTCTGGATAAGCCATTATTTTGAACGGGCAGAGCTGGTCGTTAATGGGATGACAATCCCTATGCCTGATTTTGATTTTCATCCTGTTGGATTTGAGCGTGAAGACGCGCTCTTGCCTTATCCAAAAAATGCGTACATGGGATACCGGATCTTGCAGGAATACTTTTGTTTTTCTGAAGGTTTTCTCTTTTTCGATGTATCCGGTTTTATTGATTTCCCGCCTCAACTGCACGCCAGTGAGTTCACGCTGAATTTCCATTTTTCTCATGCATTGCCACCTGACGCGAAGATCAGATCGACAAGTTTACGTCTTAATTGCACCCCGGCGGTGAATCTGTTTCCGCACGAAAGTGAAGCCATCGAGCTTGATGGCACTCAGGCAGAATATCCTTTATGCGCCAGTTATCATCATCCCGAACGCTATGACATTTTTTCCGTAGACCACGTCGAAAGCTGGCTTAATGAGAAGCACGCTGTTTCAGGCCGTTCGCGCGGTCATGGTCGTCAATATGATTCTTTCGAGAGTTTTCATCATCAGATTGAAAATGCGCAAGAGCATGACACGCTTTATTACCGTCTGCGCGTAAGGGAGTCTTTCTTCAGAAAAGGCTTTGAGCATTATATTTCTTTTGTGCGAAGCGATGAGTCAGAGGTGATTCTGTCGGAAGAAACGGTGGCTGTCGGGCTTACCTGCACTAACCGCGAGCTCCCGCTCACATTGCGGGTTGGTGATATCAACCAGCCAACAAAAGGAAGTCCGTCGTTTGCTTCTTTCCGCAATATTACCCGGCCTTCGGTTCCCTTATACCCGGTATTAGATGGCAGCCTGCATTGGTCACTGCTCTCCAATATGTCTCTGAATTATTTATCTTTACTCGATAAAGATGCGCTGAAACAAATTTTACACACCTATGATTTTCCAAGCCTGCACGACCGTCAGGCAGCCCGTTCATCCCAAAAGAAACTCGATGCCATTCAGCGTATCGAAACACAACCTGTCGACAGATTATTCCGTGGATTACCTGTAAGAGGGCTCCAGAGCACGCTGTGGCTGGAACAAAGTGCTTTCAGCTCGGAAGGTGAGTTGTATCTCTTCAGTACCGTACTCGCAAATTTCTTTTCACTGTATGCCAGCGTTAATGCGTTTCATCTGTTGAGAGTCATCAATCTTGATAACCAGGAATGTTACGAATGGCCGGTACAAATGGGTCAACACGCGTTGATGTAAAGACTATTGCAGGATCACTGGAAGTGCCGGTGCCGGATGTTACACGTTATAACTTTTTCCAATTGGTGAGTTGATCAATCAATGGGCGGTAGCGTGGCAAAAGCCGAAACAAGGCAATGAACTCGCCAGTGAAATCATACGTTTCAATTCTACAGCCAGTCTGGCTTTCCCTACAAGGGACGTGGTTGGCCTGAAGCGTATCGGAGAGTGCAAATTTGAACTTGAAGTCTCTTTTCTGGGTTTACATGGCAGCCAGTCGCCGCTGCCGGGTTATTACCTCGATTCTTTGGCCTGGGAAGATGCGCAGAATGAAAACCGGTTGACTGATTTTCTCAATGTTTTCAATCACAGACTGCTCACCCTTTTGCATCAAATCTGGAGAAAGTACCGCTATTACGTGTCTTTCGATAATGGAGGTATGGATCCATTTTCACAACGGATGTATGCGCTGGTGGGGCTAGGAAGCGACGTCATACGTGAAAAGCTGCAAATTAATCATGGAAAAATGCTGGCTTATGCCGGGTTATTAGCGAGCCCGGGACGGGCTTCAGAAGTGATATGCAGCCTCGTATCACATTGTTTTAATCTGGCCGATGTCACGCTAAATAGCTGGCAATTGAGAAAGGTTGCTATCCCCGTTAACCAGCAAAACCGCTTAGGTGAACGAACCAAAGAACGTGGCAAGAAGTATCCCGAAAAATCTGTTCTCGGCGTTAACTTTTCTCTCGGTGCGAAGGTCGCTGATCGAAGCGGTAAGTTTTTGCTCAGTATTAACCAGCTCACACGTGAACAGTTCTTATCTTTCTTACCAAACGGCCCTAATTATTCACCACTCGTTATGTTTGTTGCTTTCGTAATGCGCGACCAGTTTGCCTGGGATTTAAGATTGGGACTGGCTGAGCACCAGGTTGACGGCATGATCCTGGGAACGGAGCAAAATAACCTACTGGGCTGGACAAGTTTTCTCGGGCAGCCGGAAGAAAAACCCCACGTAACCATCAGCGTTATGGAATAACAACCAATATTTAGGGATAAAAAAGATGGATAAACAACAACCAACGCTTTTACTCCGGGTCGTGAATAGCGACAAGCTTGAAAGTGGTAAACAGGCTAATTGTACGTTTACGCTGCCGGGTGGGAATGTGGGGAGTGACACCAGTCATCATTGGTCCGTTCAGGATCAACATGGCAACATTAAAGGTTCACAGTTTGCCATTGAATGGCGTGATGGCGCTTTCTGCCTGCGTGTGCTGAATGACTCCGTCACCATAAATCAGTCTGTGCTGACAGCCAGTTCGGGCTTTGTTCGCCTCCAGCAGGCTGATGAACTCAATGTCGGAAATTTGCTGATAAAAGTGCGAATCGCCCTTTCTGCATCCGAGGTGGCAGACCCGTTAATGGTATCACCTGAGTCGTTGGTCTCGAGCCACAGCAATCCTATGGATGCGATGTTAGAGGGGATGTCATCGCAGGGGGCCGGGGGCTACTCGCAGGAAAGTCACCTGGCCACAACTGTTGCCAACAGATTCAGCCATGACCCTTTACGTGTTTTAGAAACAGAAAGCCTGACAACCCATGATTTGCTGACTCATGAGTCGGCGGCCGAACATTCTCTTCAACAAGATCGCTATCGTGATCCTCTTTTCACTTCCCCACTTTCAGATACAGACCGGGGCAATTCCATGGACCGGGACTTTCTCGATTTGCCAAAAATAACCGCTTTTCATACTGACATTTCGGACGACAAGAACAAACACAACATGGAACTCCAACATGTTGCGATTACTCCTTTAATGCGTGGTTTCGAGGCACAGCTGCCTATCCATAATAGTCAGGAGGCGAATGATTTTCTTGAAGAAGCGGGTAAAACCCTTAAGGCTACCATTGATGGTTTGCTGGCGTTACAACGCAGCCAACACGGACTGCGCGATAAACATTTACGGCCGATTGAAGATAACCCTTTGCGTCTGGGGATGGATTACAACACCACACTAAGCCTGATGTTTGCCGATCAAAAAAGCCCGGTGCATCTTTCTGCGCCCGCAGCGGTAGCTGAGAGCCTGCATAATTTACGCCTTCACCATCAGGCTAACCAACAGGCTATCACGCAAGCGCTGAATACGATGCTGGAAGCATTCTCACCGGAACGTTTGTGGATGCGTTTTACACAGTATCAGCGCAGTAATGAACGTCAGGAAAAAGACTCCGCCTGGGCATGGGAAATGTATAAAAACTACTATCAGGAATTGTCTTCCAGCCGACAGCAAGGCTTCGAAAAGTTGTTTGGTGAAGTTTATGAACAGGCCTATGACCATGCGCTCCGTCAGGGGATGAAGGACAGTGAACAATGAAATTCAGCAGAGGAAGGTATCTGTTTTTGATACTGGGTCTGATGTGGATTTTATCTGGATGCCAGACCACCAAAAAAATCGGCAAGGTCATCCTGGATCCTGACACCCCTGTCGGAGAAGCCAACGATCAGCCTTCAACAATTCAAATGATCTTGCTGGCAGACCCTGATACCAATCCGAACATACAGGGCGAGGCGGCACCTGTTGCTATTTCCGTGGTGTATCTCAGTGAAGATTCCAAAATGCTGGCGGCAGATTACGACCAGCTAGCCGGCGACCTGTTAGATAAAACCTTAGGCAAGAATTATATCGACCATCAGGACTATACGTTGTTACCGGATCAGTTTAAGCCATTACCCGTCATCAAACTGGAGGAAAAAAACAGCTATATCGGTGTGGTGGCCTATTACTCCGATGACAATCGGAGTGAGTGGAAAAAAATAATCAAGATCAAAGGGATAGGGCATAACTATCACGTTCTGATCCATTTGCGATCGAACGAGGTTGACTTAAAGGAAGAGGAAGAATAGCCATGCCAAGTAAAAATCGAGTGATTTGGCGCGAAGGCCTATTTATCAAGCCGCAGCACTTTCAACAACAGCAAAGACATAATGATTATCAACTGCAGCATCGCATCACAAATGTGCAGGCTTATAGTTTCGGATTCAGCACACTGGCGATTAATCAGGAGCTGTTAAAACTGGGACGCATTGGGCTGAGCACTGCCAGCGGGAATATGGCCGACGGCACAGTTTTTGATATTCCCTATCAGGATAACGTGCCAAAACCACTGGATGTTTTGAGCTGCAACGACGCCGCCAGTCGTGATATTTATCTGGCGTTGCCGATGCAAAATGACACGCTGAACGAAATCACCAGTGAACAAAGCCAGATGCCCGGTGCGGTGCGGTATTGTGAAAAAATCGATGACATTCGGGATCTGCATACGGACGGCGGAGATGTCAGCCAGCTATTACTGGCCCAGTTATCTCCGCGACTGATGCAGGGCTCCGAGGATCTCAGCGCCTGGTCTGTATTACCTCTGTGCCGAATTAAAGAAAAGCGGCAGGACGGTTCATTAATTCTGGATGACGAATTCATCACGACCTGTACCAATCTCAACGTTGCCAATCCGTTGAAAAGTTTCATGAATGAGATTGAAGGGATGCTGGTGGAAAGGGCGAGGTTGTTGGCGAAACGTATTGGTTCTCCGGGGCAGCAGGGCATCGCCGATGTGGCTGAATTCATGATGCTGCAAGTTTTTAACCGGATACAGCCTGTTTTTACCCACCTGTCTAATCAGTCAGTCATGCATCCGCAGGCTTTCTATACCTTGCTGGTACAAAGCTGCGGTGAATTGCGCACGTTTACGGATGAATCCCGACTGGCTGGGGTGTTTCCCGTCTATAACCATCACGACCTGACCAGCAGTTTTCAACCGCTATTTTCTGCCATGCGCGAGGCCCTGTGTACAGTGCTGACACCACGTGCCATTTCTATTCAGCTGCAGATGCAGGCGCATGGGATCCGCGTTGCCACTATTAATGAACGTGATTTGTTACGAAACGCAGATTTCATATTGGCGGTTCACGCCCAGATCCCTCAAGAGCAATTGCGGCGTCAGTTCGTTCAGCAAACCAAAATAACGTCCCTGGAAAAAATTCGCGATCTTGTCAGTGTGCAACTGCCCGGGGTGCCTTTGCTGGCCCTGTCTGCTGCGCCCCGTCAGTTGCCATACCACTCTGGTTATACCTACTTCATGCTGGATCAACAAAGTGCGGCATGGAAGGAAATCCAGCAAAGCAATGCCATCGCTTTCCACGTTGCCGGCGAGTTCCCTGAGTTGGATATGCAGTTCTGGGCCATCAGGAGTAACTAATGAAAAACGATATCGTTACGGATAGCGCGCTCTTCACAACTCCTGAAGCTGCCTCCGCCTATCGGCAATATCAGCTCTCGCTACGTGGGGAAAGTCTGAACCCTATGGTCGATGCGGCGACGCCCTTACTCGGAATGGTTCTGCGACTGAAAGACATGGAAAACCAGCCTTTGCCCACGCAGCTATATCAGCAGGTTGTGGCAGATGTTCGGGCTATTGAGCAGCTGTTGCAGACGAAAGGATATGAGCCCGGCGCCATTGTCTCGTTCCGCTACATGTTATGCACTTTTATTGATGAAACCGCATTAGGTCATGGCTGGAATACGCAAAACGATTGGCTACAACAGTCTTTGTTAGTGCATTTCCATAATGAAACCTGGGGAGGTGAAAAAGTCTATGTCCTTTTGGAGCGGCTGATGGGGGAACCAAAACGTTATCAGGATCTTCTGGAATTCATCTACCTCTGCTTTTGCCTGGGATATCGGGGGCGATACAAAGTCACCACCCAGCATGGGGATGATTTTGAGCGACTATTCCGGCGATTACATCAGCAGCTTACTCAGTTACGTGGCGAAATATTACCGACCGTATTACATCACAATAAAACGGGCTTCAGGGGTCACTACTTATTGACTAAGCGTTTGACAATTAAACATATTTTATGGGGTGGTTTGGTCCTGCTGATGGCGATATATCTGTTTTACGCTATTAATTTGCACAGCCAAACCCAGGATATTTTGCAGCAGCTAAACAACCTATTGAGCCAGGAAGGCACAAATGATTTACGTTGACTTGCCCACTTTGGTAAAACGCCTTAACCCTATTGCCCGTCATGCTCTGGAAGCTGCGGCCGCACATTGTGTCAGTCAGGGTGATGCTGAGATTACCGTTTCCCAGGTGTTATGCCAGATGATCTCGACGCCACTCAGCGATGTCCGGATTATCCTGAATCGTGCGGGTGTTGAGAGCGAGCAGTTGCGGGAATCGCTCGCTCACCCTGTTACGAATTATCAATCACTGAATCCGACGTACCCTAGTTTTTCCCCCCTTCTGGTTGAATGGCTACAGGACAGTTGGTTACTGGCATCAACAGAGATGGAGCATAACCAGCTGCGCAGCGGAGTGATGTTAATGACGCTATTGCTCAGCACGTCGCGTTATTTGCACCCGGCCGCCAGCCAATTGTTGTTGCCAGTGAACCGTGAATTACTTCGCCAAAATTTTGCCGACTGGACGGCCGATTCATCTGAAACGCCGGTGGTGGAGAAAAACACAGGGCACACTTTCCCGACCCATTCAGAAAGCTTACTCGCCCGTTATGCCTCCAATATGACCGAACAGGCACGTAACGGCGCACTCGATCCTGTGCTATGTCGCGATGAAGAGATTGACCTGATGATCGATATTCTCTGCCGCCGCCGTAAAAATAATCCCATTGTCGTGGGAGAGGCTGGTGTGGGGAAAAGTGCGCTGATAGAAGGTTTGGCCTTACGCATCATTGATAATCAGGTACCAGAAAAATTGCGTAACTGCGATCTGATGACGCTTGATCTCGGAGCACTTCAGGCCGGGGCCGCAGTGAAAGGGGAATTTGAAAAACGTTTCAAAGGCATTATGACTGAAATTGCCCAGTCAGCGACGCCAGTGATTCTGTTCATTGATGAAGCCCACACGTTGATTGGTGCCGGCAACCAGCAGGGGGGATTGGATATTTCCAATCTGCTTAAACCTGCGTTGGCTCGTGGCGAGCTCAAAACAATAGCGGCTACCACATGGAGCGAATACAAGAAATACTTTGAAAAAGACGCGGCGTTGTCGCGCCGTTTCCAACTGGTCAAAGTCTCTGAACCGAGTGCAGAGGAAGCCACTGTGATTATGCGTGGTCTGCGTACTGTCTATGAGCAAGCACATGGTGTTCTCATAGATGATGAGGCATTACAGGCTGCAGCGATCATGAGCGATCGCTATATTTCAGGCCGACAATTGCCGGACAAAGCCATCGATGTGCTGGACACGGCTGCTGCGCGGGTGGCTATTAACTTAACATCGGCCCCGCGGCGGGTATCTGCGCTGAAAACGCAGTTACATCAGCAAGCGATGGAAATTGAGATGCTTGAACGTGAACAGCGTCTCAGCCTGAGCGATCCGGATAAGCGTCTGCTCGCGCTAAAAAATAAACGTGAAGAAATTCAATCACAACTGACAGATTTAACGAGCGGGTGGGAAAAACAACAGCATCTTGTACGCCAAATAATCGATCTGCGTACGGCGTTGCTGGCAAAAGAAGATGACAGTTCCTGTGAAGATTCAGAAGCACTTAAGGTTCTGGGTATCGAACTGGAAGAACTTCAAAGCCATCAGTCTTTAGTTTCTCCGCATGTAGATAAGAAACAGATCGCCGCAGTTATCGCTGAATGGACGGGAGTGCCATTAAACCGCCTTTCACAAAGTGAGCTGTCTGTCGTGACAGAATTACCCGTTTACCTGAGTAAAGAGATCAAAGGTCAGGAAGCCGCAATTTATTGCCTGCATCAACATTTACTGACTGCGCGTGCTGATTTACGTCGCCCGGGCCGGCCGATGGGGGCGTTTTTGCTTGTCGGGCCAAGCGGGGTCGGCAAAACAGAAACTGTTCTTCAGATTGCCGAACTCCTTTATGGCGGACGCCAGTATCTGACGACAATCAACATGTCAGAATTTCAGGAGAAGCATACGGTTTCCCGCCTGATTGGCTCACCTCCCGGCTATGTAGGTTATGGCGAAGGTGGTGTGCTAACGGAAGCCATTCGTCAGAAGCCTTATTCTGTTGTGTTATTGGACGAAGTTGAAAAGGCACACCCTGATGTTCTGAATTTGTTCTATCAGGTGTTTGACAAAGGGGAAATGGCAGATGGTGAAGGTCGCGTAATTGACTGTAAAAATGTCGTTTTCTTCCTGACCTCGAACCTTGGCTATCAGACGATCGTCGATAATACGGCTCAACCGGGGTTGCTCAATGAGTTGCTGTATCCTGAACTCGCCGGATTCTTTAAGCCTGCCCTTTTAGCCCGAATGGAAGTCGTGCCTTACCTGCCTCTGGATAAAGATACCCTCAGCACAATTATTCATAGCAAATTAACGCGTCTCGATAATTTACTACGTCAGCGTTTTAATGCGGATGTTGTCATTGAACCTGAGGTCGTGGATGAAATCCTGCTCCGGGCTACCCGCGCTGAAAATGGTGCCCGTATGCTTGAGTCCATCATCGATGGTGCCCTTTTACCGCCTGTCTCATTGCTGCTGCTGCAAAAAATGGCAACGGGCCGGGCGATCAGCAAAATCAGAATTGCAGCAGAGGAGAATGTATTTAGTGCGCAAGTTGAGGAGGCTGTATGAGACAGCGTCTGAAGAGCTTATTAGCACTTCTGGAATCCGACTCTGTTGAACAATTGATTCACCGTTTTTTGACAGTGCATCATCACCGACAGCGTTATAACTCTCTGATTATTGCCAAATTTAACGCGGGAGAAGGGCGTCTCGATTGCAGTTGTATGCCTGCGCTTAACCAAAATGTTGAACTGAAAATGGATGTGGATATTGAAGATACCAACCATCCCTTAGTGCAGGTTCTGCGTAACGGAACCCCCGGAATATGGGATTCGTTACATCAGGGCGTGCGGATAGAAAATAAGGTTTTTCGTCGTTTTGTGCAGGAACTGCCGGTGAGTTGTGGGCTATATGCTTTACCCCTTTTCGATGTTCACGGTCAGGTTTGTGGTGTCATTGCCGTATTTGCTGCGGGGATTGGCCGCTTTGCCGATCCGCTTGGCATGTTTGGTATCTATTGTCAGGTTTTTCAGCACCGATTCAATAAATTACAGGAAATGGACACCCTGAGAACGCAACTACGACAGATCCGCACCGTGTTCAAACAACGCGAAAAACAAATGGATGATTTGTTGGCAACAATGAGTAATGCCGATACGCATACCCTTCCAGGCATGGCGCAGGACTACAGCAAAATTGATGATTTGAATGAAGCTGTGGAAAAGTTTGAATGTGCAGTGATCACTCAGCGCCTGCGATTATTGGATTGCGATAAACAACGTATTGCGAAAAGTCTGCGGATCGCGCCACGGACGCTGTCATATAAAATGTCGAAATACGGGTGTCAGCCATGAGCGTGTTTCTGTTAATCAGTGCATTGCTGTTGTCCGCCAGCCACTCCACTGCTGATTTTCTCACCTTACCCACCCGCCAGTATGATGAAGGAGAGGAAGCCCGTGCGCTGGTATCGATGAAACGTTGCAGAAATGAAGCTTCACCCTTAGTGCGACTGGATTGTTATGACAACGCGTTAAACATTCAGGGAGGTGAAACCCATCGCCAGGACAACGCGGGGCCTGCATGGCATCGCGCGATGGAGCAGGAAAAAGCGCGTCCCGACCATGCGACAACCTTTTTGGTGAATGTGGGCACGGGAGATAATCCTTCCGTGATTATTACCACCCCCGCAATTGGCGTCCCTCCTCCGAGACCGGTTTTGATGCTGAGTTGCATCGACAATATTACACGGCTTCAAATTGCGTCAGTTAACCGTGTGAAAGACGGCAATATCACACTTAACGTCGATCAGATGCAGTTTGATGTGCAATGGTTTCTGCGGGAAAACGGCTACTTGCTGGAGTCCAGCCGCGGGCTTGCAGGTATTGATGAAATCAAACGCCTGATGCCTGCAGATACTCTCACCATTGAGGGTAGGAATAACGCTGAACCGCATTTCACTTTCAATATTTCACAGCTTACACAGGTGATTAAACCCCTGCGTAATGCTTGTCATTGGTAACACTTATGGACACCTCCATTTCACAACACCCCTGGCAGGCATTGTTGCTCACACCGCTGACGACGGAACAAACAGAGCAACGACTGGTTGATAATGATCCTGAGTGGGAACGGATTGATGGACAGATGGTCAGGCTCGGCTCGCTGACGCATAACACGTTAGATATCCCGGCATTGCAACAAGTCGCACTGTCGCTTCTGGCACAGAAAAGCAAAGATTTTCGCTTACTGGTGCATTTGTTGCGGACGTTGCAACATGCGGGACAACCGGATGAACTGATGCTGGCGATTACATTGCTGACAGATTATGTGCAGCATTTCTGGAATATCGCATGGCCTCAAAATGCGCTGCATAAACGCCGCTTTGCACAGCAGATCCTTAAACGATTTGATGTTGCCAGCGGAAGTTTTTGTCAAAAAGCAACCGAGGCACAACGTGAGAACGTTCAGGGCCTGCTGGCACATCTGGCGCAAGTCTGGCATAGCGATGAAGCCGTTCTGGCGAAAGACGTGGACAGCTTACGAATTTGCTACGCACGTCAGCCTTCCCGTATCACCGAACATGCCGTTGCCGGCGAACTGCCGGCATCACCGGTGGTAACGACTCCAGCTGTGGCGACGGGGGCGGCATCACCCGCTCTGTCGATTGATGATTCAAGTGATAAAGCCTGGCGGCAAACATTGCTGAAAATGGCGGATTTGCTTTGTGAGAACCATCCGGAACTTGATATAGGTTTTCGTCTTCGCCGACATGCCATCTGGCATACCTTAACGGTGGCACCAGTGGCGCAAAGTGACGGCAAAACCCCATTGGCAGCTGTCTCTGCAGACATGGTCGCCGATTATCAGGGAAAGATAGCGAATGCCGATCCGGTTTTGTGGAAACAGGTGGAACAAAGCCTGACGCTTGCACCTTACTGGTTTGAGGGGCATGTGATTTCCGCCCAGATTGCAACCCGTCTGGGTTATGAGAACGTCACCTGCGCAATACGTGATGAACTTAATGCTTTCCTGACGCGGCTCCCGGCGTTAAAGACACTCTTATTTACCGATAAAACTCCTTTTCTGTCACCAGAGTCCGCCCAGTGGTTGCTTCAGGCCTCAGGATCACAACAGGAAAGGGATGCCGCTCTTGAACAGGAAGGAATCTGGCAATGCTATCAACAACAAGGACTGGAGGCGGCGTTATTGATGATGGACAAACAATCGCAGCAAGCCGAACCAAGGGGACGTTTCTACCATCAGTTGCTGAGTGCGCAATTATTGGAAAAAGCAGGATTAACGGCACTCGCTCAGCAGCAATATCACAGCTTATTGCAGATGGGATTGCAATTACAGCTCCGGGAATGGGAACCCGCCCTGATGGATCTTTTGTCCGAAAAACAGCGGCAATTCAACTCGTAATCACCAGGGAAAGGAACAGGAGTCAACACGCATGAAATTGCCGTCCTTTATTCGAATCGTAAAACCTGCGATTCCTCGTTTTAAAGCGTCAGTACCCGTCGTTTTGGTGCTGATGGCTTGTATTGCGCTTATCTGGCTCTGGGTTTATGGACCTCAGTGGAAGCTGAAAGATAGCCACCCGTTTGAACCCTTATTGAGCCGCTGGCTGGTAACGGCAATTCTGGTTCTCATGGGTGTTTGCTGGCTGGCTATAAAGGTGTTCAATCGCCTGCAACACTTAGAAAAGCTTCAGTTGCAGGTCAGAAAGCAAAGTGATGACCCTGTTTTCGCCGATATTGAGCAACAGAATCTTTATCTGAACAGATGGAAACAGCGTTTGCAGAACCACTTCGGGGTATCAAATTATGTGTATCGTCTGCCCTGGTACATGGTGATTGGAGCGCAAAAGAGTGGAAAAACGACCCTTATAAAAGAGGGATACAAATTGATGGAGATAGCAGGGCTTGAGAGCAGTCATATAGAAGATGCGGAGGCATTACGCGTTCACTGCTGGCTGGGAGAGCAGGCCGTCATTATCGATCCGGCGGGTGAACTCATTGAACAGCCTCCTGTGTCTGTCGCGGGCAAGTCATCTCTCAATCCCCGGTTATGGGAAAGCTTATTGTCCTGGCTGGTCGAGCAGCGTAAGCGCCAGCCCGTCAACGGGCTGATACTCGTTGTCGATCTTCATCAGTTACTGACAGCAAATAAATCGCAACGTGAAAACTATATTTCAACTATGCAGCAACGTATGCAGGACGTACGTCTGAGTTTGAATTGCCAACTGCCTCTCTATGTCGTGTTAACGAAAATGGACCTGCTCTACGGGTTTGAAGCAATGTATCAGACGTTGGATAAAGTGGCCCGCGAGGCGGTTCTCGGTGTCACTTTCACATTGACCTCTGAACCCGATGCATGGCGGCAGGAATTACAAAAATTCTGGCAGCAATGGATGATTCAACTTAATGGTGCCATGCCTGAAATGATGCTGAATAGCGTCGATGCAGGACAGCGAAGCCGGTTATTTAGTTTTACCCGCCAAATTCAGGGGCTGCAGGAATATATCGGGCAGATGCTGGAAGGAATTCTGCATAGCGGAGATCAAATACAGCCCACACTCCGCGGCGTATACCTTACTTCAGCGCAACAACGCGGTCAGATGGATGATGTTTTCACCCAGTCAGCCGCTGTGCAATATCATCTGTCCCCTCAGGCATTTCCAACCTGGCCTGTCACTGACACCATGCCTTATTTTACAAAAGAACTTTTTGGTGGGGTGCTGCTCGCAGAGCCTAATCTGGCTGGTGAAAACAGCATTTGGCTGAGAAGTACCAGAAAGCGGATGATTATTTGCTCCTTCGCCGGTGCTGCCATTGCAGCAACGTTGTGGGGCTATTGGCATTATTATCATAAGGTTAATTATCGTGCCGGAGAGGAAGTCCTGGCGCAGGCAAAAAAATTCCTTTCAATTCCGGCACCGGAAGGGAATGACATTTACGGTAATCTTGAGTTGCCACTTCTCAACCCGATCCGTGATGCCACTCTGGCTTATGGAGATTATCACGAGAAGAAGACTTTCTACGCTGATATGGGGTTATATCAGGGGGATGATATTGGTCCCTACGTCGAAAGTACCTATCTGCAACTGCTGCAGCGACGATTTATTCCCTCTTTAATGAGCGGCTTACTTCAACAGATGAATGCCGCACCGAAGGAAAGTGAACAGAAACTCGAAATCTTACGGGTAATGCGCATGCTGGACGATGGCAGTGGCCGCAATATTCCTTTGGTTGAGCAGTATATGGCGAAAATCTGGAGCCGGCAGTTTAATGGTCAGCGCGAACTACAACAGCAACTGATGAACCATCTTGATTATGCCCTCAGGCATACTGACTGGCATGCTGCGCGGGAAAAGAACGACCAGTATGCAATCAGAAGTTTCGCCCCTTATCTGAAGCCGATCAGTTCTGCACAACAAGAGCTGAGCAAACTCTCCATTTATCAGCGTGTTTATCAAAATTTGCTGGTCAAGGCCAGAGACACATTGCCTTCTTCACTTAACCTTCGCGACCAAATCGGAACCAGTTTCGACGATGTATTTGTTTCCGCGAATGATAATTTACTGGAGATCCCGCAGGTCCTCACACGTAACGGATTACAAAATTATTTTGTTAAACAAAATGATCAGCTAATCGATCTGACTGTCATGGATAGCTGGGTGCTTAATCTCAGTAAGAATGTGGAATACAGTGAAGCTGACCGCAAAGAGATCCAGCGACAGGTCACCGAACAGTATTTTGGTGATTACAATGCCACGTGGCATGCGGCGTTAAGCAATTTGTCTGTTACTGAATTTGAGGATATGTCGCAGGCAATCAAGGCCATAGAGCAGGTCATCAGTGGTGATCAGCCTTTCCGCCGGGCGTTACAAACCCTGAACGATAACACCCGCTTACCTGCCATTCAGGATGCGATTGTCGGTAAGGAACGTCAGAATTTGCTGCAAAAACCTGACTACCTGTTATTGGCGCGTATCAATCGTGAATTCGCACCAGAGACATCGGTGTTGGTCGAACATGGTGATAAAGGCAGCGAGCTGCAGAGTGTTTATCAAAAGCTCACTGAACTGCATCGCTACCTGCTGGTGATCCACAACTCACCCTCGCCGGGTAAAGCGGCGCTGAAAGCAGTGCAGATGCGACTGGAGAAAAATAGCAGTGACCCTATTTTTGAAGTTCAGCAGCAGGCCAAAAATTTGCCCGAACCTCTGAATCGTTGGGTGGGGGCTTTGGCAGAACAGGCATGGCGTGTTGTGATGATGGAAGCGATAAAGTCACTTGAAGTCGAATGGGGAGAGACAGTGGTTAAGCAGTATCAAACCTATCTGGAAGGACGTTATCCTTTTGATCCGCAATCAAAAGAAGATGTTCCATTAAGTGAATTTGAACGCTTCTTTGGCCCTAAAGGAACCCTTGATACTTTCTATCAGGAAAACCTTAAACCCTTTATTGAGAACAGTTTAACAAGTGGCAGCGACGGACAGTTATTGATACGCCCTGATGTTTTAGAACAACTTGAACAGGCGCAGAAAATCCGCGATACCTTCTTCTCCGCACAAACAGGGCTGGGCACGCAATTTGCCGTTGAGCCTGTGCAACTGAGTGGCAACAAACGCCGCAGTGTACTGAATCTGGATGGCCAGTTGCTCGATTACTCGCATGGGCGCAACAACACGGTACATCTCGTGTGGCCAAACTCTATGAGATCTGGGATAGAAAGTTCAGTCACGCTGGTACCTGACCAGACCGGAAAATCACCGCGTACCCTTAGTTTCAGTGGCCCGTGGGGACAACTTCGCCTGATCAACTCAGGGGAGCTGACTAACGTAGGCGCCGGTTCTTTCGATGTTCGTTTCAAAGTTGATGGTGGCGAAATGACTTATCGTATTTCCGTTGATGAATCTGATAATCCATTTGCAGGTGGTTTATTCAGCGAATTTAGCCTGCCTGAAACGTTATATTGATTGTGGTTTCACAACCCTGGCCATTCGGTCAGGGTTGTCTTATGGATGAGATGTTATGAGTGATATTTCCCAAAATACCTTTATCAAAACAGGGGGCGACCCACGCGCCCTGCCTGAGTTTAATGCCATCCGGGATGAAATTAATAAGGTCAATCGTCCGTCGCGCCCGGAGATAAACTGGCGACTGATCGAATCACTGGCGCTTACCTTATTCCGTAATAACGGTGTGGATCTTCAAACGGCGGTTTATTACACCTTTGCCCGTACGCAACTCAACGGATTAACCGGTTTCACGGAAGGAACTGAACTCCTGGCTGGCATTGTGGTGAGCCAATGGGAGCATCTATGGCCTGAAACACCTCAGGCCCGTTGTGAAATTCTTGAATGGTATAACGCGCGAGTAGGAGGCCTGTTGCGGCAGTATGAATTGGGCAATGATGATTTGCGTATGGTGTACCGCGCAGAGCGCGCATTGCAATTACTTGCTGACAAACTACAACAGGTGGAATTGAAGCGGGTTCCGCGAATTGAAAATTTGTTGTATCTGATGCAGAACACCGTGAAAAGGCTGGATTCTTCTGGCAAGACAGCCAAATCTCCCTCACCTGCCAATGTAAAAATGCCCCCGATGGTGTATTTATCAATTCCTGAACCGGAGACAGAGCCTCACATAACGAACTCTTCCCACACTTATCAGGAAGATGAATCCTCTGAGCCAAAAATTGAAGTAAGGTTCGCACCAACAGCGTTGCCGGTAAAACAGTCATCAGCAATCCGGGGATTTATAAGTGGTATCAGTCTGTGTCTGCTGATTATGGCCGCTGCATATTTTTTCTATTTCAGACCAATACAACAGCAACTGATTGCCTTGCAAGATAAACCCGCAGGAAGTGTTTTATTATGGTTAGCCCGACCCGACATTACGACTTATGACGAACAGATGAAACAACTGGCGGCTCTTCCTCCTTTGGAAAATCTGCGTAATGCACATCTTTCAGTTTTGATGGCTCGCCAACTTTGGCCTGCTGACCCTCGCCAGATTGCTGAAAGTTCTCGCTGGGAAAAGTCATTACAGACGCAGGCAACAGGTAGTACTACCCACAGTTACTTCATGTTGCAGGGGCAGCTACAGGCACTCTCCGATAAACTGCTTCAGCAGGAAAAAATACGGGGTGGTGTTTCTATTTCATATCTAAAAACAGCCATATACGATATGCAGACAGAGTTGACCCGCCAGACGCCGTTAGAAGAGTTGTTGCGCCAACTCAATGTTGTGGTTGGGCAAAATCAACAACCTTCACCGGTACTGCTCAGACAGATCGATGAACAACTAAATTCATTTTTGAACCAGTATTATCAGTTAACGATGCAGTCAGGGTCTGCATATTAAGAACATAAAAAGGACTTATCGCTATGCCTGGAAACTCTTACGACCCTTTTGATGAAAATCGCCACTGTCTGTATGGAGAATCTGACAGTAATAAGATTCAGGGGTTATTTAATAAAGAAAATGAACTTTTTACGCTAGCTACACAAATAGGCAATAAATTCATGCCGTTGAGTGCAGCCAAAGACTATTTTTCTCAGGAAATAGTCAGATTCGATATGAATTTAACCAGCAGGTTAAATGCAAGTGAAATAACTGTCGATGAGGCGATACAATCTATCGACAATGAAATAACCTCTTTGAAAAGACAGGATGAAGAGATAAGTCGTAAAAATGCGAGGCAGGCGATCATAGTAAAGCTTCAGAACTCAGACGGAGTGATGAATCGTAGAGAAGTGATAGATCTTGTCATCGCTGGAATTGGTTTTGTGAGTGGTGGCCTTCAATTTGTAGGTGGCGTTATGCTAATCGACACCGGAATTGGTGCCCCCCTCGGCGCTTTAATGATAGCGCATGGTGTAAATAACGTTGTCGAAAATGGTTACTATGTACTTTATCGGGAAAGTTACACAGGGCCGACACGCTTTGTATATGAAGGGGTTGGTGACTTATTTGGGCTTAGCAAGAAAAACTCGGATGTTATTTATACTGTTACGGATATAGGCATGTCAGCTAATGCCCTGCTGGGATTCAAATTAGAAGAGGATGTGGCAAGGTTATACAGGTATGTAAATGCAGATTTACTTATTGGGCTTAAACAGCAAGGACTTAAGTCAATGACGATATATGAGAAGACTACAGAATTGATAGGAGATGCAAACACTGCTTATGGCCAATACAGGGCTTATTAAATATGATATTCACGACATCTTTTGTACTCTATTGCATTGTCTCACTGCTTTCAGTTCCTGTATTGTACTCAATATTTAGCCATTTACTTTACTCACAAAATCTGTTGTTAAATGTTTTCTCTTATCTTCTTTTGATTGGTGCCTCTAAAATGCATATTGACATCGGAAGGAGCGGGGTTTTACCTTTCACTGATTATCTTATCCATGACTGTCACTCCATAACGTATGCAGTGTTTCCCCTTGCATTTTGGTTTTTATCTGTGTTTACCTTCGGCAGGGCTTATGGTAAATATTTCAGGAAGAAAAATTGACATTTTTCATTTCATAATGATGATTCACTACCTGAGTGATTGTGATGCCGGAGGCGGTGAACTCTAAATTTAATAAAAGAGGCTGTGCTATGGAAGATATAACTCCGTTATTATTTTACTGTGTTTTTTCAATATCTACAGTATTTTTGCTTTACTATGTCTTTTGTCATTTTCTGTATTCAGATAAGGTATTTCTGAATCTTGTGGCTTTTTTGCTTTTAACAGGCGGTTCAAAGTTACAAATAGATATTGGCAGAAGTGGAATCTTCCCTTTCTCAAATGTGATTGTGCTCGGTGAATCAGCCATCTATGCCATATTTCCTCTGGCCTTCTGGTTTTTATACGTATTTTCATTCGGTCGTGCTTATGTTAAGTACTACAAAAAAGATAGCAGGCGTGTACGATAAAATTGAGGTTGCAACGCATTACATTCTTTATTGTATGACACCTCGCTGGCAGCAGCGCAGAAGGAATACTCTTTATTTAACAGGCTGGCATTTAATTTAACATCCATCAGCCGAATATCCGCCGATGGATGTTGATTTATCAGTAAACGCGTTCATCCCAGATGCTGTAACCACTGGTCCCGGCAATTTTATGTTCCCAGGTGATGCTCTGATATTTGAAAGAGATCGTTTCCTCTGGTTGTGAACCTGTATGCGTAATACTGTGTGGGTGCATGGATGCCAGATCAGATATTGTTGCGCCAGTGACTTTTACAGTGAAGTATAACTCTTCAGCACCTGATTGATTAGTTCTGTAACATGAAAAGAGAAGTTCTAACATCTCGTTTTCTGAAACAGATACAGCCAGTAAAGGAGAAGCCTTGTCTATAGGTTTCTTTATCATGATTGGATGGTGATTGACATTCTGCTCTCGTGTCATTGAGTGGGATAAACTGTAAACGAATATTTGATCAAGATGTCCAGTCTGGCCTTTATTTCCAATGGAATCAATTGATCCGCACCCACCTGATATGAGGCCTTGCTTCTTTCCGTTTACAGTTAAATAAATCATATTAGCCATTTTAGTATGCGTCCTTGTGTCTATTTTGAGGAGGTATTATATGCATTATAAGTATCAAGAATGCCACTCCTTATTTAGGCTGAAGACGCATAAAGAAAATAATGCTGAATTTGCAAAAATTATAACGTGAACCGCTACCTCTTTAACAAGTTATTATCATATTTTTTATAGAAAACCCACCTAAATATATGGAATGCCCATCGGGCCAGGAAGGTAATATATGCTCTCTTCATTAACCGGACTTAATTTCTCCCTGACTGCAGGCGGTTTACCGCCCGCTACCTTTGCTGTCGCGAATTTTACGCTGACGGAATCATTTTCTACGCCTTTTAGTCTGCAGGTCAGTGTGGTGAGCACCGATCCTGCGGTGGATTTCGCTGCAGTCCTGGACACCACGGCAAAGCTCACCGTGATGGATACTGGCATTTTGCAACGTTGCATCAGCGGCGTTGTGTCTTCATTTGAGCAGGGCGATACCGGTAAAGGTCAGACCCAGTACGATATGGTGATACGCCCCGCGCTGTGGCGGGCCACGTTGCGACATAATTCGCGAATTTTTCAACTCCAGGATATTCAGACCATCCTCAGCATACTGATGAAAGAGAATGGCATCAGCAAAGTCGCCTATGCCTTTAAAAATCCCCATCCGCAGCGTGAGTTCTGTGTTCAGTTCGCCGAATCGGATTTGAATTTTATTCAGAGACTCACGGCGGAAGAAGGGATTTTTTACTTCTTCGAATTTGATGAAGGCGGTCATACGCTGGTATTCGCTGACGACGTGGCTGCTCTGGGAGCGGGGCCGGTATTGCCGTACAACGCAACGGACGCTTCCGCCTCTCCGGTCACCTGCATCAGTTCATTCCGCTGCGGCAGCCGCGTCCGCACGGCGTCGGTGACACTCAAGGATTACACCTTCAAAACGCCCGCATGGGACGCCAGATTTAACCAGATGGGTAAAGACCTGCAGAACCAGCAGGAAACGTATGAACACTATGACTACCCGGGGCGTTACAAGGATAACAGCGGTAAAAACTTTACTCAGTACCGTCTCGAGGGGCTGCGCAATGATGCCCAGCAGGGGCAGGGGCAGAGCAACGCATTTGCGCTTCAGCCCGGCGTTCGCTTTACGCTGATGGCGCATCCGCGCCCTGATTTGAACACCCGCTGGCAGCCGGTAAGCACTGTTCATACCGGTTCGCAGCCGCAGGCCCGGCTGACTTCTTCAGGGGGACAGGGCACCACGCTCACCTGTCAGTTCAATTTTGTACCGGGAAAACAGACCTGGCGACCGTCGCCGCGCAATAAACCGGTCATGGACGGCCCGCAGATAGCCAAAGTCGTCGGCCCTGCCGGGGAAGAAATCTATACCGATAACCACGGACGCGTGCGTTTGCAGTTTCCGTGGGACCGCGAGGCCAAAGGGGATGACACCAGCTCCTGCTGGGTGCGGGTCTCCCAGGCCTGGGCCGGACAGGGATGGGGGGCCATCGCCATTCCCCGCATCGGTCAGGAAGTCATTGTGGATTTTCTGGGTGGCGACCCCGATCAGCCGATAGTGACCGGTCGTACCTATCACGCCAGTAACATCGTGCCCAATAGCCTGCCGGGTAAGAAAACCCAGATGTCGATCAAATCGAAGTCCTATAAAAGTCAGGGGTTTAACGAACTGCGGTTCGAAGACGCGACCGGCGCGGAAGAGCTGTACATGCATGCGCAGAAAGATATGCGTACCGAGGTGCTGAACAACCGGAGTACGACGGTCAAGGTCAACCATGTGGAAACAGTGGGAGGGGATCAGACGGTTGCTGTGAAGAAAAATCAGGCCACGACGGTCACTGAGAATCAAAGCAATACGGTGATGCAGAATCAAAAAAATACCGTAAATCAGAACAAATTTGAATCCGTTACGTTAACCAGCACCGAGATGGTTGGCGGGGTTCGTACGCTGGGTGTAGTGGGAATGTATGACATCACGGTGGGCGCAGAAATGTTAACGGCAGTGGCTTTTGACCAGACGGAGATAGTCGGCATGAGTAAAAGCGTTGATGTCACCAATTCGCTGACTGTGAATGCAGGGGATGCGATAGCGCTGACCTGTGGAGCCAGCTCAATAACCATGGATAAAAGTGGGAAAGTGACGATCAAAGGGACTGAGTTCGTCTTTGAGGCCAGCGGGCCGGTACAAATCACCGGCAAAGATGTTGATCTGAACTGAAGGGAAACAGAAATGGAATTTCGTAATCTTACTCCCTTTGCTGCAATGCAGTACGCCATGGTTGATGTCAATGACGTTGAAAAAAACGCCGTTGTGATGAAAGTTGGCTATCAGTTACTGCCTGCAGATGGAGGCACTTATGTTGTCAGAGTCAGGGATGAGGATGCGGTACCCTTATGCCTTGAGGATGAATTTTCTGGCCAGTTGAATCTTTCATCGGTACTGCTTGAAAGTGATCTTGCGCCGTTCAAACCTGCCTGCGACGTTATTATTAATGCTTCGGCACAGACTCCCGGAGGGCAAGCCTGTACTGACCTCCCCGTCAGCGTCGTCATCAAGGATGCCAGCGGCGCGGTGGTATTCTCGAAAGAAGTATTGGTCACCGGCGAATGTTTCTTTCAACAGAATGCTGTGACACAGAAGTGGTCGTTAAGCGAACCTCAACCTTTTACGTCCTTGCCCCTGCGTTGGGAGAGCGCGTTTGGCGGTGAATGCCGGATCGAGGTGCACGAACAAACATCTCATTCCCTCCCTGACAAAAGCAAATTAACCCAACAACAGCGGGCTCAACATCCGCAGGCTCCGTATGCGCCTCTGGCACATGCTGTCGATGAAAATAACCCGCTGGGTATCGGTTTTATCACGCCATGGTATGCCAGAGCGAAGCAGCCTGAGCGTTATCCAGCCCCTCGTATCATCGACCCAAAACATCCCATCAGTGCAGACGATTTTGCCGCGCTCATCGCAGGTGATGCGGAAATGGCAGGGCCACAGTTTCGGCCAGCCGGATTGGGTTGTATAGGCAGAACATGGCTTCCACGTCGCGCCCTGGCGGGTTCTTATGATGAAGAATGGCTGGCGAAACGTCATCCCTATCTTCCTGCGGACTTTGATTTTGGATACTGGAATTGCGCGCCGGACGATCAGCAAATCGCCTATCCGAAACTTCCCCTCTCCGTGACCTTGCAGGGGCTTTCTTCGCAAGGTTTGCTGAGTTTCACCCTCCCGGACCATGTCGCCTTCATTCTGCTACGGATGGAAAATGGCATGTTGCTGCCACAGGGAATGCATCTGGATACGTTGCATATCGATGTTGACCACCTTGACGTCACCGTCTGCTGGCGCTGTCTGATTGCGACGTCAGCTCCTGTCCGGGTCATTGAGGCCCGCTACGAAACGGAACCTGCGCGTCTGCCAGAGAAAATTTACCCCATGATTACCCCTAAAACCTCTCCTGCAGTAAAGGCGATATGACATGGCTGAGAACTACATGGCACGGAAACAAAGCGACTGGATTGTCGTTGGCCTGGTTCCTGATGTATGCAAAACCCCGATAGGCCCGTCAATAGTGCCGGTACCTTATCCGGTGACGGCAAAACTTGGGAATGCAGTACAGGAAGTTCCCAATGTAAAAGCGAACAGTTGCCCTGTCGTGGTGCTGACGCAAAGTTTTATCCCTACAACAATCGGCGATAAACCGGGTGTGGCCAAAGGTGTCGGCAGCGCCACGGTTGAAGGAAATTGTTATCCGCTGGAACACAGTAATTCGGTACGCGCAGGTAAGCGCGCCGTATTGCGCCATGGCGATAAATTCTGGATGAACGGTAAATAAAACAAGGAGCGGTTATGTCAGAGGGAAGCGTAGAAATCATCGACGAGTCCGGCGACGGTGGCGGGGGGGCTGAACCCGCCACGCCCGCGACGACGGGCACCGGCAATACGATAGGCAAAATCACCCATGCCCCGAAGCCCGTGAATATTCCGGCCGCTGAGGCCAATCCCCCCGCCGTCCCCGAAACGCCGGCCGAGCAGGGGGTGTGGGATGAATTTACGGACTGGCTCAGCGAGGGTAAAGACGGCATACCCGACGCCATTGACCATCCGGAGATGGCGGCGCTGGGGGCGGGAAAAAGCCTGTGGAATACCGCCGTGGATTTAGGCGGGCTGATGGCGCAGGGCGCCTCTTATCAGGCGGCCGGGCAGATGATGCAAAATGCCGCCATTATGGGGGCCACGGGAAGCGCGGCGCAGGCGGAAGGGATGATGCAGGCGGCGCAGGATCTCAGTGACAGCGCCGCCGGCGTGAATTTCGATGCCGCGAAGGCCACCCTGAATACCCCCGCCGAGCATACCGGCGACGTGGCGATACAGCTGGCGATGACGGCAGCCGACGGTGTCGGCCTCGCCAGAGGGGCGGCCGCTTTGTTTGGCAGGCTTGCGGCGAAAAGGGCGGCCACGGTGGCGGTAAAGGGCGCGGAAAAAGAGGTCGCCCGTGTCGTGACGGAGCCCGGCGCCACGGTGACCACGCGAAAGGCTGAGGGCAAGACGGCGGCGGATAAGGATGCGGCCCCGTCGACCTCGGACAAAAAAGACGGCGATAACGCCGTGGAGAGCAGCACCTGTGAAGGCGACCCGGTTGACGTCGCCACCGGGGATTTACTGCAGATTTTACCGGTGACTGACCTGCCGGGCACGCTGCCGCTGACGCTGACCCGCGTGTACCGCTCGCGCTCGGAAGGGGGCGGCCTGTTTGGTGCCAAATGGCGGGATAACTGGTCGCAGTCGCTGCGCCTGGATGACGGTGAAATTCACTTCACCAACCATGAGGGCACGGTGCTGAGTTATTACGCGGCCGGGGATAAGGTGGACGCGCTCAATTTGCATCAGGCGCACTGCCGGTTATACGGCAGCCGTCAGGGCACGCTGTATATCCACGACCGCCATAGCGGGCAGACGCTGTGCTTTGCGCCGCAGCCGCAGGCCCTGCGTCCTCTCTCCGCCGTGCAGGACGCGGCCGGCAACCGCATTGTGTTTCACTACCGGGATGAGCGTCTGGTGCGTCTTGAGCACAGCGACGGCTATGACCTTACGCTGACGTATCAGGATAACCGCCTGCGCCATCTGCACCGGGTCGAAGGGGCGCAGCGGCAGTGGCTGGCGCACTGCGTTTACGATGAGGCGGGGATGCTGGCGGAGTGTGACACCTTCCAGTTCAGCCATCTGTGGCACGAATACGATGCGCAGGGGCACATGACCCGCTGGCACGACACCGATAAAAGCGATGTGCACTACCGCTATGACACCCGCGGGCGGGTCACGCAAACCCGGGGCGAAGGCGGCTACTTCTGCGACCGGTTTATCTATGACGACCTGCGCCGCACCACCACCTACCTCGACGGCGAGGGCGGACGCGCCGTGTTTGAATACAATACGGCGGGGCGCGTCACCCGGGCGACCGACGCGCTGGGGCGCGTGACGCAGACCCTGTGGGACCACGGCAACAGGGTGCGCGAGACCGACCCGCTCGGGCGTGAAACCCGCTACCGCTACAACGGGTTTGGCCAGGTGACGGAGGTCACCGGGGCGGCGGGGGATACGGTGCGCTATGACTACAACGACGCCGGTCAGGTTATCGCCCTCACGCAGCCCGGCGGCAAACGCTGGCAGTTTGTATGGAATGAACAGGGCCGGCTGCTGAGCCGGACCGACCCGCAGGGGCGGGTGCACCGCAGTGAATATGACGCCAGCGGGCAGTGCGTGAGTGAGCACCAGCCTGACGGCGCAACGTGGCGCTATGGTTACAACGCCCGGCATCAGCTGACCACGCTTATCTCCCCTGACGGGGCCACGACGCGGCTGGAGCAGGACCCGTTTGGCCGCGTGCAGAGCGTCACCGACCCGCTGGGCCATCTGACGCGGTACACCCATTCTGAGGCGCACGCCAGTGCGGCGGGCAGCGTGACGGCCATCGAGCTGCCGGACGGCGTGAGGCAGGAAGTCAGCTACGACGGCGAAAAGCGGCGGGCGACGACGACGGACGGCGGGGGCAAAACCACCCGTTATGTGTACGGGGCGTGTGACCTGCTGCTGGGGCTGACCCGTCCGGACGGTCAGACGCTGGGCTTTCAGTACGACTCCCTCACGCGGCTGAAGCAGGTCACACGCGCGGGCGGTGAGACGTATGAGCTTGAGCGGGACGCCGCGGGGCAGGTTATCCGCGAGACGGATTTTACCGGCCGCAGCGTGCAGTATGAGTACGATGCCGCGGGGCGGCGCACGGGGGCGCGGCATGCGGACGACCGGATTGTCCGCTGGCACTATTCCCTGCGCGACGAGCTGATACGTCAGGAGGTGTGGCAGGGCGGCGGGACGCAGTCCGCGCTGCTCGCCGTCACGCATTACGGGTATGACCGTCAGGGGCGGATGATACGGGCGCAGAACGATGACGCGCGGGTGGAGTTTGAGTTTGACGACGCGGGTCGTCTGGTGTGTGAGCGGCTGAACGGCGAGGCGGTGACGCACAGGTGGGACACGCGCAGCGACCGGCCGCTGTCGCGGGCGTTCCGGGGCCTGACGTTAGCCTTTGACTACGACATGGCCGGGCGGATAGCGCGGATGCAGGCGGGAGACCTGAGCCCGCTGGAGATAGAGTATGACGCGGGCGGTCGTGAACGCCTGCGCCACAGCGTGGCGGGTTTTGTGCAGTCGCAGGGGTATTCGGCGACGGGGATGTTACTGCAGCAGGCGGCGGGGCGCGACGGCGGGCAGTACCGGCACCTGCCGGGCGGCGACGGGGCGCAGATGAGCGGCAGCGCGGTGAACCGGCGCTGGGCCTATGACGGGGCGTACAACCTGCTGAGCCTGGGTGATGACCGCTGGGGGACGTCGCAGTTTGATTATGACAGTAACGACCAGATAACGCGGTCGGCGTCCGGCGGCATGATGGCGGTGGAGGAGCGGTTCCGTTACGACGCGAACCTGAACATCCGCGAGCAGAGCCGCCTGCCGCGCGGAGCGATGTCGTCGTTTGAGCAGGTGCAGCAGCGACAGGCGCAGGGTCGGGTGGTGAGCCGGGGAGAGGATGACTACCGGTACGACGCGGCGGGTAGGCTGACGGAGAAGTGCCGTTACCGCGACGGCTACCGGCCGCAGACGTGGCGCTACCGGTGGGATGCGCATGACCGGCTGAGTGAGCTGATGACGCCGTCGGGGGTGCGCTGGCGTTATAGCTACGACCCGTTCGGCCGCCGCATCCGCAAACAGAAGGTGGGTGCTGAAAACGCGGCTGACACGCGTCCCGCCGGGACGGAATACCGGTGGAGCGGGGACCAGATGATAGCGGAAACGCCGGTGTACGCGGACGGTACGGTGGCGTATGACGAAGGCATCCAGTGGCTGTACGCCCCGGGGTCGCTGACGCCGGCGGCGCGGTATCAAAAGGGTCAGCTTCACTACGTGGTGAGCGACCACATGGGGACGCCGCGCGAGCTGCTGACGGCGCAGGGCAAAGTGGCGTGGGCGGGCCGTCTGAGCACCTGGGGTGAGGTGACGGAGTGGCCGGTGGCGGCAAACGACGCGGACAAGCTGAGTTGCAACCTGCGCTTTGCGGGGCAGTACGCTGATGAAGAATCAGGGTTGCACTACAACCGTTTCCGTTACTATGATAACGGGGCGGGGCAATACCTGAGCCCGGACCCGATAGGGCTGGCGGGGGGAATTAATCCGTACGGGTATGTGCATAATCCGTTGAGTTGGGTTGATCCGCTGGGGTTGTGTAAAACTTCGGGAAGTGGTGGTCATTACTCAGGATCGGATAAACCTTGGACCAAGGGAGCTACACCAGACTCAATTTATACACACATCGATCCTAAAACAGGTAGAGCAGTTCAAAATGCAATATACGATTCAAATGGGAATGTAATTGGTCATGTTGATTTCAAAAATCATGGAATAGAATCTGGCCATTATCATGAATTTCCAATACCAGGAAATCCCGGATCCGGACATGGTGCAGGGAAACCGCATAATCCTCATTCAACTGTTCCACCTGGATGGGATACTCTTCCTCCAGGAATAGATCCGCAGACGCCAATAGGTCAGTGAGAAAATTTATGATCAATAATTTACTAAAAGAAATTACGAGCGGATATGATGGCCTTATTAGGAAGATTGAATTTCAATCTTTCAATAGCGTATCAGTCACTATTTCAGCAATGAAATTGAACAATGGTGAATGGATAAATATTGAGTTTCAGCTAGATAATCTAACGGAGTTCACCGTTAAACAAAAGGTTAACTGCTCAAATGTTGTTTTATCTGGTGGCATAGCATATATGAATATAAATAACATTCATTACATTGATTTCTCACCTTATTCTGAAGAGATGGAAGATGAGAACGACTTCAGGATGTCAGATCTATTTTTTGCTTCTGAATTTATATCTTATCAATTAGATTCTTATTCTGAATAAATAACATAGCCGAGTAAGATATTTATCTTCTCGGTTTATTTATTATTCAATTCCCGGGCGACCGACGCGCTGGGGCGCGTGACGCAGACCCTGTGGGACCACGGCAACAGGGTGCGCGAGACCGACCCGCTCGGACGCGAAACCCGCTACCGCTACAACGGGTTTGGCCAGGTGACGGAGGTCACCGGGGCGGCGGGGGATACGGTGCGCTATGACTACAACGACGCCGGTCAGGTTATCGCCCTCACGCAGCCCGGCGGCAAACGCTGGCAGTTTGTATGGAATGAACAGGGCCGGCTGCTGAGCCGGACCGACCCGCAGGGGCGGGTGCACCGCAGTGAATATGACGCCAGCGGGCAGTGCGTGAGTGAGCACCAGCCTGACGGCGCAACGTGGCGCTATGGTTACAACGCCCGGCATCAGCTGACCACGCTTATCTCCCCTGACGGGGCCACGACGCGGCTGGAGCAGGACCCGTTTGGCCGCGTGCAGAGCGTCACCGACCCGCTGGGCCATCTGACGCGGTACACCCATTCTGAGGCGCACGCCAGTGCGGCGGGCAGCGTGACGGCCATCGAGCTGCCGGACGGCGTGAGGCAGGAAGTCAGCTACGACGGCGAAAAGCGGCGGGCGACGACGACGGACGGCGGGGGCAAAACCACCCGTTATGTGTACGGGGCGTGTGACCTGCTGCTGGGGCTGACCCGTCCGGACGGACAGACGCTGGGCTTTCAGTATGACTCCCTCACGCGGCTGAAACAGGTCACCCGTGCGGGCGGTGAAACCTATAGCCTTGAGCGGGACGCCGCGGGGCAGGTTATCCGCGAGACGGATTTCACCGGGCGCAGCGTGCAGTATGAGTACGACGCCGCGGGGCGGCGCACGGGGGCACGGCATGCGGACGACCGGATTGTCCGCTGGCACTATTCCCTGCGCGACGAGCTGATACGTCAGGAGGTGTGGCAGGGCGGCGGGACGCAGCCGGCCCTGCTTGCCGTCACGCATTACGGGTATGACCGTCAGGGGCGGATGATACGGGCGCAGAACGATGACGCGCGGGTGGAGTTTGAGTTTGACGACGCGGTGACGCATCAGCGGGACACACGCAGCGACCGGCCGCTGTCGCGGGCGTTCCGGGGCCTGACGTTAGCCTTTGACTACGACATGGCTGGGCGGATAGCGCGGATGCAGGCGGGAGACCTGAGCCCGCTGGAGATAGAGTATGACTGTCAATGCCTGTAAAAATATTATTGAAACCGCAGGAGAAAAAATTGAGCTCATTTGCGGCAAAGCAAGTATCACCCTTACCAAGGATGGCAACATTGTATTGAAAGGTATCTCTATAAAAAATATTGCTGATACAGATTACGCAGTAGAGACGAAAACTCTCACTTCCGATGGTAGCATCGAACATGTTTTGACAGGTGCAATAGTAAAAATCAATCCATAAAAAGTATTTTATGGATTGGGAATTGGAATTTTTTTATAAAAGGATATTTATTTTAATGGGTAAACCCGCGGCTAGACAAACTATAGATATGGCGGCACATACCGGGCCGCTAAAAACAGGAAGTCACGACGTAACTATTGGGGGATTCCCTGCTGCCAGAGAAGGGGATGCTTTTATTTGTCATCTTCATGGGCCTGGAATTATCACTAAAGGTTCTCAAAGTGTAACAATTAATGGTGTGCCTGCGGCTCGAATGGGGGATAAAACAAGCTGTAATATAAAAGCACTACCACCGACAAAAGGTCGAAAACCACCTCAATACCATTATCTGACTCCAGCTAAAAAAGCTAATAAAGACGGCAGTATTAAAAACAGTTTACCCGATAACCTGTCCTTGCGAATACTGAGCGCATATTCAACACAATCCGACGAAGATTCTGATGGTTCCTTTGATCAAATCCGCGCGGGGCTTGTTCTCATGGAGTTTCAGATAAAAAATCATTGGGGTATTACTAAAGATGGAATCGATACAACGTGGGGAACATCTGTAGCAAAAGCAGAAGGGACTACAAATTACATTGATGAGGACGAAGTATATAGTGTATCGGCTAAAGGAAGAGCCACAGGTATATCAGGAAATGCAGGGATAAGTAGTGGTAAAGAAGGATCTGGAGATTATAGCAATGTAAAAGTTGAGGGTTCGGTAGGATACGCTGATGCGAAAGCAAGTGGCCAAATTATTACTGACCCTGCTCACCAAAAGTATGGGTACAGTTTTGTGGCCAGTGCAGAGGCTTCCGTCGCACATGGTGAAATCGAGGGGGGAGTAGAAACAAAATATTTTGCTGCGAAAGGAACTCTTGGTGGGTTGGCAGGTAGTATAGGGGCGGGGGGAGGCAGCACTATAATATTTGATTTTGATGATTTGATTTTTGAAGGAAGAGCTTCAGGAGAAATTGCCTTACTATTAGGTCTTAAAGGTGATGCGGAAATTAAGATTGGGCCTTTAAGAAATAAGGTTGATGTTGCTACGGTATCCTTAGCTGGTACAATATTATCAGGTTTGCCTAGTGTTATAATTGGAGGGTGATTAATATGTCTAAGATTAGAAATTGCATATTGGCGTTTAAGCCATTGTTAAATAATTTGATTTTTAGGTTTGTAATGGGTTTCCCATTAACTATTTTAGCGTTGAAAATATCTAGTGTATTTACTTCTGATGGGCATGATATTTTAGGGAAGATATTTTTAACTATTGGGGCTATTTTATTTTTGAATCTTATTATGTTGTCGTTAGTCAACCAAATGACAGATAGGGTCTATTCTTTTCATGAGGAACACAATTCAAATAATTTAGATAAAAACCCCATTAAATTCGCATTCAAGTATAGAAAAGTGATTTATCTTTACTTTAAGTGGTCGTTTATCATAAGTACTTCCATCGCTATTTTGTTGCTATGGTGTAACTAAATTTGCAAGTGGAGAGTTTTTGTGGAAAATAATAGTATTTTGAGTCAGCAACATATACACCCTTATCCGAAGAGCGTTTCTTACTCGTTAGAATATAAAAGAGACCACTTTTGGCGTTGTAGTTACACTTCTTCTATTTCCCAGGCGCAACATTATAAAATAGTACTTCCTTTGTACGTAAAACCCGTTTTTCTTAAACCAACTGCAATCCAGGGTTTGGGGCTAACCATGATTGGTTTATACAGAACAACCGAAGAAAAATCTTATCTGGAAGTGGTTGTGGCATATGAAAATTTAAGTAATGAGATTAATTGCAGTGACTGGCTTTATTACAAATTAGATTTAATGGGTGAGGAGGTTATCGATAAAAGGGAGTGGGTTGATGAGTCAGGTGGTTATAGTGATGTTTTGACGAAAAAAATATATAACAATTAAATAATGATCTCGCGTTTTATGGTTCAAAAAAATTATGATGTAGAAGAAAAAAGAGGGGTTTACTTGCTAATTAAAGCAACTTGCCATGAAAATAATTATACAGAACTAAATGAAGATATTCTGCAAAGTATTTCTTGGTTGTCTATTGAAGATGCCTATAATTGGAAAATGACAGAAACGCTAAAAAGTGTTAATGCTGAAATCCCTTCAAGAATTTATTTCTACTATCTCTCGTCTTGGGCCGTTCGGCGAGCAGAAGACCCTACAGTTAATCTTTCTCGTTATGTTATGTCCACTAACTTCAATGGTGATTTATTAAATGCCATGAATTTCTACTTTATGATATTGGATGATGATGTTACTCCACAGTTTGTAATGAATGCGTTATTTAATCGTTTGCGGAAAGGAATATCTACAAAATTTCCTGTTATTAAGCCAGTGGAAAAAATATTTAATGCAGAACTAGAAAGTCTATCGGAGGCAGAAGTTGATATTTTTGATAGTGATAGTCTACTTACTAGTCAAATAAAGATATATGTCGGAAATATTGGTGAGCTTTGGTTTTATTTTGAATCTATATCTCCTCCTTCAACACAGTACTTTTATCAATGGGCCGTTACTAAGCGAGCGTTGGAGATTGTCCTTCACTCATTCAATAACAGCAAGATGAGTTTAAATTAAGTGGAATAGTTTAGGCTGGTTGGTTTATGGCGGTTTGCCTCGAGGTCGCACCACCACCTACCTCGACGGCGAGGGCGGACGCGCCGTGTTTGAATACAATACGGCGGGGTGCGTCACCCTGTAAGCATACCCGTTTTAGTTCCACGCACTTTTTGAGACTTCCGTGTTTTCAGCCATCAGCCGGTACTCTTCCGGCGTCAGGTTGTTCAGCGATTCGTGAGGACGTTCGCTGTTATATTCCGTCAGCCAGCGCTCTGTGATTTCCCGGGCCTCATTCAGTGTTCTGAACAGGTAAAAATCCAGGATTTCTGTCCGGTACGTCCGGTTAAACCGTTCGATGAAGGCATTCTGTGTCGGCTTGCCAGGCTTGATAAATTCCAGCAACACACCATGTTCTTCAGCCCACTGTGCCAGCGTCAGTGAGACCAGTTCTGGTCCGTTGTCCATCCGCATTTTCAGCGGGTAGCCACGGTTTGCCACGATCCGCTCCAGTACCCGGACAACACGTTGAGCCGGGATATTCAGGTCGATTTCTATCGCCAGTACTTCCCGGTTAAAATCATCCACCACATTGAAGGTCCGGAAGCGTCTACCACAGACCAGCGCATCATGCATAAAGTCTATCGACCAGCTCTGGTTAAGTGCCTCAGGCGTCACCAGTGGCGACGGGTTGCGTACCGGCAGCCGCTGTTTTCCCTTACGACGAAAATTTAGTTTCAGCAGGCAGTAAATCCGGTGAACGCGTTTGTGGTTCCAGGTATTGCCCTGCCTGCGCAGCAGCTGGAACAGCTTCTTAAAACCGTAGCGCGGATAGCGTTCTGCCAGTTCAGTCAGCTCATGGATCACCAGTTCATCACGCCGGGTATCGGGCTGATAAAAATAGACCGTCCTGCTCAGCGATAACGTCCTGCAGGCCTGACGTAAACTCATGGCAAATTGCGCTGTCAGATAGCTGACGAGTTCACGCTTTATCGCTGGTTTTAAAGCTTTTTTTCGATGACGTCTTTAAGTGCCCGGCACTCAAGGCTGAGGTCAGCAAACATCTGTTTGAGCCTCCGGTTCTCGTCTTCCAGATCTTTGATTTTTTTAATATCGGCCGCTTCCATCCCGCCATACTTTGCCTTCCAGTTGTAATAGCTGGCTTCCGAAATAGCGGCTTCACGGCACACATCCTTGACGGTACGTCCGGCTTCGACGGACTTCAATACGGCGATGATCTGGTGTTCGGTGAATCGGATCTTACGCATAGCGATCTCCTCCGGGGACATAATCAGTATGTCGGAAGATCTCTAAAAGTGAATGGTTCGGATTACAGGGATGCTTACACTCCCTTAAAGAAATACTCTTGTTAATGTGCAGAGTAACCAAGCGAGTGTTGAAAGTCGCTGGCAGAAATTTAATAAAAGACGGGTGGCTTCATAACACTAAATCCTGAGATAACGTAGAACCGATACCTTGAAGTCAGGCAAAGAATCCACAGTATGAATAGCACCCGTCCAGAGAGAAATTATTCCTGCTTTAACTTTTCCTGATACACACACAGATGCGTATACGCCGCCTGCAACAACGGAATATTGATCCCGACACGCGTGGCGCGCTCGACCAGATCACCAATAATCTGATCGGCTTCAACCGGATTTCCCTGCGTCATATCGCGGTACATGGAGGAGGTCTGCGGCGAGTTTTTATCGGTTACCGATTCCCTGACTTTTGCCACGGCAGCGGCGCGTTCCGCGTAGCCAAAGGCTTTCATGGTGGTCAGTGCCTCGGTGACAATGGCCTGGGCGAACTCTGTGCCGCCCGGTGCAGAAGCCACCTGACCGATATTGCCACGCATGGAGCAGGTGATGGCGCCGAAGCTTGAGAGCAGCAGCCACTTCTCCCACAAATCCGTGATAATCGTTTCAGACAGCACGGCGTCGATATCGGCACGTTGAAATGCCTCGTCGACTTTCAGAATACGTTCGGTTTTTTCGCCGGACAGCTCGCCGTAAATAATCTGGTGCATTGGCGTCATCTGGTGAATATGCCCGTCGGCATCAAGCGTGGCGTTGATTTTACATAAGCCGCCGATCAGGGCGTGTTCACCGAAACGCAGACTCAGCGTCTCCATGTGTTTCATCCCGTTAAGTACCGGCATCACCATGGTGTTTTCACCGACAACCGGTGCGATATCTTTCATTGCCGCTTCCAGCCCGAAACTTTTTACCGTCAGCAAAATCAGGTCATAAGGCCCGGTCAGCTGCGATGCCTGTAAGACATTGGGCTGGAAATGGAAATCACCGTGCGGACTGTGAATGGTCAGCCCGTCCTGCTGAACGGCCTGCGCCCGTTTTTCACGTAAAAGAAACGTCACATCCTGCCCGGCCTGTGCCAGCCGCGCACCAAAATATCCGCCGGTCGCGCCAGCTCCCACCACCAGAATCCGCATATATTTTCCCCATTGTTCAAGACATTCAGAAATAAACCAGTAAGTTTTAAACTACGGGAGGAGGGCTGCGGGAAGCAAGCATTGCTGAAAAGAAATGAAATGTCAGTATGAATATGGCGGGTGTAAAGCCGGTACAAATGTGGGATGAGAATGTAACTCCCCCGCCCGAAGACGGGGGGAGTTACACCGCTATTTCCCCCGCGCCAGCACCTTGCGGTACAGCACCGGCAGTGAAATCACTACAATCAGCATCGCACCGACAATCACCGACATCACAATCCCCGGCACATTCAGCAGGCTGAGACCGAAGGTCAGCAGCCCCATCAGGAACGCTGCAATAATCACCCCGGTCATGCTGCCGGAACCGCCGAGCACGCTGACCCCGCCGAGCACCGCCATGGTGATCACGCTCAGTTCCCAGCCGAGCGCCAGCGTCGGACGCGTGCTGCCGAGCCGTGAAGTCAGCAGCACCGCTGCCAGTCCGGACATCACCCCGACCAGCACAAACAGCGTCAGGTTGTGGCGTTTCACATTAATACCGGAATACCATGCGGCGACCGGATTGTTGCCGATGGCATAGGTGCGACGGCCGAAGTTGGTTTTATGCAGCAGGAAATAGAACACTGCGCCGAGTACCAGGAACAGCGCGAACTCAAACGACAACGGCCCCCAGACATACCCCTGACCAAACCAGGCAAAACTGGCGGGATAGTGGTTAAGTGACTGGTCACCAAGCAACACATAGGTGATGCCGCGGAACAGGCTCATGGTCCCGATGGTAATGACGATAGAAGACAGATTCAGTCGTGTGACCAGCAGGCCGTTAATTAATCCGCACAGCAGCCCCACGCTCAGCCCGACGCCCACCAGTGCTGGCGTCGGTAACCCTGCCTGCGCGCAGAATCCCATAATGGTGGAACTCAGCGCCATGGTTGACGCGACCGACAAATCGATTTCGCGGGCGATAATCAGCATCGCCATCGGCAGGACGATGATGGCTTTTTCGGTGAAGTTAAAGGTCGCGTCCGACAGATTCCAGATATTGAGGAAATACGGCGAGGCGAAGGCGTTCACCACAAACACCAGCAGCGTCACCAGCAGCAGGAAACCTTCCCAGCACATCAGACGGCGGAAGAACGGCGTCACCGCCATCGGTGCGTTCCCGGCCGGAGAGGTCTGCGGCGTGTTGCGCGACGTTAAGGTCTTGTTCATGATCTTACCCCGGTATTAGTTCGCACAGGCTGGACGGCAGGGGAGTGGCGCAGGATCAGCCGTCCTTTACGTTTGTTGGCGCGTTCGTTGAGGATCACGGCGATGACAATCACGCCGCCGGAAATGGCCATCTGCCAGAACGGTGAGACTTCAATCACCGGCAGGGCGTTGTTGATGACGCCGAGGAACAGCGCGCCGAGCAGGCAGCCGACCACCGAGCCGATGCCGCCCATGGTGCTGATGCCGCCGATCACGCAGGCTGCGACGATCTGCAACTCGAAACCGTTGGCGACGTCTACGTAGGCGACGGCGAAACGTGAAATCCACAGATAGCCGCAGAATCCGGCCAGCGCGCCGGAAAGGCAGAAGCTGACGAACTGCATTTTGCCCGCGTTAATGCCGGTGTAATACGCTGCCGTGGCGTTACCGCCTGCGGTATATAAAGCGCGACCGGTGCGGCTGTAACGCAGGAAATAGGCCACCAGAATCAGAGCGGCAATCGCGCACCAGCCGAGCAGCGGCAGGCCGATAAAGGTGGCGCGCGGCAGACTGAGGAACTCCGGGCTCATCTGATGGGCGTTAATCCAGCCGCCGTTTGAGAGCAGGAAGATAATGCCGCGATAAATGCTCATGGTGCCGAGCGTCACCACAATCGGCGGAATACCGACTTTCCACACCAGCAACCCGTTAATCGCGCCCATCACCAGCCCGAGTACCGTCGCCAGTAAAATCAGCGACCACACCGGAATATGCGGATAGTGGAAGTTAAGCAGCGCGACGATCATCCCGGTCAGCGCCAGATTGGCGGCCATCGACAAATCGATCCCTTTGGTCAGCAACACCATCATCTGGCCGAGCGCCAGAATGATCAGAATCGAGGTGTCGTTAAACATCTCAAGCAGGTTGCCCGCGCCGACAAACTCCGGCGAACGCGCGCCGACGCCGAACACCATCAGCACGATGACCACCGCCAGCAGCAGCTCGCGGTATTTCAGCAGGTTTTTGATCATGCTGCCTCCTCGCCCGCGCCACTGGCCGCGCTGACAATCATTTCTGCGGTTGCCTCACCGGCATTGAATTCCGCCACCATCAGCCCTTCGTGCATCACGATGATGCGATCGGCCATGCCCATCACTTCCGGTAATTCTGACGACACCATAATCACTGCCAGCCCGCGCCCGACCAGTTCAGACATAAACTGATGTACCGCCGCTTTTGAGCCGATATCAATGCCTTTGGTCGGCTCATCGAGAATGATGATGTCCGGTCTGGTCGCCAGCCATTTGGCGATCACCACTTTTTGCTGATTGCCGCCCGACAGCGTGCCCACGGCCTGTTTCCAGCTGGAGGCTTTGACCTGCAACCGTCTGGCGTAATCATCGGCCAGCGCCCACTCTTTTTTGTCATTCAGCACGCCACGTGGATTGAGCTGGCTGAGCTGCGGCAGACTGATGTTCTGACTGATCGGCAAGTCAATGATTGCGCCTTGTTTCTGGCGCTCTTCCGGCACGTACACAATCCCCGCCCGGATGGCCTGAGAAGGGCGCGAAAAATGGTGTTCTTTGCCGTGGATCAGAATTTTTCCACCGGCGGGATGCGTGACGCCAAACAGCGCCTGCATCAGTTCGGTACGCCCCGCGCCGACCAGCCCGTAAAATCCGAGAATTTCGCCCTTGCGCAGCGAAAAATTAATGCCCGCAAACTCGGTCGGATGGCTGAGGTTTTGCACTTCCAGTACCGTCTCGCCCGGTTCACAGTTCACTTTCGGGTAAGCCTGACTGACTTCACGACCCACCATCATGGTCACCATCTGCTGTTCGCTGATGTCGCTGATTTTGCCGGAACCGACATAACTGCCGTCGCGCAAAACCGTGTAGTAATCGGAGATAGAGAAAATCTCGTCGAACTTGTGCGAGATAAACAGGATGGCTTTGCCTTCGCGTTTCAGGCGTTCAACTATCTGATAAAACTCAACGATTTCATGCTGAGAAAGTGCCGCCGTCGGCTCATCGAGGATCACCACCTGCGCATCAAATGACAGCGCACGGGCAATCGCCACCATATGGCGCTGCGCGATGCTTAACTCTTTCAGAATGGCGTGCGGATCAATATTCACTTCCAGGCGGGTCAGAATGTCGCGCGCCTGCTGATGCATCGCCGGCCAGTTCAGACGTCTGAACAGCCCGCGATAAAGATAATGGCCGACGAAAATATTCTCGGTGACGGAAAGCTCGTCAAACAGCACGGTTTCCTGATGGATCGCGGTGATCCCGACTTTATGCGCGGATTCCGGATTCGGCAGTTTGATCGGAATCGCTTTATAACGCAGTTCCCCTTCTTCCGGCTGATAAATGCCGGTCATGACTTTCACCAGCGTCGATTTTCCCGCGCCGTTTTCGCCAATCAGGGCGGTTACTTTCCCCGGATACAAATCCACGTGAACGTTATTTAACGCCCTGACACCCGGAAAGACTTTGCTGATGCCCTGTAAGGACAGCAGCGGCGTCGATGAATCAGTCATGTCGTTTCCCCTGTCTGGCTAAGCACAACAAAACGGCCAACCGGCGCACCGGTCAGCCGCATTCAGGATCAGAAGATTTTGGAGAATTTGTCGATGTTGCTGGCGTCATAAACAAAGGGTTCAGCCATGGCGCCGCTGCCGTCAGCATCCAGTTTCACCTTGCCTAAACGCCCCATGCTGGCTTCGGTTTTGGTGGCGGTGCCTTTGACCAGATCGTCGGCCAGATACGTTGCGGCGTAGCCCAGATCAATCGGGTTCCAGATGGCAAAGCTTTTAGTTGCGCCGGATTTCACCGCACCCGCCATTTCAGACGGCAGGCCCAGACCGGTCACGTACACTTTGCCGATTTTGCCCTGATCTTTCACCGCCTGCGCGGCCGCCACGATACCGACGGAAGAAGGGGAAATAATC
This sequence comes from Rahnella victoriana, assembly GCF_021276285.1. Lineage (NCBI taxonomy): Bacteria > Pseudomonadati > Pseudomonadota > Gammaproteobacteria > Enterobacterales > Yersiniaceae > Rahnella > Rahnella victoriana. The sequence continues at coordinate 478,597 of NZ_CP089920.1, forward strand.
ACTTTCAGATCAGGATAGGATTTCAGCAGGCCAATGGTTTCACGGTAGCTTTTATCTGACAGATCATCGCCATAGGCGACGGTCACCAGATTGACGGAAGGATACTTAGGCAGCACCTTCTTCATCTCGGCAATCCACAGATTCTGGTTGGTGGAGGTCGGCGTGGCGCTGAGAATGGCCACATCGCCTTTCTCCACATTCAGGGCTTTCAGCGCGTCGGCGGCCAGTTTGACGTTGGTTTCACCAATCAGCGCGTTGTTAGACGGATTAAGGTGGATCTGGCGGCCGTCTTTGGCGACCCCGGAATCCCACGACACCACTTTGATGCCGCGCTGCATGGCTTTTTTCAGCACCGGCACCAGCGCATCCGGGTCATTGGCGGAGACCGCAATGGCATCGACGCCCTGCGCAATCAGGCCGTTCAGCACTTCGATCTGGGCTTCTGCGGTGGTGGTGGTCGGGCCGGTATAAATCACTTTTACATCGCCCAGTTCTTTGGCGGCCTGTTGTGCGCCGACGTTGGCCGCTTCAAAAAAACCGTTGCCCAGCGATTTTGCCACCAGCGCAATTTTCACTTCTGCCGATGCCGCGCCTGCCATAAGGATACTGCTCGCGATCAGGGTAAGGCTCAGTACGTGTTTTAATTTCATTGTGTGTACTCCGCATAAGTCCGCATAAAGTTTAACGACCAAAAAGTTGCCGACGCGCCAGGCGCATGATCACGACTCTAGGAGGTTGCTGACAGACTGACCTTTTCGCGAGTGCCAGTTGAGGGCGAACTATGGCAAAGAAGCAAAGGTTTAAGCGAACAACCTCACAAATTGATAACAATCTTGTTTCGGTCATGCCAAACGTTCCGAAAAACACAGATTACCGGTTTCTGAAAGCCGTACTGAAAACAGGCGTAAAGCTAAGCGGTACGCCGGATTGCGCCGGATTGCGTAAGGATATAAATGTTTTGTTCAAAAGCGGATGGCTGATCACAGTTTCAGCCCGATGGCTGCCCCGGTGCCGACTAAGATATTACGATAATGTTAATAAGGAGTCGGAAATGACCGTGTTACGCAGTAGTGAGTATTTTCCCTCAGGAGATTTCCCGGTCACCATTGAACCCCGTTATCCGCAGGAAACCTTTCCTGAACACCATCATCAGGATTTCAATGAAATCGTGCTGGTCGAGCGGGGAACGGGCACCCATGTGTTTAACGACCAGCCGCTGATCCTCAGCGCGGGCAGCGTGTGTTTTGTCCGCCACTGCGACCATCATCTTTATGAAGACACGGAAAACCTGCATCTGACCAATGTGCTGTACCGCAGCCCGAATGCCTTTCGCTTTCTGAACGGCGTCAGTGATCTGCTGCCTCAGGAAACCGATGGCATTTATCCGGCGCACTGGCGCATCAGCCCGAACCAGATTGTGCAGGCCAAAACGCTGATTGACCTGCTGGCGCGAAAACCTGCCACCCGGTTGCCGGAATCACAGGCGCAGCAGGAGTTGTATTTCATGCAGCTGTTATTGTTGCTGCGTAAAGGCAGCCGTGATGTCGGTTATCGTGGGCAGGGCGGCGATCTGAATAATGTGCTGGACTGGATGAACGAACATTACGATGAGGAAATCGACTGGCCGCAACTGGCGGCGCAGTTTTCCATGTCGCTGCGTACCTTGCACCGGCAGATGAAACAGCAAACCGGCTGTACGCCACTGAATTACCTTAACCGTCTGCGTCTCCTGAATGCCCGTAATATGCTGCGTTTCAGCGACAGCCCGATCACAGAAATCGCCCACAATTGCGGCTTCTGCGACAGCAATTACTTCTCCACCTTGTTCAAACGTGAATTTGGCTATGCGCCAAGAAGCGTTCGCCAGTAGCCCCTCCCCGTATTTTGCAAAATTGTTATGTCGGACAGTCCGAACATGACATTTTTGCCATTTCTCAAAATTAAATGGCAATCACGGAAAGGTAAAAACCAGACGGATAGAACAGGCTGTTAAAACTTCACAAAAAAGAACTTTTTTATTAACAACTCGTTCATCACCTCTATCCGTACCTGGGAGATCCTAGACATGAGCACAGTTCAGAAACGTATGTACATCAACGGCGAATTCGTTGAAAACACCGGCGGAAAGTGGATTGACGTTGTGAATCCGGCCACAGAACAGGTGATTTCACAAATCCCTGAAGGCTCAGCAGAAGACGCTAAAAAAGCCATTGATGCCGCCGAAGCGGCGCAACCCGGCTGGGAAGCGTTGCCAGCGGTTGAACGCGGCGTATGGCTGCACAAAATCGCCGCAGGCATCCGTGAGCGCGAAGCCGAACTGACCGAAACCATTATTGCGGAAGGCGGTAAAACCTACGGTCTGGCGCAAACCGAAGTGCTGTTCACCGCCGATTATCTCGATTACATGGCGGAATGGGCGCGCCGTTACGAAGGCGAAATCATTCAGAGCGACCGTCCGAACGAAAATATCTTTGTGTTCCGCAAAGCCATCGGCGTGACTACCGGTATTTTGCCGTGGAACTTCCCGTTCTTCCTGATTGCCCGCAAAGCCGCACCGGCGCTGATCACCGGTAACACCATCGTCATCAAACCGAGTGAAATCACACCGAACAATGCGGTGATCTTCGCAGAAATCATTCACAAAATCGGTCTGCCAAAAGGCGTGCTCAACATTGTCACCGGCTACGGCCCGACCGTCGGCCAGGAACTGGCAGCCAACCCGAAAGTCGGTATGGTCAGCCTGACCGGCAGCGTGGCCGCCGGTATCGCCACCATGACCGCCGCGGCGCAGAACGTCACCAAAGTCTCGCTGGAACTGGGCGGCAAAGCCCCGGCCATCGTGATGAATGACGCGGATCTGGATCTGGCGGTGAAAGCCATCGTCAGCTCCCGTGTGATCAACACCGGACAGGTGTGTAACTGTGCCGAACGTGTGTACGTGCAGGAAGGCGTCTACGACGAATTCATTTCCCGCATCAGCGAGGCGATGAAAAAAGTCACCTTCGGCAATACTGCCGAGCAAAAAGAACTGGATATGGGCCCGCTGATCAGCGGCGCAGCGTTACAGCGCGTGGAAGAGAAAGTGGCGAAAGCCGTGTCACAGGGTGCGAAAGTGCTGCTGGGCGGGAAACGTCACGGCGACAAAGGTTTCTTCTATCAGCCGACCGTGCTGGTGGATGTGAAACAGGATATGCCGATCATGCACGAAGAAGTGTTTGGCCCGGTGTTGCCGGTCGCCACCTTCAAAACGCTGGATGAAGCCATCGCGATGGCGAACGACAGCGAATATGGCCTGACGTCGTCGATTTACACCAGCAACATCAACACGGCGATGAAAGCCCTGAAACAGCTGAAATTCGGCGAAACCTACATCAACCGCGAAAACTTCGAGGCGATGCAGGGCTTCCATGCAGGCTGGCGTAAATCAGGCGTCGGCGGCGCAGACGGCAAACACGGCTTGCAGGAATACCTGCAAACGCATGTTGCCTACCTGCAATTCCATTAATCCGCAGTGACTGGCCGGAGCAGGGCAACCTGACTCCGGCCAGAAAGGACATATCATGAGCCGTCACGATTTCCTGACCGGTATTCGTCAGCATAAATTCATGCAAACGCTGTTCCCGCCACAGAGTGAAGAACCCCATCCTGTGGCGGATTTTGGCCGTGCGCTGACCCTGATGGGCGGCCTCTGGGATGAGACGTTTTTGCGGACACCCCGAAACGGTTACACCACCCTGAACGCCTATCTGCGCGGGTTGTATCCGGCCGATGCCCGGTTCTGTTCCGCCACGCCGGAAATCATTGCTGATGTGGATTTCAATGCGCGTAGCGATGCGGCATCGCTGAAAGAGGTGGATGTGGGGGTGGTACGCGCCTGCTTTGGCGTGGCAGAAACCGGCGCGGTGTTTCTCAGCGATCATCATTTATGCGTCAACACGCTCAGCGCGATGGCAAAAAATCTGGTGGTACTTCTCGACGTTAAACATATTATCGAACATCTGCATCTGGCCCACCGGCAGCCGCAACCTTTCAATGCCCGCTACACCATTATGATCACCGGCCCGGCGGCGATGGCCGACAGCGAAAGTGCGCTGATGCTGGGCGCCAAAGGCGTGAAAAGCCTGCGGGTGATCGCGATTTAAGTCCGAAAACCCATGGATCCTGCTGTACTCACTTCGTCTAAAATAACTCCTGTAAATAAAATAAATCCTATCTGATACAATCAGTAAATCGATGCATATCAGGCATATCCTGACTATTTTCTGTGAGTGAGCGCGACACCCATGAGCGTGATACAGAGCCTTATCAAACAAGCTTTTGGCACCGGTAACGGCCACGAAGCGGCGAGCTTTCTGGCCAGCGCATGTAACCGCATGAAGGCAATGGATAAAACGGCTATCGCCCGCGAAGTGGAAAGCGCGCTGAACGGCGTCAGTTTCAGCCGTCCTGATACAGAAAAGGCCAAAGTCAAAACGGTGTATAAAGACACCGCCGTCACCCTCGAAAAACTCGCTTCCCTGCAAAAACAGGTGCGCAGCCTGACGCATGAACTGGCCGTTGCGCGCAGTAAAACCGGTACGGGTCCCAATGAAGACACGGAGCGGATGAAAGACGAACTGTTCCGCCTGAACACGCGGATCAGCGACCTGCAACGTCAGTCAGAAATACAGAAAAAGCAGCATGCCGACGAACTGGCGCTGCTGCGCTCCCGCCAGCGGGCTACCGGAAATTCCAGCTCAGCCGAACTGGACGCCGCGAACCGCCTGATCGCCTATACCGGCAGCCAGATGGCCGCCATGGCTGCAGCACGCGATACTCTGCAACAGCGCGTCAGTGAGCTGGAAACCGAATATGACCGCCGGTTAAGTGAGGAAGAAGACAAACGCCACGCCGCCAACCGACGTGCCGACGGGAATTACGCTCTGCTCGGTCAGCAGAAAGAACTGACTGCAGAGGCAAACCGTAAAGTCACTCAGTTGCGGGCGAGCCTGAAACTGGAAGAGTACGAAGGGCAGTCGGTGAAGAGTGAAACGGCGAAACTGAAAAAACAGATCGCCGCACTGGAAGAGGAAAACAGCCGTCTGGCGGAACGCTCCCGTGATAACGAGGACGACTGTGAACGCCTGAGCAACGCACTCGAGCGTACCAGCAAGGAATTCGCCGCCTACAAGGCGCAAAAAGAACGCTTCTCCCGCTGGATCCACATTCCCAGCGCCATGATGGGCCTCGCCGTCGTTGCGCTGGTGATGTATACCGATGCCCAAACGGGACATTGGTTTGACAGCCTTACACCTGCCGCATTGCTGGGCACCGTCGTTTACGCGCTATCCCACACCATCGCCTGGAGCCGCAAGGCGTAGCGGGCGGCTGTCATTCCCTGCCTTTACTTCACGGCTACCGCAGCCGCCTGCTCGATCCGCATTGCCACATCCCGCCCCTGTGCTTCGAATTCCCCCCTGTTTGTGTGTCACTTGGGCGCGGCGCTCTGACAGAGGGATCACGTGACGATGACAAAACGTCATGATGCCTCTTGTCTGCCGGCGCTGTGAAAACGCTTTCCCGCCCGCTATTGTGGATATTTTGTACAGTCAGGTTATTTTCGGTTTAATATCTTTTGTAAAGACCGGGCAGTGGCAATACACAGAACTGATCGGATGAAAAAACAGCGTCGAATATTCCACTGTCTTAAAATTGTGGTCTATATTTATTCTGCAACCGGGGCTTTCGTCGGAGTTTCGAAAGTTGAAAGGGGAATGGAAAATCCGAAAGTCCGCCCTGGTAAATACGCAATTCTTGCCTGATGTGGTTTTTGTGAATACTTTGTTTATCAGTGCGTTAAATATTATGTAATCGCTTCCATTGTGCTGATGATAAAGCCTTGCCCGCAGGCGGGTGAAATTTCGAATGAAAGGCAGTTTTTATTTTATTGGTGAATAAAAACGTCGCATGAGGAATAAATCCACGGGTTTTGCGCGGAAATTAAAATTGAACGTGGCTTCCGATGCACACGAAGTGCGATATTTTGTTAAAAAGTTATATTTGTAAAGTTGCGTATGTACTAACAGGAAGAAAAAAACTATAGTGAGCCACCTCACGGCTCTCAATCAGATTGGTCGATTTATGTCTACTTCTAATGTCTAAAATTGAGAGATGCGTCGTCTTTTTTGACTCAACCTTTTAACGTAAAAACAAAAGAACTCATAAAGTGAACGCCAAAACCTCTGCTTTTATCATCACGTTTTTGTCATTTCTGAACCCTGTTTCAGTCAGTTACGCACAGTCAGCTACCGCGACGCCGAAAGGTGAGACGGGTGACGCATCCGATGCGTCGACGATGATGGTCATCAAACGGGCCAGCACCGGTGAGTTGTCTGAACTCGATACCCCGGCGGCCGTCAGCGTGATTGATGGTGAAGATTTCAGAAACAGCAAAGCGCAGGTCAATCTTTCCGAAAGCCTGGGCAGCGTCCCCGGTTTGCAGGTTCAGAACCGCCAGAACTATGCGCAGGACTTGCAGCTTTCCGTGCGCGGATTCGGCAGCCGTTCTATGTATGGCGTGCGCGGCGTGCGTATTTACGTTGATGGTATTCCGGCCACCATGCCGGACGGGCAGGGGCAGACCTCCAATATCGATCTCAACTCGGTGGAGCGCGTCGAAGTGCTGCGCGGGCCGTTCTCGGCGCTGTACGGCAATGCGTCCGGCGGCGTGGTGAACGTGGATACCCAGACCGGTTCTCAGCCTGCAAAACTGGAAGCAGGCACTTATTTTGGCAGTTACGGCTCGTTTCGTAACAGCGTGAAAGCCAGCGGCGCGACCGGCGACGGCACACACGCGGGTGATGTGAATTATCTGATTTCCGGCTTGCGCTTCACCACTGACGGCTACCGCGATCACAGCGGCACCCAGAAAAACCTCGGTAACGGCAAGCTCGGTGTGCGTATTGACGACGACAGCACCCTGACGCTGATGTTTAACAGCGTCTCCGTCGATGCCAACGATCCGGGCGGCCTGACAGAATCTGAATGGCATGATAACCCGACGCAGGCGAAACGCGCCGATCAGTACAACGCCCGTAAGAGTCTCGATCAGACACAAGTCGGCCTGCGCTATCAGCGTCAGATGGGCGAGAACGACGAGTTCAGCCTGATGACTTATCACGGCGAACGCCACACGACGCAGTACCAGACCATTCCGGCCGCGTCGCAGAAAAATCCGCTGAACGCAGGCGGCGTTATCGTTCTTGAACGTAAATATTCCGGCGTGGATACCCGCTGGACGCATCAGGGCGATCTCGGTTCTGTCCCGGTCACGCTGACCGGCGGGCTGGACTACGAAACCATGACCGAGCGCCGCTTCGGTTACGAAAACTTTAACAGCGAAGGCGATCTGGGCGTAAAAGGCGACGAACGCCGTAACGAAAAGAACGTGATGTGGAACCTCGATCCCTATCTGCAAACGACGTGGAACCTGACACCGCGCTGGACGCTGGATGTCGGTGCGCGTTACAGCACGGTCAGTTTCGATTCGCAGGATTACTACATCACCGGCAGCAACCCGGATGACAGCGGTTCGCGCCGTTATCACAAACTGCTGCCGATGGCCTCCCTGAACTACGCGGTGACGCCAGCGCTCAATACCTACATTTCTGCCGGTCGTGGATTTGAAACGCCGACCATCAATGAACTTTCTTACCGTACTGATGGCCAGTCCGGCCTGAATCTCGGTCTGGAACCGTCCACCAGCAATACCGTGGAACTGGGCAGCAAATGGCGCGTCGGCAATGGTCTGGTCACTGCGGCGGTCTTCCAGACCGATACCGACGACGAATTGATTGTTGCAGAAAGTGTCGGCGGACGTTCGAGTTATACCAACGCCGGCAAGACCCGCCGTCGCGGTCTGGAACTGTCGTTAGATCAGCAGATTGAAGAGAACTGGCGCGTGAAAATGGCCTGGACGTTGCTCGATGCCACCTTCCGTAATGAGACCTGTGGCGCGGGGGATTGCACGCCAGCGGGCAACCGTCTGCCGGGTATCGCCCGCAATATGGGCTACGCTTCCCTTGAGTGGGCACCGGTTGATGGCTGGCACGCCGGGGCAGATGTCCGTTACATGAGCGACATTGAAGTGAATGACGAAAACAGCGAACAGGCACCGGCGTATACCGTCGCCAGCGTGAACGCCGGTTACCGCTTCAACTGGGACAAAGTCACGCTCGACCTGTTTACCCGCGTCGACAACCTGTTCGACAGAAACTATGTCGGCTCGGTGATCGTCAACGAAGGCAACGGTCGTTATTTCGAACCGGCACCTGGCAGAAACTACGGTGGCGGCGCAACGCTTTCTTATAGTTTTGAGTAAATATCAGAAAGCCAGTTTTTCAGTCAGTAAGCACTATGAACCACGCGGTGTTGCCCGAACCTGCACGTTTTGAAACACGGCAACACATGCACGGAATGACACCCGGTGAGAACCGGATGTTCTTGAAGATTCGGGTCGTCCCTGAATCGACGATTATAAAAAATCAGTAAGGTCATCAACTATGGAAACGAAAGCCTCGTTATCACGCATCGTCGTCATAATTACCGCTTTGTTCGCCGCGTTAAGCGGGATTTATCTTCTTGTCGGCGGTATCTGGCTGGCAAAATTAGGTGGTTCTCTTTATTACATTATTGCCGGTGTTATCTCGCTGGTTACCGCGTGGCTGCTGTACCGCCGTCGCTCGTCTGCACTGCTGTTGTACGCAGTCTTCCTGCTCGGCACCACTATCTGGTCCGTATGGGAAGTGGGCACTGATTTCTGGGCACTGACGCCGCGTCTTGACGTCACCTTCTTCCTGGGCCTGTGGATCCTGCTGCCGGTTGTTTACAACCAGATGCTGGCGAAAAACGCGTTCGCGCGTGGCGCACTGGCCGTTTCCCTGCTGTTCACCGTGATTGTGCTGGCGTACTCCGTCTTCAACGATCCGCAGGAAATTAACGGCACTATCAAAGCTGCTGATGCGGCACCGGCTGCGACAGATTCCGGCGTTCCCGCCAGTGACTGGCCTGCCTATGGCCGTACTCAGGGCGGTACCCGTTACTCGCCACTGAACCAGATCAACGATAAAAACGTCAGCAAACTCGACGTGGCATGGACTTTCCGTACCGGTGACCTGAAGACCCCGAACGATCCGGGCGAAATCACCGACGAAGTCACGCCAATCAAAATCGGCGATATGCTGTACCTGTGTACGCCGCACCAGAAACTGTTTGCTCTGGATGCCGCGACCGGTAAAGAGAAGTGGAAATTCGATCCGCAGCTCAATTCTAACCCGACCTTCCAGCACGTGACCTGTCGTGGTGTGTCTTATCATGAGACAACGCCTGCGGCACAAGGTGATGCGGCTAACGGCGCGGCCCCTGCTGTCTGTGCACGTCGTATCATCCTGCCTGTCAACGATGGACGTTTGTTCGCACTCGACGCTGAAACCGGCGCACGTTGCCCGGCATTCGGTAACAACGGTGAGCTGAACCTGCAAGGCAACATGCCTTACGCAACGCCAGGCCACTACGAGCCAACCTCACCGCCAATCATCACCAAATCTGTGATTATCGTGGCCGGTGCGGTGACCGATAACTACTCAAACCGCGAGCCTTCCGGCGTGATCCGTGGCTTTGATGTGGAAACCGGTAAACTGCTGTGGGCCTTCGATCCGGGTGCGGCTGAGCCGAACAAAATCCCAGAAGATGGTCAGCACTTCACACCGAACTCTCCGAACTCATGGGCACCGGCGGCTTATGATGACAAACTGGATCTGGTTTACCTGCCAATCGGCGTGGCAACACCTGATATCTGGGGCGGCAACCGTACTCCGGAAATGGAACGTTACGCGAGCGGCCTGCTGGCGCTGAACGCGACCACCGGTAAACTGGCGTGGTTCTATCAGACGGTTCACCATGACCTGTGGGATATGGACGTGCCGGCGCAGCCAACACTGGCTGATATTACTGACAAGAATGGCAACAAAGTCCCTGCGATTTATGTTCCGACCAAAACCGGTAACATTTTCGTGCTGGATCGCCGTGACGGTAAGCTGATTGTTGATGCACCAGAAAAACCTGTACCGCAAGGCGCAGCGAAAGGTGACCACGTTTCTCCGACTCAGCCATTCTCCAAACTGACTTTCCGTCCGGAAGCCAAACTGACCGGTAAAGACATGTGGGGCGCAACGATCTACGACCAGCTGATGTGTCGTGTGATCTTCCACAAATTGCGTTATGAAGGCACCTTCACACCGCCATCCGAGCAGGGCACGCTGGTGTTCCCGGGCAACCTCGGTATGTTCGAGTGGGGCGGCATTTCAGTAGATACTGACCGTCAGGTGGCTATCGCTAACCCGATTGCCCTGCCATTCGTGTCTAAACTGATCCCACGCGGTCCGGGCAACCCGATGGAGCCGGATGAGAACGACAAAGGCGGTTCCGGTACTGAGACTGGCATTCAGCCGCAGTACGGCGTGCCATTTGGCGTGACGCTGAACCCGTTCCTGTCTCCGCTGGGCTTCCCTTGTAAACAGCCTTCATGGGGTTACATCTCAGGCGTAGACCTTAAAACCAACGATATCGTGTGGAAAAAACGTATCGGTACCGTGCGCGACAGCTCACCATTGCCGCTGCCGTTCAAAATGGGTATGCCAATGCTGGGCGCACCGATTTCTACCGCCGGTAACGTGTTCTTCATCGCCGCGACCGCAGATAACTACCTGCGTGCATTCGATATGAGCAACGGTGACAAACTGTGGGAAGCACGTCTGCCAGCAGGCGGCCAGGCGACCCCGATGACGTACTCTGTGAACGGTAAACAATACGTTGTTATCGCAGCAGGCGGTCACGGTTCGTTCGGCACCAAACTGGGCGATTACATCATCGCTTACGCACTGCCAGACGCTGACGCGAAATAATCCGCCGTCATAAGCTCTGAAATGTGAAAGGCCGCGCAAGCGGCCTTTTTTTCGTCACAATTTCCGCAGCCATCGTGCCGGATTTCCGGCGTAGACACCTTTCTCTGTGATGTCTTTCGTCACGACACTTCCTGCACCAATCACCACCCCGTCGCAAATGTTGACGCCCAGAATGGTCGCGCCACTGCCAACAGACACCTCGTTACCCACGCGGATCCTGGCCCATGAATCCCGGTCGGGATTGGGTTTTCCTGCCTCAAACATATCGTTCGCAAACATCACGCCATGGCCGATAAAGCAGTTTTCCCCGACAGTGACATATTCACAAATAAAGGTATGCGACTGGATTTTTGTCCCCCGTCCGATGCTGGTGTTGGCCTGAATTTCCACAAAGGGCCCGACAAAAACGTCATCACCGAGAATACAGTCATACACATTAGCGGGTTCGTAAATCACGACATTTTTCCCGGTGTTAACATTGCGGATTTGCACGTCGCGTGGGGTATGAGGCATTTTAATTCTCCTGTCCGAGGTTAAACGAACAATATCGCTGAATTTTTCTGGCGGAGTAATCGGTACTTTCTGGTATCACTCGGGAATGCAATTGCAGGATATGAGCGGACGAAAAGTCATGATACTGCCCTTTCTGTGTGCGGTAATCACATCCGGTCTTGGCCTCGGGGTTAAAAACCTCATGACCGATTCGCCTGAGGAAGCCTGGCATAATTTCAGTCAGCAAATCGACAGAGAACATGCGAAAGGCGTGTACCCGTTCAGACTGGATTTTTATACCGTTGTGCAAGATGCGAGAATAGATGGTCAGACACTTAACTACACCTACGCAATAGAAAATATCCGGCTGACAGATATCAGCTTGAAACGCAGAGCAGAGCACGTTTCATCCGGTTCTTTTGTACCACCGCGATGGTGCAGAAATATGGTTTGCGGGTGGAATATGACTATACGCAGGGGATGACTGAAAAAACGTATTCGTACAATAAAAGGGATTGCGTGGGCTGAGAAATCGCTCACCGTGAAGGGAACTCAAACAATAAAAATGCCATCTGCGAAGTTATGGAAAACAGTGCCTGCAGGCTTTCAGTGGGCGCTGTCTGGCCGTAATACCCCGTAATGTAATTCGTTGTCGCTATGCTGGCTTCGCCAAAATTCCCGTACTCACTCCATTTTTCAGACTCCAAAAAAATTTTCCATCCACCTGTTATTCTTATGTGTCGATTGTACACATCAAAGATCGCAAAGTTTTCCTGTGGTGTGGCTACGGATTGTCACGCACATTGATGACCTTTCGCAGATGGGCAACATCCTTTAGCGGTGGCAGACCAAAGATGCGGGCGTAATCCCTGTTAAACTGGGGCACACTCCTGTACCCCACTTCCTGGGCAACAAACGTCACGCTTTGTTGCCTGCCTAATAACATCGTTCTGGCATGAAGTAGCCTAACGCGCTTTTGATACTGTAAAGGACTCATGGCCGTGACGGCTTTAAAGTGACGATGAAAAGCCGATACGCTCATCGCCTCCCGTTCGGCCAATGATTCAACGACAAACTCTTCTGTAAAATTATGTCTTAACCAGCGAATGGCATTGCCGATTCGGGCCAACATCGTGCCCGGAGAGGCAATGTCCCTCAGCATCCAGCCATGCGGTCCTTTCAATACGTGATACAGAATTTCGCGCTCATAATTGGGCGCGAGGGCGGGGATATCGTCGGGGGTCTTCATCAGACGCAGCATTCTGACCCACGCATCAAGAAGTTCCGATGTCACTGAGGCAACAGAGAACGCGCCTTCCGGTCTGTTTTTCATGGCTGATTGAGGTAAATCGTCCAGCATAGCAGCCACCCGTTGAGGTTCCAGGGTCAGACTCACCGCCAGATACGGTTCTCCCGTCGCAGACGGATGAACAGCACCCACTGCAGGTAAATCAACCGACATCACAAAATACGAGGCTGGGTCATAGTTGAAAACCCGGTCTCCCACCGTCATCGACTTACTTCCCCTGAGGATCAGATTGATCATTGGCTCATAAACCGCAGCCAGTGCCGAAGCCGGAATATTTCCCTGAACCATCGCGACGCGTGGGATCCCCGTCTCCGTTCGCCAGTTGCTGGCGTGTGCGGCAAGACCACAAAGCTCATCAAGCTGGGATTGCATCATCATGTCTTACATCCTCGGTCTCATCGTTGAAAGGAGCATAAAGCAGAAACAGGCAAGAATCGAGCAGGAACACGGAAGCCCCTGTTTGACCCTTACCTTACTATTACTCCAACGCAAACACAGAGAAAGGAAACATCATGAAAGTTATTCTTGTAACAGGTGGAAGCAGTGGTATAGGAGCCAGTACGGCTATCCAGTGTGCCGCACGCGGTATGGGCGTGGTACTCACCTACCATAATCATCTTGCCGTCCTTGCTGATGGGGGGCACATCGTGAATGTGACCAGCGCAACGACACGCGTTGCGACTTCAGGTGTGGCGCCTTATGCCGCTTTCAAAGGAGGGCTCGAGGTACTGACACGCTATATGGCCAAGGAGTTTGGGCCACGCCGTATTCGCGCAAACGCTATTTCTCCAGGTGCAATTCGTACCGGCCTGGGCGGCGGCCTGAATGATGAGTTCGAAGCCTTACTCGCTTCACAAACAGCGCTTGGACGCGTTGGGGAGCCTGACGATGTAGGTAAGGCCATTGCGAGTCTGGTGTCGGATGAAAATGGCTGGGTTAATGCTCAGTCCATCGAAGTGGCTGGCGGCTATCACATTTAATGATGACAGGAGGCTCTATGATCGATCATATCTTTCTATCGGTGACTGAAATCGGGCGATCCGTTGCGTTTTACACCGCAGCCCTGGCGCCTCTCGGCGTCACCGTTCGCCTGGACTATGACGGAAATGATGGGCCGCCGGGGCATCCTGACCTCAAAGGCTTTGGTGCCAACGGCCGGATATTTTTCTGGCTGCGCGAGGGGGACGCTGCAGGTGGGGCCACGCACGTTGGCTTTGTCGCTAATAGCAAAGAAAGGGTTGATGAAGCCTATGCCGCAGCAATGAGTGCGGGAGCCGCTGACAATGGTGCGCCGGGCGCACGCCTTTATTATGATCCCCGTTATTACGCTGCCGGCGTTATCGATCCCGACGGCTACACCCTGGAATTCGTCTATAAAAGTTGGCAGCACACCTCATCATGAAAACATTACTTATTTACGGTGCCACCGGTTATACCGGACGCATGATTGCCAAACAGGCAAAAGACGCTGGTCTCAATTTCGTGATTGCCGGCAGAAATAGAGAAAAACTGGATGAACTGGCGAAAACATTGGACGTAAGGGCCCATGCTTTTGCGTTGGATGATGCCGGGGCTCTCCCTCGTCATTTAGACGGGATAACGGTTGTATTGAACTGCGCCGGTCCTTTTGCTCACCTCAGAATCACTGATGCGAGCCTGCATTATTCAGGTGTTCATTACCTGGATATTACTGCAGAAATCAACGTTTATCGGCTGGCAAACAGGCAAAAGACGCTGGTCTCAATTTCGTGATTGCCGGCAGAAATAGAGAAAAACTGGATGAACTGGCGAAAACATTGGACGTAAGGGCCCATGCTTTTGCGTTGGATGATGCCGGGGCTCTCCCTCGTCATTTAGACGGGATAACGGTTGTATTGAACTGCGCCGGTCCTTTTGCTCACACCTCAGAATCACTGATGCGAGCCTGCATTATTCAGGGTGTTCATTACCTGGATATTACTGCAGAAATCAACGTTTATCGGCTGGCGGAGTCACTGCATGATCTCGCCTCCACGGCCAGGGTCATGTTACTGCCTGGTGTGGGATGGGATGTTGTGCCAACGGATTGTCTCGCGGTGACGATAGCTGCAGAAATCAACGTTTATCGGCTGGCGGAGTCACTGCATGATCTCGCCTCCACGGCCAGGGTCATGTTACTGCCTGGTGTGGGATGGGATGTTGTGCCAACGGATTGTCTCGCGGTGACGATAGCTGAAAAGGTGCATGAGCCTGTACGCTTGAGAATTGCGCTGCAGGTTGCAGGCGCAATGTCACGGGGTTCGGCCTTCAGTGTGGGAGAGATTATCAGCGCGGGTCTGCTTGCCAGGGTCAATGGTGAACTGACGACGAAAACCGATGCCAAAACAGACTTTTTTGATTTTGGTGAAGGGAAAGTAGAATGTGCGCCACTCTCTTTCGGTGATCTTGTTACTGCATGGCATTCAACCGGCATTCCAAATATTGAAATGTATGTCCATGTGAGTGGCGATGCCTTTCCATCCGGAGATTTATCACGCTTGCCTGATGGCCCCTCTCAGGAAGAGCGCGCAGGTAATGTCGCTCGTGCAGTGGTAGAAATGACCGGGGTTGATGGTGACATTCACCATGCAGTCATTGAAACGGTCAACGGATATTCCTATACGCCACTCGCTGCGGTCGAAGCCGTCAGACGGGTGCTTAACGGAGTAAGCCAGCCTGGATTTCAGACGCCGGCTAAAGTATTTGGTGCAGATTTTGCGCTGAGTATTCAAGGGACGCGTATTTCCATACTTTGAGCCATAGGTGTGTAAAACCATGCTAAAGCTGCGCGGCAGTCAGTCTCGAGCATCTGTTCAATAAGATTGCGCACCGTTGGCAATCGCTCATGCCTTCGAAATAGTGCCGCCACCTCCGAAACAATAGCAGGGCCGGCAATTTCTCTGAAAACGACATTCGGCAATTGAATCGTGTTGATCAGCACACTGGGAATGATTGCGACACCCATACCCAGCGCTACTTGTGTCAACACCGCAACCAGAGTTCCGGGCGACGAGACGATATGTGGATCGAATTTTCCGCGCCTTGCGACCTCACGCAAGCCCAGACCTTGTTCTGGGATCACAAACGACTCATTGGAAAGCGCGCGCGGGAGAATGTCCGTCGACATCTTCGACAGAGCGTGGTCTGCCGGCAGAGCCACACAGAATCGGTCCCGTGCCATGACATGGCTGGAGACAGACAGAGGCAGATGCACGGGCGTTCGGACAAAAGCCAAATCTATCCTGCCTTCCTCCAGGAGTGGCAGGATCTGCTCGGTGGGTAATTCCTTCGTGTTAAGCATAACGTCGGGCCATTTATTGCGAAACCGCTGGACCTGTTCCTGGAGTACCCCAAAAAATGCCGCTGAACCAACATAACCTATCTCCACTCTTCCAACCTGACCACGCCCGGCGCGTCGGCCCACGTTGATCGCTCTCTCAAGCTGTTCGAGTGTTGCACGCGCTTCCGTCAAAAATATCTCTCCGGCTGGCGTCAGATGGACTGTTCGTTTTGTTCGGTTAAATAGACGCGCTTGCAGCATGCGCTCCACCTCCTGAATCTGTGCGGTGAGGGTGGGTGCAGACACGCCCAACTGCTCAGCTGATCGAGAGAAGTGCAGATTTTCAGCAACAGTGATGAATGAACGGAGATGACGTATATCCATGGTGGTCGAATTTCCTATTCACTTTTACTGAATTATAAGAACGAATCACTTTAATGAACTGAATTATTTTCTCTGTTTAAATCAATGAACCTTTCTTCTCAGGAGTTAACTATGTATCACCTTTCCAATCTCACCACATCCCTTGTACTTGCCGGGTCTCTTGCGCTGGCTTCACTGCCTGCAACGGCAATCGAGTTGCCGAGCCAGCCAGTGCTGACTCTCTCCGTCGCTCAGCAGGTACTCACCGCTGCACAAGACAAAGCGCAAACGTCCGGGTGGCCGTGCGTGATCGCAGTTGTCGATAGTGCTGGCTCGCCCATCGCTCTGGTACGCATGGATAACGCGGCTGTGCCGGCAGGCGTCGAACTTGCTCCAGGCAAGGCACGGACCGCAGCTCTTTTTCGTCGACCCAGCGGCGCATTAGAGGACGCAGTCAATGGTTCAAGACCGGCCGCCATTACCGCCCAGGGCTTCGTTCTGATGCGTGGTGGCCTTCCAATCGTCTTTAATGGTCACACTGTGGGAGCGATCGGGGTATCCGCAGACACGCCCCAACATGATGAAGAAATCGCTCAAGCCGGGTTAGCGGCTTTCAATAAAAAGCTCACACCGTGATGAATCATGCAGTTTCTGCACGGGAGAAAAGAGAGCCTTATCCACCACGTGAGGAATGTTCCCAATGACGATGCGTAACCGGAAACTTGCACAGACAGGAGAGGCGGGGGCTATCATTTTCGATCTGGATGGTACTCTTGTCGATTCAGTGAGCGATATGACAGCCGAAATAAACAAAATACTGGTCGAAAGAGAGCTTGAGCCTCTGCTCGTCAAAACTACTTCAAAATTTCTCGGTGACGGAATGAGGTCATTTGCCAGGCGAGCATTCAGCTTACGTGGCATGAATGACCGGGAAGACGCGCTGAATACCTTCGTCTCGCGCTACCGACGTTCGGCCCATTCGCTCACGACTTCTTATGAAGGTGTAAAGGAGACGCTTAGCGCCTTGCGCGAGAGGGGATGGCGGATATCCGTCTGTACAAATAAAGACGAATCGATTGCCACTGCTATTCTCAAAGAAACTGGCCTGTTGAAGTATATGGATGTTGTATGTGGTGGAGACACCGTCTCCTTTCAGAAACCTGACCCCAGACACCTACACGCAGTTGTAGCACGTGCCGATTACGGTAAGCTTCATAAGATAATGATCGGAGACAATAAGAATGATTTTGAGGCCGCCCAGGGATACGAAATGTCGTTTGCATTTGCAAATTGGGGTTATGGATCTCTGGTGGACGAGAGTGAAGCAGTCATTCTCAGAAAATTCATAGATATTCTCGACTTCGTAGATTTACCATCTTGATGAACCATCGTGTATTTGTTGACCACTTCAATGCCGGATGGCAGGGAAATCTGGACATAGGTTTCGCTATTTCCCGCAGCCTGTCACTTGCGGATAATTGCGGCAAACCAGCATGAGTTTATGTTTCGGTTCAAAACCTTTATCCAGCATGCATTGCTGAACTTTCGCGGCCTTAAGAATGGTCGGAACGAAAGGAACCGAGCCCAACGGTTTCGGATATCCGCATTCATACATCACTTCTAACGCGAGCTTATCGTTCTCAACAGCGTGCGAAAAATGCAGCGAGGCCCCCGCTTTACGCCAACTGATAAGCTGCGATTCAACCCGGCCCGAATCCGGCTTGATCGGATGAAAACCCTCATCGGCGACAAAAGGTAGTGCTTCAAGCTGCCGCTGACTCAGCGGATGTCCCTGTTGTTTCTCAATGCAGGCAGGGGTGTTTTTGTAGTAATCGCAAATATGGAAATCACCCTTATAGGTAAATCCTTTCCCCTCCATGCACTGATAATACAGCACCGTTTCATTGTCGGTAAAAGAAGGTTCCGGCCCCGGAAGCGGGACGCCGCATTGCCCCATCGCAACCCGCGCGTCATCTATGGTGCTGCCAGGGCGCTGCCACTGGGTTAAATCAGGCGGAGGCGGACATCCTGTGAGCAGAAAAACCGAACCGATCAGTGCAGATGAAGAAACCAGAGAAGTGATGCGGGGCATAAAAATCCTTTTTAATAATAATGTTATAGAATTCTTTGACTCCCTTTATGCAGCGGGAGTGGCAGGAGAAGGATAACTTTAGTTCAGTTTCAGGAAACAGAAGCGTTTATATGTCCTGAAGTAAGGAGAAGACAGATGACCGTTGTTTTGGATGAAGGCACGCCAGCGGCTGAAACTCTGGCGTGACACTGCGCGGAACTAAGAAGCACAGCCCTCTGGCTTAAATACCCGTGTTATGGACGCCGGATTATTCGCCAGTTTATTGGCCGGTCTGCGCGGACGGGCAACGAGTTCTCCGCCACAGTTGGGGCATATCCCGTGAAGTTTGTCTTCGGCACAGGTTACACAGAATGTGCATTCAAACGAGCAAATTCTGGCATCAGCAGCAGGGGGGAGATCGGTATTGCAACACTCGCAGTTGGGTCTCAGTTCCAGCATAGAATTTATCCTTCAACAGTATGACTTCAGGGATAACCATCAGACGTTCGCCGGTCTGTTTCGTCATAAACATATCCTGAAACAGGTGTTTGGGAAAGATCCGGCGCAAGGACTGACCGGAATAACGAAACATCTGCCGCAATCGCTGGAATGCGTATCAGAACCCGTTGATTTAAGCAGAGCGCCTGTGAGGGCGCTCCGGGTTGAGCTGTTTACTCTATCGACAACCGGTAAACCCGCAGGTGATACCCGTCAGGATCTAACGCGAGAAAGGTATAGCCGAAATCCATCTCAACAGGTTCCTGCATTATCTCAAGTCCCTTATCGCGCCAGAGAGAGCAGAGAGCATCGACCTGTTCATTGCTGTCAGCAGAAAAGACGATCTCACCATTTCCGGCATAACCTTCAGCGGCGGGTTCGACAGTATGCTTTGACCAAAGGCCCAGCCTCATCCCTGAGGGTAGAACAAACATGGCGAAAGTGGCTGAAGCCTCAACGGGTTGTTTTTCCAGAAGTTCTTCATAGAATCTGGCGCTGACCTGCGGATTGTTGACGTACAAAATAACGAAGTTTGAATCAATCATTAGTGGCCCCTCAGGAATGAAAAGACATCCGGTTTGATGTCTGTTACTGAGTATCTTAGTGGCCACCACTGCCAGTTTCTGTCAGGAGTGATTCGGGTTACTGAGGTGAGATTTGTTCCTTATCCTGCCACTCTTTCAGCAATCTCTGACGCCGCCTTGGGTAGCGCTCATCCGTTCGTTTGAGAGACATAATGCAGTCGGTGCGGAAATGACGAAAGCTCTGACGCGACTCGCACCATGCGATCAGTATCTGAACCTGATCGAAATAACCGAGGGCAAATGGCCAGATCACCCGGGAGGAACTTTCATTTTTCAGGCTGCGATAAACAATTTCAATTTTACGTTCGTCTTTAATTGCCTGACGGATTTGCGGCAACAAGGCTGCGTCTGCGCCAGAATTGTCTGCTGGGCCGATGAGTAAGGTTGTCGATTCCAAAGACATGCGCAGATCTTCGGGCAGCACCGCTGCAATTTTGGCAAGCGCGTTTTTTGCTGCCGCGCTCAGTTGCCCGTCGCTACGTCTGGATACCCAGCGGGAACCCAACACCAGTGCCTGGATTTCATCCTCGGAAAACATCAGAGGAGGAAGCATGAAACCGGGACGCAAAATATATCCCAGCCCCGGCTCGCCCTGAATATCGGCTCCCTGCTCCTGCAATGTTGCGATATCCCGGTAGAGCGTTCTGACGCTGATATTGAGTTCCGCAGCCAGCGTTAAGCCGGTCACCGGAAACCGGTGGCGGCGGAGGATCTGAATTAAATCAAGCAAACGCTGGGAACGGGACACGGTGTTACTCTCTTAGGTATCGGTTATCTATTATTTCCATTATTTCTCTGCCTGCAAGTGACCGCGCTGACCTCGCAGGCGGCTGATGCTTATCACACTCGCCAGCACCGTGGCCATCACCGCCACCCATAAACTGACCTGCACTGCCCGGGCCTCCTGCAACACACTACTGGCAGAATAAAGTGTCAGGATGACCCCGATGCACGCGGCACCGAGACACTGGCCGAAGGTGCGCATAATGGCCAGTACGCCGGAGGCATAACCGCTGTTTTCCCGCGACGCATTGGAGAGCATTTCACGGTTGTTCGGACTCTGGAAACAGCCGAAGCCCAGTCCGCAGATAAAGCTTCTCAGGCCGATATCCCAGACCTGGGGTTGCGCGGGGAGTTGCGCGAGTAACAGTAATCCCACCGCAAATACCGCCAGACCCACAGTAGAAATAATGGCGGCCGGATAACGGTCGGCAAGGCGTCCTGCATGCGGTGCCGCCAGAATAATCCCCAGCGGCCAGGGCGTGAAAAGTAATGCGGAAACAAAGGCGCTGTAACCGTAAACGCTCTGAAACAGGAACGGCAGCGCGACAAAGGTGATGCCCTGGCTGACGAATGAGGCCAGGGAGGTGAAGGCCGCCAGCGTGAACCGCGTGGAGGCAAACATGCCGAGCGGCAGCAGCGGTTTTGGCGCCCGACGCTGACGCCAGACAAAGGCCACGCCTGCAATTATCGCCGTCAGGCCATAGGTTATGGCGGTGGCAAGTTTGTCATTTCCCGGATGCGCAAAGGATTCTGCCGCCATAATCAGCGCGCCCAGTGCGACTGCCGATAAAATCGCCCCGGCAGTATCAAACGGCTGGCGCGTACTGGCGGGGTTTGATGGCACCACGCGCAGCGTAAGAATGACCGCAATAATGCCGAGCGGAATATTGATCGCGAACAGCCACTGCCAGCTCATCGCCGATAATATTGTCCCGCCCAGCACCGGCGCGACAGCGGTGCTGGTGGCGATCATCAGAGCATTCAGCCCCAGTATTCGTCCGAGAAGGCGGTTGGGGAAAACGGAGCGCAATATCGCCGGGCCAATACTCAGCGTGGCTGCTGCGCCAATTCCCTGAAGCACCCGCATGATAATCAACATGTCGAGCGATGATGACAGCGCACAACCCAAAGAGGCAAGGGTGAACACCGTCAGTCCGGCGGCAAACAGCGGACGGAAACCGATGCGGCTGGCCAGCGCGGCGAAGATTGCCAGTGTCATGGACGCCGACAGCAGATAACCGTTCGACACCCAGACCGCTGCACCTGCCGAGATATCCAGTGCATGTGCAATCTGTGGCAGTGCGATGTTGACCATCGAACCGTCGAATACCGCCATCGTTGCCATGATCATCACGGCGGCCATGGCAAATCCCCGTTCACGGCCGGGTAATCCTTCATCGCCTGGTTTGTCGGAAAATAATTCCATAACGCATTCGCCTTATTGATATTGAGTCAGGTAACTATACCGGCAGGTAATATAGTGCGGAAGACGCAGCATCTGCACTTAATACCTGCGTCAAACGCCTTCTCTCATTTTTACGGCTGCGCTACTATGGCGGGATGACTGAACCTGATCTGAACTTACTTATTGCGCTTGATGTGCTGCTGACGGAAGGCAGTGTCGCCGGTGCTGCCCGTCGTCTGGGATTAAGCGCGTCGGCCATGAGCCGCACATTAAGCCGCCTGCGTACCACCACCGGCGACCCGCTGCTGGTGCGCGCCGGGCGAAATATGGTGCTGACGCCTTACGCCGAAGAGATCCGCCAGCGTGCGCAGAACGCCGCCTTTGAGGCGCGCGCCCTGTTACGGCCTTCATCGGCAGATTTTAATCTGGCCACACTTGAACGTACTTTTCTGATCCGATCCAACGACGGTTTTGTGGTGGCTTTCGGCGCAGCGATGATTGCCGCCGCCGCGCAGGTAGCCCCTTCTGTGTGTCTGCGGTTTATGCCAAAACCGGAAAAAACCTCAAATGCGCTGCGGGAAGGGCGGGTCGATCTTGAGATCGGTGTTTTAGGCGATATGGGGCCGGAAATCCGCTTACAGACGTTGTTCCGCGACAGGTTTATGGGCGTGGTCAGAAAAGGCCATCCGCTGGCGGCGGAGAAAGAGCTTACCGCGAACGATTATGTGTCTTTCGGGCATGTGGTGGTGTCGCGCCGCAACAAAACCTACGGGCCGGTGGATGATGCGCTGGCCGAAGTCGGGTTGAAACGGAAAATCGCCGCCGTCGTGCCGGGGTTTTCTGCCGCGCTGGCGATTGCACAAAACTCCGATCTGGTGGCGCTGATCCCCGCCTCATTCCTGATTGCTGAGCCAGACCGGCTTTATGCCTTTGAACTGCCGGTAAAAACCCGCGAAATCACCATTTCCCAGATGTGGCATCCGCGTTCAGAAGTCGACCCCGCGCACCGCTGGCTGCGACAACTGGTGCTGAATGTGTGCCGGGAAAAAGGGCCGGGTTAACGATTTACTCCGCTTCCAGGTAATGCTTCAGCGTCATGCGCAAATCAGGTGTTAATTCCTTGATGTTGTTGAGCATCCAGCGCAGATACATCGGGTCGTCTTCGGCGATTTCGGCAATTTTCCGGCCGCGATATTTGCCGAACATCATGGTGCTGACTAACGCAGGTCGCCCGGTGATCGTCACCATTTCTTCCGGCGTCCAGCCTGATTCTTCCATGATACGGATCAGCAGCGCGGCGGTGATGTAGCAGTCAAACAGTGCGCGGTGATGATGCAGATCGGCTGGCGTGGCAACCTGCAATTTGAGGGATTTATAGAGCGCCATGTTGCTGTATTTGATCCCCGGCCATAAACGGCGGGAAAGTTTCACGGTGCAAATCCAGTCGCCCGGCATCTCAGGCAGCATACGCTGGTCAAAACTGGCGTTATGCGCCACATAATATTGACTGCCGTGGTAGCGGGGGATGATCTCTTCAATCCACGGTTTGTCGGCCACCATCGCCTCGGTGATTTTGTGGATTGCCATCGCCTGATGGCTGATCGGGCGGTCAGGGCGCACCAGATCGCTCATCGGATTGACGATTTTACCGTTTTCAATATCGACAGAGGCCACTTCCACCACGCCGCCTTGCAGTCCGCAGGTTTCCGTATCAATTACACGCAACATATTCCACTCCAGAGGCTCACCGGACTCTTTCTAAAAACGCTAGCCTAACGGATTGATTTCCTCATGCCCACTTTTCTCATCACAAAGTGCACGCACAAATATGTCCTCACAGTCGTTCCGTCTATTTCCTGTACAGATCACATTTCTTCCCGCTTTCGTGAAAATGCTCACATTCACCCGTGCAGATGCCCAAACAAACCCCAAAATTTTCGGCTTTTAGCCGTGGAAATGCGTCCGTAAACTGGCTAAGTTCAATAATGAAACGGTATTTTATTATTGTTGGATTGCGGTTTTAAAGAAGTGTGAGCGCGCTCACATGGCTGAATGAACAGGCAATTGCGGTGCGCTCTGAAGAGCGTCAACTCTCTCAGTAATGGCAGGTATCGCTGTGAAAATAAGTTCTGTTGAAGTTTCTGTTTTTACTTATCCGACCCGTCGCGTTTCTGACAGCGCGGGTCATTCTCATCCGGGTGAAGAAAGTCAGGCGAAAATGGCGATGTTAACCATCACCACCGATGAAGGCGATTGCGGCTATTCCTTTGCGCCGCCGGAAGTGGTGCGTCCGCATGTTGTGAACGCCTTTTTCAGAAAAGTGCTGATCGGCCAGAATCCGTTCGACCGCGAGCGTCTGTGGCAGGATCTGGTGCACTGGCAGCGTGGCAGCGCGCATCAGCTGACCGAACGGGCGCTGTCGTTTGTCGAGCAGGCGCTGTGGGATCTGATTGGCCGCAAACTGAACATGCCGGTGCACAAACTGCTGGGCGGATTCCGTGAAAAAGTCCCGGCGTACGGCAGCACCATGTGCGGCGATGAGCTGAAAGGCGGACTGTCGACGCCGGACGAGTTCGGCCAGTTCGCCGAGAAGCTGGTGGCACGCGGTTATCAGGCCATCAAGCTGCACACCTGGATGCCGCCGGTGGCGTTCGCGCCGGATCCGAAAATGGATATCAAAGCCTGCGCCGCCGTACGTGAAGCGGTCGGCCCGGATATCGACCTGATGCTCGACGGCTATCACTGGTACAGCCGCAGTCAGGCGCTGACGATTGGTAAGGCGCTGGAAAAACTCAACTTCGCGTGGTTCGAAGAACCGATGGAAGAAGAGAGCATGGCGTCGTACGCATGGCTGGCGGAAAACCTGTCTATCGACGTGATCGGGCCGGAAAGTCTCGGCGGTAAACATCACAGCCGTGCGGACTGGGTGAAAGCCGGTGCCTGCGACATTTTACGTGCCGGAGCCAATGGCGTCGGCGGCATCTCGCCGTGCATGAAAGTCGCCAGTCTGGCGGAAGCCTTCGGCATGGACTGCGAAGTGCACGGCAACGGCGCGGCCAGTCTGGCGGTGGTCGGTGCCATCCGCAACTGCCGCTGGTACGAACGCGGTCTGCTGCATCCGTTCCTCGAGTACGACGAACCGGCAGCGTATCTGAACAGCATTGTTGATCCGATGGATGAACAGGGCTTTGTGCATCTCTCTGACCGCCCTGGCCTGGGCGAGGACATCAATTTTGATTACATAGAAACCCATACCGTCAGCCGCGACTGACCTGCGGGCAGAAAAAATAATAAACCTCTGACTCTACCCGGAAGGTACATCATGAACTCTGGCAAAACATGGGGCGCGTGGCTTTTCGCGCTCCTGCTGATGACCGGTGGCTGGACGGCGCAGGCGAAAACGCCGCCCGACCAGCTGATCATCGGCATGAACATGAATAACCTGTTAACGCTCGATCCGGCAGCGATGACCGGCAATGACATTGTCGGCATCGTGGTCAATCTTTACGACCCGCTGATTGAACTGGATCCGCAACAACTGACCAATGTGCGCCCGGCGCTGGCGACCTCGTGGGAGGTCAATGCCGACCGCAACCTCATCACCTTTCACCTGCGCGACGGCGTGAAATTCCACTCCGGTAATCCGGTCACCGCCGACGATGTGGTGTGGTCGATGCGCCGGATCCTGCACCTCAATCTGGCGCAGGCGTCGGTGTGGAAATCCTACGGTTTCAGCAAAAAGAATGTCGATGAGATGGTGCGTTCGCCGTCTCCCGGTATCGTCGAAATTCAGCTGCCTAAACCGAATGACCCGAAACTGGTGATCTACTCGCTGGCCGCGCTCGGCAGCGTGGTGGCGCTGGACAGCAAAACCGTGCAGGCGCATGAAGTGAACGGCGACTGGGGCAACCGCTGGCTGACCACTAACGAAGCCGGTTCCGGCCCGTTCCGCCTCGATAACTGGCAGGCAAAAGACGTGCTGAACATGAGCCGTAATCCGCAGTACTGGCGCGGCGAGCCGAAACTTTCCCGCGTGGTGTTCCGTCATTTTCAGGAATCCCAGACATTGCGCCTGATGATTGAAAAAGGCGACCTGGATATTGCCAATAACATGGCGGTGTCCGACGTTAAGGCACTGAGTCACGACCCGGCCATGCAGGTCGATCAGGTGAAAAAAGGCACCATTTATTACGTGGCGATGAGCATGAAAGAGCCGCATTTCGCCAACCCGAAAGTACGCGAAGCGGTGCGCTATCTGATTGATTATCAGGGTATCGGCAAGGCGCTGATGAACGGCTATGGCATTGTGCATCAGCGGCCGATTCAGGTCGGTATGCCTGCCACGCTGCCGGATCCGGGTTATACGCTGGATATTCCGCGTGCTAAAACCCTGCTGGCGGAAGCCGGTTATCCCGACGGTTTTGATACCACGCTGCGGGTGCTGGCCGATCAGCCGTTCCTCAATATCGCCATTGCCGTGCAGTCGACGCTGATGCAGGCAGGCATTCGCGCCAAAATCGTCACCGGTACCGGCAACCAGATTTACGGCGCGATGCGTGAACGTAAGTTCGCGATGCTGGTCGGGCGTGGCGGCAGCGGCGTGGAACCGCATCCGCATTCCAGCCTGCGTGCGCTGGTCTATAACCCGGACAACAATGACGCGGCGCGGCTGACCAATTTTCAGGGCTGGCGCACCGGTTTTTACGACGAGCAGCTGAATGCGCAGATTGACCAGGCGCTGCTTGAACGCGATCCGGAAAAACAGAAACAGGATTACTTCGCCATTCAGCAACGCTACGACGCGCTGATCCCGGCGCTGGTGCCGGTTTCACAAATGGTGGATTCCATCGTGGTGCGCAGGGATGTCAAAAATTACCTGCCGCATCCTTCCGCAACCACCTTCCTGCGTGATGTCTGGAAAGACGAACCTGCCGACGTGCAGCCAACCGGAGGTAAAGGGTTATGACCATGCAAATCCCGGCTCCTGCAACAAAGCAAACGGCGCGGATGTCCTTCCCGGCCGGGCGCATCGGCAAAAGGCTGGTACAGGTGGCGATCACCCTGTTTGGCCTGTTGCTGCTGACGTTTTTCATCGGGCGTGTGATGCCGGTCGATCCGGTGCTGGCGATTGTCGGGCCGGACGCCGACCACAGCACCTATGAGCAGGTTTACCACCAGCTTGGCTTTGATAAACCGCTGTGGACGCAGTTCGGCATCTACCTTTACGGGCTGGCGCACGGCGATTTGGGCAATGCGCTGCTGACCGGTAAACCGGTGACGCAGGACATTTTGCGCGTCTTCCCGGCCACCATGGAACTGGCGACGCTGGCGATCATTCTTGGCGCGGGCGTCGGTATTCCGCTCGGCGTGCTGGCGGCGGCAAAACGCAACAGCATCGCCGATTACGTGGTGCGCATCATCAGTCTGGCCGGGTATTCCACCCCGATATTCTGGGTCGGCATGATGGGTTTACTGGTGTTTTACGCCTGGCTCGGCTGGGTCGGCGGTGCCGGTCGGGTGGATTTCAGTCTCGACGGGCAGGTCACGCGCCACAGCGGATTTATGCTGATTGACGCGCTGATCGCCGGAAACGGGGAAGTGTACCGCAACGCGCTCAATCACCTGATCCTGCCTGCGTCACTGCTCGGTTTTCACTCGCTGGCCTACATCAGCCGTATGACCCGCAGCTTTATGCTGGCGCAGCTTTCACAGGAATTCATCATCACTGCCCGCGTCAAAGGGCTGAGCGAATGGCATGTGCTGTGGAATCACGCGTTCCGCAACATTCTGGTCCAGTTGCTGACTGTGGTGGCGCTGGCGTACGGCTCGCTGCTGGAAGGCGCGGTGCTGATCGAAACCGTGTTTTCCTGGCCGGGCTTTGGTTCGTATCTCACCAGCAGCCTGATGCTGGGCGACATGAATGCGGTGATGGGCTGTGTGCTGGTGGTCGGCATGATTTTCGTGGTGCTGAATTTGCTCTCTGACCTGCTGTATCAGGTCTTTGATCCGAGGACAAAAGTATGACGATTTCCCTCGATTCCGTCACGCTCAGCGCGGGTGACGAAAAACGTCAGCGCGTGAAAAGGGCGGTTGGCCGTGTCGGCCATTTTCTGTGGCAGATGGCGTGTAATCCGCTGACGGCCATTGGTGGCGCGATTGTTCTGGTGCTGATGATTGTGGCGATATTTGCGCCGTGGATCGCGCCGTTCCACCCGCTGGTGCAGGATTTAAACAACGCGCTCAGCCCGCCGTCGGCCACGCACTGGTTCGGCACGGACGAGTTTGGCCGCGATATTTTCAGCCGTCTGGTGTACGGCTCGCGCATCACCTTGTATATCGTGCTGCTGGTGTCGGTGACCGTCGGGCCGCTCGGGTTACTGCTCGGCGTGACGGCCGGGTATTTCGGCGGCAAAACGGACATGGTGCTGATGCGCGTTACCGACATCTTCATCTCCTTCCCGAGTCTGGTGCTGGCGCTGGCGTTTGTCGCCGCGCTCGGGCCGGGTCTGGAACATGTGGTGATCGCCATTACGCTCACTGCCTGGCCGCCGATTGCGCGTCTGGCGCGTGCCGAAACGCTCTCGCTGCGACAGGCTGATTTTATCTCGGCGGTGCGGTTACAGGGCGCGAGTCCGCTGCGGGTTTTGTGGCGTCACATTGTGCCGCTGTGCCTGCCGTCGGTGATCATCCGAATCACCATGAACATGGCCGGTATCATTCTGACCGCTGCCGGTCTAGGCTTCCTCGGCCTCGGCGCACAGCCGCCGGATCCGGAGTGGGGCGCGATGATTTCCAGTGGTCGTACTTACATGATGGAGTGCTGGTGGGTGGCAACCATTCCCGGTCTGGCGATCCTGATTAACAGCCTGGCGTTCAACTTTTTAGGAGATGGCCTGCGTGACATCCTCGATCCCCGTAATGACTGACGCTCCGGCGTTACTCGATGTGCAGGATTTGCACGTCAGCTTTGTGAATGGCCGTCAGGTCACGCAGGCAGTACGCGGCGTGTCCTTCCAGCTTGGGCGTGAAAAACTGGCGATTGTCGGTGAATCAGGCTCGGGGAAATCCACCGTGGGCCGCGCGTTGCTGCATCTGCATCCGTCGAAAGCGCGCATCACCGCCAGCAAAATGCAGTTCGCCGACGTCGATTTGCTGCACGCCAGCCCGAAACAGATGCGTCAGGTGCGTGGCAAGCGGATTTCCATGATTATGCAGGACCCGAAATATTCGCTGAATCCGGTGCTGTGCGTCGGGGATCAGATCGCCGAGGCGTGGCGGTCGCACCACAAATGCTCCTATCACGAGGCCAAAAGCAAAGTGCTGAACATGCTCGATGTGGTGCGTATCCGCGACCCGGAACGGGTGTACGGCCTGTATCCGCACGAGATTTCCGGCGGACAGGGGCAGCGCATCATGATTGCGATGATGCTGATCACCGACCCGGAAATGGTGATCGCCGATGAGCCAACCTCGGCGCTCGATGTGTCGGTGCGTTTACAGGTGCTGGCGCTGCTCGACGATCTGGTGAAAACCCGCGGTCTGGGGCTGATTTTTATCAGTCACGACATCAATCTGGTGCGCAGTTTCTGCGACCGCGTGCTGGTGATGTACGCCGGACGCATCGTCGAATCTATCGCTGCCACCGATCTGGATAACGCGCAGCATCCGTACACGCGCGGCCTGCTCAATGCGCTGCCGGACATGGATAACCGCCGTTATCCGCTGCCGGTGATGCAGCGTCAGGCCAGTTGGCTGACCGATTAAGGAGCACCTATGCCACAGAAAACCATGATCGACGTGCGCAACCTGAACCTGACGTTTGGTGAAGGAGCGAAAACCACCCAGGTGCTGACCGATGTGAATATCGCCGTGCGTGAAGGCGAGATTTTCGGGCTGGTGGGCGAATCCGGCTCAGGCAAAACCACGGTGCTGAAATGCCTGGCGGGATTGTTTACCCACTGGCAGGGCGAACTGGAAATCGAGGGCCAGCAGCTCGAACACCGCATTGGCCGCGAGCGTTGCCGGCTGGTGCAGATGGTGTTTCAGGATCCGTACGCCTCGCTGCATCCGCGCCATACCATCGGCGATATTCTGGAAGAGCCGCTGCAAATTCACCGTATCGACCAGCGCGAACAGCGGATCAACACCATTCTGGAAAAAGTCGGCCTGAACCGGGCGTTCCGCAGCCGTTATCCGCATCAGCTTTCCGGCGGACAGCGCCAGCGCGTGGCCATTGCGCGGGCGCTGATCCTGAAACCGCGCGTGTTACTGCTCGACGAACCGACCTCCGCGCTGGATGTCTCCGTGCAGGCGGAAATCCTCAATTTGCTGTTCGATCTGCAAAAAGAGGAAGGACTGACCTATCTGATGGTCACCCACGATCTCGGTGTTATCGCTCATCTCTGCCAGCGCGTGGCGGTGATGAAATACGGCAAAATCCTCGAAACGCTGGACACCGATGCCCTGCTGCGCGGCGATATCACCGACGATTACACCCGCGTGCTGGTGGATGCCAGCCGCGATTACAGCCGGGAAATGGCGGCAAAAGTGATGTTGTGAGGGTAAGGGAACGGTCAACACCGTACGGTTATCACCCGTACAGTGTTGACCCCTGCGGGCAGCAGGCGTAGATTATTGCGTACGGCTGACAGCCGTATCTTAATCGAGAGGTCATGATGCCCAAAGTTGAAGTTTTTCCCTCTGACGCCCGCAATATCAAAAGCGCGAGAGTTGAATTAAAAACCAGCCCGGATTTGAAGGAAATGCTGCGTGAAGCGGCGGCGGCCGCCGGGCTGGATCTGAGTGCGTTTATCCTCAATGCCGCCATCGAACGTGCGGAAAGCGTGCTGGATAATCAGCGTCGTCGTGAACTGACGGCGCAAGGCTGGCAGCAAATCAATCAGCTTATCTCGGAACCGGCTGCGCCGACGCTGGCATTACAGGGATTAATGCGGAGAAAGAAAGATGGTCAATCTGCAGAGTAAAGCCACCGGCGTGATGGTGTGTCGCTATCAGGCGGACATCACTTATCCCGGCAACAAACATTTTGACTGCGGGAATCCGGTGCTGAATGCCTTTGTGCGCAATTCGCTAAAGAAAAGCGTACGGGACGGTAACTGTGCCGCCAAAGCCCTGATCGATGCACAGACCGGCGAGCTTTTCGGGGTATGCACTTTTTCTGCGTACTGGCTGGAGCGGGGGAAGTTAGCCGGGGCGGTAAGTGGCTCTCTTCCTCTCGAAGTCGGCGTTGTGCGGCTCATTATGCTGGGGGTCGCGACCAAAGTTCAGAACCGCGGTTACGGGCAGGATTTGCTGCTGGCGTTTTTTGAGCAGATCAAAATTATTCATGCCGCGTTACCGGTCAAAGGCGTTTATCTGGATGCCGCGCCCGCGGCAGTTAATTTCTATGTACGACTCGGATTTGTACAACTGGATGCGCCCGCCAATGCCTTTGGCGCCGTGCCCATGTTTCTGGGGATCCAGCATATTCTTGCCGCATGAAAAGCGTCCTCCCGCTACGGGAGGACCTGAACCTACACCGCCCGCCGCCGCTTTGCCACCCACTGGCGCAACAGACCTTCCGCGCTGACCGTCATAATCCCCAGCAGGATCAGTAAGGCGCCGAGGATAAAATTCCCTTTCAGCGGTTCATGCAGCAACACCACACCGGCGATGATGCCGAATACCGGCGTCATAAACGAGAGAATGCCCAGACGCGATGCCTGATAGCGACGTAACAGGCTGAACCAGGCGAGATAGCTGGCGAACGTCACAATCACCGTCTGGAACAGCATGCTGCTGACTGAAACCGGGGTGAAGCGCAATTGCGTCTGGCCGGTCAGCAGGGCCATTGCGCCGAGCAGGACAAACGCGCCTGCCAGTTGATAGAACAATGTCATGGTGGCGCTGCCCGACGATAATGCGCTGCGGCGAACCACAATCGTGGTCATGCCCCAGAAAGCGCCCGCCAGCAGACCGAAGAAGTCGCCGAGCAGCATATTGCTGGCCTGCGGAACCGCGCCGTTGTGACCGCCAAACATAAAGGCGACGATGACGCCGATAAAAGTCACGCCCACGCCGGCCCATTGCAGGGCGCTGAGACGTTCTTCCGGCACCAGAAAATGCAACCCGAGTGCCGCAAAGAGGGGGGCGGTATACAGAAACACCGCCATGTGCGCGGCGGTGGTGAACCGCAATCCTTCGGCGACAAACATAAACTCGACGGAAAACAGCAAGCCAACCAGCAATCCGGGGAGCAGGGTGGCTGCACTGAAGGGGATTTTCCGCTGACGTATCAGCATCAGCACCATCACGGCAAAACCCGCCAGCCCGGAACGCAATGCCACCTGCAACAGCGGCGCGATATCCGCAGCGGCGCTTTTGATCGCCACCTGCTGCACACCCCAGATAATACATAATCCAATCATCACGCTGCTGGCGAATCCGTCCAGCGGTTTACGCGGATCCATTTGCTGTCGTCCTGTTAAAAAAGCGAGGCGACAGCTTAACGCGAAAACTGCCTGCGGTCACCGCCATCACGGACAGCAACGCCAGCGCACCGGCCGGGGCAAGCACGCTCCACGGCGCGCGTTCGATATACGGCATTCCTTCCGCCAGCACGCGGCCCCACTCCGGTTCGGGCGGCGGTGCGCCAAGCCCGAGAAAACCCAACGACGCCAGTGCCAGCGCGATACCCGGCAGCCGCAACAAAGTATGGCGGATTAACGGCCCGGCCAGCGCCGGAAGCACATAAAACAGATTACGGCGCAACGCGCCAACGCCCACCACCGGCAGCATTTTCATGTAGGGTCTGGCACGTATTTCGGCCACCAGCGCGGCGGTATGCGCGGCAAGGGGTGCCCAGCTGACGGCGGTCACAGCGATGATGGCACCGGTCGCCGTCGGGCCATTGACGGCGGCAACCACCAGCCCGGCAATCACCGGTGGCAGGGCATTGGTGGTCTCAATGGGACCGGCCATGATGCGGGGAAACGCACCGGCGGATACGCCCGCCATCAGACACATCAGCGAAACGGCCAGCGCCTGTAAACAGGTATTAAGCGTGCCCTGCGCCACCCGAGCCAGCAGGTCACGCCCCATGGCATCGGCACCAAAAGGCAGGGCGAAGGAGGGCGGCTGCAAACGTAATGCGCCAGAGGTCAGCGGGTCACGCCATATTCCGGCGAGTACCATGATGATCAGCAGGGCCAGGCATAACAGTGGGATCCACGGCCGCGACGTGTTTGCGGCGCTGACCGGTTGCGGCACCGGCAATGCGCCCAGTGTCAGGGCGCGACCAAGTAATACACGCCGGACGGCACCGGTCATCATGCCCATAACGGAAGCCAGCAACAGCAGGATCAGCACGCCGGTCTGTAAGGCCGGTAAATCTCCCGCCGCCGCCGCGCCGAGTGTGGCACGCCCGAGGCCGGGAATGGCGAATACCTTTTCCACCGCAACAGCGCCGCCGGTCAGGGACACCAGCACCAGGCCGGTTAACGGCATCACGCCCGGCAAGGCGCGGCGGATAACCGCCAGGGCGGTATGGCGACGCGAAATCCCCAGCACGCTCCAGGTGGTCAGCCAGCTCTCATTAAATGCGCCGCTGAGGGCATCGGAATATAGCCGTCCCAGATATCCTCCCGCCGGGATCCCCAGCGCCAGCGAAGGCAGCACGGCGTAATGCCAGCCCAGCCAGCCATACGGCGGAAAGTATTGCAGCCAGACCGCGCCCGTAATCAGCAACACGGAGGCCAGCAAAAACTCCGGCAGCGCAGTCAGCAGCGCTGCCAGAAACCCCGCCGGACGCGGCGTGCCGCCCTGCAAACCCCGGATCATCGTACCCGCGCACAGCAGCATCGCGAGGATGAAAGCGACCAGCAGCGACGAGGCCATCAGCGTCAGGGAAACCCCGGCCGCCCGCAACATGCCCGGCAACACCGGCAGACCGGATACCCAGGACACACCGGCATCGCCCTGCAGTAATCCGCCCAGCCAGTGAACCAGCGCGTGCCACGGTCCCTGATCCAGTCCGAGCGACAGGCGGATGGCATTCAGGGTTTCTGCCGTGGCTTCCTGATCTGCGGAGCGGGCGCGCAACAAGGTCAGCGCCGGATCACTGCCGGACAGCCACGGCAGCAGGCCGATCAGCATGACAATGGCGGCCAGTGTCAGCAGCCGCGAAATCAGCGGCAGCCATGCGCCCCGGTGCTGGCCGGTACGCAGACGGCTGACGCCCGCGCAGGTGCGGCAGTAAAGAGACTCACTCATCAGTCAACCTGAACCACACGTTGTGTTGCGGAGTTGATTAAGGTGCGTTCACGCGGGTCGCGCACGGCGTCACGCAGGTCTGCCGCTTCGCCCTGAATAACACGCTCATGCAGCATCGGGATCGCGGCGTCGGTGGCGAGGATCAGGTTTTCCGCGTGCATAATGGCCTGACGACGTTCCGCACCCGCCGGGATCGCGGACGCCTGTTGCAGCGCCTGATCGATATCCGGGCGGCAAAGTTGCGCGATGTTAAACGAGCCCTTGCAGGCAAAATCGCTGTACATGTAGGCCACCGGATCACCGGAATCCAGCACCGTGGCGCGCGATAAAATAAAGGCATCAAACTTGCCCGCCAGCGCGTCCGTTTCGATTTGCGAGTACTCACGCACCACCTGTTTCACGCTAAATCCGGCGGTTGTCAGTTGCTGCGCCAGATACACCGCCACTTCCGGCAATTCAGCGCGATCGCTGAAAGTGGCAAGCGTAATGGTTTGACCGGCGGGTTTAGCGGCGGCAAGCGGATGACTCACCGGCTGGCGCAGTTCTGCCGCCCACGGCAGCGCAGGGCCGAGCAGCCCCTGTGCCACATCCGCCCGTTTTTCGTAGACGTTATCCACCAGTTGCTGACGGTTGATGGCATCGCGAACGGCGGCACGCAGCGCCGGATCCTGCATCACGCCGAGACGCGTATTGAGGTACAACGTGTTGGTGCGTGGCATCGGCACTTCATGAATTAAAGTCTGATCCAGCAATGGTGCCTGAGAGACGGGGATTGCCTCGACAATATCCGCCGAACCGGTGCGCAATGCCGCGCCACGCGCGGTGCCGTCCGGCACGAAACTGACATCGATACCGCTGGCCCTGGCCTTTTCACCCCAGTAACCGTCGAAACGCTCCAGCCTTGCGCTGCTGGTGCCGTTCACCTGCACCAGTTCGAACGGGCCGGAACCGGCATGACGCGGATCCACCACGCCGTTGTCGCGGTAGGCTTTTTGCGAAAGAATCGCCAGTTGCGGGCTGGAAAGACGCTGCGGCAGCAACGGATCCGGCTGTGCGGTGGTCACGATCACCGCCCGTTCACCGTCGGCGACAGCGGTCAGCTGGACGCCATCGAGAATGCGTGGTTTCGGTGTGGCGTGCGCGGCCACCGTCAGGGCATTGACCACGGTGGCGGCATCCAGCACGCTGCCGTCATGGAATGTCACGTCCGGGCGCAACGCAAAGCGCCAGCTTCTGTCGCCGGTTTGCTGCCAGTCTGTCGCCAGCGCCGGTTGCGCTTCTCCGAGTTTATCCAGCACCACCAGCGTTTCGGCGGTACTCCAGCGCGAAAGCTTAAAGGCATCATCGCTGAGCGGTGTCAGGCCGGAACGTGGCGGCTGCAACATCGCCAGCCGCAGACGCGGGTCGGCGCTTTTCGGGGTGGCATTATCGGCTTCATTGAAGCAACCGGTCAGCAAAAGGGCAGCAGAAAGCAGCCCGGCCAGCGGGCTTAACAGTTTCAGGGGCATCAGAAATTCCTTGTCAGATAACAGGAGGAGGCAACTGGCGGCAGATCCGCCACATTGCCAGCGCACTTAAAAAGGGAACGGCGGCCAGCGCCAGCCAGGGAATGACCGCACCGGGGGAGGGCGTCAGGGCGTTATCGAGCAGGCCGCCGAGCAGGAAGTTGCCCGCCAGCACCGCGACGCCACCCATTGACGAGAGCGCCCCGTAATGCGCGCCGAGATTATGCTCCCCGGCAAAACGCGGGATCAGATCCATCCCGACCGGCACAATCAGCATCTGACCTATCGTCAGCAGGGTGATCAGCAATACTGACGGCATCAGCCGCAGCCAGCCTTCCGGCGGAATCGTCCAGGCGAACAGCGCCACGGCGACAAACGCCGAAGACAGCAAGCCGAAGCCCGCAGGTAAAATCCGCGCGGCTCCGATGCGGCGGGCAAATCGCGCCAGTGGCATTTGCAGAACGATCACCAGAACCGAGGCCAGCACAAACAGCGGCCCGAGATCTTTTTCGCTGCCGCCCGCCCGGCGCAGTTCCACCGGCAACGCCAGATACAGCTGGTTATAACTGAACAGATAGGCGCTGTAAGCGATGATAAAGGCCACAAAGCGCGGCTGACGGAAGGTCTGCCACCAGGGCACAATTTTCAGTTCAGCGGCGCGTTTTGGCGAGGCGGGCAGGGTGAAAAACAGCACCAGCAGCGCAATCAGAAACAGGCCGGAACCGGCCAGCGCCACCGGCTGAAAGCCGTAACCGGAGAGCAAAGAACCGAGCAGCGGCCCGAGTACCGCACCCAGTTCGGCGCAGACCGCTGACAGCGCAAACCATTCCGCACGGCTGCGCTTGCCGGCTTTTTCACTGTGCGTTCCGGCCTGTGCCAGCAGGGCTTCAATCGACGGAGAAAACAACGCGCCACCGACACCGGTCAGACAGGCACCGAGGATCACCGGTGCCAGCGTGTCGGAAAGACCGAGCAGCAGAAAACCGGCGATACGCACCACACAACCCAGCAGAATGATGACCCGCGCGCCGTAACGATCGGACAGCGCACCGCCGAGCAAAAACATGCCCTGTTGCGAAAACGTCCGCAGCCCGAGCACCAGACCGATCGCCCAGCCGGAAAGCAATAAATCGTCGCGCAAAAAAATCGCCAGAAACGGCACAACAGCATAAAAGCCAATGTTAAACACCAGACTGCTGGCGAGCAGCAGCGGCGGTTTGGGCGCAGAAGGGCGCGCAATAAAACGGGTCAGCATCCGGTTATCCGTTAACGGTCAAAGGTAAATGAGGAATGGCCTGCAGCAACTGCCGCGTATGAGTATGGTCCGGCGCACGCAACACGGCCTGCGTGGCGCGGTCTTCCACAATCTCACCGTCGTGCATCACCAGCAAGCGGTCGCACAATCCGGCGACCATCGAAATATCGTGCGTGACCATCAGCAGCCCCATGCCGTTTTGGTGCGTCACCTGTTGCAGCAGCTGTTTCACCTGTTCACGCAGCGGCAAATCCAGCCCGCTGACCGGTTCGTCCGCCACCAGAAAATCCGGCCGGATCGCCAGTGCGCGGGCGATAGCCACCCGCTGCGCCTGTCCGCCGGAAAGTTCGCCTGCCGCGCGTGCTGTCAGCGTGTCGCTCAGGCTGACCTGCGCCATCACATCGGCCACGCGCAGACGGATATCGCCGGTATATCCGAGCCGTTTCAGCGGTTCGGCAATGATGTGTCCCACGCGCTGACCGGGCGGCAGCGAACCGGCCGGATCCTGCGCGATGTACTGCACGCGCCGCCGGTAGTTGCGCAAGGCGCGCACGGAACCGGGGCGGATCAGACGGCCTTCGCAATACACCTCACCGCTGTCCGGCGCATCCAGCGCCAGTAATATTTTCAGCAACGAGGATTTTCCGCAGCCGGACGCCCCCACCAGACCGATGCGTTCATGGCGGCCGATGTGCAGCGAAAGCCCGGAAAACAGCGCGTTATGTTGCCTGTGCCAGAACCCGCCCGGCAGGGCAATACGGCGGCTGATATTGTGCAGATGCAAAAAAGGTTCCGTGACCAGATGTAATGCCGCGTCCATCAGACCGCCACCCCGCACCATGACGCAGTATCCTGATGCACTAAGGCAGACTGCCGGGCGGCATGCACCAGACGTTTGGTATAGGGATGCTGCGGATGGCTGAGCAGTTGCGTCATGCGGGCAGATTCCACCAGCACGCCGTTTTCCATCACCAGCGCGCGTTCGCATAACTGCGCGGCGACGGCAATATCATGGGTGATAAACAGCAGCGCACGCGGCGGTTGCGGACCGGCGCAGGCATCGCGCATCACCTGTAAAACCTGTTGCTGCGTAATCACGTCGAGCGCGGTGGTCGGTTCGTCAGCGAGCAACAGCGGGGAAGAAGAGCGCATCGCCAGCGCCACGCACAGACGCTGGCGCTGGCCGCCGGAAAGCTCCGCCGGATAACGGGCAGCAAACTGCGGAATATCCCCCAGTCCGACGGCATCCAGCATGGCGTGAATATCTTGTGCGCTGGCGGCGGGCAGGGCGAGACGCAACTGTTTGCCCAGTGTCATCAGCGGATTGAGGGCCGTGGAGGTATCCTGAAACACCGTCGCGACGCGGCTGGCTGCACCGCGTGAAACCGGATGTTTGCCGCACACTTCCACGCCATTGACGCGGATATGGCCGCTGAGTTCTGCCCCCGCCGGCGGCGTACCGGTGATGGCTCTGGCGGTCAGGGATTTACCGGAGCCGGAAGCGCCGAGCAGACAAACGCGCTCGCCCGCGTTGAGGCTGAAACTCAGATTACGGATGCGTGCTGTACCGGCGAGACGGAGAGTGAGGTTTTCCACCGCGAGAACGGGGCCGTTATGTTGCGTCCTGTCTTCTGTCATTCCCTAACCCTGTCCGTCGCTGTGATTCACTTGATATGTGATAACATAACAAAACGAATCAATTTGATGCAAAACATTTCTGCTTTTTCTCTCCTTCCCCGTCGTTGATCGCTTTCACCGTCCTGCATTTTTTTGCCCGGGATGAAAAGAACAGGGCAAAAAAGTCCTCCACCTGCACAACCCTGAGCAACGGCCTTTACGCCACTGAATGATAGGTTAAATGCATCTTTTTACGGCCGCATGTCGGTAAACGAGTAAGGGTGTTGTACTCATGGCGAGTTATTTTTTCTCCAGCCCGCGCGTGTATTTTGGCGACGGGGCCATCACTGCATTAAACAGCCTGAATAATAAGAAAGTCGCGATCGTCACGGATGAGTTTATGGTGACGTCCGGCAAGACCGCGTACCTGACGGAACACATGCCGCAGGCGACGGTATCGGTGTACAGCAAGGTCAGGCCGGATCCGGGTACCGACATTTTGCAGGAGGGCGCGGCGCAGTTTAAAACCTTCAGGCCGGATGTGATTATTGCGCTGGGCGGCGGTTCGTCGCTGGATGCGGCCAAAGGCATCAAGGTCACGCTGGAAGACCATTATCAGCAACAGGCCATCGAGCTGATCGCCATTCCCACCACCAGCGGTTCCGGCTCGGAAGTGACCTCTTACGCGATCATTTCCGACCCGCAAAACGGCCGTAAATACCCGCTGGTGTCGCAGGCGCTGGTGCCGGATACCGCCATTCTTGACCCGCAACTGGTGCTGAGCGTGCCGCGCCATATCGCGGTCGATACCGGTATGGACGTCCTGACCCACGCCATCGAAGCACGGGTATCAACGGGCGCGAATGATTTCAGCGATGCGCTGGCTGAAAAAGCCATTGCCCTGACCTGGCAGTATTTACCCCAGGTTTATGCCGATGAGAAAGACGTCGCGGCGCGCACCCATATGCACAACGCCTCCTGCATGGCGGGCATGGCGTTCAACTCCGCAGGACTGGGGCTGGTGCATGGTATGGCGCACGCCATCGGCGGGATGTTGCACATTCCCCACGGCAAAATTAACGCCATGCTGCTGCCGTTAATCATCGAATTCAACGCCGCGCACGCCGCTTCCGACACCCTCGGCCGTTACAGCCAGTGTGCCGCCATTCTGGGGATCGCACCGGCGGAACCGCAACCGATGATCGCCCGGCTGGCAGAGAAAATCCGCCAGCTCAATCTGCAGTTTGGTATTCCCCGCAGCTTAAAAGAACTCGGTACGGATCTGGCGGCATTTGACGCCCTGCGTCCGGCACTGGCCGATGCCGCGCTGGCGGATGGTTGCACGGTCACTAATCCCTGCCAGCCTTCTGCGGCGGATGTGGAGCGGCTGCTTTCCTGCCTCGCCGGAGGCGACGAATACCGCGCACCTGCGTTCGCCGTGCCGGTCGGCATCTCCAACCGCCATGTGCATTTGTGCCGCGAAGATATGGACGCCCTGTTCGGTTACGGCTCGACACTGACTCACCTGAAAGCGGTAAAACAGCCCGGCCAGTTTGCCGCCGAAGAGACCGTCACCTTGCGCACGCCGAAAGGCGATATCCCCAATGTGCGGGTGCTCGGCCCGCTGCGCAGCACGACGCAGATTGAAATTTCGGTGGCCGACAGTTTTGTGCTGGGCGTAAAAGCGCCGGTCAGGATGTCGGGGGATCTGGAAAACTCGCCGGGGATTGAGCTGGTCGGGCCGCAAGGGCGGGTCAGTAAACCGCACGGAACCATTGTGGCCTGGCGGCATATCCATATTTCGCCGCAGGACGCGGAACGCCACGGTTTGCGCAACGGCATGGAAATCGATTTGCAGGCGCAGGGGCAGCGCGCGGGCATTCTCAGTCATGTGCTGGTGCGGGTCAGCGCCGGTGCGGTGGCGGAACTGCATATCGATGTGGAAGAAGCCAACGGCCTTGGCCTGCGCAACGGCGATTTGCTGTTCCGCACCGGCAGCGGATCGCGCCCATGAACACCACGGAACATCAGCGTCTGTCGCGGCTGATTGATAAGTCGATCGCCGATCTGCTGGTACGACAACGCACGGCGCGCCATGACGCAGGCAAAACCGTGCGCGTGGTGATCACCGGCAGTGACCTGACAACGTTGCCGATGACGCTGCAAAGCCTGCGCGCGCTGAGCAGCGCCGGTTATCCGTTGCAGGTCGCCTTTTCGCACAGCGCCGGTGAGAGCGGTCTGAAAGCCGCGTTACTGCCAGAACTTGCAGGATTGTGCACGGCGGCCGAGCCGTCAGAGCTGCCCGCCGGTGCCGATGACAGCCTGTATTTACCGGCGCTGTCCACCAACAGCCTGAGCAAAATCGCGCTGGGTTTGCGCGACAACCTCGCGACAACGCAGGTGTTCCACGCCTTACGCAACCAGACGCCGGTGATTGTCACCCTCAACCCTGAACTGCTGCATCTCAGTGAAAGCGGTTTTGCGCCGCCATTACAGGCGCGGCTGAAGGCGTACATCGATGCCCTCGGGCAATACGGCATCAGGGTTGATGGTCGCAAAGACACTCACGGACAGAAACGGCTGATCACCCTGAAGGATATCCGCCTGTATCAGGCAAACGACACATTACGCATCGGCAGCAACACGCTGATCACGCCAGCTGCGCAGGATGAAATCCGGCGGCAGCACATCACCGTGATCCGCTGAAACGGGAGGAGTTATGTATCTGGCAAAAGTGACGGGTGCGCTGGTCTCCACCACCAAACACGTCTCATTAAACGGGGCCAAGTTACTGATGGTGGCACGTCTCGATGAAAATTATCAGCCCACCGGCAGCGCGCAGGTGGCGGTGGACTTTGTCGGCGCAGGAAATGGCGACATCGTCATTATTTCCACCGGCAGTTCAGCGCGCATGAGCAACAGCAAAGAACATTCGGTGATTGATGCGGCCGTGGTCGGCATTGTCGATCCGCAGGATCTCTCATAAGGAGCCGCTATGAATGACCCTCTCGACGGCTGGATTTGCGCGGCGATTTCCCGTCAGCAAAGCGGGCAACACCCTGCGCTGAGTCTCGACGACTGCGCCCTGCTGGCAGGGTTTGCCGCCGCAGAAGCGCAGGCTATCGGTGTACCCATGGTGTTCAGCCTGGCCGATGCCAGCGGGCATCAGCGTTACTACTTCAGTATGGAAAATGCGTTGCTGATCAGCCATCAGTTGGCACCGCAAAAGGCGCGCACCGCCGTGGCGCTGAAAATGCCGACTCACCGGCTCGCGGCGCTGATCCAGCCCGGTGCCGCGCTTTACGGCCTGCAACATCAGGACGGCATTTGCTGCATCGGCGGTGGTTTGCCTTGCTGGTCGCAGGGCGTGTTACTTGGCGGGATTGGCCTCAGCGGCGGCACCGTGGAACAGGATCTGACCGTGGCGCGCAACACACTGAGCCGTTTCAGCGCCGCCCGTTTCGTACTCACAACAGGCAATAATTAACAGGGGTCAACATGTCCTTCGGTTCTTTGGTTTTGGTGATTAACTGCGGATCCTCCTCGCTGAAATTCTCGCTGGTTCCTTCTGATACCGGCGCGCCGGTGCTGTCGGGTCTGGCCGAAAGGTTAGGGCTGGATAACGCCAGCATGACGTTGAAAGACAACCACGGGCAGAAAACCACGGTGGCGCTGAGTGAGGCCAGCCATGTCTGTGCGCTGAAAGTGCTGTTCAGGGAACTGGCGGAGCGCCAGTGGCTGCCTGCGGTGCAGGCCATCGGTCACCGTGTCGCTCACGGCGGCAGCGAGTTTACGCAATCGGTGCGGCTGACACCTGAAGTGACTGAGAAAATCCGCGCGCTGTCGGCGCTGGCACCGCTGCATAACCCGGCCAATCTGACCGGCATCGATGCGGCCATTGCCCTGTTACCGCAGGTGCCGCAGGTCGCCGTGTTCGATACCGCTTTCCATCAGACGCTGCCTGCGGCGGCGTACACCTACGCGATCCCGCTGGAATACCAGCAGCGTTATCAGGTGCGGCGTTACGGTTTTCACGGCACCTCGCACCGCTATATAGCGGGTGAAGCGGTGACCTTGCTCGGTCTCGACCCGGATGATCACGGCATCCTGATCGCCCACCTTGGCAACGGTTCTTCGGTGTGTGCGGTACAAAACGGACGCAGCGTGGATACCTCGATGGGCATGACGCCGCTGGAAGGGCTGGTGATGGGCACGCGCTGTGGCGATCTGGATTTCGGTGCGGCGGCACACATCGCGGCCTGCACCGGCCAGAGTCTCGATGCGATGTACAAAATGATGAATAGTCAGGCCGGGCTGCTCGGCATATCAGGCACGTCCAGCGACTGCCGCACGCTTCAGGAGGCACGCAGTCAGGGTGATGCGCGGGCGACGCTGGCGATTGATGTGATGGTACACCGGCTGGCGCGCCATCTGGGAGGGCATCTGACCTCGCTGAAACGTCTGGATGCCCTGATTTTCACCGGCGGCATCGGCGAGAATTCTGCGCTGGTGCGCGAACTGACGCTGGCACGCCTTGGCGTGCTGGGGCTGACGCTGGATGCGCAGAAAAATCAGCGCACCTGCGGCGGTCGTGCGGGGGTGATTTCCCGCCCCGGTTCACCGCGTGTGATGGTGATCCCGACCAATGAAGAAAAAATGATTGCGCTGGATGCGCTGGCGACAGGTACCGCGCAGATGGTGCATGAAGAATGAACCAGAAAACAGAGAGATTTTATTGTCCGTAAGCCGTGCGGAATAACAAGAAAGTCCGGCTGACGGGCAAAACATTTTGTCCTGAGGCTCTTATTATCATCGTGCGTTAATTGTCTTCCCCTACTCACTATCAGAGGTCGTTATGCAACAAGAAGCGTTAGGTATGGTTGAAACAAAAGGTCTGGTTTCTGCAATTGAAGCCGCAGATACCATGGTGAAATCCGCCAATGTCACGCTGGTGGGTTATGAAAAAATTGGGTCCGGGCTGGTCACCGTTATGGTGCGCGGCGACGTTGGCGCGGTAAAGGCCGCCACGGATGCCGGGTCTGCTGCCGCGCTGAAAGTCGGCGAACTGGTGTCTGTGCATGTTATTCCGCGTCCGCATATCGAAGTGGAAAAAATTCTGCCAAAAGCCGTCGGCTAATAACGGTCGGTCAATAAACCCGGAGGATACTGACCATGAGAGATAATCTTGTTGAGCAGATTATATCTGAAGTAGTGAATAAGCAGACCGGTGAACATGCCAGGGATAAAAAAGCCGCCAGTATTACCGGTTGTGGTTTAACCGAATTTGTCGGCACCGCCCTCGGACATACTATTGGTCTGGTTATTGCCAATGTCGATCATCAATTACATGACGTCATGAATATCGACAAGAAATATCGCTCTATCGGTATTCTTGGGGCGCGCACCGGTGCGGGTCCGCATATATTTGCGGCCGATGAAGCGGTGAAAGCCACCAACAGCGAAATATTATCGGTGGAACTGGCGCGTGATACGGAAGGCGGCGGCGGACACGGATGTTTAATTATTTTCGGTGCTTCTG
The DNA here is from genome assembly GCF_021276285.1 of Rahnella victoriana. Lineage (NCBI taxonomy): Bacteria > Pseudomonadati > Pseudomonadota > Gammaproteobacteria > Enterobacterales > Yersiniaceae > Rahnella > Rahnella victoriana. The sequence continues at coordinate 522,526 of NZ_CP089920.1, forward strand.
ATGTGTCCGACGTCCGCCGTGCCATTGAAGTGGCGCTGTCTGAAATTGAACGCACCATGGGCGATGTTTACGGCTCCCCGGCCGGGCATCTTGAATTCCAGTACACCGCCCGCGCCAGCTTTGCGCTGAATAAAGCCTTCGGTGCGCCGGTCGGTAAAGCCTTCGGCATGACCTGCGCCTCCCCCGCAGCTATCGGCGTGGTGATTGCCGATGTGGCGGCGAAATCGGCAGTGATCGAGCCGGTGGGGTACGCCAGTCCGTCGAAAGGCACCAGCTTCAGTAACGAAGTTATTTTCACCTTTGCCGGTGATTCCGGTGCGGTGCGTCAGGCGGTGATCGCGGCGCGTGAAGTGGGGCTGCAACTGCTTGCCACGTTGGATCCGGCACCCATCAGCTCCACCACCAAACCTTATATTTGATGGTTAACCTTGCGAAGCGATGTGAAGTAAGGAATTAACAGCATGAATGATATTGAAATTGCTCAGGCGGTCTCCAACGTGCTGAGCCGGTTTAGCAAAACCACACCGCAGCCGGTTGCCGGAAACGCGCCGCAGCCTGTACCGGTGGAACCTCAGGGGCCGCTCAGCGTTTCTCTCGACGCCATTGTCGCCAGGGCGCTGGCACAGACGCCCCGTCAGACCCCGGCCATCGCGGTGCAGTCTCCGGCCTGTGACGCGGGTAACGGTGCATTTGCCTCGATGGACGAGGCGATCGCTGCCGCGGTGCTGGCGCAGGTGCAGTATCGCCACTGTTCCATGCAGGATCGGGCGGCCTTTGTTCAGGGCATCCGAGAAGTTTTCTTACAGAACAGTGTATTAGAGGATATTTCCCGCATGGCGGTGGAAGAAACCGGTATGGGCAATTATGCCGACAAGCTGACTAAAAACCGCGTGGCGGCGCAGAAAACACCGGGGCTGGAAGATCTGATCACCGGTGCGCTGAGCGGCGACAGTGGCCTGACGCTGACCGAGTTTTCAGCTTACGGCGTGATTGGCTCGATTACGCCGACCACCAATCCGACGGAAACCATCATTAACAACAGCATCGGTATGCTGGCGGCGGGAAATTCCGTGGTGTTCAGCCCGCATCCGCGCTCACGCAAGGTCTCTTTATATTGCGTGGAACTGATCAACCAAAAGCTTGCCAGCCTGGGCGCACCGGCCAATCTGGTCGTCACGGTGACTCAGCCTTCCATCGACAACACCAGTGCCCTGATTAATGACCCGCGCATCAATATGCTGGTGGCGACCGGCGGTCCGGCGATTGTGAAAACGGTGATGTCCTCCGGCAAAAAAGCCATTGGCGCGGGGGCGGGCAATCCGCCTGCGGTGGTGGACGAAACCGCTGATATCGAAAAGGCCGCCCGCGACATCATTCGCGGATGCAGTTTCGATAACAACCTGCCGTGTGTGGCGGAAAAAGAAGTGATCGTCGTCAATCAGGTGGCGGATTATCTGATCCATTGCATGAAGAAAAGCGGCGGTTATCTGCTGTGTGACAAAGCCCTTCTTCGCCAGCTGGAATCGCTGATACTGAACGAAAAAGGCAGCGGGCCGGACACGGCGTTTGTCGGCAAAGACGCGCGCTACATCCTGCAACAACTGGGTATCAGTGCGCCGGAAGACACCAAAGTGATCCTGGTGGAAACCGAGAAAAATCATCCGTTTGTGGTGCATGAACTGATGATGCCGGTGCTGCCGATCGTCCGGGTCGATAACGTGGATGAAGCCATTGAGCTGGCGGTGCAGGTCGAGCATGGCAACCGGCATACCGCCATCATGCATTCCACCAATGTCGAAAAACTCACCAAGATGGCGCGCCAGATCCAGACCACGATTTTCGTGAAAAACGGGCCTTCCTATGCCGGACTGGGTGTCGGCGGCGAAGGGCATGCCACGTTCACCATCGCCGGACCGACCGGAGAAGGGCTGACGTCGGCGCGTTCATTCGCCAGAATCCGTCGCTGCGTGATGGTCGAGGCCCTTAACGTCAGATAAGGGGCGGCGATGAAAAAACGCATCATTAACGCACCAACGCCGGACATCGTGGCAATGATAAAACGCAGGATGCCCGGGGAATTCCGTTCACGGCTTGATCTTATCCGTATCGATGCCATTGGCATGATTATGTTGCCGGTGCCGGATCTCTATTTCTATGCCGATGCCGCCAGTAAAAGTGCCAATGTGGTGGTCTCGGAAATATTCGGCAGTTGTCCGCAACATATCACGACGCTGGCCATATTTGGCGAAGTTGCCGCCGTGAATGAAGCCATGCGAATAATAGAAGACGACAATAATAATAGCGCTTTCTGATTATCCGCAGATAAAACGATTACTGCCGCAAGGTGAAATCATAAATTTCGGGAGTTATTCTATGTTAGAGAAAGGCTTTTCTAATCCGACCGAACGTGTTGTAAGACTCAAAAATATGATCCTGCATGCGAAACCTTATGTGGAATCTGAGCGCGCAGTATTAGCGACGCAGGCTTATAAAGAAAACGAACAACTGCCCGCTATTATGCGCCGGGCGCGCGTGGTCGAAAAAATATTTAATGAGCTGCCGGTCACCATTCGTCCTGACGAACTGATTGTCGGTGCCGTGACCATTAATCCGCGCTCCACCGAAATATGCCCTGAATTCTCTTACGACTGGGTCGAAAAAGAATTTAATACCATGGAACACCGGGTGGCGGACCCGTTTATTATCGCAAAAAAAACCGCTGACGATCTGCACGAAGCGTTTAAATACTGGCCGGGTAAAACCACCAGTTCGCTGGCGGCGTCTTATATGTCAGAAGGCACCAAAGAAAGTATGGCCAGCGGCGTGTTTACCGTCGGCAACTATTTCTATGGCGGTGTCGGGCATGTCAGTGTGGATTACGGCAAAATCCTGAAAATCGGTTTTCGCGGCATTATTAATCTGGTGACGCACGAACTGGACAATCTGGATCGTTCAGAGCCGGGATATATTAAAAAAGAGCAATTCTATAACGCCGTGATTATCAGCTGCCAGGCGGCCATCAACTTTGCCCACCGCTACGCGCAGGAAGCCACGCGGCTGGCGCAGCTGGAAAGCAATCCGGTGCGTAAACGCGAGCTGGAACAGATTGCCCAAAACTGTCACCGTGTGCCGGAAAACGGTGCCAGCACCTTCTGGGAAGCCTGTCAGACCTTCTGGTTCCTGCAAAGCATGTTGCAGATTGAATCCAGCGGTCACTCTATTTCACCGGGGCGTTTCGACCAGTACATGTATCCGTATCTGGCCGCCGATACCGGCATTTCTCAGGAGTTTGCTCAGGAACTGGTGGACTGCTGCTGGATCAAGCTTAACGACATCAACAAAACCCGCGATGAAATCTCCGCGCAGGCGTTTGCCGGTTACGCGGTGTTCCAGAACCTGTGCGTCGGCGGTCAGACCGAAGATGGCCGCGATGCCACCAACCCGCTGACCTATATGTGCATGGAAGCCACCGCGCATGTGCGCCTGCCGCAGCCGTCATTCTCCATCCGCGTCTGGCAGGGCACACCGGATGAATTCCTGTTCCGCGCCTGTGAACTGGTGCGTATGGGGCTGGGCGTTCCGGCGATGTACAACGACGAAGTGATTATTCCGGCGTTGCAAAACCGTGGCGTCTCGCTGCACGACGCCCGTGATTACTGCATCATCGGCTGCGTGGAACCTCAGGCCCCGCACCGTACGGAAGGCTGGCACGATGCTGCTTTCTTCAACGTGGCGAAAGTGCTGGAAATCACCCTTAACAATGGCCGCGCGGGCAACAAACAGTTAGGGCCGGTGACCGGCGAAATGACCGGATACGCCAGCATTGATGATTTCTTTGCGGCCTTCAAAAAACAGATGGCGCATTTTGTTCATCAGCTGGTGGAAGCCTGTAACAGTGTCGATATCGCCCACGGCGAACGTTGCCCGTTACCGTTCCTTTCCGCGCTGGTGGATGACTGTATCGGTCGCGGTAAATCGTTACAGGAAGGCGGCGCGATCTACAACTTCACTGGCCCGCAGGCCTTTGGTATTGCTGACACCGGGGATTCCGTTTACGCCATCCAGAAACAAGTGTTTGAAGATCGCAAACTGTCTCTCACTGAACTGAAAAGCGCGCTGGACGCCAACTTCGGTCATGCCATTGGCAGCGCACCTCACGCGGCAGGCGGCAAGTCATCGCTGGGAGAACAGGAAATTCATGAGATGGTGAAACGCATCATCGAACAGCATGGTTCTCTGGATCCGGCCGCCATCAAAAATGAAGTGTACCGTCAGTTGGCCAGCGGTAACTCTGCGGCTCCGGCAGGGAATAACTCCCGTTTCGAAGAGATCCGCCACATTCTGGAAAACTCACCGTGCTTTGGTAATGACCTCGACGAAGTGGATCTGGTGGCGCGTCAGTGCGCGCTGATTTACTGCCAGGAAGTCGAAAAATACACCAACCCGCGCGGCGGTCAGTTCCAGGCCGGGATCTATCCGGTATCGGCCAACGTGCTGTTTGGTAAAGACGTGGCTGCACTGCCGGACGGTCGCATGGCGAAAGAACCGCTGGCCGACGGGGTATCGCCGCGTCAGGGCAAGGATACGCAGGGGCCAACGGCGGCAGCTAACTCGGTGGCCAAACTCGATCACTTTATTGCCTCCAACGGCACACTCTACAACCAGAAATTCCTGCCGTCTTCACTGGCCGGAGAACAGGGGCTGCGTCATTTCAGCGGTCTGGTGCGTAACTACTTTGATAAGAAAGGGATGCATGTCCAGTTCAATGTCATCGACCGCAAAACGCTGATCGAAGCGCAGAACAATCCTCAGCAACATCAGGATCTGGTCGTGCGCGTCGCCGGTTACAGTGCGCAGTTTGTGGTGCTGGCGAAAGAAGTGCAGGACGACATTATCAGCCGGACAGAACAACAATTCTGATCAGCAACCTTCACGGGCTATGTAGCAATACATAGCCCGTTTTTTAAATAACCTGTGGCGCGGATGGCGGGTCAAGTATGAATAAAGTCGATTACCAAACTGAAGGCGTGCTGTTTAATATCCAGCGCTATTCTTTGCACGACGGACCGGGGATCCGCACCATTCCTTTTTTTAAAGGCTGCCCGCTATCATGCAAATGGTGCAGTAATCCGGAATCGCAACGTCCGCAGCCGGAATTATTGTTTAAGAAAAGTGAGTGTATTCGTTGCGGTAAATGTCTTGAGGTGTGTAAACACCAGGCATTATCGGTCAGCAACGCGTTCTTTATAGATCGCGAGCGGTGTATTCAGTGCGGCGAATGTACGCAGGTGTGCCCGACGCAGGCGCTGGAAATGAAAGGCAAACGCATGACGGTGGCGGAAGTCATGCGCGAATTACAAAAAGAAGAAAACCTGTACCGGCGTTCCGGTGGCGGCATCACGCTTTCCGGCGGGGAACCGCTGGCCCAGCCGGTGTTCGCCCGTGAACTGCTGAAAGCCTGTAAGGAGAAAGGCTGGCATACCGCAATGGAAACCACCGGCTTCACCACGCCTGAGGTGATTGCGGATGTGTTCCCTTATGTCGATCTGGCGCTGACGGATATCAAGGCGGTCAATCCGGCGGTGCATTTCGCCAATACCGGGGTGGATAACAGCCTGATCCTGGAAAATTTATTGCGTATTTCGTTTCTGACCAAAGTGATTGTGCGTATTCCCGTGATCCCCGGCGTTAACGATAATACGGAAGAAATTCACCATATCGCGGAATTTGCGCGGCTGATGTCCAATGTCGACACCCTGCATTTATTGCCTTATCACGCTTTTGGTGAAAATAAATATGGCCTGCTCGGGCGTATTTATCCGATGGGTGAGGCAGAAAGTATTGCGGAATCAAAAATGGAAATATTAAAAAAAGAAGTCGAGTCATCAGGTTTTCATTGCCATATCGGCGGCTGAGTTTCCGGTCAGGACATCCAGCCTCGTATAACAATAATCACAAAAGGGTCGTTGTATGCATGATTCAGTAAAGACGCAGTGCATTGCAGAATTTCTCGGTACCGGCTTATTTTTGTTTTTCGGCATCAGTTGTCTCTGTGCAGTGAAAGTGGCCGGAGCTAGTTTCGGCCTGTGGGAAATCTGCATTGTCTGGGGGCTGGGGATCTCGCTGGCTGTTTATCTCACCGCCGGGATTTCCGGCGCACATCTGAACCCGGCGATCACCATCGCCTTGTGGCTGTTCGCCCGTTTCCCCGCGCGCAAGGTGGTGCCTTACATTATTGCGCAGGTGGCGGGTGCATTCGGCGGCGCGCTGCTGGCGTACATGTTCTACCACAACCTGTTTATCAATTTTGAAACCGCCAACCACATGGTGCGCGGCAGTGCGGAAAGCCTGCAACTGGCCAGCATTTTCAGTACCTATCCGTCATCCGCGATCAGCGTGTGGCAGGCGGCATTTATTGAAATTGTTATCACGTCGATTCTGATGGGGCTGATCATGGCGCTGACCGACGACGGTAACGGCGTGCCGCGTGGCCCGCTTGGCCCCTTATTGATCGGCATTCTGGTGGCGGTTCTCGGTGCCTCGACCGGCCCGCTGACCGGGTTTGCCATGAATCCGGCGCGTGATTTTGGCCCGAAATTATTCACCTTCTTTGCCGGCTGGGGCGACATCGCCATGACCGGTGGCCGCGACATTCCTTACTTCCTGATCCCGGTTATTGCGCCGGTGATCGGTGCCTGTCTGGGGGCGGCGGTGTATCGCCTGTGTATCGGTAAAAACCTGCCGGGCAGTGCGCCGGTGGCGGAGGTCGCCAAACCGTAGCTTTCTTTCAACCAATAAAAAACGGCGGTGCCTGTGCATCGCCGTTTTTTATGGTGCGGGTTACGCTTATTTTCGACGGTTAGCGCCACGGGGCTTTGGTTTTTTGTTCTCCCTAGCCGGCGGTACATCTTCCTGTTTCGCGGCTTCAGGAAAATCCATACATGTGGAGACATCCGGTGTTTCTTCCACATTCACCACCGGGATGGTGTGCGGATTTTCCTGCGGCGTAATCTCAGGTTCCGCAGGGGTGAGGCCTGTCGTGTCTGCGGAATAAATCATGCTTTCGATGTATTGCGCGGTGCGGGCAATCACCTTGTGTGCCACCACGGTACTGACCTTGCTGGCGGCCAGCACACCTGCCGCGACGGCGGCGTTGATGGCACCGACTTCGCCTTCCAGTTTGACGGTGACCATGCCGCCGCCCTGCGTCAGTTCATAGCCGACCAGCGTGACATGTGCGGATTTCATCGCAGCGTCTGCGGCTTCCACCGCCGCGGCCAGACCGACGGTTTCTATTAATCCCAAACTTTGTCCGGGCATAAGTCGCTCCTGTTATCAGATTCATGGTGAAGTGCGTCGTGCACTGTTTAGGTGTTATCGCGCAGTGCCGGGGCTTTGTCGGTTTTTTCCCACGGGAACATGTCACGTCCAAAGTGGCCGTAACAGGCGGTCTGACGATAACGGGGAACAAGTAAATCCAGCATGGCGATAATCCCGCCGACGCTGAGATCAAAATGACGGTTAACCCGCTGTACAAGTTGTTGCTCTGTCAGCGGACTGCTGCCGAAGGTATCAATACGGATGGCAACCGGACGGGGCAGGCCGATGGCCCAGGCGAACTGGACCTCACAGCGTTCCGCCAGTCCGGCTGCGACGATGTTTTTCGCCACATAACGCGCCGCATAAGCCGCAGAGCGATCCACTTTCGACGGGTCTTTACCTGAAAAGGCACCGCCGCCGTGACGTGCTGCGCCGCCGTAGGTATCCACGATGATTTTTCTGCCGGTCAGGCCGCAATCGGCTGCCGGACCGCCGGTGACAAAGCGTTCGGCGGGGTTAATCAGAAAGCGGGTTTGCGGCGTGATCCAGCGGGCAGGCATAACCGGTTTGATGATCTCTTCCAGCACCGCTTCGCGCAGGTCGGTAAGGGAAATCTCCGGGCAATGCTGTGTGGAAATGACCAACGTATCAGCGGCGATCACCTGATGCTGGCGATAGCGTAATGTGACCTGACTTTTGGCGTCAGGACGCAGGAAGGGAAGCTGTCCTGACTGGCGTAACGCGGCCTGACGCATCATCAGCCGGTGCGCATACACCAGCGTGGCGGGCAGGTATTCCGGCGTTTCGTTGCAGGCATATCCGAACGTGATGCCCTGATCGCCCGCGCCCAACGATTCAGGATCCGCGCCGCCAATGCCTTGTGCAATATCGGCAGACTGTTTGCCCAGCATATTGAGTACGCCACAGGTCGCGCCATCAAACCCCAGCCGTGAATGGTCATAGCCGATTTCCCGCACGGTCTGGCGGACAACAGATTCGATATCGACGCTGGCGGTGGTGCTGATTTCGCCCGCCACAATGACAATGCCGGTTTTGACCAGACATTCACAGGCCACTCTGGCCTGCGGATCCTGCAAAAGACAGGCATCCAGAATGGCATCCGCTATCTGGTCGGCCATTTTGTCCGGATGCCCGGCTGCAACCGATTCAGAGGTAAAAAGGATATCGTCCAAAGCTGTGCCACATTGTTCAAAGGTTCCCCCATGGTAGGGGGCGACCGGTGAAAGCGGCGTACATTATCTTGCGGGCAGGGTGGACTTTTTTGCCCTCGCGCGACGGCGGCGCACAAAATTAACCTGCCGGCGGTTTAACAGGTTTCCGGCGCGACGATTTTGCGGTAATCCGACGGCGCCATGCCGGTCTCTTTTTTAAAGATCCGGCAGAAATAGTTGGCGTCCTGCCAGGACAATTCCAGCGCGATGGTGTTGATTTTCAGGTCACTGAACTGCAACAGCGATTTGGCAACGCTTAACTTGCGGCTGGCAATGTAGTTTGAGAAACCGGCACCGGTCATTTTCTTAAACGCCCGGCTGAGATAACAGGAACTGACGAAAGATCGCGCAGCAATCTCGTCGAGGGTCAGATTATGGAGGATGTTTTTCTCAATGTGGAAGCGGGCGCGGTCGATAAAACTCATCGTGCCGCTGAAGTGTTTCAGCGCATGGTCTAACAGGGTTTCGCTGATGCTCAGCAGGGCAGACATAATGCGGTAATAGGAGCGGGCAGAAACGCCGGACTGGCTGATCTCCTGCATCAGCGCCGTCAATTTTTGCGCGGCGGGCTGACCTTTTTCCCCCGTTGCCAGAAGATGCTGATGCACGATGCCGAGCACATCGGTCAGTAATTCGCACCGGCCGCTGGCGCAGGCGTCATCCAGGGCGTCAAACAGAAACCTGTGCCACTGAGGATAGTCGCACTGCCCGATCATCGTATCGACGTTCTGTTTCAGTGCGCGTGACGCGGCGATATCCACGTCGCTGACATCGAGGGTTTTCCTGATGGCGTCGGTCAGGGTACTTTTCTTCACCGGTTTGAGCAGATAATCATCCACTTTCAGATTGAGCATGCTGCGCACGATATCAAAATCGTCATTGGCGGTGGTGACAATCACTTTGGTGCTGGTGCTTTTACGGCGCAGATATTCAATCACCTGATTGCCGTTAGGCAGCGGAATATTAATATCGACAAACATCATGTCGATTTGATCGAGATTGTCGATCAGCTGGATGGCTTTTTTCCCGGTATTGGCTTCATGTACCACAGAATTATCGACATACTGAGAGACAATCCGCCGTAAAGATTCAGATTCAATGAGTTCGTCTTCAACAATCACAATATTGTACATGCTCAGATCTCCGTTTTTCAGGCTTGCAGCATCGGGAATTTCAGGGTGATGGTGGTGCCCATTCGTGGCTGATGGGCGCTGGAAATATCCAGGCCATAGCTTTCCCCAAATAACAGCTGAAGCCGGTTTTTTATATTATTAATGCCGATACCGCCTTTCTGACGGTTTTCGTCACCGGATAAAATACTGGCAATGTCGGCCTGAGAAATGCCGTCGCCGTTGTCGGTTACCTCCAGAATGACATCGTGCCCGTCGTCCGTGGCGCAGATGCGCAGCAGGCTGGGCGTGTCGCGCGGCTCTACGACGTAGTTGAAAAAGTTCTCCACCAGCGGCTGCAAAATCAGAAACGGGCAGACGACATCAAAATACTTTTCGGGAATGTCGCACTGATAATCGAACCGGTCATTCATTCTGACTTTCTGGATGGACATATAACTGGTGACATAATTAATTTCATGGCTCAGCGTAATCAGCCCATGATTATTTTTACGCAGTAAATAACGCATCATATCGGAGAAATCATGCACCATGGTTTCCGTGCGTTGGGCATCTTCCAGATAGGCCAGACGGCCGATGGTATTTAAGACATTAAATAAAAAGTGCGGGTTAATCTGATAAGACAGGGCTTTAAATTCCGCCTCATGCAATGAACGTTCTATTTCCACTCTTTTGCGCAATTCATCGGTGAGTTCGAGATCTTTTCTGTGCAGTTCCCGCTGAATATTATTGGTATGCGCCTGTTCCACCAGATAAGACGAAACATGCAATAAGGTGGAGGCGGTCGATTCAAAACGATCGTAAGGCATGCGTTTGGCATCATGATGTAAATCGATCAGCCATTCGTTTTCTTTCCATATTTCGTTGTTATCGAGAATATAAGGAATGGTGCGCTCTTTTTCTTCCTCGACTTTTACCTGCCCGGAAATAAACGCGCCCAGATAATGATCGTTGATCATGATCGGCACGGCGAATTCCACAAAGCCGCAGTAACAGCGGTAAACCACCGGCTTTCCCGCCTCCATGGCGGCGCGGCCCCCGGCATTATCACTTTCATAACAATGCGTTGCCAGCGATGCGTTAAGCCGTGAGCGGGCGCAGAAATCGGAAAACCCGCTGGCCTGTGTCACCGGCACGCCATCGTGATCGACCACCACTAAGGCAATCATCATCGATTTACTGAAATTATCCTGGAGGGTTTGAAGTCTTTTTACATCAAGAAATTCATGCAATTTATATTTTTTATTCATTACGATTACCTGCATTGGTAATTGAAAGCATTCACCATATAAATATACAGGAAGGCACCTTTATGTATTTTGAAACCCGTCACAGCGGGCCAGTTTAGTTAATGCTGAATATTAATTTATATGCGCGGATGTTAATTATAAGTGTGAAAATCAGTCAGGTATTTACCGTTCAGAGGCAAAATGATTAACGTGCTATGCCCCATGCAGGACCCGCGGGGGCAGCGCAGGCGGAATCCGTCAGATGATGCGAAAGAAGTATCACATCATCTTGTGGCGGCCGTATTTGATATTTATTTGTTCTGCGAGAAGTGTTGGGAACGCCAATGCAATTTTGGGGTGAGAAAGCATTGGGTTTGTGCGATGGGTTGGTCGTTCATCAGATCACTGATCATGCTGAAGCAGTGCATGGCCAGCTCTCCGCAGTCCTGCGCAACCGTGTCAATTTTCACGGACAGGGAATCGTACAGATAGTGGTCGTCAAAACTGCACAGATGGATATCGCTCTCGAGCAACTGATGCTGGCTCATATAGCGCAAAACCCCTTCCATCAGGCCACAGGAAGCCACGAAAAGTGCTTTGGGCGGACGCCCGAGTCGGGCGCACAGTTGCGCGAAAATTTCATAGCCGGAGCTCGGGTGGTAGTTGCCGTACATCACCCAGTCGGGATTCAGAGTGATACCCGCCCGCTGCAGGCCAAGCTGATAGCCCGCGAGGCGATCCCGGGTCGGAGAAATACGTGGCTGGCCGCCGAGAAAATAAAACTCATCACGCCGGGTCTGAGCGATACGTGAGACCAGTTCTGCTGAGGATTCGATGGCTTCACACACCACAATAGGTAACTGCGTGTCCTGCATATGGCGGTCGAACAAGACGACAGGTAATTGCTGGCTGATTTTTACGTATTCCGCATCATTGAGCATACTGGACGCGACAATCAGTCCGTCGACCTGACGCTGAATGAGATTGTTGACCACCATGGTTTCCTGGCTGGTGTTTTCGTCCGTACAGGCAATCAGCAACTGCATGCCGTTTTCACGACACAGCGTTTCAAGTTCGTTAGAGCAGACGGCAAAGCCATAGTTGGTCATTTCCGGCACCACCAGTCCCAGCGTGAAACTGCGGGTGACATTCAGCGAACGGGCGTGAATGCTGGGCTGATAATGATGTTCAGCCGCCACGGCGAGTACCCGATCCCGGGTGAGATCGGAGATCCGAAATTTCTTGCTGTGTCCGTTGAGTACCTGGCTGGCAGTCGATTTGGAGACGCCAGCCAGTTCGGCTATGCCACTGATAGTGATGCGTTTGGTCTTTTTCACTGCGCCATATTCTGTTGTCCGGAAAGACATTTATTCTATCACGCATTCCGCCAACGACCAGTGGCGCAGCGTAATCTGATGAGAACCCTGCAAGTTCAATTGTGCCGGTAAAACAGGGAAATAGCGTGAAGACATTACCGCTTCTCCGTCATTAATAAAAATCTCAAGGCTTGATGCGTCGCTTAACACCGTCAGCTTGTGCAACGGGCCGCGCCAGATACGCTGTTCCGGCAAGCCAGTACGCCGGTTTTTTCGCGTTAAACGCAGCCATTCGCCGTCAAAGCTGAGTGTCATGTCGCCACCTAAATCCGCGCTGAAAGCCTGTTCAGTGACAATTTCCGTCTCGGCTTTTGTGATGTCCAGAGGAGGGCAATCGCCGGCAATCCCCTGCCATTCTTTCGGGTCACGACGAAGCTTTTGCAGTTCACGTGCCGGTTTTTGCATGATTTTACCCGCCACCAGCGTCAGTTCGCGCGGGCAGGTCATGGTATGCAGCCAGCCGTTTTTCACCGTCGGCTGGAAAAATTCATCGCCGTCCGGGATACCCATCCATCCCATCAGCAGACGCCGTCCGTCATCCGTTTGCGTGGTTTGCGGCGCATAAAATTCGAATCCCAGATCCAGCTCAGTGAATTCGCCGTGCTCAAGGGTCGCATTGTCGTAATCCAGTTTTCCGACAAAATAACCGGACTGGAACGTATTCAGATACCGGTCAGATCCCGCTGCCAGACCTTGCGGACAGCAAATCAGAATCTCGTTATCTGCCAGCCGGAATAAATCCGGGCATTCCCACATGTAGCCGAATTCGCCCAGCCCGTGTAACCCTGAACCGGCAATTTCGCCCAGAAGATCCCAGGCTGATAAATCGTCAGAACGCAGCAATAACACTTTGCCCTGAAGGCTCAGGTCCTGAGCGCCCAGCACCATGTACCAGTGGTTTTCATGCCGCCAGACTTTCGGATCACGCACATGTCCGGTATAGCCTTCAGGCAGATTAAATACCGGCCCGGTTTTATCAAATTCGCCGTCTGCATTTTCGCGCGCCAGACACTGAAATGCTGTACGACTGCCATCGGGATATTTCACGTTACCGGTATAAATCAGCGTGAGCTGGCCGTTGTCTGTCACGGCTGAGCCGGAATAACAGCCGTGGGTTTCGTAGTCCTCTGAAGGTGCCAGCGCCAGCGGCTCATGCTGCCAGTGGAGTAAATCCGCCGTGCTCCAGTGTCCCCAGAATTTAGCGCCGTGCGCGCAGGCCAGCGGGTTCCATTGATAGAACAAATGGAAACGGCCGTTATGCTGAATAAATCCATTCGGGTCATTGAGCAGCCCGACCGGCGGCGCGAGATGCCAGCCGGGGCGGTACGGGTCTGCCGCCGCGTTAACCTGACCGGCTACCACGCTGCGCAGTGCTTTTTTCAGCAAACTGACTTCTGTCATTTTTCACTCTCCGTGTTGTATTTCAGCAGCAATGACAGCAGGAATGCGCTGCCGAAGGCAATCACTAAACCGATCAGGTAGCTGAGAATAGAGCTGGCCTGCACGATTGCCAGCCCCGGAATACCGGTCAGACCGACCGCCGTCATATTGACGTGCATCGCCACTACCCAGGCACCGCCGAGCGCACCACCTGCCAGTGCCGCCAGAAAAGGCTTCATGAAGCGCAGGTTGATCCCGAAGATTGCGGCTTCCGTAATACCCAGCATGGCGGAGAACGCCGAAGGCACCGCAATGGCTTTAATTTTCGCATCACGTGTTTTGAAGTAAACCGCCAGACAGGCACCGCCCTGCGCGATGTTGGCCATCGACCAGATCGGCAGCAGGAAATTCACGCCGATATTCGGGTTACCCAGTAAACCCGCTTCGATCGCATGGAAGCTGTGGTGAATACCGGTGATGACGATCACCGAATACAATCCGCCAAATATCAGCCCTGCGAACCAGCCTGCATGGGTGATCAGGGTGCTGAGAATGAAGGAGATACCGTCACCGAGCGCGCGTCCGGCCGGACCGATGATCAGGAAAGCGATAAAACCGGAAATAATCACCGTCAGGAAAGGTGTCAGGATCAGATCCAAGGCATCCGGGATCACTTTACGCAGGCGTTTTTCGATGAAACTCATGAACCACACCGCCAGCAACACCGGAAATACCGTGCCCTGATAGCCGATCATCGCAATCTCAAGACCAAAGAAATTCATGGTGTGGAAACCGCTGGCAACGCCCCAGGCGTTAGTCAGCGCCGGATGCGTCAGGATGCCGCCCAGCGTGGCACCGAGGAACGGGTTGCCGCCAAATTCCCGCGCGGCGGTGAAACCAATCAGAATTGGCAGAATGATAAACGCCGCTGAACTGAACATATCGAGCATGATAAAAATCGCGCTCTCCGGGTTGGCCCAGCCGTAGGTTTTCACCATGCCGAGCAGCCCCATCAGCAGGCCGGATGCCACAATCGCAGGAATAATCGGCACGAAAATATTCGACAACACGCGGGCGATGCGCTGGAACGGATTCAGCTTTTGCGCCGCAATATCCGCGGCTTCAGATTTACTGGATTCGCTGATACCGGCCACTTTAATGAATTCGGCGTAGACCTTGTTCACCAGCCCCGTACCAAAAATGATCTGAATCTGTCCGGCATTACTGAAACAGCCCTTAACGCCTTCAACCTGTTCGATAGCACTTTTGTTGATCAGACTGTCGTCCGCCAGCACCAGCCGCAAACGGGTGGCACAGTGTGCCGCGCTGGCAATATTGTCCTTTCCGCCCAACAGCGGAAGCAATTCAGTCGCGATTGCATTGATATTCATAGAATCCCTTAGTTTTTCATTATCATTTACGCCCGGTCTGGCCGGGCGCTTTTTTAAATCAGACCCTGCTGTTTAGAACCAAGTTTCCATCTGGATGCCGAAGTTCCACTGGCCGCCTGCCGTGAATCCGTCAGTACCAAATGAATCTGCGGAAGAATAACTGTCGAGCTCTTTGCTCCAGTCCATGTAAGTGGCGAAGAAGCGGATTTCCGGACGGCTCAGCATGTCGCTGATATCGCCGACCTTGAAGGTCGGTGCGAAGGTCAGTTTGTAGAAACCGCCTTTCACTTTGTTGTAATCGCTGTAACCCTGTGGATTGAGATCCATATACTGATAGCTGCCTTCATACGCCAGCTCGAAGTTTTCGGTAATTTGCTGGATAAGACGGGTGTTAAAGGTCAGCCATTTGTAATCATCGCCAGAGACATAACGGTCTTTGCTCTGCTGCGCCAGAACCGCCGGGGCAATACTCCAGTTTTTGCTGATCGGCGTGATGCCATACGTTGCCACACGCAGCGTACTGGCATCGTCCGTCAGCCGTCCGTCAGAGCCAAGTGCTTTCACTTCTGCTCCCAGCCCGTGCCCGTAAAGCAAGGCTGTTTTCGATGTCCCCTCGCGCAGACCGTAGAAACTGTCGCCGTGATACGCCAGCATCGTGTGGAAGCCAGTGTCCGCCGCGGTGCTGATCCCCCGGTTGCCGGTATTTTCACGATCCTGATTATTTTTGGCACGCAGGCCGCTCAGCATCCACTGGAATGGCCCGGCATAGTTGTTGGCCGTGACAATGTAGTTTTCGATGCGGGTGTCGTCGTTATTGTCGTCTTTCAGATCGTCAAAGTTTCTTCCGTAAAGCGAGAAGTTACTTTTCAGGTTATCGCCCCATTTGACGTCGTAGATCCCGCCGCCGGTACCCGCCAGGAAGATAATGTCCGAATCCAGCCAGTGAATATCGAAGTTATCGCGGTCAAAACGTTTACCCGCCCACAGTGTGGAATCTTTCCAGACCCCGGTGAACGTCGGCAGTGACCCCAGTTCGACAAACGCCTGACGGATATTTAAGTCGCTGGTCGCGCCGGTCCAGTCGTTGTAGCTGCGCTGACCATCAGCCAGCATGACTTTGTAGCGGGAGGTCGCGCCGCTGGCCATCGTCTGGTTGTGCTCCAGATTCAGTTCGACGTAGGTGTTATTTTCGTTACCCAGACGCCCGACTGCACCGCCTGTTTGTCCGGCTGGCGTGACGTACGGGCCACTTTCCGTTGAGGTGCCAGAATCATTCATGATCACGCCGGAACGGGCATAACCACTGAATTTAAACCCGCTGTTATCACTGCTGTTGCTTTTGGCATTGCCGGCTAACGTTTCGGTGCGTTTAGCCACATCGGCAGTTTGCTGCTGGTTGATTTCAGCCGTCTTCGCCACCTGACGGGTTTGCTGTTCGTTGCTGGCGGTGCGTGTCTCAAGTTGTTTAACCTGGTGTTCTGCCTGCGTAGCACGGGCTTCGGCCTTAGCGGCGCGGCTTTCGGCGAGTTGTAGTCGTTTTTCCATCGCCGCAAAGCGGGCTTCAATTGCACTGGAAGAAAGATCGGCTCCCTGGGCGGCAGAAGAAAGAATAAGTCCAATAGCAACAGCAAGATAGCGAGGTTTGATCATCATTTTTATCCCTTCAGAGGAAGTTTAATTATTATGGGAAAACCATTTTGCTAAATTGCTAAACTGGTTTTCCTGAGCACAATAAGCACTCCGCCTGTGTTTAGGCAACGAAGTTCACCAGTCTTGTCGTGAAATTGTGATCCTGTTGGCAATTCGATCTTTGATTCCGAAAATTCATTTGCGCTTGATTAGCTAAACCGGTTCTTCTATTTTATCCACAGACGATTTATCAGGATTTATAAAAGGGAATGAAGATGAATAACCGGATTTGGGTGTTGGGCGATGCCGTGGTGGATTTGATCGCCGAAGAAGATGGCCGCTTATTAAAATGCCCGGGAGGGGCACCCGCCAACGTTGCCGTCGGTGTTTGCCGTCTCGGTGGCGACAGCGCCTTTATCGGCCGCGTGGGGGATGATCCGTTCGGCAGGTTCCTGATGAAAACGCTCCGCGATGAAGGAGTCAATACTGATTGCATGATGTCTGACCCGCATCACCGCACTTCCACGGTGGTGGTGGAAAACGACGCTGACGGCGAGCGTTCCTTCACATTTATGGTGCGTCCGGGCGCGGATTTATTCCTCCAGGCCACCGACATTCCGGCGTTTAGCGCAGGACAGTTTTTACACTTGTGTTCGATTGCGCTCTCCGCAGAACCGTCACGGTCTTCCGCCTTTCTGGCAATGGCAAAAATAAAAGCGGCAGGCGGTTATGTCTGTTTTGATCCCAATATCCGCCATGACGTGTGGCCTGATGAAGCGCAATTGCGCGAAAACCTTGCCCGCGCCTTGTCGCTGGCGGATGTCATTAAAATCTCGGAGGATGAACTGGAATTTCTGACCGGTGAATCGCTGCTGTCGGAAGGAATGCTGCGCCTGTGCGATCGCTATAATCCCGAAATGTTGCTGGTCACACAGGGTAAACATGGCGTGTCGGTTTACCGGAAGAAAAATGCCAGCCTGAAGCATTATCCGGCACCCGAAGTGCGGGCGGTGGATACTACCGGGGCAGGAGATGCCTTTGTCGCCGGGTTGCTGACCGGACTGGCGCAGCACTGGCCGCTGGCGTCGGACAACATTTGTCACCCCATCATTCATCAGGCGCTGGCCTGCGGGGCGCTTGCCACTACCGCCAGAGGCGCAATGACCGCATTACCTGACAGCGCGACCTTAAAGGCGTTTTCCTCTCACGGGTAACCGGGTCCGA
The DNA here is from genome assembly GCF_021276285.1 of Rahnella victoriana. Taxonomy (NCBI): domain Bacteria; kingdom Pseudomonadati; phylum Pseudomonadota; class Gammaproteobacteria; order Enterobacterales; family Yersiniaceae; genus Rahnella; species Rahnella victoriana. The sequence continues at coordinate 540,437 of NZ_CP089920.1, forward strand.
CGACGTTGCCCGTACTGCAACTGTTCATCCGCCGAAAATAACGTAAGTAATGCGTAACAGAACGTCCTGTTTTACGAAAATCAAATCTGTGCCGCTGAACCTCCTATATTGCCGGCAGTCTGTTAGCGAGGTTATTTCTTCTGATAGCAGAATCTTTCCGTTAACAGACACTTTTTGTTAGTAGTAAAACGGCGAGCACGGATCACATGACAATGAAAAAATTACTCCTGGCGTCACTGCTGTTCAGCAGCACCTCGGTTTTCGCTGCTGACAGCTTTGTTGTCAGGGATATCCACGTTGAAGGGCTACAGCGGGTCACGGTGGGCGCGGCGTTACTAAGCATTCCCGTCCGGGTGGGCGATTCGGTCTCCGATGACGATATCAGCCAGACCATCCGCGCGCTGTTCGCGACCGGCAACTTTGATGATGTGAAGGTGCTGCAGGACGGTAATACCCTGATTGTTCAGGTGAAAGAGCGGCCAACCATCGCGAGCATTACCTTCTCCGGCAACAAAGCCATCAAAGACGAGATGTTGCAGCAAAACCTGGAAGCCTCAGGGATCCGCGTCGGCGACGCGCTGGACCGCACCACCATTTCGTCGATTGAGAAGGGGCTGGAGGATTTCTACTACAGCGTGGGCAAGTACAGTGCCAGCGTAAAAGCCGTGGTCACGCCGCTGCCGCGTAACCGTGTGGATGTAAAACTGGTCTTTACCGAAGGCATGTCGGCCAAAATTCAGCAAATTAATATCGTGGGGAATAGAGCCTTCACCACTGACGATTTAATCGCCCATTTTCAGCTGCGCGATGAAGTGCCGTGGTGGAATGTGATTGGCGATAAGAAATATGAAAAACAAAAACTGTCCGGCGATTTAGAAACGCTGCGCAGTTTTTATCTCGATCGCGGTTATGCCCGTTTTAATATTGATTCCACGCAGGTCAGTTTAACGCCGGATAAGAAAGGCATTTATATTACCGTCAATATGACGGAGGGTGAGCAATATAAAATTTCCGGCGTGGTGGTCAGCGGCAGCATGGCCGGTCATACGTCAGAAATCGAAGCGCTGGCCGCCATTCCTGCCGGGGAGTTGTACAACGGCGCGAAGATCACCAAAGTTGAAGGCGATATTAAAAATCTGCTGGGGCGCTACGGTTATGCCTATCCGCACGTCACCACACAAAGCGACATCAATGACGCGGATAAAACCGTGAAACTGAGGATCAGTGTGGACACCGGCAACCGGTATTCGGTGCGCCGCATCCGTTTTGAAGGCAATGACACGTCTAAAGATGAAGTGCTGCGCCGCGAAATGCGTCAGATGGAAGGCGCGTGGCTGGGCAACGATCTGGTGCAGAAAGGCAAAGACCGCCTCAACCGCACCGGCTATTTCGACACGGTGGATGTGGATACGCAGCCGGTGCCGGGATCTTCCGATCAGGTTGATGTGGTGTACAAAGTGAAAGAGCGTAACACCGGCACTTTCAACGTGGGCGTGGGGTACGGCACCGACAGCGGAATCAGTTATCAGTTGGGCGTGACGCAGGATAACTGGCTCGGCAGCGGTAACACGGTCAGTTTCAGCGGTACGCGTAACTCGTACCAGACCTATGTCGAAGTCTCGGCGACCAACCCGTATTACACGGTCGATGGCGTCAGTCTTGGCGGCAAAGTGTTCTACAACCACTACGACGCGGAAGACGACGATCTGGCGGCGTACAACCTGCAAAGTTACGGCGCAGGCATGAATCTGGGGCTGCCGGTCAGCGAAAACAATACGCTGAATCTGGGGCTGGATTACGTCCACAGCACGCTCACTGACATGGAGCCACAGGTGGCGGTCTGGCGCTATCTTAATGCCAGCGGCGTCAAGCCGGGGCTGGTCACCACCTCCACCAACAGCGATGCCGAGCTGCGCACCAACGATTTCTTCGCCAGCGTCGGCTGGGCGTATAACGACCTGAACCGTGGCTTCTTCCCGTCTTCCGGTACCCGCGCCAGCCTGGCCGCCAAAGTGACCACGCCTGGCTCGGACGACAGTTATTACAAAATCACTTTCGATGCTAACCACTACATTTCGCTGAGTGACACATCAGACTGGGTGCTGATGGGCCGTGCCAAAGCCGGTTATGCGGCAGGCATCGGCAGCAACGAGGTGCCGTTCTACGATAACTTCTATGCGGGCGGTTCCAGCTCGGTGCGCGGCTTCTCGTCCAACACCATCGGGCCGAAAGCGGCGTATTACAAATGCAGCAGCGCAGACAGTTCGTATTCCACCTGTCCGGTGAGCAAATCCACCGATGCGGTGGGCGGGAATGCGATGGCGATCGCCAGTGCGGAATTGTATGTGCCGACACCGTTTATCAGCGAGAAATACGCCAGTTCGGTGCGGACGTCATTGTTTGTTGATTCCGGCACTGTCTGGGACACCAAATGGCAAAACACGGCGGCCACCGAGGCGGCGGGTATTCCGGATTACAGTGATCCGATGCATATCCGTGTTTCCAGCGGTATTGCATTGCAATGGCAATCACCACTCGGCCCGCTGGTATTTTCTTATGCCCAGCCGCTGGTGAAATATGAAGGCGACAGCGCGGAACAGTTCCAGTTTAATATTGGTAAAACGTGGTAATACTATACGGGACTTACGAAGTTATTACTTTATACAGACGTAATGAGAATAGAAACAAAATCTGATCTCATTATAATACCGGCATGATGTTTAAGAGCAACCCGTAACGGGTAAACATCATGCCATTATAATATACTGTTGGAATTCTTCCTTTTAAGGGCTGTCCCTGTACGGCCCTTTTTTTTTATTTGTTTTTTACCACAAATAAAATATCGTGTTTATTCCACCGGATGATAATTCCCTTGTTCATCGGCACTTTCAAATATCATGGAGACGGAATTCACACAGTGACGCAAATTCTTCTCGGTTAAATATTCCCCCTCAAACACATGTCCCAGATGTGCCTTGCAGTTAGCACAGACAATTTCCGTTCTGCGGCCATCGGCATCCGGCACACGTTCTACCGCGCCCGGAATTTCATCGTCGAAAGCGGGCCAGCCGCAATGGGATTCAAATTTATGTTCTGAAGAATACAGCGGGGCGGAACATCGTTTGCAGACATAACGGCCCGGTGAAAAATGGTCGTTATACTCGCCGGTATTCGGGCGTTCTGTCCCTTTGTTTTCAATGACAAAACGTTCAAAATCATTCAGTTCTCTGTTCATTATATTCGCTCCTGGCAGGTGACATTGCAGCTCTATAGTGTAGCGCTATATTGGCGCGACACATAAAGCTGCAAGTGCCCTCAGGCCCTCCGGTGCTATTTCACGCCGCCCCCCAATGATTGCCACAGGGTAATGCGGTTCTCAAAATCCGTCTGTTGCAGGGCGATCAGATCGGTCTGCGCCGACCACAGCGAACGCTGGTCAGTCAGCACCGTCAGATAATCTCCCGCGCCGGTTTCATAACTGCGGCGCGCCAGATCGTAACTGCGCTGTGCTGACGCGACGTACTGCTGCTGGGCATCCATCTGCTCGCTGAGTGTGGCGCGGCGGGCGAGGGCGTTGGCGACATCCTTAAAGGCGCTCTGAATGGCTTTTTCATAGGCGGCAATCAGCCCCTTTCTCTGGGCTTCGGCGTAGCGCAACTGCGCGGTATTACTGCCACCGGTAAACAGGGGCAGCGTCAGGCTGGGGGCGAATGACCAGACGTTGGTGCCGTGACTGAACAGGTTCGACAGCGAGGTGCTGCCGACGCCTGCGCTGGCAGTCAGCGACAGCGTCGGGAAGAAATTCGCCCGCGCCGCGCCGATATCTGCATTTGCACCTTTCAGGTTGTGCTCCGCTTCCTGCACGTCAGGACGGCGCAACAATAAGGAGGAAGACACCCCGGCGGGCACCAGCGCGATGGCCTGCGGAGTGAGTTCCTCCAGCGTACTCGGCAGCAGGTTTTGCGGCACAGTGTCACCCACCAGCAGATTCAGGGCGTTGATGTCCTGTGCAACCAGAGTCTGATAGCTGGCAACACTGGCGCGCGCCTGCTGATAAATCGCCATCGAAGAACTGACATCCGGCCCCGAGGCGACGCCTTCTTTCTGGCGCAGTTGCGTGATGCGCAGCGAATCCGCCGCACTTTTCAGGGTGTCCTGCGCCAGTTTAAGATTGCTGTTGTCCGCCGCCAGCGTGATCCACGCGGTGCTGGTTTCTGAAATCAGCGTCAGGCGGGTGTTCTGTGCGGTCGATTCGCTGGCAAGCCAGGTTTCTTTGGTCGCCGTGCTCAGGCTGCGGTTACGGCCAAACAGATCGATTTCAAAACTGCTCACCGCGCCGTCAGCGGTGGCCGTACTGCTGACCCCCGCATCCTGCGTCCGGCTGCGGGTTTGCGTCAGATCGGCGTCCAGCGTCGGGAACAGACTGGCGCGTTGTTCGCCATACAGGGCTTTGGCGGATTCGATATCGGCGATGGCTTCCTGCATGTCGCGGTTGCTGGTCAGCGCCTTCGCGACCACGGCGTTGAGACGCGCATCGGTCATGATGTGCTGCCAGTCGCTCAGCACCGTGGTGGCCGCAGGCTGCGTGCCCTGCGCAGGCCAGACGGCAGGCACCGGCGCGGAAGGGCGCTGATAATCAGGATCCAGCGAAATACAGCCCGCCAGTAACAGTGACAGCGAAATAATACTCAGACGAAAAATCATGCTTACTCCTGCGCGTCTTTATGACCGGTGAAGACTTTCTTCACCAGCACGAAGAACAGCGGAACAAAGAAAATAGCCAGTAAGGTGGCCGTCACGGTGCCACCAATAATGCCGGTACCGATGGCGATGCGGCTGTTCGCCCCTGCACCGGTCGCGACCGCCAGCGGCAGCACCCCGGCGATAAAGGCCAGCGAGGTCATCAGGATCGGGCGCAAACGGGTGCGGGCGGCGGAAAGCGCGGCGGCGGTAAGGGTGCTGCCTTGTTTCAATGCCGCTTCGGCGAACTCAACAATCAGAATGGCGTTCTTCGACGACAGGCCGATGGTGGTCAGTAGCGCCACCTGGAAATAGACGTCGTTATTCAGCCCGCGCAGTTCGGCGGCAAGGGAGGCGCCAAGCAGGCCGAGCGGGATCACCAGGATCACCGAGAACGGCACGGACCAGCTTTCGTACAGCGCGGCGAGACACAGGAAGACCACCAGAATCGAGATGGCATACAGGCTGAGTGCCTGCCCGCTGGCGAGCTTTTCCTGCAGGGACAATCCGCTCCACGCCCAGGTTGAACCGGTGGGTAATTTATCCGCCAGCGCTTCCATTTTTGCCATGGCCGCACCGGAACTGTAACCGTCGGTGTTTTCGCCCTGAATTTCGTAGGAGGTCGAACCGTTATAGCGTGCGAGGCTTTCCGGGCCGTAGGTCCAGTGCGTGGTGGCGAAGGCGGAGAACGGCGTCATGCTGGTGCCGTCGCTGGTGCGCACAAACCATTTATTCAGATCCGCCGGTTTGGATCGGAACTGGCTGTCGCCCTGGATATACACTTCCTTGACGCGGCCGCGATCGACGAAATCATTGACGTAGGTGCCGCCCCACGCGCTGCTCAGGGTGGCGGTGACGTCGCTGAGCGTCAGCCCGAGCGCCACGGCTTTGTTGTTGTCGATATCAACCTGAAGCTGTGGCATCTGCGGCAGATCGTTGGCGCGAACCGATTGCAGTTCCGGACTGTTTGCCGCCATGGCCAGCAGTTCGGTGCGCAGTTTCAACAGGTCGGCACGGCTGGTGCCGCCGGTGGACATCAGTTCAAAGGTGAAGCCGTTGCTTTGCCCGAGACCGTCGACGGAAGGCGGCGTCATGGCAATCACGTTGGCATCGCGGATCACGGACAGATCCTGCATTGCGCGACCGGCGACGGCCTGCGCGGTGTTGGCGCTACCCGGTCTGTCATCCCAGTTTTTCAGCGACACAAACGCCATCCCGGCATTCTGCCCGCTGCCGCTGAAGTTAAAGCCGGTGATGGTGAAAATGACGTTGGTATTGGCTTTTTCGTTGTCGAGGAACCACTGCGTTACGCGTGAGTTGACGGCCTGCGTGCGGTTAGCGGTGGCTCCGGCGGGCAGGGTGTATTGCACCATCACTTCGCCCTGATCTTCTGACGGCAGGAAGCTGGTCGGCAGTTGCCACATCAGCACGCCCATCAGCGCCGCCATCGCACCGTAAATCAGCACCATCACCACCGGACGGCGCTGCACATGGGTGACACCGTTTTCGTAACGTTGTTCGGTGCGTGAATACAGACGGTTGAAGCCGCCGAAGAAACCGGTCGTCGCCTGCGGTTTATGACGCAGGAACGCGCCGCACAGCGCCGGAGTCAGGGTCAGCGCCACCACCACCGAGAGCATCATGGCGGAAATAATGGTGACCGAGAACTGGCGGTAGATCACGCCGGTGGAACCGCCGAAAAACGCCATTGGCAGGAACACGGCGGAGAGCACCAGCGCAATTGCCACCAGCGCACCGGAGATTTCCCCCATCGATTTTTCGGTGGCGTCGCGGGCGGAAAGCCCTTCATCACGCATGATGCGCTCGACATTTTCCACCACCACGATGGCATCATCCACCAGCAGCCCGATCGCCAGCACCATGGCAAACAGCGTCAGGGTGTTTATCGAATAGCCGAACAGCGCCAGCACGCCGAATGTGCCGAGCAGCACCACCGGCACCGCCAGCGCCGGGATCAGCGTGGCGCGCAGATTCTGCATAAACAGGTACATCACCACGATCACCAGCACGATGGCTTCGATCAGCGTTTTGATCACGTCTTCGACTGAGACTTTGATGAATTCGGTGCTGTCTTTCGGGTAGGCGACATCGTAGCCTTTCGGCATGCTGCGCTGGTATTCGCTGATGGTGTTTTTCACCAGCGTGGCGGTGTCGAGCGCATTGGCACCCGGCGATAACATCACCGCCATGCCCGCTGCCGGATGGCCGTTCAGCTGAGAGGCGGCGGTGTAATCTTCGCTGCCCATTTCGACGCGGGCGATATCACTGATGCGCACCACCGCGCCGCCGCTGTTACCTTTGACGATGATATTGCGGAACTGCTCCGGCGTTTGCAGACGTGATTGCGCACGCACGGTGGCGGTCAGTTGCTGGGAATCTGAAGAGGGCAGGCCGCCAATTTTACCGGCGGAGATCTGCACGTTCTGCGCTTCGATGGCGGTTTCCACATCTGACGGCATCAGGTCATAGGCCGCCAGTTTGGTCGGATCCATCCAGATGCGCATGGCGTATTCCGCGCCAAACACCTGCAAACTGCCGACGCCGCTGACGCGCGCCAGCGGATCCTGCATATTACTCACCAGCCAGTCGGCGATATCCGAACTGCTGGCCTTGTCGGTTTTGTCGTACACCGCCATGATCAGCAGGAAGCTGGACTGCGATTTAGTGACCGTTACCCCGGCTTCCTGCACTTCTGTCGGCAGACGCGATTCCGCCTGCTGAACTTTGTTCTGCACCTGCACCTGTGCGGTATCGGCATTCGTGCCCTGTTTGAAGGTGACGGTGATATCCACCGAGCCGTCGGAACTGCTGCTGGAGCTGAAATAAAGCAGATTATCCAGCCCGGTCAGCTGTTGTTCGATGACCTGCGTGACGCTGTTTTCCAGGGTTTCGGCATTCGCACCGGAGTAGGTGGCTTTGATTTTGACTGACGGCGGCGCGACGTCCGGATACTGCGCCACCGGCAGGGTGCGGATCGCCATAATCCCGGCCATCATGATCAGAATGGCAATCACCCAGGCAAACACCGGGCGACGCACAAAGAAGCGGGAGAACATCAGGCAGCTCCTTCTGTGCTTTTGGTGGCGGTATTCTTCACTTCAACCGCTTTCACCGTATCGCCCACGGTGACCTTGTCGTTGCCTTCCACCAGCACGCGGTCACCGGCCTGCAAGCCTTTGACGATCAGCCAGTTTGTGCCGGTGGCTTCACCGGTTTCCACATCACGTTGTTCGACTTTACCGGCGGCGGTGACCACCAGCGCGGTGGCATCACCTTTGGCATCCCGCGTGATGCCCTGCTGCGGCGCGAGTATGGCGTTTTCAATCACGCCTTCATCCACGTCGGCGCGGATAAACATGCCCGGCAGCAACACGTGTTTCGGATTGGGGAACACGGCGCGCAGGGTGACGGAACCGGTGGCTTCATCTACCGCCACTTCAGTCAGTTCGAGACGGCCTTTTTCCGGGTACACCGAGCCGTCTTCTAATGTGAGCGTGACACCCAGCGCCTCGCTGTTTGCGGCCACCGCACGTTTACGCAGGCTGAGCAAATCCGCGCTGGAGCGGGTGAGATCGACATACATCGAATCGAGATTGCGTACCGTTGCCAGCGCGGTGTCCTGCGCGGCGGACACCAGTGCGCCCGGCGTGACCGAAGAGATCCCGATACGCCCGGCAATCGGCGAGGTGACCCGCGTCCAGTCGAGATTGATTTTTGCCGCTTCCAGCGCGGCGACTTTTTCATCGACGCTGGCGCGGTCTTCGGCACAGGCCGACTGCGCGTCTTCCGCATCCTGTTGTGACACGCCTTGCTCTTTCACCAGCACCGCATACCGGCGCGCTTTCTGGCAATCAGAGAGCACCAGCGCATTGGCACTTTTCAGCGCGGCCGCCGCCTGATCGTAAGTGGCTTTGTACGACGACGGATCAATCTGATACAACGCCTGACCGGCTTTCACCGTATCGCCTTCCATGAATAAGCGTTTCTGAATAATGCCGCCGACCTGCGGGCGGACATCCGCCGTCAGCGTGGCGGTGGTGCGTCCGGTTAATTCGCTCACCAGATTGAAAGGCTGTGCTTTTAAGGTGACGACGCCCACTTCAGTGGGCGCGGCGGCAGGTGGAGCGGCTGGTGAATTATCACAACCGCTCAGTGCGAAAAGCATAATTAAGCAGGAAGGTCTTAATAAAGGCATTTTGGTGTCCGTAAATAATAACAAGAGAATAAAAGGCAAAAGGCGTCCCGGCTGTTTTATCGAAATAAAACAGTCAGGTTGTCGTCAGGTTTATTTAAAGAATCAGCTTATTTATAAGTCATGAATTTTCTTCGTGACCTCGTTGATATAGTGAATGATCAGATCATATTTTTCCGGCGTAATATCACCGTTATAGTCTTTGGTCCGTACGGTAATTTTTAAATTCTCGATGGCATAAATCATTTCAGGCGCAGGGGGCGGGTTATTCTCAATCACGCGGGTTTTCATTTTTTCTTCTATATCGCGGATTTCGTTTCTTCTGGCTGCCAGAAATTCAGAACCGGCAGAGGTCATGGAAAATTGTTTTTTTCCGCCTTCGATTTCCGCCGCCGTGGCAAAACCGCGTTCGACAATCTGCGACAGGATCGGGTAAATCACGCCGGGGCTGGGGATATAAGCCCCCATCGAATAGCCTTCAATCGTTTTGATGATTTCATAGCCGTGCGCCGGGTTTATCTGGATCAGATGCAAAACGAACAGCGTCAGTTCCTGACGGGTGAACAGTTTGCTTTTACGCCGTGCGGCAGGTGCAGTTCCGCTCATGTTTTCTCTCCTTCCGTTATTCCCGATGGCCTCAAGATATATCTTGTGGGTTTTCGGGGCAAGCCGGTGTCAGGGCGGGAAAATTACGTAAGGATAGTGTTAACCGGTTGTTTTACATCGACTAAATAGCCACTGCGTGGGTAAGGGGAAACGGCCTGCTGACACTTCTTAACACTCGGGAAGGCGGCTAACTCCCTGATTTACCGATGAACGGCAAAAAGATGCCCTCCTGCTCTTTTTGCCGTGTAAGCATTGCGAAAAAGTCATAGTATTGTGACGGTGTCACGTTTATTTCATCACGTCTGCCATGATTTTACTGACTTGTTGCAGGGCGGGGGCGGCATCCTCAACGCCAGCGGCTTGCTGCTCCTTCACCCAACGGGCCTGACTTTCCTGATAGCGCGTCACTTTCTGCCAGTGCATGATCTCGCTGTGTTGCAGGATGCGGACCTTTGCGCCGTCTTTTCGCAGGGCGGCCAGCTGGGGTTCAAAATGCTTATCCATCACCGAACCGGCCGTTTTACGGGCGATGTCAGCGGCGCGGGTGATGGCGTCTTTATCTTCCTGCGCCAGTCCGTTCCAGACCTTCTGATTCATCACCAGCAGGTAAACATGACCGAGCCATAGCTCTTTCGAGACTAAGACGTCGGGGGCCATTTTGTGGACTTTGAGGTCGTAACCGCTGTCGACATTAACCATGATGCCGTCGAGTTGTCCGGTCTTAAACGCATTGACCGTTTGCTTGCCCCACGGCATGGTCACCGGCGTCGCGCCCGCATTACGCAGGAAATCCTGATGCCAGAAACTGGCTGAACGCCAGGTGGTGCCTTTAATATCCTGAAGGTTTTTTAGCGGATGCGTGCTGAAAAAGGCCACCGGATAACCGGTAGCGGGAAAGAGATTTACCACACCGTTTTGTTTCAGCTCAGCGGAGAAGGCCGGGATTTCCGCATAAACGCGGCGGAAGAATTCTATCTGTTTGTCACCGGACGGGCCGACCGGAAAACTTTTGAAAACCTGATGCAGCGGCAGATCTTTGGCCGCATATTCCGGCACCACAATGCCGATATCGGCGGTGTTGCCCTCACGTATCGTGCGAAGTGCGTCGTAGCCGGTGGAGAGTTCACCGTTCCAGTGGTCTTCAATTTTCAGGCGACCCTGGGATTCTTTTTCAATCGCGGGGAAAAATACGTCCTTTATAAAGCGGGTGCGCATGGCCCCCAGAGGTTCGTGATCGGTGTAGCGCAGGGTTGTGGTGGCGCAGACGCCTGCCGGTAACAACAGCAGCGCCAGTGCGAGGGTCAGGGGCTTTCTGATTAATTCCATGTAATCTCTCGTTAAAAGGGGAAATACCGGTGCTCATTCTAACGACAGGGCGAAAGGTGAACCGTGCGGACGGACAGGAAGGTGCAAAAAAAAAGCGCCATGTTTGCACATGACGCCTGTGGTGTTGCGGGGGGTTAACGAAGATTAGAAATCGACGTTCACGCCCAGCTGGAAGCTGCGACCCGGCATCACGGCCAGAGCTTTGTTATAAGCATCCTGGTTGGTGGTGTCGGTCAGTGTGCGGCTGCTCAGATAATCCCAGTATTTGCGGTCGGTGATGTTATAGACGCCACCGCTGAGTTTGACGTTCTTAGCGACTTTCCAGTACGCCGTCGCATCCACCATGCCATAACCCGGCACGTTCATGTATTCGGTGGTGGAGCTGGTCAGTGCGGTACCGCTGTTGGTGTAGCTCTGGCGGCTGGTCGCTTCGGCTTTTTTGCCTTTCACGAAGGTGGCTGTCAGTGCGGTTCCGTAAATTCCTGATGGATCATCCCATGCCACGCCGGCCACAAATTTCATTGGCGGTACGCTGTCGAGGTCAACGTATTTGTCGCCTTCGTAGCTGGATTTAGACTCACCTTTGGCATAGCCCAGTGCGAAGCTGGTGCTCAGGCCGTCGACGCTGCTGAACCAGGTACCGTAGTTGATTTTGGTACTCAGATCGCCCCCGTAGATAAAGGCTTCATCGCGGTTTTCTGCCTGATAAATCGTATAAATATTGGAAGGCACGTTGGTGAACATGCCCGGGCTGCCCGCACGGGTGTAACGGGTGTTAGCAATGAAGTTTTTGTAGGTGTTGTAGAACACCGACGTCTTGAAGGTCACGCCTTCCGTCGCTTCACCCTTCATGCCCCACTCGAAGTTATTGCTGGTTTCGGTCTTCAGGTTGGTATTACCGATCAGCGCATATTGCTGGGAACCGGCGTAAGAAGAGCCAAGGTTCCATGAGCCATAAAGCTGGCTGGCATCCGGGAACTGGGCGCCACGACGGTATTGCAGGTAAGTCATCAGCTTAGGCGTGATGTCATAGGTAAATGCCAGAGACGGCAGAACCTGCGTATCCGTGTTGGCTTTCCCGTACAAAGTGGAAACCTGATCTTCAGATACCGTGCTGTTCGACAAATCGGACAGGTCTTTGGCTTTGGTGTTCTGATAGGCCACACGCACCGCCGGAACGATGGAGAAGTTATGGCCATCGAGGTCAAACTTCATGGTGTCCTGCAGGAAGCCGCCGAGAGTATAAGAACGGCTGTTCGCTTCCGGCTGCATGATGGTGGTGTAAACACTCTGATCCGGGCTTTCGCGGAACGGACGTTCCGTATTCGACATACGGGCGTTGAGACCGGCGCTCAGTTCATGACGACCCAGCGTTTTCAGCCAGCTGGTTTCCCCGCCGAAGGTGTTGACGTCATAGTTGGAGTAGACGTTCATCATCTCGCCGCTGGAATTCGGCATGTAGGTGTTGTCGTGCGCCTGGGTGTACTGGTAATACACTTTGGACACCACGGCATCCGCGTAATCGTTGAACGGCGTCCATTCGTCTTTCAGGCTCGCGCCCCAGCGGCGGGTGTTACTTTGCTGCTGTGCGGTGCCGATAATGCTACTGCCCGCGCTGTTCCAGGTGTCGTAATGGGTGTGGTTCACTTTTTCGTAGTAATCCAGCGTGCCGGTGACTTTATGTTCGTCATTTGGCTGCCAGATCACAGAGGTCATGATGGCGTCAGAGTGCCAGTTTGCCGGGTAGGCGTCGTGCGTACCGCTGTTATTTTCGGTTTCCTGTCCGTCGCGGCGGCTGATGGCAATCAGGCCACGCAGGGTTTCGTCACCGGCAGCGGCAGTGATGCCGTTGTGCCAGGAACGGTCGGAAGAATCATAATCTGACTGGTAACCGAAATAGGTTTCCTTGCCCGGACGCAGGTAATCGTCGGCGGATTTTGGCAGGAAGGAAACGGCACCGCCGATGGAGGAATTGGCGCGATCGGCAGAGGTGGCGCCGGATTCGATATCGACCTGACCGTAAATGTACGGGTCGATGTAATCACGGCCAATGCCGGATGTCCCCAGACCTGCGCGGCTGGCATAGCTGCGGCCGGTGGCATTGGGTTGCGGGATGCCGTCAACGTCAATGCCGACGCGGTTGCTTTCCAGACCACGAATGTTGTAGCCGGTGTAACCGTTGCGGTCGAAACCGCTTTTGCCGTTGCCGGAGCCGCCGCTGGAGCCGGTCGCGGTGATCAGCGGCTCATAACGCATAATGGTGCCGAAATCATTCCCGCCACGTTTTTGCATATCGGCGGCCGTGATGGTGGTTTTCGAGCCCGGTTTTTTATCCGGCATCGTTTCCGTGACGGTCATGACTTCTTCATTGTTCTGCGCCAGATCCTGTGCAGTACGCACCGGCTTTTTCTTGATGGCCTCAGAAGATGGCGTGTTGCTGGCGGTAAGATCGGTGTTGTTTTTAACTGCGTCCGCTGCATTAACGTTGAAGGTGGTGGTGAGGATCGTCCCCATGAAAATGACGTTTTTCACCAAACCCTGCTGTGTAAAGGATTTGAACATTTGTTATGTGTCCTGCACTGATTTTTTAAGTTCTGCTCGCATGTACTGCCTTTCGACAAATCAGACGCGCTGGTCATCTGTTTAAAATCTTCCATGAAAAAGCCCTATTCCTTATAAATTATGGGTTTATTTTAATGCATTACCCATTTGAGCTTTGTGCGAATGATAATGATACTGATAATTGTTATCAACAAAATGATAAAGAAAAATGCGTTCCTTAACGAAATCTTTGCACTACGTTCTGAGAAATGGGCTATAGCGGCAGGCCGTTGAGGTAAATTCCGCGTGTTTTACTTACGCTTTTCGGGGTTGCGTAAAACATGACTAAGATATATCTTTCAGAAAATCCTATTTCATAAGAGAGAGTCTGATGGAACAACATCGCCCCGAAACCCCTGCCGCAAACCTGGCTGTCCGGGTAAAAAATGAACTGGTTTTTCGTCATATCACGGTAAAAAGCAGCGAAACCATCGCCGGTTGTTTTAAACGCATCGTGTTAACCGGCGACGAGCTGAAGGGCTTTACCTCGCGCGGCTTCGACGACCATATCAAATTGTTTTTCCCGGCCAATCCCGGTGATGTGATCACGCCACCGGCCGCGACAGAAGAAGGTATTGTCTGGGGCGAAGGGCCGCGTCCGCTGAACCGCGAATACACGCCGCTGCATTTTGATGCGCAAGCCCATGAACTCACGCTGGATTTCTATCTTCACGACGGCGGCGTAGCCAGTGAATGGGCGGCTGGCGCGAAGCCGGGCGATAAACTGATTATCGGCGGGCCGCGTGGTTCCCTGATCATCCCGACCACTTACGCCTGGCAGTTGTATGTGTGCGACGAAACCGGTCTTCCGGCGGTAAAACGCCGTCTGCGCGAGCTGAAACAGGCCGGATCCGACGCTAAGATTACCGTGCTGGTGAAAGTGAAAGACGCCTCTTGTATCAGCTACTTAGATGACGAAAAAGAGTTCAACATTGAGTGGATTGTCAGTGACGTGCACCACGGTTATCAGGAGGATGACGCCGTGGTGAAGAAACTGAAAAGCCTGTTCCTGCCGGAAAGCGATTATTACATCTGGGCAACCGGCGAAGGGAAATTCGCCAAAGGGCTGAATGATTATTTCGTGGAAAATCGCGGGCTGGACGCGAATTTTGTTCGCTGCGTGGCTTACTGGCATAACAAATAACGTCCCTGTTTTTTTACCGCAGAGAATGAAAGGGTTATTTCCCCTTTGTTGTCTGCGGTTTTTCTCATTCATGCTTTGTTGCAACTGCCGCCGGAATCATTACACCGGGTGCGGTAAACGCCATTATTTATTATTTCTGCCATCATTATAATTCTTATGACAAATTCTGAATTTTTATTCAAAGGAATGGTTATGAAATTAATAAGCCTCAAACGACACTGGCGCGCGCTGTGCCTGTTTCCTCTTTTATTCGCGGGATATTCTTCTTTAAGTTCAGCGGCTGAAAATACAGCGGCTCCGTCGCTGGATATTGTTAAACCGGTAAAAGCCTGCGCCGATCTCAGCAAGGTGTCGCTGACTGACATCGGCGGCGAGGGCAGCCGCATCACCTCAGCGAAAGAAATCACCGTCAACGGCGCACCGGCCTGCGAGGTGGACGGCAATCTGCATCCGGCCATCGGCTTTAAAGTGATTTTGCCGGTGTCTTCCTGGCAGCAACGTTATATGCAAATCGGTTGCGGGGGCTTGTGCGGCAATATCTCGCTGCAAATCGGCGCGGCAGCCGGTTGTACGCCATTGCAAACCAACGGTTTCGTGATGGCCGCCACCGACATGGGGCATTCCATGCAGGAAGTGGATTTCGGTAAAGATCCGCAAAAGCGCAAAGATTTCGCCTACCGCAGCCAGCATCTGACGGCTCAGGTGTCGAAGAAACTGATCGCGGAATACTACGGGCGTGCGCCGGCGTATTCCTATTTCAACGGCTGTTCTGATGGCGGTCGCGAAGCCCTGATGGAAGCGCAACGTTTTCCGCATGATTTCAACGGTGTGATTGCCGGTGCGGCGGCGATGAACTTCCAGTCGCAAAACGCCGTCTATCACGCGTGGCAGGCGCTGGCGAATACCGGGCCGGATGGCAACGCGGTGATTGTGGCTTCCCGTTTGCCGCTGATCCATAACGCGGTATTGAAACAATGTGACGCCCTGGACGGCCAGACCGACGGCCTGATTGCCGATCCGCAAAGCTGTCATGTGGATATTGCCGCGATGGCCTGCAAAACGGATGCTGCGCAGGAAAACTGCCTGTCAGCCGCTGAAATCTCGACATTAACCAAATTGTACGCCGGACCGGTTGATCCGAAGACCGGTGCGAAACTGACCGTTGGCGGACCGCAACCGGGTTCAGAACTGGCGTGGGAAGGCGTGTTTGTGCCGGAAAAAGCCAGCGATCCGATTTTCAGCTCGTTTATCGCGCTGCCATCGCTGAAATTTCTGAGTTATGAAAAAAATCCGGCTGAACATTTTACGCTGAAAGACGTGAAATTCACCGAAGCCGGATTTGACGAACTGCGTAAAATGCACCCCCTTTACGATGCCACCAATCCGGATCTCTCGGCATTCAAGGCGGCGGGCGGCAAGCTGATTATCTGGCATGGTTGGGCAGATCCGCATATCTCCCCGCTCAATTCCGTGGCGTATCATCAGGCGGTAGGCCATGTGATGGGCGCGACGAGCCGCGATCAGTTTGAGCGTCTGTATCTGTTGCCGGGCGTGCATCACTGCTCAGGCGGTGAAGGCCCGAGTCTGGTGGATTTCCTCACGCCGATGATGAACTGGGTGGAGAAAGGCATCGCGCCGGACAGCATTACCACGTATCAGGCAGCGAAAGAGCAGAAGATCCAGTTCGGCCAGCCGATGCCAGAGCGCGGCAAACAGCCAGCGACCGATATCCGTCTGGAGAAAATCCCGGCCGGGGCGGCTTCCCGTCCGGTCTTCCCGTATCCGGATTACGCGGTGTACAGCGGAAAGGGCGATGTGAATACAGCGGCCAGTTATCTTCGTAAACCGCTGGCGACGCAGCCTGCGGCCTATCACTGGCTGGGCGAGGATTTCTATCAGCCGTATACGTTTATGAATTAACCGTCCATGGTGCGGTAAAGGCATAAAATCAGGCAGGCTGCGGCTTGCCTGATGTTTTACAGCATTGTGAAAGAAGGCTTAACCCGTTATCTTTAAGGGATATCTGTACGCACTTTTTACGCAATCCTGACTATGGTTCTGATGAAAAATAATCCTTTGGGTAATGACCGTCCTCCTGCCACATCCGGCAAAAAAGCGCACTGTATTACGGCGAAAAAACATCGCCGTGAGCGCATGTTCGAAACGGGTGATATCCGTGTGCTGATGCTGCATTTCTTACAGCAACGTGCCGCCCACGGGTATGAGCTGATCAAAGCCATTGAAGAATTAGCCAAAGGGGAATACACCCCGAGCGCCAGCATTATTTATCCGAACCTGACCTTCCTGGAAGAACAGGGTCTGGTAACGGCGAAGCAGGAAGAGGCCGGTAAGAAACAATATTCAATTACGCCGGAAGGCACGCAGTCGCTGGCAGAGCAGGGTGATTTGCTCGGTTCAGTAACAGAGAAACTGCATTCGCTGGCGATTCTGTCGAATAACCGCAGTATTCCGGAAATGCAGCGCGCGATTAACAATATGCGCATGGCGCTCAATTTGCGCCTCGCCAAAGGGCCGATCGAACAGGAAACGCTGTATAAAATCACCGATGCGTTAGATCGCGCGACCAAAGAAATCGAGCGCAGCTGAGCCGTATCACAGAAAGTTAAAAGCCTCCGGACGGAGGCTTTTACATTCAGGAAATATAACAGGAAAATCAGTTCTCTTCAGGCCATGGGGTCAATATTTCATAGCCCGTTTTCGTCACCGCAATCATATGTTCCCATTGTGCGGACAACGAATGATCTTTAGTCACCACCGTCCAGCCGTCGGGCAGGACTTTGTTTTGCTTCTTACCGGCGTTGAGCATCGGTTCGATGGTGAATAACATGCCTTCCTGTAACACCAGACCGCGGCCTTTCTCGCCGTAATGCAGCACCTGCGGATCCTCATGGTAGCCCATGCCGATGCCGTGTCCGCAGTACTCTTCCACAATGGAAAACCCTTCGCGTTTCGCGACGGCGGCAATGGCGTAACCCACATCGCCTAAGGTGGCGCCCGGACGCACCACGTCAATCCCGGCCATCATCGCTTCAAAGGTGGTATCCACCAGACGGCGCGCCATAATGCCAGGCTCTCCGGCGTAATACATGCGGCTGGTGTCGCCATACCAGCCGTCTTTGATCAGCGCCACGTCGATGTTGACGATGTCGCCTTTCTTCAGCGCCTTGTCGGAAGGAATGCCGTGGCAGATCACATGGTTGACGGAGGTGCAGGTGGTTTTTTGATAACCGTGATACCCGATGTTGGCCGGGATCGCCTGTAACTCGTTGACGATAAAATCGTGGCAGAGACGGTCCAGTTCGTTGGTGGTGACACCGGGCACGACGTGTGGCGTGATCATATGCAACACACGGGCGGCCAGTTTCCCGGCGATGCGGGCTTTGTCGATGCCTTCCGGCGTTTTGACCATGCGGTTGTTATTCACAAAATACCGTTCGTCTAAACCATTATTCATTGCTTGCCTTCCTGTGTGTGCCGCCCACGTTTAACAGCGTGCGGATGCTGTCACTGTTCTCGTCCGATTCCACGCTGCAACGCACCAGCAGTTGCGAAATTTCACTGTGTGTCATGTCGGGATGCGTTTCCATCAGCATGCCGATTTTCATCCAATGTTCGGCCTGGGCGTTAATGGACCGGGTGTAGGCCATGCTGGCGATGCGCAGATTCTCGTGCATCAGTTCTGAAATCTTGATGATACCCATCGGGTCACCTCGCAGTATATGAATCGTATATGTTTTATATACTACGCAGGTTGCCGCGGATTTTCCAATAAAAACGCCTCCGCTGAACAGGCGGAGGCGTTTTTGCTACATGGCGGGAATGAATGCGGTTACTGGCTCATCGCGCCTTTTTTCATGCCGTCTTTGGACATGGAATCTTTCGACATACTGTCTTTCTTCATATGATCTTTCGACATGCAGTCTTTGCCCATGCTGTCTTTTGCCATGGTATTTTTGCTCATGCTGTCTTTCTTCGTGCAGTCTTTCGACATGTGGCCCATGGTGTCTTTTTTCGCCATCGCGTCAGCGGCATAGGTGGTGCTCACGGCACCCATCATCAGGCAGGCAGACATCATCATTACGGTTAACTTTTTCATGGTAATTCCTTCTTCTGAGTTTTGAGATACAAAGGTTTTTGTGGAGGTTGTTCAGCTTCCGCCGAACCAGTTGTAGCCCTGATCTTCCCAGTAGCCACCGGTAAACTTATTGGTAATTTCAATCACTTCGATGTGTTTCGGGTTCTTGTAACCCAGTTTGGTCGGCATTCTGAGTTTCATCGGAAAGCCGTACTTACGCGGCAAAATCTGGCCGTCGTAGGTCAGCGCCAGCAGGGTCTGCGGATGCAGCGCCGTCGCCATATCAATGCTGGTGTAATATTCGTCAGCGCATTTAAAGCTGACGTATTCCGCCGTGAGATCTGCGCCAATCAGGCGCAGAAAATCCCCGAACGGCACGCCGCCCCATTTACCGATTGCGCTCCAGCCCTCGACACAAATGTGCCGCGTCACCTGACTGACCTGCGCCATGTTGTACAGCGCCGGTAATGACCATTCGCGTTTATCCAGCGCCAGACCGGCGATTTTCAGGCGGTAGGCGTTGCCGTCAACGTCCGGTGCATCGTCTTCGGCATAGAAAGCATTGAACGGGAAAGGGCGGGTGATCATCGATTCGGCATACACCGGCGCAAGGCGCGTCGAGCCAAACAGCCAGCCTTGTACGCGGTCGTTAAAGCCGGAGATTTTACCCAGCGCATTTTCCACGCTGGCGTTATCGCTGATGTCACAACCGGTCAGCATCGCCACGCCGCCAAGCGTCAGGCCGCGTTGTAAAAACAGGCGGCGGGAAGGCGCATCCAGTTCGCGGATAATCTGTTTTTTAGCTTCCTGCACAATCGCCTCGCTGTCGGCGGTGCTGAAAATCTGGCTGATACTTTTTTTGATGAGGTTCTTCATCGGATCTTCCTTAACGTCCGCGGATCATGGCAATCAGGGTTTTCGGCACCAGCGCCACCATCACGATATGCAGCACCACAAATGCCACCAGTGACGCCATCGCCAGAAAATGCACGTAACGCGCGGTATCGAAGCCGCCCATCAGTTCGCGCAGCAGCGGAAACTGCACCGATTTCCACACCACCAGCCCGGAAAGCACCAGCACGATGCCGTCGAACATCACGAACACGTAGGCAGCGCGCTGCACCATGTTGTAGTGACGCAAATCGTCGTGTTTCAGCTTGCCGCGCAATGCCGCCCGCAAATCATTGAAGATGCCACGCGGCGTCAGCGGCCAGAATTTTTGCTTCATCCGGCCGGTAAAAATGTTCATCAGCAGATAAAACAGGCCGTTAAAACCGAACAGCCACATGCCAGCGAAATGCCACTGGATCGCGCCGCCCAGCCAGCCACCCAGCGTCATCGTGGTGGGGAAATCAAAATCAAACAGCGGCGACGCGTTATAAATCTGCCAGCCGCTGGTCACCATAATCAGCACCGCCAGCGCGTTCAGCCAGTGGGTCAGACGCAGCCATAACGGATGCACGATGGCGGGTTTTTGTTTTGCCTGATGGGGTAAGTCCGTATGTATTGTCATGATGAAGTCCGGCTGTCCGCCCTGTGATGCAGCGAGTATTGAGCGGATTTGTTCCCCGAGACCTCACGCAAAGTTAAATAAAATGTGATAACTCCGGGGCGGTGGCTTGTGTAGACTCAAATCATTGGGAAACGCCACGTTTTGGGATAACACATGGATAAGCCGAAGAAGATCCTGATCGTTGAAGATGACGGGGATATCGCTGAACTGCTCAGCCTGCATCTGCGCGATGAAGGCTATGAAATTACCCACGCCGCCGACGGCAATCTGGGCGTGGCGCATCTGGAAAAAGGAGGCTGGGACGCGCTGATCCTCGACCTGATGCTGCCGGGCGTCGATGGTCTGGAAATCTGCCGGCGCGCACGCAACATGACGCGGTATACGCCGATCATTATTATCAGCGCGCGTTCCAGCGAAGTGCACCGCGTGCTCGGGCTGGAACTGGGCGCGGACGATTATCTGGCGAAACCGTTCTCTATGCTGGAGCTGGTGGCGCGGGTCAAGGCCCTGTTCCGGCGGCAGGAAGCGATGAGCCGTAACCTGAAAATGGATGCCGGCACGCTGAGTTTTGCCGGGCTGGTGATCGACCCCATCGCCCGTGACGTCACGCTCAGTCATCAGCCGGTCGAGCTGACGCCGCGTGAGTTTGACCTGCTGTACTTCTTTGCCAAAAATCCCGGCAAAGTGTTCTCGCGCCTCAGCCTGTTAAATCAGGTCTGGGGCTATGAACACGAAGGGTATGAACATACGGTGAACACCCATATCAACCGGCTGCGCATCAAGATAGAAGCCAATCCGGCTGAGCCGGAACGCATTCTGACCGTGTGGGGAAAAGGCTATAAATTCGTGTCTTCCGCTGAAGAGACGCAAGGGTAAATCATGAAAAATCTCACGCTGGCGCAAAGACTGACTCTGGTGTTTATGGTGCTGCTGATCGCCTGCTGTGCGCTTTCCGGCTATATGCAGGTGCGCTCGAGCAATCAGTACAGCCAGTCAGTGATCCAGCGTCTGTCGGCCAATCTGGCGACGCAGATCGCGGCGAACAATCCGCTGCTCAGCCAGGGCGACTGGGATCCGCAAGCGGTGCATTCGCTGTTTAATCAGCTGATGGCGGTGAACCCGAGTGTCGAGGTGTATCTGCTGGATAAAGACGGCAATATCGTCGGCAACGCTGCCCCTCCGGGGCGTTTGCAACGGCAAAAAATCGATTTATCGCCAGTGAATGCGCTGCTAAATGGCGCGAAAATGCCGGTATATGGCGACAATCCGCGCGATCCGCAAACCCGTCAGGTGTTCAGCGCCGCGCCATTGCGGGTCGATGGCGTGACCAAAGGCTATGTGTATATCGTGCTGCTGGGTGATGAATACACCGCGCTGACCAGCGACGCGCAATATCAGTCGGCAATCTCTCTGGCGTGGCGCTCGATGGGGCTGGTGGCGCTGTTCGGCCTGCTGGCCGGTGCGCTGGCGTTCCGCTGGGTAACGCGGCCGGTGCGTAAACTGACGGCGCAGATTGCACAACTCGATTCCGGCGGAATGGACGCCATTCAGGCGCTGGCGAAAACCGATACGCCAGCCGGTGCTGCGCGCGATGAAGTGACACAACTGCAACAGGCGTTTGTCGCGCTGGCAAAACGCATCGACCAGCAATGGCAAAGCCTGATGGTGCAGGATCAGCAACGCCGCGAATTTATCGCCAATATTTCCCATGACCTGCGCACGCCGCTGACCTCATTGCACGGGTATCTGGAAACCCTGTCGGTGAAATCAGATCATCTGAGTAACGAAGACCGGCAGCGTTATCTGAATATCGCCCTGACGCAGAGTAAAAAAGTCGGCCGTCTGGCGCAGGAATTATTTGAGCTGGCGCGGCTGGAATATGGCGTGGTGAAACCGCAGAAAGAACCGTTTTCGCTGAGCGAACTGGTGCAGGATGTGTTCCAGAAATTTGAACTGGCGACCGAAACGCGCGGGCAGAAATTACTTGCCGATATCACGCCGGGCATTCCGCTGGTGAACGCGGACTTAGGCATGATTGAAAGGGTGCTGACCAATCTGCTGGATAATGCCATTCGTTTTACGCCGGAAGGCGGCACGATAGAAATCAAATTGTGGCCGCACGAAGGGCAGGTGATGGTGCAACTGAAAGACAGCGGGCCGGGAATTGCGCCGGAACTGAAGGACAACCTGTTCGTGCGTCCGTCGATCCTCAGCACCAATAAACACCGCGCAGGCGGGCTGGGCCTGATGATTGTGCGCCGTATTCTGCAACTTCATGGCAGTGATATCCGCCTGATTGAACAGTCAAAACAGGGTGCCTGTTTTCAATTTTCAGTGCCGGTCTAAATTCCAATTTATTAATTTGCGTTACGGTGTGATGGCCGTAACGTAAATAGCGTAAAATGATGTCGGAAAGTTATTATTCTGTATTAATAAGTGTTAAATAATAATTATATTTTTGATATAAACCAAAAAGGTTTAGCGCCTGTATTTAAACGGTACTTTTTGAATGACGGCAGTAAATATATATTTAATCCGGCGATGAAATAATTTTCTCATTATGTGGAATATTAATTTACCTGGATAAAAAATATGTCTAAGAAAGAAACCCACCCTCAAAATAATAACGTGCATGACCTCCGGTCTGCGATTGAATTTTTAGAAAGCCTGCCAGGCGAAATGGTCAGTACCGATGTGGAAGTCGATCCGCATGCGGAGCTTTCCGGCGTATACCGTTACGTCGGTGCCGGGGGCACCTGTGAACGTCCGACCCGCAAAGGCCCGGCGATGATGTTTAATACCATTAAAGGTTTTCCGGGCGTGCGCGTGGTCACCGGTCTGATGTCGACCCGTGAACGTGCGGGCTACCTGCTGAACTGTGCGCCGGAAAAACTCGGTTTTCTGCTGAGGGATTCGGTGAAAAATGCCATCGCGCCGGTGGTGGTCGATCGCGGTCCGGCGCCCTGTCAGGAAGTCACCTACCTAGCCGATGACCCGAATTTTGACCTGCGCACCTTGCTGCCTGCACCGACCAACACCGAAGAAGATGCCGGTCCGTATTTCACCATGGGCATGTGCTATGCCTCTGATCCTGAAACCAAAGAATCCGATATCACCATTCACCGCCTGTGCATACAAAGCCGCGACGAACTGTCAATGTGGCTGACGCCGGGCCGTCATATCGATGCCTTCCGTGAAAAAGCGGAACGTGCGGGCAAACCGCTGCCGATTTCAATCAGCATCGGTGTCGATCCGGCGATTGAAATTGCCGCCTGCTTCGAGCCGCCAACCACGCCGCTGGGCTTCAATGAACTGAGCATCGCCGGTGCGTTGCGCGGTAAAGCTGTCGAGCTGACCCACTGTGTGTCCATCGATGAAAAAGCCATTGCCCACGCCGAAATCGTCATTGAAGGTGAGTTGCTGCCGAACGTCCGTGTGCGCGAAGATCAGAACACCAATACCGGCAAAGCAATGCCGGAATTCCCGGGCTACACCGGTGAAGCCAAAGCCGAACTGCCGGTGATCAAAGTGAAAGCCGTCACGCACCGCAGAAATCCGATCCTGCAAACCACGCTTGGCCCGAGCGGCGAGCACGTCAGCATGGCGGGTATTCCGACCGAAGCCAGTATTCTGGATATGATCGACCGCGCCATGCCGGGCCGCGTGCTGAATGTGCATGCCCACACCTCCGGCGGCGGTAAGTTACTGGCGGTATTGCAGTTTAAAAAATCCTCCCCGGTGGATGAAGGCCGTCAGAGACAAGCGGCGCTGCTGGCGTTTGCGGCATTCTCCGAGCTGAAACATGTGATTCTGGTGGATGAAGACGTGGATATTTTCGATACCGACGACATCCTGTGGGCGATGCAAACCCGCTATCAGGGCGACGTGGATACCGTCACCATTCCGGGCGTCCGCTGTCATCCGCTCGATCCTTCGCAAAATCCGGCCTACAGCCCGAGCATTTTGCAGGAAGGCATGTCATGTAAAACCATCTTCGACTGCACGGTGCCGTTCCACCTGAAAGCGCATTTCGAACGTTCCAAATTTAAAGAAGTCGATGTGAAGAAATTCTTACCTGACTTTAAATACTAACAGCAATAAGCCAGCGCATCTGCGGTGCGACGTTTCAAAGGCGGAGAGGTGAAATGAAGAGAAGGCGGATAATTGTCGGAATAAGCGGTGCTTCCGGGTTTCAGTATGGAATGAAGGCGCTGGAAATATTGCGCGATATCGATATCGACGTGCACCTGATTATCAGTAAAGGTGCCGAAGTGACGCGCAGTCTCGAAACCGATATCGAACGGCAGGAAGTGATCCGGCTGGCCGATGAAGTGCATTCCATTAATAACCTCGGGGCATCGGTTTCCAGTGGTTCTTTTAAAACCATCGGGATGATTATTGCGCCGTGTTCGATGAATACGTTGGGTTCTGTTGCTCACGGACTGACCAACAACTTACTGACCCGCGCCGCAGATGTGGTTTTAAAAGAGCGGCGCAGGTTAGTATTAATGGTCAGGGAAACACCGCTGAATCTTTCGCATCTGAAAAATATGCAGTCGGTGACGGAAATGGGCGGGATTATTTTCCCGCCGGTTCCGGCCCTTTACCATAAACCCGGCAGCGTGGATGACATTATTCACCACAGCGTGGCACGCGCGCTGGATTTATTTGACCTGGATGTCGCCAATATTAAACGCTGGGGCGAAGATTTATAGCGGAATATTTAAAACAATATCTCAAAATAGCGGAGTAGAAATGTTAATTGGACCTATCGTTAACAGCGGCGCCATTATACTTGGCGGCCTGTTAGGGGGCTTTCTTGGCGTAAAAATGCCAGAGCGGTTACGAACCTCGCTGCCCCAGACTTTTGGTTTGTGTTCCATGGCGCTGGGCGTCGTGCTGCTGGTTAAAATGCACAGCATGCCGGTGGTGATTTTGTCGGTGATCCTCGGTGCCGCCATCGGCGAATTGTTTTATCTCGAACGTTACATTGCCCGTCTGGGAAATATGGCGCGCGGTATCGCCGCAAAATTTGCGCCGGATACCGGCATGGATCAGAACGTCTTCACCGAGAAGTTCGTGGCCATCATTGTGCTGTTCTGCGCCAGCGGCACCGGGATTATCGGGGCGATGACCGAAGGCATGACGCACGACCCGAACATTCTGTTCGTCAAAGCCATTATGGATCTGTTCACCGCCGCGATTTTCGCCACCGTGCTCGGTTATGCCGTCGCCCTGATCTTTATTCCTCAGTGGATTGTGCAGTTTCTGATCGCCTCGGCCGCGGTCGTTATTCTGCCGCTGACCAATCCGCAAATGATGGGGGATTTCACTGCCGCAGGCGGCTTTATTATGCTGGCCGCCGGTTTCCGTATCAGCGGTATAAAATCCATCGCGGTTGGCAATTTATTACCGGCGTTAATTCTGGTCATGCCCATCTCGCATTACTGGAGCCTGTTCATCCACTGACGGATGTCCGCAAAAAGCCACTTCTGTGCGAAGTGGCTTTTTGTATACTGGGCATGACGCAGCCAGACTGACAGGAAGGGAAAGATGGATCTCAAAAGAATGCGCTACTTCTGTACCATCGCCGAGCAGGGTTCCATCAGCAAGGCGGCGAAGGTGCTGAATATCGCGCAACCCCCGCTCGGCAAACGCCTGCACGAGCTTGAAGAAGAAATCGGTTCGCCGCTGTTTATCCGCACCAGCAAACAAATGGTGCTCACCGAGGCCGGACGTTTTCTGTATCGCAAAACCAGTGAAATTCTCAATCAGGTGAACAGCGTCACTAAACAGGCGATTGATATCGCGTCGCAAAAAAAACGCACGGTGCGTATCGGCGTTTCCTACCTGTATCTGCGCTATTTCAACACCGTTTTTCTCGAGCTGTACCGCAAAAACCCGGACTGGGATCCGAACCTGTTAGTGTCCGAATCCACTTATCTGGAAGAACTGGTGATGAACAAAACGCTGGATATGGCGATGATCCAGACGCCCGCCGACGTGCGCTCGTTCTATGTGCGGGAATTCGAGCCAATCAAACTGGTGGCGGTGGTGACCAGTGAACTGGCCGACACCCTGCCGGATCGCACACTGACGTTTGCTGATCTCTCCGGTTTTCCGCTGGTGATGCTGCACCGCATGGGCGGCGAGGGGACCTATGAAATGCTGCTCAACCGGCTGTATGAAGAAGTGAAAGACGTGAATGTGATCATGAAAGTGTCCGAACCGCGGCTGGTGATCGAGATGTTCCGCGACGGGCTGGTCGGCGCGGCGCTGATGCCGGCATCTGAAGTCGGCGAAAGCCGGCATTTTCGCACCTTTGAAATCGAACAGAAAGGCAAACTGTTCCGTCCGGCGATCATTACGCTGCATACCGAAAAGGATTCGTTTCTACCCGCAGACCAGACACTGTAAAGGCATGAAAGAGTGAACTATACTCCTTCACTCTTCATGCTGACTGGACGACCAGAGACTCAGCCATCTTATACAGGGACGACCCTGAAGATATTAAGGAAACACCATGGCCTGGGTTTACCTGTTTTTAGCTGGCATTTTTGAAGTTGTCTGGTCTACCGCCATGAAAGAATCCCACGGATTCACCCGCCTGATCCCCAGCATCATCACCGCCGTTTTTATGCTGCTCAGCGTAGTTTTACTGGCGATTTCCATGAAAACTCTGCCGCTCGGCACCTCTTACACCGTCTGGGTCGGCATCGGCGCCATCGGTGCTTTTATTCTCGGCGTAGTGATGTTTGGCGAAAGCCTCAACCCGCTGCGTGTCATCGCCGTGCTGCTGATTTTCTCCGGCGTAATTTTGCTGAAAGTGGCAACGAAAGGGTAAAAGCCGGACGCTGAACACGACAAAGCCGCTCTGTAAAAGGAGCGGCTTTTGTTTTGAATCACAAACTTCAGCAAATCATTTGTACAACACAGCGGTGCCGTGAATGCGGTTCTGACCACCGGCTTCGATGATTTTATAAGAACTGGCACCGGCAGCAGCGGCTTTGGCGGCGAAAGTGGATTCCAGACCCTCTAAGGTATTGTCAGAGGCCGAAACGGTGCCGATTTCAGCCGCGAAGCTACCGAAAGAAACCGTGGCGAGTGCAGCAGCGATAACGAAAGTTTTGATAGATTTCATGATGTCATTCCTTCTCAATGTTTGTTTGGGGAAGGCCGTGTGCCTTCGATGAGAAGAAGAATAACGCCGTGCGACCGGAAGGGATAGCGGAGTGATTTGCTTATGTTATTCGAAAAAATTGAATTAACTATTGCATGTTAAGACGCCTCTGTATCACGTCACTTCCTTCATTGTCACTTGAAGTTTTTCACTTATCTAAGAAGTGATTGGACCAAAATGGGCTTTGCGATGACAATTTGGACAAATCGCTTGAGCATTTTCAACTACATCCATTCCTCCCTCAGATAAAGGTTGAATATGATGTACTTCCAGATAGGGTCTCCCGTCCTTAGCGCGGAGAAAAGGTGCTTTAAGTTTACAGATTTCACATATCCCTTTTGCTCTTTCCAGCACTTCAACAACGACATAAGGATTGCGGAGAAATACTTTGGTCATAACGTATCTAATTTGGGGGTGTTTCTCATAGGAAATTAAACGTAACTTTCTCTCTTCTAATGCTAATTTTTCAGCTGATTCTATTTGGATTTCAAGTTCCCTTTCTAAGTAGCGAGCTTCATCACTATCATCGATTATGCGGGTATGCCATTTACTATGTTCATCGCAATATATTTCCCATACACCATGTATTTCAGGTTTATACAGCTCGTATATATCCCCCCGTTTGAAGAGCTGATCATATTTATTACGAGGGTTTTGGTAATCATCCGAACGTCTTTGATACTTATTAAAACTGTGACTTCCAGGAGAGTTACGATTAACTGAACAGGCATTAAGGTTAGTGTATGTGTTGTTTTTATAATTGGGATATTCTTTTTTTAAATAAGTGTCGACATCGACTTGGGTTGCAGAGCCGCCGAGACTTTTAACCGCTTCAACAACAAGAGTGACTGTAGGTTTACCATACTTAAATCCCATAATATCTCCATAAATTATGCAGCTGTGTTCGATGACATTTCACTTTCAGAAAAGTTGAATTATAGTTACTTGATTGACTATAATTTAAATATATTTCCTGTCAAATAACATTCATAAAATAAAGTTGACTGGTTTTTCTAAATACTTTTCGTGTCAACTATAACCCTAGCTTCCATAGTAAGCATGGCTGCTCGTTGGCGATTGTATCTGCTCGCCTATGATGCGGTCTTACGCTAAGTTCCCTAATGTCACTTAAATCACACATTAACCCACTGATTAGATTCTAATGTGTCATATACCACTCATAAAAATTCCTACGTAATAAAAAGGTCGTCAATAGACGACCTCAGCAATTACATAACCTCAACTAAAACCGTTCACCTTCCAGCGTCGAATCGCATAACGCGAAAATCTCGCCCCAGCCCTGGCCGTTTGCCAGTAACTGACGGATATGCAGGGCGACATCGCTGCGGCGCACGCGGCCGTGGGCTTCGGTTTGGATCAGGTGCGCCTGTCCGGTGGCCTCACCGTTCATCAGGCCGCCGGGGCGCAGGATGCACCACTCCAGCGAGCTGGTTTGCAGCCAGCTTTCCGCCAGTGATTTCTCGCGTACCGCCTGACCGAACGCCTGTTTCGCCCGTGCGGAGAGGGTCGGCCAGCTGTCACCGCAGCCGATGGACGTCACCAGCAGCATCTGGCGGATGCCGGTGTGTTCCGCAGTATCGGTGATCAGCCGGTTGGCGGTGTAATCAGAAAGCTTTCCGCCCAGCGTGGAGACGATCTGCGCTTTATCGCCCGCCATCTCGCAGGCCTGCAACACGTCGGCAGGGTTAAGTGCATCGCCTTCAATCACGGTGACGCCCAGTGCGCGCACGCTTTGTGCCTGTTCAGGATTGCGGATCAGCGCCACGACCGGGCGTTCCTGCGCCGTCAGGGTGATCAGTTCTGCACCGACACCGCTGCCTGCGCCAAAAATCAGCAAAGTATTCAAGGTTGTTTCTCTCTCTCAGCCAGCAAGGCGGGAAGGGCACGAAACGCCGCCAGCTGACCGGTAAGAAGCTGGCGATGGCTGTCGCGCCCGACGAAAACCTTGAGCATCGCATAACCGGAAGCATTTAAAAACCAGACACTTGCTGTGCTCATCCCCATAAATGGCCGTTCAATCAGGGCAATATGCCGGCAGTGTGTGGCGCGGATATGGCCGCTCATTCCCTGTTTGCCGCGCAGGTTAAAATAGCCGTGACGGTGCGTGCCGGTGGGTAATTCGCCATGGAACTCGAGGATCAGATCCTCATTGTTCACCAGTGTGGTGACCTCGCCCCAGCCGGTGATATTGTCCCAGACGTCATCAAACCGGCTGCCGTCAAACAGGTGGCTTGCCGGTAGATGCTCAATGACGGTCAGCGGCGTGACGCCATATTCGCGGGCAATATCTTCGACGGTGCCGTCGGGCTGCGTGGCTAAAAAAGTGATCAGGTTTTGCGGATTATCCGTTGGCATGAGCAGTATTCCGTAAGGTCAGTTGAGGGATCAGAGTTTGCAGCGCCTGCAACAAATTGCTGGCCCAGAATCGTCCGGCAGGCGTGAGGTTAAAACGCGGGCCATCACTGTGCATCAGGCCGCACTGTTGCCATTGTTGTAACAGCGGTTCGAGCGGGAAGGGGTCTTCGATAATGCGGCTCAGATCATAGCGCCCGGCTTCGATACCGCCCTGTAAATCCAGGCGCCAGCGGTGTTCACTGGCCGTCGCGGCCGTCATCATCATGATCGGTTTCAGTCCGGCGTCCAGTTGCTGGTAATACGCTTCCAGACTGCGCGCCGTCATATAGGATTGCCCGCCCAGATTGCCGCCCGCGCCGCTGCCAAAGGCCAGACAGTCCGCGCCTTTTTTGATCAGCAGGTTGTAGAGGTTACGCTCGCGGGTATTGCGCGCCCAGTGACTGTTGCTGATCTGATGCCAGCCGTCGCGCGCCAGAAACGCCTCGCCGTCGAGATAACAATCACGGCGCATACTGACATCCGGCAGGGTCACGCGGTGATTTTCAACCGCCTTGCCCAGCGGCGTGGAGGGCAACAGGTTCAGCGCATAAAGATCAACGCCATCGAGTGGCAGGTCGCGGACAATCTGCAAATCCTCCTGCCAGGATGCGCGGGTCTGCTCCGGCAATCCGAACATCAGATCACACACCACCGCAGCGCGGTCGCGTTCACCCAGTTTGCGCAAAAAATGTATCGCCTCGTCGCGGTTGGCACGACGCCCCATCCGCTGACGGATGCGCGTGTCGAACGTCTGAATGCCTATGGAAAAACGGTTCGCACCCGCGTCGAGGCAGGCGTCGATGCGCTCATCATCAAAATTGAGAATGCGTCCTTCGACGGTGATTTCACAGTCCGGGGCCAGCGGTAAACTGCGCCGCAAGGTGACGATAATCCGGTGCAGCTGCTTCGCGCTGAGCGCCGTCGGCGTGCCGCCACCAAAATAGACCGCGTGGATCGGCGCAGACTGATGCAGCGGCGAACTGGCTTCCTGTTCAATTTCGCGGATCAGATAGTCGCAGTATTGTTCCGTGGCTTCCGCTTCCAGCTTGTTCTGGTAGAAACCACAGAATTTGCAGTGTGTTGCACAAAAAGGGATGTGCAGATAGACCAGACGCTTATTAGCGGGAAGTGTGCGCAGACACAGCGCCCGCCATTGTGCAGGCACATCCTGCGCGGCGACCGGTTGCTGAGGCCGCCAGGGCATCACCGCCCAGCGATCGGGAAACGGCAGCCCGTCTGCGGCAGCATAAAAGCGCGTGAGGTCTAAACTCATAGGGTTCTTCTTCTCCTGAAGAATCAATCATTACCGCGCATTAAACGATAATGATTATCATTCGATCAAACCCAACCCGCGCTTTCGATGATCTGTATCAAGTTAAAAAATGTCAGGATTTTGTGAGAAAAAACCGCATAGCCCGCCGGATCCCGTTCGGCTCTCCGGTTTGCCGGACGGGATGATTATGATAGAAGGGTTAGCGTATTTTTTATTTCAAAAAGACAGGGCAGTCATGGCAGCAGAATATTTTCTCTTCCGGCAAATAAAACAAAGGCTCAATAACGGTGCGGCGTATGACTGCTTTCCTGCGCCTGATCTGAGTGAAACAGATCAACTTAAAACGCTGAGCCGCCACTACAACGGTCATATCCGCCAGCGCGCTGTTCTGTGCCTCGGCCTGAGACGTGACATCTCTGCATTGCCGGACCTGGTGGAACGGGTGAATGACTGGGTCGGGCAGGTCGCGCGGTCGGCGCGAAGCAGCCTGCGACGCTGGATGCGTCCGCACTATGCCGCTGATTTTGTCGCTCACTTGCCGGCGCTGTTCTGGCTGCTGCAATGCACCCGAGCCGATCACCGTGAATTTGTCGCCGACGTGGTTGCATATCTCTCGCGTGACGAAAACAAACACACCTTACTGGCGGGATGCGGCGCGGATGACCGGCATGTCGCCCGGCTTTGCCTGCGCATTTTGCTGAAAAATCATTTGTTCCCGTGGCCACAGGTTTTCCAGTGCGCGATGCGTCAGCGCGATCCGCTGGTCAGATATACCGCTGCACAGTTTGCACTGAACTCGCCAGAGACGATCTCTTATGACGTTTTTCATCAGCTGCTTCAGGATCGTTTTGCGCCGGTAAAACAGCAGGTATTGCAGTATGCACAAGACCATCAGTTCCGCATTGAGAAACCGCTTTCAGAAACGTTGCTGACCGATAATAACGGGCTGGTGCGTCAGCGTGCCTGCCGTTTGTATCAGAAGGCGTATGGCGATCCGCTGGCGTTTTACCTTGAGACCTTCCGCGACGAGGCCGCCCGTCCGGCAATCCGCAAGGCAGCACTGCTCGGGCTGGATGAATTGCGCTATCCGCAGGTAATGACGCTGGCAGACAACGTACCGGCGGCGTCGCCGTTCGGGTTGTATTTCGCTGCACTGAACATTGTTGTTAAACATAAAGGCGACGACGCGGGGGAAGGACTCATCCGCCTGCTGAGCCATCCTGAACTGGCCGTGGCCAGAACGGCCCGGCGGCTCCTGTTACGGCACAAATTGCTGATCACATTGTCCGCTCTTCAAACCTGCTACTCCACGGCACTGACGGCGGAACACGGGCTGCTGGCGTATTCGCTGGCTCACCGGCTGAATAAATGGGACGGGCTGATTTTCCTGCTCCGGAATGCGAATGGTGACAATCAGGCGCTGACGCAACGGGAAATCGCCGGATGGCAGCAATGCGTTAACCGTTCGGCGATACCACCTTCAGCAGCACAACGTGAACAACTCGCGGTGCTGCTGACGGATAGCCCGTATACACAACTGCAATTCTATTTATGCTGATTTACCGCTTCGCTTTATCACGGCGTGGCCTGACGGCGATATCGGTAATCTGGGTATCGTCGCTGGCGCTGATCACCAGACGCACGGCCGCCGCGACAGATCCCGGCGTGCTGTATTCCCGCGAATCGATCGCCTCAAAGTTGCCCTGACTTTCACGGGTTTTGCGGTTCATCGGTGTATCCGTAGGTCCCGGTGCAACCGTGGAGACCCGGACTCCGTATTCGCTTTCTTCCTGCCGCAGAGCATGGGCGAGGGCGTTCAGGGCAAATTTCGACGCACAATACACCGTATTGCCGCCCTCGGCTTTGGTGCCTGATCCCGAACCGATAAAGATAATCTGGCCTTCCTGCTTTCGCAGCGCAGGAAGCGCCAGACGGGTTAACTGCGCCGGTGCAAATACATTAATGGAAAACTGCTGCAGCCAGTCTTCCGGCGTCGCCTGCTCAAGCCGCAAGGGTCTGGAAACTGCCGCCGAATGCACCAGCACATCAATTCCCGGTATCTCGCGGATAAAACGCTCTGCCGCCGCAAAATCCAGCAAATCGAGTTCCACCGCCTCGATATTTTCACGCTGCCGCAGCGCGGTCAGGCTGTCTTTATTACGGCCAAGGGCATAGACCTGATGGTCGCGCGCCAGATCCTGAACAATCGCCAGCCCGATACCACTGGTGCCGCCGGTTACCACCGCAACAGGACGTAAACTCATGATGTTTTCCTTATGTTTTTTATCACGCTAACAGCTGAGCGATGGCAGGACGACTGCGTTTATTGGATTAGCTTTTGTGCTGGCTGGGAAAGCCAGCACCCGCCTCTCCGGCTTTACGCATTCCCCCCCAGTTCCACCTCCACCCGATGTTCCGCGCCATCGTCGGTCAGCGGGATCTTGTCATCGGCCAGCACGATGCCGTCGAGGGTCAGGCGGTATTCGCCCGCGCTTTTCCGGACCGTGATCAGGTAGCGGCTGCTGCCTTGCTGACAGGTGACGGTGATTTCCGGCCAGCTGTCCGGTAACTGGCTGTGGATGGAAATGGCGTCACCGTGCCGCGTGATACCGAGCAGGGATTCGGTGATCAGGCGATATGTCCAGCCTGCGGATCCGGTGTACCAGCTCCAGCCGCCGCGGCCGCTGTGCGGCTCTACCGAGTAAATATCGGCAGAAATCACGTAAGGTTCGGCTTTGTAGCGGCTGACATCCGCAGGCGTCAGGCTGTGATTCACCGGGTTGATCATCGACATCAGTTCCCAGGCGCGACCGGTATTGCCGAGTTTCGCAAAAGCCATCACCGCCCAGATTGCGCCGTGGGTGTATTGCCCGCCGTTTTCGCGCACGCCGGGCAGGTAACCGCGAATGTAGCCGGGGTTCGGGCCGTTGCCGTCAAACGGTGGCGTCAGTAATTTGATTAACCCCGCGTCGTTATCCACCAGCCGCTGACCGGCCGCCTGCATCGCGCTGGCGGTGCGTTCCGGCGTGCCTGCACCGGAAAGTACCGACCAGCTCTGGGCGATGGCGTCTATCTGGCATTCCGCATTCAGGTGCGAACCGAGCGTGTCACCGTTGTCGAAATACCCGCGCAGATACCATTCGCCATCCCAGGCGTGATCGTGAAGATTTTGTCTGAGCAGCGCGGCCTGTTCGCGACATAATGCGGCGGTGGCATCGTCCTGCCGGATGTCTGCCAGCGCCCCATAACGTTGGAGCACGTCAAAGAGGAAGAAGCCCAGCCAGACGCTTTCCCCGCGTCCGCCCAGCCCGACCAGGTTCATGCCGTCATTCCAGTCCCCCGCACCCATCAGCGGCAGGCCGTGTTCGCCCATCCTCAGGCCATGTTTCAGCGCGCGGATCCCATGCTGCCACAGGCTTTCCTGCGTGGTGCTGATGGTCGGTTGTTCGTAGACCGATTCCTCGCCCGGTGTCAGTAAACGTCCCTCGAGATACGGCACGCGTTCTTCTGCGATGGCGTGATCGCCGGTGACAGAAATGTAATGGCTGATCGCCAGCGGCAGCCACAGATAATCATCCGAACAGCGGGTGCGCACGCCGTTGCCGGTCGGCGGATGCCACCAGTGCTGGACGTCGCCTTCAATGAATTGTCGTGAGGCACACAACAGGATTTGTTCGCGCATACGCTGCGGGGCGGCATGCGTCAGCGCCAGCGTATCCTGCAACTGGTCGCGGAAACCAAACGCGCCGCCGGACTGATAATAGCCGCTGCGTGCGAGGATCCGGCTGGCGAGCGTCTGATAAATCAGCCAGCCGTTAGTCAGCAAGTCCACCGATTTATCCGGCGTGGTGATCTGAATTTTATCCAGCACCTGATGCCAGTGATGATGAACGCGATCCAGCTCGGCCTGCGCCGCGCCTTCCTCAAAATACTGATGAATGATCGCTTCGGCATCGCCTGCGTTTTGCCCCAGTCCCAGTGCAAAAATAAAGGTGCGCTGGTCGCCGTCGATCAGGGTGGTCGCCGACTGCACCGCACCGCAAGGATCCAGCGTCGCCCCGGTTTTATCGGAAAGCCGCTGATTTTTCATGGCGGCCGGAGAAGCTGCGGATCCGTTGCGGCCAAGGAACTCGCGGCGGTCGCCGGTCACTGAGCAGTGTGCGCCGGTGACGGCAAAGAAGGCGGTGCGCGGCGAGCCACTACTGGTGTAATGATTGGTCGCCAGCACGCCGCAGCCTTTTGCTACCTGCGCGGCAGAGGTGACAATGTGCATCGCGGATTTGGCGCGCAGATCGGCCAGCACCCATTCGGCGTATCCGGTGACGGAGAGCCTGCGCGGGCGGCCTGAGAGATTGGTCAGCGTCAGCATCACCAGTTTGACCGGCGCATGTTCGGCGACTAACACCGTCATTTCACTGCTGATGCCGTGTCCGGTGTGTTCAAACACGCTGTAGCCGAAACCGTGGCGTGTGACGTATCCGCCGCTGTCGCGAACCGGCAACGGCGCCGGTGACCAGACGCTGCCGGTCTCCTCGTCACGCAGATAAAATGCTTCACCGGAACTGTCGCTGACCGGATCATTTTCCCACGGTGTCAGGCGGTATTCGTGGGCATTTTCATACCAGGTATACGCCTGACCGCTTTCTGAAATCACCGAGCCAAAACCGGCATTCGCCAGCACGTTGGACCACGGTGCAGGCGTCGTCTGGCCATCGTTAAGCAGGATCTGGTATTCCCGTCCGTCCGGCGAAAAACCGCCGAGGCCGTTGAAATACGTCAGATCACGCGGCAGGGCAGGCACCGGCGGGCTGTTGTCCACCGACCGCACCGGCAGCAGGGCGGGCAGGGAGACGTGCGGCTGCTGCATCCGCTGATTCAGCTGATCTTCCAGCGCGCCGCGACGGTCGTCGATCACCACGCGCGCGACGCTCATCAGCAGGGTGCGGTCTTCCTGCGTCAGTTGTTCGCCGTTACGCACGAAAATACCGCCCGGAATATCGGTCTGGCTGGATCCCGCGCCGGACGCCACCAGCCCGAGGATCTGATTTTGTAACGCCTGCTGATAGCCGCCGGGGTCATTGGACAGCACCACCAGATCCACTTTCAGCCCTTTCAGCCGCCAGTAGTTGTGGGCGCGGATCAGCTGTTTCACCAGCCCGATATTCTCGCTGCTGGTCATGGTCAGCAACACAATGGGCAGGTCGCCGGAGAGGGATTGTCCCCACAGGCCGGACTGCCCGCGGCGGTTAGCGGCAACCGTCTGCGCATCGCCGCGCATTTCCTGACTGGCAAAAATCAGCGCACCGGCCAGACGGTTAAACAGACCGGCATCGTCCTCGCTGGCGTTAAGCTGGCGCAACACCACCTGACTGTGTGACCAGGCGATTTCGAATACCCGATCAGCAATATGGTGATCGCGGTATTTTTCCAGCAGCGCAAGACTCTGCAAACGTGTCTCGCTGATGCCATACACCATGTCGATTATCACCGGCACACCGGGTTTCAGGCGGATGCGCTGGCGGATCGCCATGACCGGATCTAACACCGCACCGGCGCTGTTGCCCAGTACGGCGTGATGCTGCAATGCCTGCGGATTGGCGGCGGTATTACCACGGCCGATAAAGGCTGCACGGTCGGTTTCAAACGAGGTTTCCCGTTCAACGGCACCGTGGATTGCCATCATATGAAACAGCCACGGGCACTGTTCATCCGGTTCGCGCGGGCGGCGGTGACAGAGAATGCCTTCCTGCGCGGGCACCAGTTCCGTCTGCACAAACAGATTGCTGAATGCCGGATGCGCGGTGTCATTGGCGGCCGGAGCCAGCACCACTTCCGCGTAGGTGGTGATATCCAGCGTGCGCGGATGGCGGCCCTGATGCGTGACGGTCATGCGTCGGATTTCCACGTCATCTTCCGGTGACACCACAATGTGCGTTTCCAGGGTCAGCGATCCCTGCGTGCGTTTAAATTCCGCACCGAAATCTGTCAGCACGGCGTGATACGTGCCTTTTTGTTTGCCGGACGGCTGCCAGGTATTGCTGTACACCGCGCCGGATTCCGGGTCGCTGACGTAACAGAAAATCCCGCGATGATCGCGCGTCGCATCTTCCCGCCAGCGGGTCAGGGTCATATCTTTCCAGCGGCTGACGCTGCCCCCGGCCTGCGTCACCATCAGGTGATAGTTTGTGTTCGACAGCAACTGCACTTCCGGCGTCGGGCTGTCGGCGCTGCTGAATTCGCGCAGTTCGGTATTCACTTTCTGCAAGGTGTTGTCGTGGGATTCGAAGTGGCGACGCGGGCTGTAAAGCTCGACGGCATCCGGCACCCGTTCCTGCAACAGCAGACGGGCAGACTGGAACGCCGCGTTTGCCGCAAAGCGCGCGGTCATCGGCGCACCGAGCAGCACGTTGGCCAGCGCCAGGAATCCCATGCCCTGATGGTGCGCCATGTAGGAACGCACCACGATATAAATCTGCCCGCGGATCAGCCGTGACGGGGTGTAATCCAGCGCATCGTAGAAACCGTATTCGCCGCGCGCGCCGCAGTTTTCCAGTTCTGTCAGATTCAGACAGGCTTCCTGCGGGCGGATCATCAGCGCCATCAGGGTGGCGTAAGGCGCGACCACCATATCTTCACCCAGACCCCGTTTCAGGCCGAGGCCGGGCACGCCAAACGCGTGATACTGATAATTCTGGCTGAGGTCAAAGGCTGCATACGCCGATTCGGAAATCCCCCACGGCACGTTGTTTTCACGGCCCCAGGTGATTTGCCGGTCAACGGCGGTCTGACACATCTGCGTCAGCAGGGTATCGGGATAGGCGGGCATCACCAGTTGCGGCATCAGGTATTCAAACATCGAACCGCTCCACGACATCAGCGATGGCTGTTTGTCGATCACGGTGAATAACCGGCCCAGCGCGAACCAGCTTTTTTGCGGCAACTGGTTGGTGGCGATGGTGACATAGTTGGTCAGACGAATTTCTGAAGGCAGCAAATCGTACTTTCCGCTGTCCAGTTTATGCGCGTCGCAGTTATAACCGACGGTCAGCAGATGGGTGTTTTTATCGTAAAGGAAAGTGAAGTCCATGTGCGCGTGGTCGTTCAGGCGCTGTTCCAGTTCACCGATAATGTCCAGACGCTGACGTGCCAGCCCGATAGCGCGGGAAAGCTGCGGTGCATCCAGACCGTTTTGCTGCGCCAGCCATTGCAGCGAAGGCAGCGGCTGTTGTTGTGCTTCCGGCGACAGACCGCCGTAAAAATCTGACCACTCTCTTAAGCCTGCATCGAGCTGGCCTGCCAGCCGTTGCAGCCATTTTCCGGCGGATAGCGGGATCAGCGCGCGGACCGCCTGTAAATGCTCAATCGCCTGCGCGCCTTTCCCGGTCATCGCACGGTGCAGGAGCTCTTCAAGTTCAGACACCCGCGACGCGTCATCCGCTGTCTGCGCCATCTTCAGGGTGTCTTCCAGCCCTTTCAGCCAGGCATCAATATCCATCGCCGGTTGCGTGCGCCACAGCCGCAGGCCGGTGCTGAGTGTCAGCAGATGCCCGGCCAGATTGCCGCTGTCGACGCTGGAAATGTAACGCGGATTCAGCGGTGCCAGCGTGCGTGTGTCATACCAGTTGTAAAGGTGACCGCGATAATGCTCGAGTTTATCCAGCGAATCGAGCGTCAGACTGGTACGTTCCAGCACGTCGCCCTGGGTGATGTAACCGAAATCCCACGCGGTGATATTCGCCAGCAACGACAGGCCGATATTGGTCGGCGAGGTGCGGTGCGCGATCACCGGCTGCGGAATTTCCTGATAATTATCCGGCGGCAGCCAGTTTTCGGTTTCATTAACGAAAACCTCAAAGAATGACCAGGTTTCGCGCGCGGTCTGGCGCAGGGAACGCTGTTGCTGTGCATCCAGATCCGGCACTTCCCGGCGGGCAGGCTGACTCAGCCAGCACAGAATACGCGGCGCGACAAACCACAGCACGCCGGTCAGCAGGGCAAAACCCGACAACGGCGGATGTGCCGTCGCGGACAGTAAAATAACAGCCACTCCGGCCAGCGGATTCGCCCACATGCGGCGATAGAAATATTCCGGTGACAACGCGCTTTTTTTCGCGCTGATATTCACGCTTGCCCATTCATGCAACATGCGGTGGCTGACCTTCAGACGCCACAGCGTCAGCACAATGGCGTGCACGGAATAGGCGGCTTCATGCGGCAGCGTCATGATGTAAAGCAAAACGCGGGAGAGCCGGCTGACGGTGGCTTTCGCCACGCTTTTCAGGTGCGCAAACAGCGACCGTCGCGGCCCCTTGTTGAGCAGATCCAGTACCAGCGCCACCCCCGCCGGAAACAGCAATATGACGCCGGTAAACCCGAGCCAGTAGGCGGTGTTGGGCACCACGGCCAGTGCGCAAAAAATGATGATCAGCAGGGCAGGCGCGACCAGACTGCGACGCAGATTATCGAACAGTTTCCAGCGCGACAGCGGGGTTAGCGGGTTGCGGCAGCGGGTGCCGTCTTCCTGAGTGACACGAAAACCCAGCCAGTTCAGCAACTGCCAGTCGCCGCGGATCCAGCGGGTTTTACGCGCCACATCGGCCAGATAATGATCCGGATATTGTTCGTACAGCACCACATCGCTGAGCATGCCGGAACGTGCATAGCAGCCTTCCAGCAGGTCGTGGCTGAGCACCCGGTTTTCCGGGCAGGTATTTTCCGTCGCGCGGATAAACATATCGACGTCGTAAATGCCTTTACCGACGAACGAGCCTTCTCCGAACAGATCCTGATAGATATCGGAAGACATTGACGAGTACGGATCGTTGCCCGGCACGCTGCTGCATAACGCGGCATAACGTCCCTGACCGTTTTCGGGGATCTCTTCCGCCAGTCGCGGCTGGAGGATGGCGTAACCGGACACCACCCGCCGGCGCTGTGCGTCGTACACCGGCTGATTCAGCGGGTGCGCCATCGCCGCCACCAGCTGATGCGCGGTATCGCGCGGCAGAACGGTGTCGCTGTCGAGGGTGATGATGTATTTCACGTCACGCAGTTGCGCCTGCGTACTGCCTTCGATCAGTGAGAAAGGTTCGCCTTCGTCGCGCAGCCAGCGGTTCAGCGCATTCAGCTTGCCGCGTTTGCGTTCGTATCCCATCCACACGCCCTGCGGCGTATTCAGTTCACTGTCGCGATGAAGCAGGGTAAACAGCGCGCCCTGTGGCGACGGATAGCGCCGGTTCAGCCGCTGAATTTGTTGCGAGGCGAAAGCCAGCAGCGCGTCGTTATCCGCATTATGCTGTTGTGCGCTGTCATGAAAATCACTGAGCAGCGCGAATTTCAGGTTCGGCAGCACGTTACCGAGGTAACACACTTCGAGGCTGTTGATCAGCGTCCCGATATTTTTGCGGCTGCCGAGCAGACAGGGGATCACCACCAGCGTGCTGGCCTCTTCCGGGATACCACCGGCAAAATCCAGGCGCGGCAGCGGTTGCGGGGTACGGCTGCGGGTGGTGATTTCACTCAGCAGATTCAGCGCGAACTGACTGGCCACCAGCACCACCGGCAGCAGCAACGCCCACCACAGCCAGTGCAGCGACGGATGGGCGGAACGGTATAACGCATCGGCGGTCACTGCGGTGGTCAGCAGCAACAGACTGCCGAGCCACGACAGCAGCGGTGTCTGGCTCAGCCGGGCGCGCAGTCGGGTCAGCAGAGGGAACCGCACGCTGAGATCGTCTTCCAGTGCTTTGCGGCCTTCACCAATCAGGTAATACCCGACGTGTTGTTGCAATGCATTGTCGCCGGAAAGCCGGGCCAGCGCCACGGCGCGCGAGGCGACAAAGGCTTCATCATGGCGTGAATTTCGCGAGAGACGTTCAATCTGATGGCGGTAATTATCGCGGGTATCAAAGTGCATCCGGGGGTAAATGCCTGCCGGATCCTCACGCAGGATTTTCTCCACCACGCTGAGGTTTTCCGCGAAATCTGCCCAGTCCATTTCCGTCAGCTGGCGTAATCCCATAATGCTGTTGCTGACCGAAAGCTGGCTGGCCGCCAGTTGCTGATTAAATTTGTCGATCACTTCCCGCTGCGTCAGCCCGACTTCGCTCAGGCGCTGTTCCACCCAGGTCAGCGGCAGCGCCAGCATGGATCCGTGTCCCTGCAACCGGCGCACCAGTTCGGCGACAAACGCGCTGGTGCGCGGCGGATTGGTGCGTGCCATATCGGCAATCACAATGATCTGACCGGACGGATCGTTCTCCGCGCTGTCGTGCAATTTATTGACCCAGAAGTCGGCCAGATTGCGCTCCTGCTGGGCATCCGCCACTTCAATGCTGACGCGCCGCAGGTTCTCGATCAGCGCCAGACGCAGCATACCGGGGAAAGCCCACAGTTCGCCGAGCGTCAGCGGGCGCACGCTCTGATAAGTTGAGAGAAAGCGGGTGAGGGTTTCGATGTCCCACAGGCCGTCACTGTGACTGACCACTTCCGTGGCGATGTCGTAAATACGCGGACAAAAATGCGGTGCGCCCAGTGAAGGCAGCCCCTTGCCGAAGTTCTTCGGCAACAGCTGACGCACCACGCGGATCTGTTCTTCAATCAGATAAAAGTTATCCAGCAGCCATTCACCGGCTGGGGTGATGCTGGCTTTGTCGCCGCTGCTGAGGATCAGGCAACTTTGGGTTAAGACTTTTTCGTTATCGTCCAGACGTTTCAGCAGGTAATAAGGCAGTTTCTTGCGGGAAAGTTTGTGGGAGAGCGCGAGTTTTCCGCCGAAGCGTTCCATCTGGTCGGCCGAAAATAATTCAGCACGGATTGGCGCAGTGTGTTCGTTCGCGCCGGGGCGATGACGCCGCGAAAGCGTGAGAACGGGGGGTGCTCTTTTACTTTTGTACCAGCTAATCACAGCATTTTTCACGTCAACATACCCTGTGCGGACCCGAGAAGGCAGTTGCCTGAGCTGCGATAAGAGTTCACAAAAAGAGAAAAGTGGGTAAAGGGCAGGGAGGCACAACGGTCTGACGCCCGGACTGGCGTCTCGCCTCAGCTTAGTCTGTTTATGCCATGTGCGTCGGTTTTCTTTTCCGTTTTGCTTTCTGACTGGCGGGTAAAAGACATGGGGGGTTAACCCCCTTTATTTATGAACGATCGTTCCATTTCTCCCGCCCCATGCCCTGTCCCGTAAAAAATATCGTGGTCTATCGGCATTGTTTTCTCCCGCGCGGGGTTTATCAACTACACTTTTGACACCCCTACAGCGCCACGAAAAAGAGCGCAAGAAAACGAGAGAAAACAATGATCATTTCTGCATCAACGGACTACCGCGCTGCGGCAAAACGTAAACTGCCGCCCTTCCTGTTTCACTATATTGATGGCGGTGCCTACAACGAGCATACGCTCAGACGTAACACGGCCGATCTGGCGGATATTGCCCTGCGCCAGCGCATCCTGAAAAACATGTCGGATCTCAGCCTTGAAACGCAACTGTTCGGCGAAAAACTGGCGATGCCGGTGGTCCTGGCACCGGTCGGGCTGACGGGTATGTACGCCCGCCGTGGCGAAGTGCAGGCAGCGCGTGCGGCGGCGAAAAAAGGCATTCCGTTCACGCTTTCCACCGTCTCCGTCTGCCCGATTGAAGAGGTCGCACCGGCTATCGACCGCCCGATGTGGTTCCAGCTTTACGTGCTGAAAGACCGCGGTTTCATGCGCAATGCGCTGGAGCGCGCACAGGCCGCAGGCGTCAAAACGCTGGTGTTTACTGTGGATATGCCGACGCCCGGCGCACGCTATCGCGATGCGCATTCCGGCATGAGCGGCCCGAACGCCGCCGCCCGCCGCATGTTGCAGGCAGTGACGCATCCGCAATGGGCGTGGGATGTCGGCCTGAACGGCAAACCGCATGATCTGGGCAATGTCTCGGCCTATCGCGGCAAACCGACCACGCTGGAAGATTATATCGGCTGGCTGGCGGCGAACTTCGACCCGTCGATTTCATGGAAGGATTTAGAGTGGATCCGCGAGTTCTGGAAAGGGCCGATGATTATCAAAGGCATTCTGGATCCGGAAGATGCGAAAGACGCGGTGAAATTTGGTGCGGACGGCATCGTGGTCTCCAACCACGGAGGCCGCCAGCTTGATGGCGTGTTATCCACCGCCCATGCATTGCCCGCGATAGCTGACGCGGTGAAAGGCGACATCACTATTCTCGCGGATTCCGGCATCCGTACCGGGCTGGACGTGGTGCGCATGATTGCCCTCGGCGCTGACAGCGTGTTGCTTGGTCGCGCCTTTGTGTACGCGCTGGCCGCTGCGGGCGAGGCGGGGGTGACTAATCTGCTGAACCTGATCGAAAAAGAGATGCGCGTGGCGATGACGCTGACCGGTGCGAAATCCATTGCTGATATCAGCGCGGACTCGCTGGTGTACGGGCGGGATCAGGTGCATCGCGCAACGTTATAAAACGCGCCGGGCGCGGATCTGAACCCGCGCCCGGTTTTTACATCGTTTGTTCCGGACTTCCCACGCAATACCCGTTGCGTCCCGCATGTTTGGCGTCATACAGCGCGCCGTCCGCGCGTTTGAGTAATTCCAGCGCGGTCATTCCCGGTGCCCATTGCATGATGCCCTGACTGACCGTCACCGTTTTAGCTACCTGTGACAAGGCATGCGGAATGGCAGCCTGCCCGACGCTTTGCCGGATGCGTTCCGCGACAACTTCGGCATCCTTTGCGGCCGCGCTGTGCAGCAGGATGACAAATTCCTCGCCGCCATAACGGGCAACCAGATCGGCCGGTTGCCTGACCACCTGTTTGAAGCAATCTGCAATGGCGACCAGACAGGTATCACCGGCCTGATGGCCGTAGTGGTCGTTGTATTTTTTGAAGAAATCCACGTCGATCATGATCAGGGAAAACGTGCCGCCAGAGCGTTCTGTCTGTGCAATAAGTTGTTCCAGCTGATTATCGAGCTGACGACGGTTCGCCACGCCGGTGAGCGGGTCGTAGTGCGCCAGATTATCCAGCTTACTGACCAGCAACTGGTTATCGCATTCCCGCCGCACGGAGAGCACAAACCAGCGGCTCAGCATGATA
Source organism: Rahnella victoriana (assembly GCF_021276285.1). Lineage (NCBI taxonomy): Bacteria > Pseudomonadati > Pseudomonadota > Gammaproteobacteria > Enterobacterales > Yersiniaceae > Rahnella > Rahnella victoriana. The sequence continues at coordinate 584,635 of NZ_CP089920.1, forward strand.
CGGGCGGTCTCAAACAGGACACTGGCGACCACCATCGCGGCGATCTCCAGAATGGGAATGTCCGGCTTCAGCAGGATCAGATGGAAAAACAATGAGAACCACAGCGGAGACGTAAAGCTGTAGAGGATGGGCATCGTCGGATACAGCGCGATCAGCGCGGTGAAAATCAGCATGCAAAACAGCGGAAAGACCAGCTGTTGTTGCGCGTCACTGATCAGCATGAAATGGAACACCACTGCCCAGTACAGACCGACCAGAAATGCCAGCGCCATTGCCGGTGTACGTGATTGGATGAAGCGCAGTACCGGCAGAAGAATGATAAAAAACACCAGGAAAACCAGCGCCAGTTTATCCAGCACCGGACCGGTGATCGCCACGTCAGCGTGCGGATCCAGCAGGACCCTGAACTGGTGCCGGCCAAACAAAAACAGCACAAAACAAAGATTGGCGATCAGCAGCCAGAGACCGCTGGTGCGCAGCGAGGCTTTTTTATAATGGTCAAGCAGGGTATCGAATGAGCTGTCCTGCGGAAGGGGAGGAATATTTTGCATGTTTATCCTTAACATCGGGCATGGGGGATAGTGTAGCCGAAGTCATGTACTTACTCCTCCCCCGCGAAATGGATGCCGCCCGTCTCAGGGGTATTGGGTTTGCTCCTCCCCCTGCGAAGGGGGAGACGGGGAGGGGGTTTTAAGGACGAAACAATCCTCTCCTTCGCCGGACAGGACGTTGTCCGTTTGCCGTACACAGGCCAGCAGTTGTTCTGTTGTTATCGCCGCAACAGACTCTTCATTCCATTCTGGCGCGTACGCAAACTCCTCCAGCCATTGTTGCCGCGCGGCTTCCAGTCTGTCGGCAGGCTTCACGCTGAGCGATTCCCGCAGCGCGCCGCGTTTTCTTGCCAGTGCTTCGTCGGAAATCTCAGCAACCAGCGCCGGAATGTCAGCGATAAAAGCGCCGATAAACCCCAGTAAAGCTTCCGTGTCATACGCGGGCGACTGCAACGCGAACAGGAGCCCGGACTGGCGTGCGGTCTGATGGAAACGGCAACTCACTACGTACCCGATATTCTTTTCGACACGATATTGCCGGAAGAACGTCGGTTCCAGAAAAGCCGCGAGCAGTTGCGTGGCGGCCAGACATTCAGCGGTGTTTTCCGCCAGCGGGCAAAACACCAGCACCGCAGCATCGTCACCGGCGGTGGTGAATTCATGCACTGCGCCTGACGGGCCGCTGACCACTTCCGGCAGTTTTGCCAGCAGCGTGCGGATGGCGATGTCCGATGCCAGCTGACGTTGTTCCTGTTCATAGAGCCGTTTGCCCTGTGCCAGCGCGGCGGGTGGCGGGGCGCGCAGCAGTTCAAGCGCCCTGACCAGCGTGCGCGTTGCCCAGGCCTGCGGTCCGCTGAGCTGCAATAAGCCGTTGCCCTGCACATAGCTGAACAGCAGTGAATGCCCTTCATGGGCGGACTGCGCACAGAGGGCGCGCAGGCTGGCGCGGGCGAGGCTGGCCTGTTGCGCCGTCAGCGGCGCGCCGGTGGTCAGAACACTTTCATGGGTTTCAGGGGAGGCAGGGGCCGCCGGAAGGGTAAACGCAAAGGGCGGATCCGTGACGTTGTCACAATCTGACTGCCATGCTTTCAGGCTTACCGGCAGGGTGAAACCTTTTACCACGGTGTTTTCTCCCTGAACATCAGGAGCAATCCACAGCCGTGTCATGTTTTGCGGTCGCAGCTCGCTGAGCAATGTCTGCCAGCCATCTTGTGCGGCGGGCGGGAAATCCAGTGTCTGTGCGCGCAACTGATCCAGCGGTGTCAGGCGGCTGAATTCCCGCCGTGCCAGGGCGATGTAATGCTGTAAATGTCCGGCGCTTAAATCACGGATTTGTTGCAGCCAGTGGCGGAACAGTGTTTCCAGCCGGGCGCGCAACGCAGACGTGGTATCGCACACAAGAAATTCGATGCTGAGAATAGCGTCACGGGCAGAGGCGTACGGCAGCGAAACCCGCACGCTGTCGGCCAGCGCCTGCGTTCGCAGCTGATCCAGCAAACTGTCCGGTGCTTCATCTTCAAGCAGCTGACGCAGTAATGTCAGTGCCGGGCAGGGCGCGACCGGAAACGAAAAACGCAGCCGTGGTGAACCGTCGAGACGTAGCCGGAGATGTCGCGCCTCACGCAACGCCAGCGGCTGCACCGGCGCGGGGTGAACCCCCGTCCCGGCAGCAAAGGCATTGCCGTAACGCTCAGCCAGCGCGGTCAGGTCGGTGAACGATTGCGGACCCTGCAACCATAACGTCAGATGATCAGTGGTGAAAAATTGCTGGTGATAATGCACCAGCGCCTGTTGCAGCGCGGGGATATCATCACCGAAAGAAGCGCGGTGGCCGACGTGAAAATCCTGTAACTGCACAGGCGTCGCGAAGGCCAGACTCTGCGCCGCCTCGCACAGCGAATCCGCATGCCCGCTCAGCATGCGGTATTCGGCGTCGATCACGGCCACTTCCTGCCTGACCGCATCCTCTGTCAGCAGGGGCTGTGCCAGCATATCGGTCAGACGCGCCAGACCGGCTCCGAACTGTGCCGGTGTCATGTCGAAAAACCAGGCCGTCGAGGTGGCGTGCGTGGTGGCATTGAGTTTTGCCCCTGACGCCTGCGCCCACATCATCAGCCGGTCATCGCCATGAAACTGCTGACTTCCGGCAAAGACCACGTGTTCAAACAGGTGCGCCAGCCCCGGAAACGCGGCAGGTTCGTGATGGCTTCCGGCATTCAGATGCAGCAACGCGGCCGCGCGGGTGGCTTGCGGATCGTGGAGAAGGTTGACCCGCAAGCCGTTTTCCAGCGTCAGCGACTGCATGGCAGGCAGCATCAGCGCATCAGCCTTTGAAAATCAGCTGAGAGTTCGCGCGGTTGCGGAACTGCAACTGGTTGATCTGAATGTTGGTGCAGTTGGCCTGTTCGCGCGCGGCGAGAATTTTGCCGTGATGCTCCGATTTGGAACACACCGGATCGGCGTTGTCGGCATTGCCGGTGAGCATAAACGCCTGACAGCGGCAGCCGCCGAAGTCTTTCTCTTTTTCAGAGCAGGAACGGCAGGGTTCCGGCATCCAGTCGAAGCCACGGTATTTGTTAAAGCCGAAGGAGTCGTACCAGATTTCCTGCAACGTATTCTCCAGCACCGACGGGAATTCCACCGGCAACTGGCGCGCACTATGGCACGGCAGCGCCATACCTTCCGGCGTCACACTGAGGAAAATCGCGCCCCAGCCGCCCATGCAACCTTTCGGACGCTCTTCGTAATAATCCGGCGTCACAAACAACAGATTGGCGAGATTACCGGTACCGGCCATTTTTTCGCGGTACTGATGTACGACGTCTTCGGCACGGGCGATCTGTTCACGGGTCGGCAACAAACCCTCGCGGTTGAGCTGCGCCCAGCCATAAAACTGACAGGTCGCCAGTTCCACGTCATCGGCTTCCAGCTCGATACTCAGGTCGATAATCTTGTCGATCTGGTCGATGTTATGGCGGTGCAGCACGAAGTTCAGCACCATCGGATAACCGTGGGCTTTCACCGCTTTTGCCATTTCCAGTTTTTGCCGGAAGGCTTTGGCATTGCCCGCCAGCGCGGCGTTCAGCGTTTCATCACTGGCCTGAAAACTGATCTGAATATGGTCCAGACCCGCCTGCGCAAAGGCATCGATTTTCTTTTCCGTCAGCCCGATACCGGACGTGATCAGATTGGTGTAAAAGCCCAGATCACGGGCGGCGCGGATCAGCTCCGGCAAGTCTTTACGCACCAGCGGTTCACCGCCGGAGAAGCCGATTTGCACCGCTCCCATTTCCCGCGCTTCCTCAAACACTTTGATCCACTGCGCGGTGGTCAGCTCTTTTTCCTGTTTAGCGAAATCGAGCGGGTTCGAGCAATACGGACATTGCAGCGGGCAGCGGTAAGTCAGTTCGGCCAGCAGCCACAGCGGCGGTTTGACCGCAGGTTTAAGCAGGTTCACGGAAGGTAATCCACTTTTGTGCATGGGCCTGAGCGAAGAAATCTTTGACGTCATCATTCACACCACCGGCTTCCGGAAAGCGCGTATTCAGCTCATCAATGATATTGGCAATCGTCCGCTCGCCGTCCACCAGTTGCAAAATGAAGGTCGCGCTGTCGTTCAGTTTCGCCATGCCTTCCGGGTACAAAATCACATGGCAGTCCTGCGTTTTCTCAAACTGCATGCGGTAGCCGCGACGAAACATCGGCGTGTAGTGTTCGGTAATGGTGATCACAGGAGTCTTCCTTTATGCCAGACCGCCTGTTGCGTCACGCTGTGGTACGGCGGGCGGTTCAGTTCGTAGGCCATGGTCATGGAATCGAGCATGCTCCACAGAATATCGAGTTTGAATTGCAGGATTTCCAGCATGCGCTGTTGTTTTTCGACGGTATCGCAGTATTCCAGCGCCAGCTGTAAACCGTGTTCGACGTCGCGGTTGGCCTGGCTCAGACGGCTGCGGAAATAGCCGTAACCCTCTTCCTCGATCCAGGTGTAATGCTGCGGCCAGCTGTCGAGACGCGCCTGATGGATTTGCGGGGCGAAAAGTTCGGTCAGCGAGCTGCACGCGGCTTCCTGCCAGACGGCGCGGCGGGCAAAGTTAACGTACGCATCGACGGCGAAACGCACGCCCGGCAGCACCCTTTCTTCTGAAAGCAGTACGTCGCGATCCAGACCCACCGCTTCGCCCAGACGCAGCCAGGCTTCGATACCGCCTTCGCTGTCACCATGACCGTCGTGATCGAGAATACGCTGCACCCATTTGCGGCGGGTTTGCGGATCCGGGCAGTTGGCCATGATCGCCGCGTCTTTCAGCGGAATGCTGGTCTGATAATAGAACCGGTTCGCCACCCAGCCCTGAATTTGCTCGCGGGTCGCCTGACCGTTATGCATCGCAATGTGGTACGGATGATGGATGTGATAAAACGCGCCTTTGGCACGCAGCGCCTGTTCAAATTCTTGCAGCGTCATCGGTGACGTCGGAGTTGTCGATATGCTCATGGTCGTTTTGCCCTAAAGTTCGATGCGCATCCCGTCCCGGCTGACTTCGATATTTTGTTGCGTCAGCGCCTGCCGCTCGGCAGAGGATTCATTGAGGATCGGGTTGGTATTATTAATATGGATGAGAATTTTGCGTTCTGCCGGAAGGGAAGAGAGCAGGGCAATCAGCCCCTGTTCTTCGGCAAGCGCCAGATGGCCCATGTCTTTGCCGGTATTACGGCCGACGCCGGTGGTCGCCAGCTCGTTATCCTGCCACAGCGTGCCGTCAATCAGCAGGCAGTCGGCTTTGTTCAGCCAGCGCAACAGTTCATCGTCCGGTTCGCCCAGTCCTGGTGCATACAGCAGTGAGGTGCCGGTCTGGGTGTCTTCGATAAACAGCGCGATATTGTGGCCCGGCAGTGGCTTGCCGCGGTATTTCGAATACGGCGGCGCGTTGCTCAGCAGCGGAATAGCCGTGAACCTCAGATTCGGGCAGACGGCCACGGAGAAGCTGTTCTCCGGCTCGATAACGTGGTGTTGCAGGCCGCCATTCCAGTGAGAAAGCATGGTAAAAATCGGGAAACCGGTGGTTAAGTCTTCGTGGACTTCCGGCGTACACCACACCTGATGCGGGCAGCCTTCGCGCAAATTCAGCAGGCCGGTGCAGTGATCAATCTGGCTGTCGGTCAGGATAATGGATCCGATAGCGGTGCCGCGTAAAACGTCGTGTTTAATCAGTTCCGGCGTGGCGGCAATCTGGTGGCAAATGTCCGGTGACGCGTTGCACAGCACCCAGTCGGTGCCATTGTCGCTGACGGCAATCGACGATTGTGTGCGGGCGGACGTTTTCATGGTGCCATTGCGCACACCCTGACAGTTGCTGCAATTGCAGTTCCATTGCGGGAAGCCGCCGCCTGCCGCGGAACCAAGTACGATAATCTGCATGTGAGAACCAGGGGAAAGGGAAGGAAGATGCCCACAGTAAACCGTGGGCATAAGGGCTTAGCGGTTAGAAATGTACAGGGTCACTTCTAAGCCTAAACGCAGGTCTTCGAAAGAAGGTTTAGTCCACATAATTACGTCCTCTTGGTGATAACAGTAGTAAGTTCACTGCCCCTTTTATTGCGGCAGGTGATCGGCTTATTGTCAAATATCGCGGGTTTGGCTACAAAAATGTTGCGATGGATCCAAACCGCTATTGCCCTGTAAGCCACAGGGATTAGGGCAAACGCCGGATGAAAAACTATTCACCCCACGTTTGCTTTAATACTTTCAGCCAGTTGCGGCAGGCGATTTTTTCGATCAGTGCATCGCCGTAACCGGCATCGGACATGGCCTGCAACAGCACCGGCAGTCCGGCGACATCACCCAGCGCGTCCGGCACATTGATACCGTCGAAATCCGAACCAAAACCGACATTTTCTTCGCCCAGTTTAGCAAGAAGGTTATCAAGATGTTTAACAATTTCGGTGACCGGGGTATCGCCATGGCGTTTGCCATCAGCCCGCAAAAACGCGGTGCCGAAATTAACGCCAACAAAGCCGTCACTTTCGGCGATGGCGGCCAGTTGTTTGTTGGTCAGGTTACGCGGCTGCGGACATAACGCATGCACATTGGAATGGGTGGCAACCAGCGGCGCATCGCTGAATTTCGCTGTCTGCCAGAAGGCTTTTTCATTCATGTGCGAGACATCGAACAGAATTTTCTTCCGGTTGCATTCGCGCAGTAAATCAAGCCCGGCGGGCGTCAGACCGTCGCCAGTGTCCGGCGATCCCGGAAAGTCGCCCTTTACGCCGGTCCCAAACTGATTGGGTAAATTCCACAGCGGCCCGATGCTGCGCAGCCCTTTTTCATACCACAGATCCAGCCGCGAGAGGTCATCGCCAAGCGCCTCCGCTCCCTCGATATGCATCACCATCGCCAGTACGCCCCGGGCGATACAGTGTTCAATTTCACTCACAGAACGGCAGATTTTTGCCCGTCCTGCGGATTGCATTTCGAGGCGTTCCAGCAGTGAAATCTGTGCCTGAGTAATGGCAAAAGCATCATGAGGCGCAACAGGGGAGTTGGGCTTCAGTTGCGGCATATATGAAGCAGGTGGTACGAAAACAGCAAATAACCCGCCAGCGAAGCCGCCGAGACGACAGCGCCTGAGGTCGAGATGTCCTTCCAGCGAGCCATCAAGAAACAGGGCAGCAGGATCTGCTGCATCATGCAGCCAAAGGCGGAGTAACAGGTCATTGTGACCGTCAAAGACAGGGAGATGAGGGATGGTGTTCATGATGTTAATGGTACTTTATAAAAGCACGAAAATGTATGCGGAATATGTAATGGTTTGTTTGGTTGATGTTAAGTGATTTGACTGACTTCTTTTCATGCGGAGGAGAAAAACTCGATCGGCTCCCTCCCCTGCGAAGGGGAGGGTTGGGGTGGGGTATTAAGGTTAAAATCTAAAAGTAAAAGTGTGTTTTGACAAAGAGTTAGCCATTAAAACCCCCTCCCAACCTCCCCCTTCGCAGGGGGAGGAGCAAACTGAAAAACATTCTGCATTTGAATTATTGCTGCGGCCTCAGCAAATCAGAAACTATAACTCGCCGTCACCGACACATTTCTCGGTTCACCGTAAACCACGTACTGGTTCACACTGGTGTCATATTCTTTGTCGAACAGGTTATTGATGTTGCCCTGCACGGCCAGCTGTTTCGTAACCTGATAGCGGCTGAACAGATTGACCAGCGCATAGCTGCCTTGCTCAGCGTAACGGGTGCCGTTGCCGCTTGGGCCAGGGACGGTATCCCAGACGTGTGTCTGCCAGTTCACGCCACCGCCGACGGTCAGATCCTGCAACATCGGCAAACGGTAGCTGGAGAACAATTTCAGCTGAGTGCGCGGCAGTTGCGGGTTGACCGCATCACCGTTTTCATCTTCTGCAATGTAACGGGTACCGCCGAACGTCATCTGCCAGTTATCGGTCAGTGCGCCGTTGACTTCGAATTCGACACCACGACTGACGGTGCCGTTCTTACCTTCGTAAGCGGTATCGGTCGTGCCCGGAATAACGCGGCCAGTGCTTTGCGCGACGTTATCCAGTTCCGCGCGGAAGATGGACACGGAAGCCGTCAGACGGCTGTTGAACCAGTCGGATTTCACGCCCGCTTCGTAGTTTTTGCCGATAACCGGTGACAGATAGCCGCCATTGATATCGCGGTAAGTCTGCGGCTGGAACACCGAGGTGTAGCTGGCGTAAGTGGACCAGGTATCGTTGATATCAAACACCAGACCGGCGTACGGCGTGATGTTGTTCTTCTCGATCTGATCCGTCAGCGTGTGTGAATTCCAGTTGGTGTAACGCGCCCCGACGATCAGATGCAGCGGATCAGCCAGTGACAAACGGGTGGCGATGTACGCAGATTTCTGACGGATGGTGTTATCTTCCGCCAGAGAACGCGGACCCCAGTCGGTTTCAGGGAACTGACCGTTGAAATCGTTGAAGTTACCCAGCTCTTCGGTGGTGATGTTGGCGAAAGAGCTGTAATAGGTATTTTGCTGTTTGCTGTAGCTGACGCCGGTCATCAGTTCATGCTGACGGCCAAACAGGTTGTACGGGCCGCTGGCGAAAGCGTCCACGCCATCCACTTTACGTTTACCGGTGTTATAGCCCGTTCCGCCCACGACCGGATAACCGGCATACATGGATTCACCCACGCCGGTGGTTTTATCGAATGTCCCGTCGATGTACATCATTTTACTGTCGATATGGGATTCGGTATGCGTGCCGTTCAGCGTTGCCTGCCAGCCGTTATCGAAGGACTGCTTCAGGGTGGTGAACAGTTTGGTGGTTTCTTTATCGCTGTATGCCCAGTCCGGTGCCGAGTTAAATCCGCGACGGTAATCGGTTTTGCTGCCGTCCAGATACCAGCGCGGCATACCGCCCCAGGTCGGGCTGTCGGTGTTGGTTTGCTGGAATTCGTAGCCTGCGGACAGCAGGGTGGATTCGGTCAGATCGGCATCGACGGTGGCGTAAACGAATTTTTTGGTCGCGCCGTAACGCTCAACGTAACTGTTTTTATCCTGATAACCGGTGACCAGACGGCCACGCACGCTGCCGGAGGCGTTGAGCGGCGTCGACAAATCGGCCACATAACGCTGTTTATTCCAGCTGCCGTAAGTCGCGGAAACATTGCCGGTAAACTCTTTGCTGTCGGCGTGTTTGCGTACCTGATTGACCGAGGCCGACGGGTTGCCCGGGCCGGTCATCAGACCGGTGGCACCACGCACCACTTCGATACGGTCGTAAATGGCGGTATCTGACTGTGCATCGCCCAGATCCCAGCGCGGGTCGAAGGAGGTCGGGATGCCATCAACCATATAATTGTCGATCAGGAAACCCCGGGCGTAATAAGTGCGGCGGTCAAGATCCGAGACGCTTTCCTGAATACCGGTGGTGTTTCTCAGCACGTCACCGAGCGACTGTAACTGCTGATCCTGCATACGTTGCTTGCTGATAATACTGACGGACTGCGGAATGTCGCGTGCAGTCAGCGCCATTTTGGTTCCGGCGGTGGTCACCGGCACGCTGTAATCGGTCGCGGCGGTATCCGCTGCGCCTGCAGAACTGTTCTCGCCAGTGACGACGAGCGTATCGTCCGCCGCTTTCTGTGCAGTGGTTTCGGCCGCATACGCAGAATGCAAAGATGACGAAATGAGCAGTGCGATAACTGAAAGTGAAAGTTTTTTTCCTGAATGATGATGTGTGTCTTTCCTGACAATGACGGCGCAATTCCCTGAAACGGTTGACATAAATACTCTCCACACGGTTATTTTATTATTTTTTAAGCCACTGCCTTTTTGTATTAATACGGCTTTATCAGCATGAATATCCCCGCCAGGATCCCCCGGAACGAAGGCTGGAAAAAGGAAATACATATCAGGTTAATAAAGCGAATGAGAATAATACGCATTGGGTTTACTGGTGTAAATAAGTATTACAGACGGGGGGGGAGTGGGGGGTTGTCGCATAGCTCCCTCCCCTGCGAAGGGGAGGGCTGGGGTGGGGTATTAAGGTCAAAAACTAAATTCAAAGTGTGCTTTAACTCATTGCTTTGTATTTAAAACCCCCTCCCAACCTCCCCCTTCGCAGGGGGAGGAGCCAAAAACCGCCCCGGTCTGGCCGCCAGACGTTGCTGAGAAAGTGCTCAGTTAGCTCCCACCCCTTCGAAGGGTGAGGAGCAAAGATAAAAACCCTTTCACCCTTCAGGGCAAGTGAGAACAATTTGCAATTAAAAACCCACTTTTTAGCCATTAAGAAATCTAGACATCTAAACGTTCGTTTTGTAGAGTGGACGCCACCTGCTGAGTTAATAATTGATTCGGTTAAGAAAAATACGATGGCGGCGACACAATGATCAGTAACATTAAAATCCTCGATGGCGGCATGGGCCGCGAACTGGCCCGGATGGGCGCTCCTTTTCGTCAGCCGGAGTGGTCTGCGCTGGCGCTGATGCAGGCACCGGAATATGTGCGTGCCGCTCATGATGCGTTTATTGCCGCCGGTTCTCAGGTGATCACCACGAACAGTTACGCCGTCGTGCCGTTCCACGTCGGGGAAGAAGTGTTTGCGGAGCAGGGCGCGGTGCTGATCGCGCTTTCCGGCAAGCTTGCGCGCGAAGCGGCGGACGCGGCACCGGCTAAGGTGCGGGTCGCGGGTTCACTGCCTCCGGTGCTGGGGTCTTATCGTCCGGATCTGTTCGAGCCGGTGGCGGCGAAAAAACTGCTGCGGGTGCTGGTGGAAAATCTGACAGATCACGTCGATGTCTGGCTGGCTGAGACCCAAAGTTCTGTCGCAGAAGTCGACGCCGTACGCGATGTGCTGGGCGATGATCCGCGTCCGCTGTGGCTTTCTTTTACCCTGCAGGACAATCTTGATGAAAGCGGCAACGCGCTGCTGCGCTCCGGTGAGTCTGTGGAACAGGCGGTCAGCGCCGCGCTGCGGATTTCTGCCGGTGCCGTGCTGTTCAATTGCAGCCGTCCGGAAGTGATGGCGACGGCGGTCAAAACCGCCCGTGACGCGCTGACGGCGCAGGGTTCTGCGCTGGATATCGGCGTGTACGCCAACGCCTTCGAGCCTTCCGACAATACGCGCGGTGCCAATGAAGGGCTGAGCAAAATGCGTCAGGACACCGATCCGGCCGGATACCTTGATTTCGCGAAAGACTGGGTGGCACAGGGCGCGACCATGGTCGGCGGTTGCTGCGGCATCGGGCCGGAACACATTGCCGCGCTGAAACAGGCTTTCGTCAAAGAGCATTCATAAAAACAATAAAACGCATATCCATTCAGAAGGTGAATCCTTCGGAGACAGGGGAAAACACATGATTGATCGTCGTTCGTTTATTAAAAGTGCGGGGGCACTTTCCGTGGCTGCGGCTACCCATTCCCTGTGGCTGGGCAATGCCTTTGCCGCAGAGGCAGAAAAACCGAAAAAGGGCGGGCATCTGGTGGTTGGCGTGGATAACGCCTCCAGCACAGACCGTCTGGATCCGGCATTCTGGTTCGAAACCTACATGTATTTCGTCGGTTCGCAGATGTTTAACAATCTGGTGGAAATCGATGAAAACGCCAAACTGGCACCGTCACTTGCCGAGTCGTGGGCTTCCACTGATGGCAGCAAAACCTGGGTGCTGAAAATCCGTCAGGGCGTGCAGTTCCACGATGGCCGCTCGCTGGGCGCGAAAGACGTGGTCTATTCCCTGAATCACCATCGCGGTGAGAAATCCACTTCGCCGGTGAAAGGCTATCTGGATGCTGTCAGTTCGATAGAAGCCACCGGCGATCACGAAGTGACGATTAAACTCACCGCGCCGGACGTCGAATTCGTCTGGCTGCTGAGCGCCGTGCATTTCGCCATTACCGCTGAAAATGAAAACTTTGATAAAGGCATCGGCACCGGCGCGTTCATTCTGGAGAAATTCCAGCCGGGCGTGACCACGCTGACCAAACGCAATCCGAATTACTGGAACAGCGAACGCGGCCATGTGGATTCCGTCGAAACGCTGGCGATGAACGACTCCACCGCCCGCGTGGCGGCGCTGGTCAGCGGGTCGGCGCAGCTGATTAACCGCGTGAATCCGCGCATCGTCAGCCGCATCGAACGTATGCCGAACCTGAAACTGGTGCGCGCCAAAGACAGCATGATTTACACCTTCCCCGGCCTGTCGAATCTGGCACCCTTCGATAATGTCGATGGCCGTCTGGCGCTGAAATACGCCATTGATCGCCAGAAGATTATCGACACCGTGCTCGGCGGTTACGCCAGCGTGGCGAACGACAACCCGATTTTCCCGTCGAACCGTTACTTCGCCAAAGACATCCCGCAGCGCACGTACGATCCGGAAAAAGCGCAATTCCACTGGAAGAAATCCGGTTTCAGCGGCCCGCTGACGCTCAATGTGGCGGATGCCGGTTTCCCCGGCGCGGTCGATGCCGGTCAGCTTTATCAGCAATCCGCTGCCAAAGTGGGCATTAACCTGAATGTGGTGCGCGTGCCGGACGATGCGTTCTGGAATGACATCTGGCAGAAGAAAGCCTTTGTGTCGTCGAACTGGGCGAACCGTCCGACCGCCGACGCGCTGCTTTCGCTGGTATTCACCAGCCAGTCTTCCTGGAATGAATCGGCGTGGCATGTGCCGGAATTTGATGCGATGGTCAAAGCCGCACGCGGCGAAGCGGACGAAGCGCGCCGTAAACAGATTTATCATGATATTCAGGTGATGCTGGTCGATCAGGGCAGCGAAATCATTCCGCTGTACGCCGATGCGCTGGACGGGTGTTCCGCCAAAATCAAAGGGTTCACGTCTGTGCCGGGCATGCCGCTGAGCGGTAACCGTGCGGCGGAGAAAGTCTGGATCGAAGGCTGAACCGGGTAAAAATATGTCTGACTTATCTGCACAACAGAAAGCGACTCAACGGCCTGCGGGCCGTTTTTCGCACTTTCGTTCTTCGCTGCTGAGCATGATTCTGGTTCGCCTGTTTTATGGCGTGCTGGTGGTGCTGGCGGTTTCCATGCTGATTTTTGCCGGTGTGCAACTGTTGCCGGGCAACGCGGCGACGGCGATCCTCGGGCAGAGCGCCACGCCGGAAGCCATCCGCGAGCTGAATCTGCAACTCGGGCTGGATCAGCCGGCGGTCAGTCGCTATCTGAGCTGGCTGACCGGCGTGCTGCACGGCGATTTCGGCACCAGTTTTTCCACCCGCGAAGCCATCAGCGGTCCGCTGTTTACCCGTCTGGGGAATACGCTGTTTCTGGCCGGATGCACCGCCGCGATTGCCGTGCCGCTGGCGCTGCTGATCGGGTTTATCTCGGTGCGTTATCAGGGCAGTGTCATTGATACGCTGCTCAGCGCCATCACCCGCGCCACCGTCGCGCTGCCGGAATTCTTCTCCGGTTATCTGCTGATCCTGATTTTTGCCATTACGCTGGCATGGGCGCCGAGCAACAGCAGTATCACGGCGGAGATGCCGCTGGCCGCCCGACTCTCTGCGATTTCCCTGCCGTGCGCCACGCTGGTGCTGGCGATCCTCGGCCATATGAGCAACATGACCCGCGCCGCGCTGATTGCCGCGCAAAGTTCGGCGTATGTCGATACCGCGCTGCTGAAAGGGCTGTCGCCGTCGCGCATTTTATGGCGTCACGTATTGCCCAACGCCGTGGGGCCGATCATTAACGTCGTGGCGATCAATCTGGCTTACCTGATGGTCGGCGTGGTGATCGTCGAGAACGTGTTTGTCTATCCGGGGCTGGGACAATATATGGTCGACAGCATCAGCAAACGCGACATTCCGGTGATGCAGGATTGCGCGCTGCTGCTGGCCGGGATTTATATCCTGCTGAATTTGCTGGCCGATGTGATGGCGCTGGTCGCCAATCCGCGTTTACGCCACAACCGCTGAATTTTAGGAATTGCTGCAATGCGTGCACTCCCTGCATTAAAACCGGTTTCGGTACTCGGTCTGCTGGTACTGAGTCTGTTTATACTTATCGCCATTTTTGCGCCGTGGCTGGCACCTCACGCGCCGGATCAGACCCTCGGCATGTCATGGGATTTACCGGGGCCGAATGCGCTGCTCGGTACGGATAATCTCGGCCGCGATCTGCTTTCCCGCCTGATCTGGGGCACCCGCGTCTCTCTCGGTGTGACGGCGCTGGCGGCGCTGGTGGCGTTTGCCGTCGGCTGTACGCTCGGTTTTATTGCCGGGCTGCGCGGCGGCTGGCTGGATCAGGTGATTTCCCGCTGTAACGATATCGTGATGGCCATTCCGACGCTGATCCTGGCGCTGATCGTCCTGGCGGTTTTGCCGAAAACCCTTCTGGTGCTGACGCTGGTGCTCGGCATGCTGGAATCCGTCCGGGTACTGCGCGTGGCGCGGTCGCTGGCGGTGGATATCGGCGTGATGGAATTTGTCGATGTGGCCCGTCTGCGCGGTGAAAGCCTTGGCTGGATCCTCTGGCATGTGATTTTGCCGAATGCGTTGCAGACGCTGATTGCCGAATTCGGCCTGCGTTTTATCTTTATTCTGCTGTTCCTCTCGGCGCTGTCATTCCTCGGGCTGGGCATTCAGCCGCCGACCGCCGACTGGGGCGGGCTGGCGCGGGATAACAAAGATGGCATTTTGTTTGGCGTCTGGGCGGCACTGCTGCCGGGTGGCGCGATTGCGGTGCTGGCGCTGGCGGTCAACGCCGTGGCGGACTGGCTGATGAGCGGTGAACGTCGCGTGTGGGGGAAGAAAGCATGACCGGACACTTACTGAAGGTCGAAAACCTGCGCGTGGTGTCGCAGGGGAAAAATCCCCGTGTGCTGGTGGATGATGTGTCGTTCACCGTGAAACGTGGCGAAGTGCTCGGGCTGATCGGCGAATCCGGCGCAGGGAAATCCACCATCGGGCTGGCGATCCCCGGCCATTGCCGTCAGGGGATGCGCATTCAGTCCGGCAGTATCCGCTTCAACGGTCAGGAACTGACCGCGCTGTCTGAGCGTCAGTTGCGACAGGTTCGCGGCAGGCATATCGCCTATGTCGCGCAGTCTGCCGGGGCGGCCTTTAACCCGGCAATCACGCTGGGCGAGCAGGTGATCGAAGCTGCGCTTAAGCACCGTATCCTTCCGCGTCAGCAGGCGCAGGCGAGGGCCATTGAATTGTTCGCCCAACTCGGTTTGCCGGATCCTCAGCAATTTTATCAGCGTTATCCGCATCAGGTTTCCGGCGGCCAGTTACAGCGCGCGATGATTGCGATGGCGTTGTGCGCGGGACCGGAGTTACTGATTTTCGATGAGCCGACCACGGCGCTGGATGTCACCACGCAGCTTGGCGTGCTGAAAGCCATCAGTGACGTGATCCGTCTTTCCGGCGTGGCGGCGATTTACATCAGTCATGATCTGGCGGTGGTCGCGCAGATCAGCGATCACATTATGGTGTTGCAGCACGGCAAAACCGTTGAGCAGGCGGAAACCGCGCAACTGCTGACGCGGCCTGAGAAGGATTACACCCGCCGCCTGTTGCACGCGCAGGGCGGGAGCAAAACCCCGCAAACCGGCGATGCGCCGGTGGCACTGGAAATCCGCCATATCAGTGCGCGCTATCATGCACAGCCGGTGTTGCAGGATATCTCGCTGAGCCTGCCACGCGGGCGCACGCTGGCGGTGATCGGAGAATCCGGCTCGGGAAAATCGACCCTCGGCAAAGTGATTTGCGGACTGCTGGCCCCGGAGGCCGGAGACATCCGTCTGGATCAGCAGGTATTGCCCGCCAGCTTGCGCCAGCGCAGCCGCGTGCAGTTACGCGATGTGCAGCTGATCCATCAAATTCCCGATACGGCGCTGGATCCGAAGGCACGCATTTTTAACCAGATTTCCCGCGTGCTGGAATGTTTTACTTCCCTGAACCGCAGCCAGCGTGAGGCGCGGGTGCGTGGCCTGCTGGCACAGGTCGGGCTGAATGCGGACATTGCGGAACGTTTTCCTGCTGCGCTTTCCGGCGGCCAGAAACAGCGCGTATGTATCGCACGGGCGCTGGCGGCGGAACCGAAAATCATCGTCTGCGACGAACCGACTTCGGCGCTCGACCCGCTGGTCGCCCGCGATGTGCTGGCGCTGTTACGCCAGATCCAGCATGACACCGGGATTGCTTACCTGTTTATCACGCACGATTTGCAGGTGGTGCGCGAAGTGGCGGATGACGTCGCGGTGCTCAGACTGGGCGTGATTGCACGGCAGGGACCGGCAGCCACCGCGCTGGCAGAGCCTCTGGACGATTACACCCGCGAGTTGCTGCGTTCGGTGCCCGAAATGCGGGCTGGCTGGCTTGAGGACATGTTTTCCTGATCACACTCCCCCTGCGAAGGGGGAGCAAAATAGTCATCCTTCTTTACACTTTCCAAATATTCTCTTCACTAAAGATTCCCTTATTTATACCGATAACCCTTTTGAAATAAATTAATCATTAGAAAGTGGTTCCGCTATGTAATCAATATTTTGAATTATTTTTCATTGTATTTGTTTTATTGGCCAGGAAATAAGGGAAATAAAATGTTTAAACTGATCAACAATATGCGCGTCGGCGCCCGTCTGGGTGCAGCGTTCAGCCTCGTCATCTTGCTGCTGATCATCGTCAGCGTGACAGCCGTAACCAAAATAAGCAGCATTAACAGCAGCATTGAACAAATCGTCAACGATCGTTATGTCAAAGTCCGGCTGGCATTTGATGTCCGTGACGGCGTGAATGACCAGATTAAATATTTACGCGGCATTGTTATTGATACTAAAAATCCGGAGCAAAATAAGAAGCGTTATTTGCAACTGGATGACACGGTTAAACAAACTAATCTGGCGATGGATAAAATCGCCGCCATCCAGACCACTGTGACCGGCAAGCAAAAAATCAAAGCCTTGCAGGATGCGAGCGATACCTTTGAAGCGGCGAAAGAACAACTGGTCGCCTTAACCCGCGCCGGGGATATGGACGGTGCAACGGAATATGTGCTGCGCAAACTGACCACCTCGCAAAATGCGTATCTGGATCTGGCGACCGCGTTTGCCAACTCTCAGGATCAGCAGTTGCAGGCCGAAGGCAAAAAAGCGGTGTCAGACGGGTCTGTCGCCATTCAGCTGACACTGATTTTCTCCGCGCTGGCGATTTTAGTCGCTGCCGCGCTGGGCTTCTTCCTGACCCGTTCCATCACCCGTCCTCTGCATACTGCCGTGAAAGTGGCTGAAAATGTGGCGGCAGGGGATCTGACCACGCAGATCCAGGTGACGTCACATGACGAAACCGGTCAGCTGATGCAGGGTCTGAAAAACATGAACGAAAACCTGCTGAAAATCGTCACCGAAGTGCGTGCAGGCACCAACGCCATCACCAGCGCTTCCAGCGAAATCGCCGCCGGGAACCTGGATTTGTCTTCCCGTACTGAGCAGCAGGCCAGCTCGCTGGAAGAAACAGCGTCGGCGATGGAGCAGATGACCGCTACCGTGAAACAGAATGCCGATAACGCGCATCAGGCCAATCAGCTGGCGGCGCAGGCTTCCCGTGTTGCAGTGCAGGGCGGTGAAGTGGTGGGCGAAGTGGTGAACACCATGGAAGGCATTAATACGTCTTCGCGTAAGATTGTCGATATCATTGCGGTGATCGACGGCATCGCTTTCCAGACCAACATTCTGGCGCTGAACGCCGCCGTTGAGGCCGCGCGTGCCGGTGAGCAGGGACGTGGCTTTGCCGTGGTGGCATCGGAAGTCCGCAACCTGGCGCAACGTTCCGCCAGCGCCGCGAAAGAGATCAAAGTGCTGATCGACGATTCTGTGGCGAAAGTGGATAACGGTACGCAACTGGTCGCCAAAGCCGGGGAAACCATGGCAGAAGTGGTCTCAAGCGTGAAAAACGTCACCGATATCGTCGGCGAGATTGCCATTGCCAGCAATGAGCAAAGCACCGGCATTGAAGAGATCAACAAAGCCATCAACCAGATGGATGAAGTCACGCAGCAGAACGCCGCATTGGTTCAGGAAGCGTCATCGGCCGCGTACTCACTCAATGAGCAGGCGGAGCGTTTATCGCAGGCGATCAGCATCTTTAAAGTCAGCGCCGGTTCGGCGACGGCGGCAGTGCGTAAAGCCGCTCAGGCCAAAACACCGGCCTTGCTGTCAAACCGTCAGGCTTTACCGGCGGGGAATGCGGATCAGGGCAACTGGGAAACGTTCTAAATCCGGCTGAGTTTCTGAAAATAGTTCTGTATCCGTTCTAAAACCCGACAATTTTTGTCGGGTTTTTTACTTTCTGCTGCCGCTTTTGTCATAATCCCTTCGCCAATAAAAAGGAGAAGGCTTTGATGATGAAAAATACCCTGCGTAAAACCGTGCTGATGGCGGCGGCTGTGGTGCCCCTGCTTGCTTTCAGCGCGGCATCATGGGCGCAAACCGCCAGCAACATGACGTCCGTCCAGCAACAACTGGCGGCGCTGGAAAAAGACAGCGGCGGCCGTCTTGGGGTGATGCTGATCAACACGGCGGATAATTCGCAAATTGCTTACCGCGCCGATGAACGTTTTGCCATGTGCAGCACCAGTAAATTCATGGCCGCGTCCGCCATTCTCAAACAGAGCGAAACGCAAACGGAACTGCTGACCCGGCGTATCAGCCTGAAAAAATCCGATCTGGTGAATTACAACCCGATCACCGAAAAGCATCTGGACACCGGCATGACGATCGGTGAACTGGCGGCTGCCGCGTTGCAGTACAGCGACAACACCGCCATGAACAAGCTGATCGAACAGCTTGGCGGCCCGCAAAAAGTGACGGCGTATGCCCGCACACTTGGCGATAACACCTTCCGTCTCGACCGCACGGAACCGACGCTGAACACCGCCATTCCGGGCGATGATCGCGACACCACGTCACCGCGTGCCATGGCGCTGAGTCTGCAACACGCCACGCTGGGCACGGCGCTGGCCGAACCACAACGTGCGCAACTGGTGGAGTGGATGAAGGGCAATACCACCGGTGGGATGAGCATCCGCGCCGGGCTGCCGGCGACCTGGGTGGTCGGCGATAAAACCGGCAGCGGCGATTACGGCACGACCAATGATATCGCAGTGATCTGGCCGGATAACAAGGCACCCTTGATTCTGATCACCTATTTCACCCAGCCGGAGAAAGACGCGAAATCCCGCCGCGATGTGCTGGCTTCCGCCGCAAAAATTGTCACGCAGGGATATTGATTTGCGGTGATAAAAAAAGGGTCCGCAAGGACCCTTTCTTGTTTCCGGTTAACGCCCGACCCGCGCCTGTAAGGCGGCAGGGTAGCGGTCGCCCTGCACCTTGACGGTTTCCAGCGCGGTGGCGATGTTACGCAGTTCGCTGTCGGTCAGCGTCACGTCTGCCGCACCGAGATTTTCTTCCAGACGGTGCAGTTTGGTGGTGCCGGGGATCGGCACAATCCACGGTTTTTGTGCCAGCAACCAGGCCAGCGCGATTTGCGCAGGCGTCACTTTTTTGTCCTGAGCGATCTGATGCAGCATCGCGACCAGCGCCTGATTGGCCGCCAGCGCTTCCGGCGAGAAGCGGGGCACAAGACTGCGGAAATCGTCGTTGCCGAAGGTCGAACCCGCGGCGATGGAACCGGTCAGGAAGCCTTTGCCCAGCGGGCTGAACGACACAAAACCAATTCCCAGTTCTTCCAGCGTCGGCATGATGTCCTGCTCCGGCTCACGCCACCACATGGAATATTCACTTTGTAACGCGGTCACCGGTTGAACTGCATGCGCCCGGCGGATGGTGTGTGCGCCAGCCTCGGACAGCCCGAAGTGCTTCACCTTGCCTTCGCTGATCAGATCTTTCACCGTACCGGCGACATCTTCAATCGGCACTTCCGGATCGACGCGGTGCTGATACAGCAAATCAATCACATCGGTTTTCAGGCGTTTCAGCGAGCCTTCAACGGCCTGGCGGATATGTTCCGGGCGGCTGTTGAGGATTTGCTGCTTATTATCATCACCAAAAGTGAAGCCGAATTTGGTGGCGATCACCACTTTATCGCGCACGGGAGCCAGCGCTTCGCCGACCACTTCTTCGTTGAGATACGGACCGTAAACTTCAGCGGTATCAAAGAATGTCACGCCGCGTTCCACGGCACTGCGGATCAGTTCGACCGCCTGTCTGGTTTCCGTGGCAGGGCCGTAACCGTGGCTCAGCCCCATACAGCCTAAACCCAGCGCAGAGACTTCAAGACCCGATTTTCCCAGCGTACGTTTTTGCATGTGATTCTCCTCTGAAGCGTGGTTGCCGAAAATCCTGTCATCACATAATCACAAGATGATGGGATTGCAGGATGTACCTCACGGCAGGTATCAAGATGGCGTTAATAGTAGCCGCTGTTCTTTCATCAGATTAGAGGCTGTTATCCGCAAGACTTTATGAACTGAATTCATAAATCGCGAAGAGGGGATGGCGGGCAGGGGAGGCCGGTGGTCAAAAAGTCCTGCTTTTTAAACCACTTTTGAGAAAATAAATGCCCTGTCCGGGCCGTTATACGCTACTTTTCCTGTGGCGAGTTGTTTATGGAAATAAAGGAAGAAATATGACCAGAGCGTTTTCAGGATCGGCGCAGGCGCTGATGATGTCACTCCTGACGGGGCAGGCACTGCACTGGCAACGCGCGTGGACGCCACTGCCGTTTGCGTCTTCCGTCTGGCGGAGCGCCAGCCCGGTGCTGTTTCATAAAATACTCGAGCCGGTCTGGTGGTGTTGCCGTTGCCCGGAACCTGCGGTGACGGTGCGAAAAAATACCGTCTACTGGCTGGCGCATCTGGTGCAGGAGCCGGGTCCGGCGGCGGATAAGTTGTGGGTGGATGCGGTGAGAACCCGTTATCAGATGCAAACCAGCCAGTCGCTTCCGCCGGAATCCGACCCGTTTCTGGTGCAGGTCTTTCAGGATTACGTGGCGCTGTATGATTTGTACCGCAGGGGCCGGATCGCGGAATCTGATATTTAAGTGAAATATCTCTGAAAGACGGGATATATAAATCATCGTCAGCAAGTGGCTATTACCGGATAATAACCTGACGGGATATCCGTGTAATAGTTTTACACATCTTTATCCGGCTACTATTCAGCCATTTACTGCCCGTTTTGATTATTACGCCCTTCACTGAATACCACGGGGACTATAATAGAGAAGTGCGTTTTTCTTCCCCGCTGGCACGGCACAGTCACCGGCCAGTCTTGCTCCCTCAGCGCACGTGTTTACCCGTTGTTTTACGGGGTACATGGGCTTTTTAGTGCTTTATTAATGACCGCATAACGGGCTTATGTCAGCACGATCGTTCATTAAATCAGCAACATATTGATTCGTATAAAAAAGAATAAACAATTCTATACAAAATAAATTATTGAGGTGGGGGCAAAAAAGCCATATATTGGCCGCGTTTTTCCCATGGCAGTCATTTTTTTAATCAAATTTATTCAATTGTGGCGTTCTAATAACCCACGGTTGTAGGAGAGATATGATGACGGATAAAGTCCGTATTGACAGTTTAGGTGCGAATTCATTAAACGGAAACAATGAAACCTATTTGGCGAGACAAGCTGAATTTGAATCGAATGTTAGGAGTTATCCACGTAAATTGCCTCTGGCAATTGCGAAGGCCAATGGCGTTTGGATCACTGATGTTGAAGATAATCAATATCTTGATTGCCTGGCTGGCGCGGGTACGCTTGCTCTTGGACATAATCATCCTGACGTGCTGCAAAGCATCCAAAATGTCATTACCAGCGGCTTGCCGTTACATACACTGGATCTGACAACTCCCCTGAAAGACCAGTTCTCTGAATATCTGCTCTCTTTATTGCCACAACAGGGCAAAGAGTATTGCCTGCAGTTCACCGGCCCGTCCGGTGCGGATGCTGTTGAAGCCGCAATGAAACTGGCGAAAAAAGTGACCGGCCGTACCGGTATCATCAGCTTCTCCGGCGGTTATCACGGTATGACGCACGCCACGCTGGCGGTGACCGGTAATCTGTCTCCGAAAGAAGCGGTTAACGGCATGATGCCGGAAGTGCAGTTCATGCCTTATCCGCATCAGTACCGCTGCCCGTTGGGCATTGGCGGTGACGCGGGCGTGAAAGCTTTAACCTATTATTTCGAAAACCTGATCAACGATGTGGAAAGCGGCGTTCGTAAACCTGCGGCTGTCATTCTGGAAGCGGTGCAGGGCGAAGGCGGCGTGAACCCGGCTCCGGCTGAGTGGTTGCAGCGCATCCGTAAAGTGACTCAGGAACACGGCATTCTGCTGATCCTCGATGAAGTGCAGGCAGGTTTCTGCCGTACCGGTAAGCAGTTCGCGTTCGAACACGCGGGTATTGAGCCGGACATCATCGTGATGTCAAAAGCTGTCGGCGGTGGTCTGCCACTGGCGGTTCTGGGTATCAAAAAACAGTTCGATGCCTGGGCACCGGGTCACCACACCGGTACATTCCGCGGCAACCAGCTGGCGATGGCGACCGGCCTGACCACCCTGAAAATCCTGAAAGACGGCAAGATCGCGGAGAAAGTGGCAGCGCAGGGCGAATGGCTGAAAGCCAGACTGGCTGACATGCAGAAACGCTATCCGGTTATCGGTCACGTGCGCGGTCTGGGTCTGATGATCGGTATCGAGATCGTCAAACCGAACGAAGCACAGGATCACATGGGTTGCTACCCGGCTGACGGCGAATTGTCTGCGTTGTTGCAGAAAAAATGTTTCGAAGCGGGCCTGATCCTTGAACGCGGCGGCCGTAATGGTTGCGTGCTGCGCCTGTTGCCATCCCTGCTGATCACCAACGATGAGCTGGGTATTTTCCTCGACAAGTTTGAGCAGGCGCTGTTAGCGGCTGGCATCAAACCTGCCTGAGCGGAGTAAGAGACACCGATGTCCGAGTTAAACCCGATTCTGGCAGGCTCAGCGCACAGCACTGAAGCCTACCAGCAGGCCATTGCACAGAGCAGCGAAGCTGTTGTGCAGTGGCTGCAACAACCTGAGATGTATCAGGGCAAAACCGTTGCTGAACTGCGTGAACGTATTACCCTGGATTTCAATCCAAACGGTCTGGGTAACCAGGCCGCGATTGAACGCGCGATTGAGTATTTCCTGAAAGACAGCCTGTCTGTGCATCACCCGCAATGCGTGGCGCACCTGCACTGTCCGAGTCTGGTGGTCAGCCAGGCGGCGGAAGTGCTGATTAACGCCACCAACCAGAGCATGGACTCCTGGGACCAAAGCCCGTCAGCGACCATCATCGAGATGAAACTGATCGAATGGCTGCGTACTCAGGTCGGCTATCAGGCTGGCGACGCGGGCGTGTTCACCAGCGGCGGCACCCAGAGCAATCTGATGGGCCTGATGCTGGCGCGTGATGCCTTCTTCGCCCGTCAGGGGCATTCCATCCAGCAGGATGGTCTGGTCGGTAATCTGCGTAAGATTAAAGTGTTATGTTCTGAAAATGCGCATTTCTCTGTGCAGAAAAACATGGCGCTGCTCGGTCTCGGTTACCAGTGCGTAACGCTGGTGAAAACCGATGAGTTCGCGCGTATGGATCTCAACGATTTGCGCGAGAAAGTGGCGCAGGCGCAGGCCAACGGTGATCAGATTCTGGCTATCGTCGCGACCGCCGGTACCACCGATGCCGGTGCTATCGACCCGCTGCGTGCCATTGCTGAACTGGCGGCAGAGCATCAGATTTGGGTTCACGTGGATGCGGCGTGGGGCGGTGCGTTATTGCTGTCCGAAAAATACCGCCATTATCTGGACGGCATCGAGTTAGTGGATTCCATCACTCTGGACTTCCACAAACAGTTCTTCCAGACCATCAGCTGCGGCGCGTTCCTGCTCAAAGAAGAGCGTCACTATGAGCTGATGCGCTATCAGGCCGCTTACCTGAACTCTGAGTTCGACGAAGCCGCAGGCGTGCCGAATCTGGTGTCCAAATCGCTGCAAACCACCCGCCGTTTCGATGCACTGAAACTGTGGATGGGGCTGGAAGCGTTAGGTCAGAAACAGTACGCGGCGATCATCGATCACGGCGTGACGCTGGCACAGGACGTCGCGCAATATGTGACCTCTGAAGCCTCGCTGGAACTGGTGATGAAACCACAACTGGCCAGCGTGCTGTTCCGCTATCGTCCTGCGCAACTGGCAGGCAGCAGCGATGCCGCTATCGCACTGCTGAACCAGAAAATCGGCGATGCATTGCTGGAATCCGGCCGTGCCAACGTCGGCGTGACCGAACATAACGGTGTCACCTGCCTGAAACTGACCCTGCTGAACCCGACGGTGACGCTGGAAGACGTGAAAGTGCTGCTGGCACTGGTTGAGAAAACCGCGCAGCAACTGCTGAACCAGTAAGGTTGAGTTCTGCGCTCAGGCGCAGCGAAAAGCCGGTGATACGAAAGTGTCACCGGCTTTTTTATTGCTTGATTGGACATATTTTTTGTCGCGGATTGGCGTTTATCCTGCCCAGGGACTGAGAGACTTATTCGTGCCACAAACGGACTTTAAGCACCTTAGCCGCCCTATGGGCGGCTCTCAATCTCAACTCATTTCTCAGAGTGAAAGGTCCAGTCATTTGCTGTCGCGAGCGACACAAACGGGCCAGCCAGAGTGACGTTGTGGTGGCTGATGATTTCATTTGCGGACAGGTAATTGTTATCCATTGTCGTGTGCGCATCTGAAATCAGCACGGTGCGGAATCCCAGTTCCGGTGCTGCCCGGCAGGTAGTGTCCACACAGAATTCTGTTTTCATCCCGATGATAACCAGTTCCTTAACCCCTCGCTGGCTGAGCTGATGCTGCAGGTTCGTATCCCGGAAACAGTTGGGGTACTTTTTGATAAACACGACGTCGTGCTCAGCGTTCACATTCATTTCGGGTATCAGTTGTGTTAACGGACTTTGCTCAGAGAAGTGAGAATCATCAGGACCGGTGTGGCGGGCAAAAAATACGGGCACCTTAGCCTGCCTCGCTTTTTCAATCATCAGGCAGATGTTAGACAGAACCGAGTCTGCAGAATACGGTGAGGCGGGGCCACGGAAAAGTCCCTGCTGCATATCGATAACTAAAAGCGCATTTCCAGATGAAATCATGATGTATCTCCATTCAGTAAATCATGAACGGAGAAGTTTTCTTCCCCGTCCGGTTTGGCGGGGAGTGAGAGTCTGTTTTGTCAGGAGCCAGTCACAGATACGCCCACGCCGCCGAAAGTTCCGGTGGTGGTAACGGTTGTCGCTGGATGAACTGACTTAATCATTTTCTGAGTGTCTCTTATGGGTTGGGTATCAGGAACAGGAAACACAACGAATCTTAAAAAACTGTTCTTTTGTTTTAGCACTGAGATTTACCGGATTCAACAAATATGTTTCCTGAATGTTGCCGGGCTTTGTTGGCACCCACTGACCCGCAAAGGAAAGCGATTTAAGTTGTCAGGGCTGCAACATCAGCCCTGTGCCAGAAGCGGACGTTCCCGTAATGGTGACAA
Source organism: Rahnella victoriana (assembly GCF_021276285.1). NCBI lineage: Bacteria > Pseudomonadati > Pseudomonadota > Gammaproteobacteria > Enterobacterales > Yersiniaceae > Rahnella > Rahnella victoriana. The sequence goes on from NZ_CP089920.1 coordinate 610,212, forward strand.
TTTGGTAATCACGTCTTGTTTTCTACGATAAATATTCATTTAATTGCCAGACCATAATCGCTTTTTTCCTCTTAATGATTTCAGACAAGGCACATACATGATTCAGTTAAGAAAAGCGCAATACAGTGACGCCGGGGCAATTGCACATCTCCACGCAGCCGGATGGCGTGATACCTATGGAAATGTGATGTCTTCAGATTTTCTCGAAAATCATGCGCAAAATGAGCGCTTTTCCCACTGGCAGTCTCTGTTGAATCAGAGCAACCGAGATGTGGCTGTCTTTGTCGCAGAAAATGAAGAGAACATTGAAGGGTTTATATGTGTAATGCTAAAGAAGGATGCGCAATGGGGGGCGTACATTGACAGCCTGCATGTCAGTTCTGCACTGCGAGGCCAGGGTGCAGGAAAAAAATTGCTCCATCATGCAGCAGAGTGGGTATGCGGCGAAGATGCTAAGTCACCGCTTTACCTGTGGGTTTTTGAAGATAACGTCAGGGCAACCAGTTTTTACCAAAGGCTGGGCGGAGTTATTACCGAGCATACCGTATCCGATATGCCTTCATCCGATAATGCCCCTGTATTCAGAATCAGCTGGGAAAATGCCGTTCAGCTTGTCATGAGCACCCGCTGACCCTTTCTTTAAGCCAATCTGCGCTTTTATAGAAAATCAGCATGCTGACAATAGCAGAGTCAAGATTTATGCAGATTTACTTGCGAGCAGTTCAGTCATAAAGACCAGCAGAATTGCCATTGCCAAACATGCTCCGGCCACAGCGATCGCACTCCAGCCGCCATGATAAAAAGTAAATCAACCCAGCGCCGAACCCACTGCACCACAAATGAAAATGACGGTCATATAAGCCGCATTTAGCCTTCCCCGCGCCCCGGTATCCAGACTCTGGATGGCACGCTGGCCAAAGACCTGATTTGCCTGTGTTGCGGCATCGAGAATTATTGCGGCAAAGACCAAAATCATCAATGAATCTTCCGCGTGCCCCCAGCCACTCATCAGTAGCGCAATACCCGCGCAACCGATCACTACACCGGTGCCGGTTTTTGCCCTCCCACGGTCTGCAACTTTACCTGCCACGGGAGCTGAAAGTGCGCCTGCCGCTCCCGCCAGCGCAAAGGCAGCAATCCCCGCTTGGGCGAGACCAAAACGCAGATGTAGCATGGGAGGAGCGGCAGTCCAAAACATATTAAATATGCCGAACATCGTACCCTGATAGGCCGCCCGTCGTTGCAGAGTTCTGGAAGTTATCAGTAAGTTAAGCATTGACCGCAGCGTAGCCCAATAATTTCGCTTCGATTGAGGATGCCATTGCGGTAACGCGCGCATCATTAGCACGAAGGTACCGAGCATCAAAGCCGCTGAGAAGACAAAGATGGATCGCCATCCCCAATAGCCTGCCAAAAAACTCGCTAAGGGGCGAGACAGCATAATGCCAGAGACCAATCCGAACATGATATTGCCGATAATTTTCCCTCGTTTACGCTCCGGGGAAAGATGAACCGCAAGCGGCACCAGGACCTGGCTGCCTACGGTACAAACTCCAAGCGAAAACGAAGTGACCACCAACGCTGCGGGACCAGAACTGATCGCTACGCCAATCAGGCTAACGATAGTACCCGTGGTGGTGATCAATACTAACCGACGGTTCTCAATCAAATCGGCCAGGCAAACCAGAAAAAACAGACCCATGCCATAGCCAAGCTGGGTGGTAGTGACAATCAGCCCCGCGAGACTCGCCGGGAGATGCATACTACTCGCAATCAATCCGGCGATTGATTGCGAGTAATAAACATTCGCGGTAGTGGCTCCGCAGGCAAAAGCAAACAGGATGACAGTGGACGTCTTTAAGCTTGCCATTTGGGGGGCAGTGTCAGGGTGCAGCGGCGTTTGTGTCGTCAAATCATGTCCCAATCTTATTCAATTTTTTCTTAAGGAGGATGAGTGTAAACCTTGCGGAAATTATTGATAAGTGGTGCAATAACGAATGTATATTTCGAGAATTCCGAATAATGTTAGAAAATTTGAAGTTGTTCCTTATGATTGTTGAAAAGGGCACCCTGTCAGCAGCAGGACGTGAACTTGGACTTTCTCCAGCTTCTGTGTCTGAACGTCTGATGATGTTGGAGTCTTATTACGAGACGAGATTCCTGGCGCGAACGACCCGTTCGTTAAGCCTTACTGAAGAGGGAAGAATTTTCGCGATAGGTGCACGCCGACTGCTGGCCGAGGCCGATGAACTTGAAAGCCGCATCAAATCAGGAACACAAAAAATATCTGGCCCGATCAAAATCACCGCGCCCGTCGATTTAGGACAAACCCGTGTTGTGCCCATTCTCGATCGGTTCCTTGCCAGTCATCCCGATGTCACCATTGATCTCAACCTGACCGACAGTTTTGTTGATCTGGTGAGTCAGGGAGTCGATTTCGCCATACGTTATGGAACATTTTCGAACACCACACTCAAAGCCAGGCCGATTGGGGAAAATCGTCGTTTGATTTGCGGGTCTCCCGATTATTTGAACCGTAAAGGCATTCCATTACACCCCGATGATCTCTTAAATCACGAATGCATCATGATGCGCTTTACGCAGGGAATCGAGCGTACTTGGTCATTTCAAAACCATGGAGCACCCTATGCCGTCTCAGTTAACGGACAGCGGACAACCAACAATGGCCAGTTAATCAAACAGTGGGCATTGCAGGGACATGGGCTGTGTAAAAAGTCCATCTGGGATGTTGAGGATGATCTTGCTTGTGGCAGGCTCGTCGAAGTTTTGGCTGCCTACGCCCCTTCACCCACTGCATTGCATATCGTTTACTCGCCAGCCCCCGTTCAACCTCGTCGGGTAACAAAGCTGATCGATGTTATCGCGAATGAATTAGCGATATACAATGCAAATGGCTGATAAAAAGGTGTGCCAATTTCGCTCATAGCGGACCTGGCCTGCGCGTCCTCTTAGTGCCATAAGCGGACGTTACTGACACTCTTATATAAAATAATCAGCCTGAAATCATAGCTTCAATTTCCGCTTTGCATTTCATCAGAGATACGATGAGAAACTCCTTTTTTTCCTCAAACCGCAGGGACGGCACGGCAACGGAGACAGCATACAACTCGCTCAGAGAAGACTGTATATGAACGCTGAGGCCGCATACACCCTGCGCATGTTCTTGATAATCTACCGCATGTCCCGCCTTTCGAACTTTGGCGACTTCATTAAGAATATCTTCCACGCTGCTTAATGATTTTTGCGTCCTGATTTCAGGCGTATGGCTATAAAACGATACTATCTGCTCGTCTTCCAGACGGGCAAGCAGCGCTTTTCCCGGAGCAGTACAGTGGCCAGGGAAGGCTGTTCCAACCGGTGAAATGACACGCAACTCCTGATCGGAAGCATACTGGCTGATGAGCAGCGCATGGGCACCACGCATAACGCTGAGATCGACGGTTTCCCGCGTCCGGCGTCCCAGCATTTCCATAGGCGTACGCGCCAGAGCAACCACATCCGTATGCGCTGAAGCCGCAAGTCTTGTCAGCGCAGGACCCAGCCGGATAAAACCTGCCGCACTCAGTAAAAGTTCTTCAGCCTCCAGTGAACTGACCAGCCGGTGTACCGTCGTACGCGGCATTCCGGTATAACGCGACAAAGCGGCGATCGTCAGCCCTCGAGGATGTTCTTCAAGCGTCCGCAGCAGCAGAGCTGCCCGAACGATAACACTTGTACCTGAATCAGCAGATTTGGCCGGCATGGAGACTCCTTACTTTCAACTTACATTTTGCGCATTGACATCATCGGATAGAAGCCAGAATACTATATCCGAATGTCGGACGCTATCGTCCGAATATCGGTCATTATGGAGCGATTTATGTTACAGATAAATAAAATTGGGGGGGTTACGCTTCTGGCCGTGGCCTGCCTGACAATTATGGTGGGATGCGTAATCGTGCCGGGACTGACCAGTATTTCTGATGCGCTGAACGTGAAAGGTGCAGAGAGCTGGCTTGTTACCCTACCGTCTCTGGGAGTGGTGCTGCTTGGACCACTTGCCGGTAAATTCATGGAACGGGCGGGGCTTTACAGGGCACTGTGCCTCGGGCTTTTCCTGTACGGCTTGTTAGGTTCAGCCGGTGCATTTCTTTCCGGTTACATTACAGTCTTTGCCGATCGCTTCCTGCTGGGAGGGGCGACGGCGCTGATCATGACTGCAGGAACGGGTCTGATTTCAGTATTTTATAATGGGCCAGAACGTATGAAGATGATTGCGCGGCAGGGTATGTCGATTGAGCTGGGCGGCGTCATATTCCTGTTTATCGGTGGGTTACTTGCCGCTGCAGGGTGGCGCTGGCCGTTCGCGCTCTATTTATTTGCCTGGCTGATGCTGCTGATGGTACTGATGTTTGTTCCGCGACCTGACAACAGAGCGGAGTCTGAACAGATTAAAACGGATGTCAGCCACGGTGCCACTTCACCAGCCGTTCTGATGACCTGGGCAGCCGCGCTGATGTCCATGATTGTCTTCTTTACCGCCATTGTTGTCTTACCCCTGCACCTGCACAAAATGGGAAACACCGAGTCTCAGACGGGATATTTTCTCTCATTTGTTTCTCTGGTTGCCGTCTGTGGGGCCTGGCTGATGCCCAAGCTGGTAAGCCGTTACAGTGATTTTTCAACCTTATCCATTGCTTTCGGCTTTTACGCGCTTGCTCATCTGATCTTTGCTTTTGCGACTTCCATGCCTTTCCTTATCCCCGGGGGAATCGCACTGGGACTGGGATTCGGTTTTTCCGTTCCCCTGGTAAATCACCTTATTGTCGAACTCAGCAGTAACGCTGTGCGCGGAAGAAATCTGGCACGGCTATCAATGGCTATCTTTCTTGGGCAGTTTTTGTCCGCGTTCATGGCTTATCTTCCGGGTACCACTTCAACCGTATTTTTATCCGCTGCGGTAATCGGTGCGTTATTTTCAGTGTTTATAAAATTTCGCGCGCCGGCCAGAGTCGCACCCTATACATAACTCACCGTCCGGCTTCATGTGCCGTCAATGTGGTTACTGATCCAGTCGGTCAGCCTTTCAATATGTGCCGCAGCCTCCCGTCCCGGAGCGGTGAGCGCATATTCAGTATGAGGCGGTAAAACGGGATAAACCTTTCTGTGGACCAGAGACGCGCTTTCGAGTTCCTGCAGCGTTTTTATCAACATCCTGTCGGTAATTCCGCCCATTTTACGTTTCAGCTCCCCAAAACGATGAGTACCATCCATGAGAGTTATCAGCGTCAGGGTTCCCCACCGGCTTGTCAGGTGACTGAGCAGCCTTCTGGAAGGACACGTCGCATCAAATGTTTCTCCGTTGCGTAACCGGGTCGCCAGCACATTTTTTTTTACATCAGCAGATTCAGAGAATACAGACATTTTTGTAGGTACTTATCCTGGACGTTAAAGAAGGCTAAAGTCATAGTTTACTCTATCGGATACGGGGAAAACCTTCACGATGAAAGCTGTACTCCTTGGCAATGAAGCGGGCGTAGATAATATCGCCTTTACAGACGTTACCGATCCGGGCCAGCCAGGCAAAGGTGAAATACGCGTCCGCATTCATAATGTCTCGCTTAACTTTCACGATTACAACGTCGCTGCGGGTATCCTGCCCGCGCAGGCGGGTCGTATCCTGATGTCTGACGGCGCTGGAACCATCGAAAGCGTCGGAGAAGGCGTCACAGATTTTCAACCCGGGGATGCGGTGGTATCAACATTTTTTCCGGATTGGGACAAAGGAGAGTGCCCACTCGCCGGTTTCAGCCGAACGCCCGGAGACGGCATTGATGGCTATGCCACGGAATACGTTGTCCGTCCCGCCCGTTTCTTCACGCATTCCCCCGCAGGATGGACGCATGCCGAGGCGTCAACGCTCCCTACCGCAGCACTGACGGCCTGGCGGGCTTTGATTACCGAAGGCAATCTGCGCCCGGGGGAAGATGTTCTTATTCTGGGCACCGGGGGCGTATCCGTTTTTGCCCTGCAGCTGGCAAAAATGACCGGAGCCCGGGTCTGGGGCACGTCTTCCTCTGAAGAAAAAATGGCCTGGCTGCGTGATCAGGGTGTTGCCGGTGTAGTTAATTACCGTAAAGAGCCGCATTGGGGTAAAAAAGTCTTCGAGCTCACCGGTGGACGGGGGGTTGATCATGTCATTGAAATTGGCGGCCCCGGCACGCTGGCTCAGTCAATTGCCGCAGCGCGCATAGGCGGCCAGATTACGCTTATTGGCGTATTTACCGGCATTGCCGGAGAAGTCCCTACGGCGGCAATAATGGGCAAGCAGCTAACCGTCCGGGGCATCACCGTTGGAAGTCGTGAACATCAGAAAGAGATGATCCGCGCTTTTGAAGCCTCTGATGTACGTCCCGTTATTGATAAAGTTTTGCCGCTCGGGGAGCTGCAGGACGCATTCCGGCATCAGCTTGCCGGTAAGCACACGGGTAAAATTGTCATAGAGATTTAACAAGTCAGGCCAGCGGAAGCTGGCTTTTTTTTTGCACAAAATGCGGTCTCGTCGTGTTCCGGCACCAAGCAGATTGACTTGTAGACAATGCGCTTTAAAATTAAATCATCAACTGATGATTTATGGGGAGTGTGATGAATAAAATGAAACCAGCTGGCCTGGAAGTTTCACGACGCTCGCTACTGGCGGGTGCAGTGGGAATGGCCGTGACACATATGATGTTGCCGCGACTGGCATTTGCTCAGAGCGGCAGTACAAACGGGAATCGTATCGTGCAAAATACAAAAATTTATGGCGACAGCGCTTATCCTGTCTGGTATCGGCGTCCGCTGCCTCTTAATGCTCCCCGCGCTCGCTATCCCGGTTTTGCTCCGGGCACGACTCTGCTCAAAAAAGGGACCGTCCGGCGTGAAGGGGCAAAACCACTGCCCTGCGACATCATCTTTGAGCAGGACGTGGCTCTTAAAATGCGTGATGGAACAACCATTTATACGGATGTTTTTCGGCCGGTAGCGGAAGGAAAATACCCGGCTCTGGTAGCATGGAGTCCCTATGGAAAAGAGATAGGCGGTCAGTGGCTGGATGATATACACGAGCGCTCCGGCGTGCCGCTGGAGTGGGTCTCAGAACTTCAGAAGTTTGAAGGCCCCGATCCGGCCTTCTGGGTCAATGAAGGTTACGTTATTCTGAATCCAGATCCACGTGGGGCTTATAAATCTGAAGGTGATATCTCTTACTGGGGGCGGCAGCTGGCTGAAGACGGTTATGATTTTATTGAATGGGCCGCGCAGCAGTCATGGTCAAGTGGAAAAGTGGGTATGGCGGGGAACTCCTGGCTTGCCGTCTCGCAGTGGTTTATTGCAGCCGAGCAGCCTCCCCATCTCACGGCTATCGCGCCCTGGGAAGGGTTTGTCGATCATTTCAGAGAAACGGGTAATCGCGGAGGAATACCTGCGCCGGCATTTCCTGAAGTCATACTGAAATCTTTCGCCGGCGAGAACCTTGTCGAAGATCAGCCCCGGATGATTATGGAAAAACAGCTGATGGATGGCTACTGGGAAGACAAAAAGGTAAAGCTTGAGCGTATCAGCATCCCGGCGTACGTTGTCGCAAGCTATACCAATCACGCTCATACCCACGGATCGTTTGCCGGTTACCGTCAGATAGCTTCAGAAGAAAAATGGCTGCGGGTTAATAACACAAACGAATGGCTGGATTTTTATACGCCCGCCTATTCGCAGGAACTTCTGGCGTTTTTTGACCATTATCTCAAGGGCCAAAAAAACGGCTGGGAAAACACCCCCCGCGTGCGTATCTGCGTTCTGGATGATGGCGGTACAGATATTGTTGACCGGACTGAAGACAGCTGGCCACTGCCCCATACTCAGCTGAAAAAAATGTTTATTACTTCCGGCGCGCAGCTCAGCCCTCTGGGTCAGAACATACCGGCGTCTCTGTCCTATGACGTTTCCGGTGAAGGAAAAACGGAGCTTCACTTTACCTTCACGCAGGATACAGAGCTCACAGGCTACATGAAACTGAAGCTCTGGGTGGAAGCCCAGGGGGCTGATGATATGGAGCTTGAGATTGGCGTTGAGAAACGAAGTAAAGACGGAAAACCGTTTGAACGCCTGCTGGGAGAAGGCGTGAAAGGACCGGTGGTCGCATCAGGTCTACTGAGGGTTTCCCAGCGTGCGCTTGATCCCACGCTGTCAACTGAAACAGAGCCGTTCCACACGCACATCCGTGAAGAGAAGCTGCACGCTGGGGAGATTGTACCTGTGGAAATAGGTATCTGGCCGATGAGCATGCTTTATCATGCAGGTGAAAAACTGGTGCTGACCATTGCCGCTCACCGCCCAATACCCACAAGTATTGACATGGGGTTTGGCTCTGCCGTCATTGAACTGCCAGCTTCCGGAGGAACCTTTATGCCAGGTGAGAAAATTAAACGTATTTACCTCGGCGGTCCGGCGTCAACGCTTCTGCCATTTGTCAGTGAACAGCAGGTAGCTACCCCGGTGAGCCGGAATGCAGGCCGGCATATCATTCATTTTGGTGGAAAATATGACAGTTATCTTCAGATCCCGGTTGTGAGTAAAATGGGCATGGTATTTTGATCAGTAAAAAGCACCGGTCCGGTCCGGTGCTTATCAAAAATGGAATCACATGAGCTCACAAGACAACAGACCTTCAGTACGGGGGCGCCGCCCCGGCGGGGCAGTTTCAGGGCGGGAAGCGCTTCTTCCCGTCGCTACACGTTTTTTTTCCCGAAACGGTTATGACGGCACATCTTTACGAAAAATCGCAGCTGAAGCCGGTGTGGATATGGCTCTGGTGGCGCGCCTTTTCGGTTCAAAATCCGATCTCTGGAATGCGGTTCTTGAACATCTGCTGGATAAGCAACGGCATCATCTTGAAGAAATCAGTGCAATTGAACACTCGTTCAGTATCAATCCTGCCGAAGGGTTTCGCCGGTTTATCCGTCACCTGACCGCTATCAGCGTGGAAATTCCAGAGTTTCCCTCGCTGCTGCTGAACGAGGCGGCGAGGGGCGACGAACGGCTTGAATACCTTCTCCTGCATCTGGTTACGCCGTTTCGTGACAGCTGCCTGCCTGTCATCAGACTGGCGATGGAGAAAGGCATCATCAGAAGTCATCAACCCTCACTGACTTTTGCTTTGATGATTTCAGCAATTTCGTTGCCTTTGATCACTCCCGGTCTGATCGATCCGGATGCCCCTCAATCCACCTCTCTTTCCTCTGATATTGCTGATGAAGCTATACGTCTGTTCGTCGTCTCTGAACATTCCTGAACCAATGACCTGTTGCATAAGTGCAGCGGTTGCGCGCTATCGGCAGTTTATAGCCCATCCAGGGCTGCTGGAATCAAGCCTCTGGTGACGGTCTGCTCCTCGCTCAATACTGCCCTATCTGGTGCCAGGGCAGTTTTGTGCCAAAAGGGTACATTTTCAAATCACGCTTTATTCATAAATGGGTACCCGTTCTTTAACCCCCAAAGACTGTATTTTTCATTTTTATACCTGTTTTTAAGAAAACTGTTGACCATGAAGAACGATCGTTCTACCTTCATCTCATGAACAAGAAGCCAACAGATACCCGCGAAAAAATCCTGACTACCGCTGAGCAATTGATTTATCGGAATGGAATTCATGCCACAGGCATGGACCTTCTGGTCAAGACCTCAGGCGTAGCAAGGAAAAGTATTTATCGCTATTTCGCGAACAAGGATGACGTGGCAGCCGCCGCGTTGAATGAACGTGATGAACGCTGGATGCACTGGTTCAGAACTGAATCTGATAAAGGTGATACTCCTCAGAAGCGCATTTTGAATATGTTCAGTGTGCTCAGGGGCTGGTTTGATTCAGAAGGCTTTCGTGGTTGTGCTTTTATAAATACAGCCGGAGAAGTTGGTGATCATAACGACCCCATTCGTCAGATAGCAAAGCTGCATAAACAAAAATTGCTGGATTACACGCTCGATCTCACGGAGCAATTAAACATTGAGCAACCTGTCGTTCTGGCCAAACAGTTGCTGATTCTGATAGAGGGCGCAATCACCATAGCCTATGTGATGGGCGATAGCAGCGCCGCCGACAGTGCAAGGGAAGTTGCGGAACGTTTGCTGGAACAGGTCTCTCCTTAAGTCCTGAGTAACACAACTGTTTCTATTTATATATCCAATTCTACGGGAGGCTTTACCATGTCCGATACACACACTCGCCAGCCACTTCCACCTTTCACTTACGAATCGGCGACTGAGAAAGTTCGGCTCGCTGAAGATGGCTGGAACAGCCGCGATGCCGAAAAAGTATCGCTGGCGTACTCAATGGAGACCAAATGGCGTAACCGAACAGAGTTTGCCAATAATCGTGAAGAAGCCAAAGAATTCCTCACACGTAAGTGGAACAAAGAACTTGAGTATCGTCTCATTAAAGAGTTGTGGACGTTCGGTAGCAACCGCATTGCTGTTCGCTACGCTTATGAATGGCGTGACGACTCAGGTAATTGGTTTCGTTCTTACGGGAATGAAAACTGGGAGTTTGAAGCAGATGGCCTGATGCACCGTCGCTTCGCCTGTATCAATGACATGCCTATCAAAGAAGGTGACCGCAAGTTTCACTGGCCCCTGGGGCGTCGCCCGGATGACCATCCGGGTCTGTCGGAGCTGGGTCTGTAAATTTGACGATTATCTCGCCAGAAGCCCAGGGCTACTGTCTTAGCTTGGGTTTTTTGACTCAAAAGCTATCCCGATTACCCCGGAAAATTCAATAAGTTAAACCCTGAGTAAAAACTATAATCAACGTTTTCATTACGTATTTCAGTGGACGTTCCCTATTCAGACCTGCACGAGACGCTTCAGCAACTCATGCAGGATGGACAAATAGGGTTACCGCATCACGTACAACTCCTGCTGCAATCTCAGCATTCTTTATTTTAAACTCACCGCTATTTATGCCTTGCTGAATAATCTGCTGAGCGGTTCAATCAGTGTGTTGCATCCATCGGTTGAACTCACAGCCAAAAGCAAAAGTTGAAAAATGAAGAGGAAAATAACCTTTTTCCGCTATGCCCTTATTTCTGAAGTCTGGCTGCTGCTTTTAAAGTTGCCTGCCGCCTTTTTTCAATAAATGGCGCAGCCTGTTCCTGTGCTTTTTTTAGCTGTTCTTCAGAGGCCGTGCGGGGTGAGCCACAGGTAAAGGGAGGTGCGGGGTCGTATTCCATATGCAGCTGAATATTCTGAGCGATATCACATCCGTAGATTTCTGACACGACGTTGAGAGCAAAATCGATACCTGAAGTCACACCTGCGCCAGTTATACGGTTTCGGTCACGAACTACACGCTCACTTACTGGCTCGGCACCTAACAAAGCGAGCTGATCCAGAGATGCCCAGTGCGTAGTGGCTTTGTATCCCTTCAGAAGCCCTGCTGCGCCCAACACAAGCGACCCGGTGCATACCGAAGTCACCAGCTTTGCATGTTGACTTTGAGTCCGGATAAACGAAAGGACTTCTTCGTCCTCCATCAGGTCAATCTGCCCTGGACCACCCGGGATACAAATGACATCCAGTTCGGGACATGCGTTGAATGTGGTTGTTGGCTGTATAGCCATACCACGATCAGAAACCACGAGGTCCAGGTTTTTCCAGATGAGATGAACCTTTGTGTTTGGCGCTCTTACGAAAACTTCATAAGGGCCGGTAAGATCAAGCTGAGTAAGAGCCGGAAACAGGAGCAGCCCGATTGATGTGCATGCAGAATCACTCATAAAATTCCTTTAACCTTAAAAGGATATAATGTCTCTCCGTTCAACAAAGGCAACCATTTGTTGAACGGAGAGACGTGCACCTAGTCTTGCAGGCAAGCTGAGCGTTATTTAAAAATCATATTCCAGCGCCAGACGGTTTTGCCAGAAGGATTTGTCGGAGGTGGAGGTGGTTTGCACACCGGCAAAGTCGGTCAGGCTCAGCCCTTTGAGCACGCCGCCGAAACTGTAGGTACCGTACACCAGATATTCAGACTGATTGCTGCTTGAGGCACCTTTGGACGGGGTTAAATCCATAAAGGAATAACGGCTGCCCAGAGAGATGCTGTCGGTCGCGCTCCAGTTCAGATCGGTTGAATAGGCGTTGCCGCTGCCCAGATCCTGTGTGCTGGTGAAGAAGGGTTGCGCAAAGTACGGGCCGGAAGAGGTGTTGTGTGCGTAAGGTGTGACCAGTGCGCCGTTGCCGTAAGCATCACCATTGGCGGCAATATGGTTGTAATTGAGTGACCATTTCAGCACCGGAGTGAAATTCATCGCGAACTGCGCGCCGTAGCTGGTGCTGTTCACGTTGCCCGCCAGCGCTTTGCCTTCGCTCACACCGCGAATAAACTGAATGCCGATCTTCGGCTGGGCAGGGCTGTCCGTCCACGACAGGAAGCTGTCGGCGTACACCATTTTGGTGTAGTTGTGATACTCCTCGTACCACAACTGGCTGTTCAGTTTTTGATTATCAAACGTAAGGGCGCGGCCGCCGCCAATTCCCCACATGCCGTTGGTGGTGCCGTCGGCGTCGGTATAAGCGGTGGTGTTCAGGAACTCATCGTCGCCCCACGGTTTATAACGGGTGATTTTGGTGGCATGCAGGAAGTTGTCGCTGTCGCCGTAGCTGCTGTCGATACCCCGGAACAGGATCGGCGTGATGCGCCAGTCATAGTCGCCGATGAAAGGAATATTAATACGCTGATCACCGGCGGTGATGCGGAAGTCCTGATAGTGGTAGCTCAGATAAGCTTCGCCCACGCCGGTCTGGTTAGAACCCAGTTCGGTGATCAGATGGTCGTCGTTGTGTGAAATTCCGCGCTGAAGAATACCGCTGACGCCCAGACTCAGGCCGTAATATTCTGCCGTGGCGTATTTCACGCTGCCGCCGTAGCTGACCGTGTCCTGAGAATAGCCCGGCACGAAATACGCATTATGGGTGGAATAATACAGGGTGCGCAGGCTGCCGCTGACCGTGCCGCAGGTGAACATTTCGGTCAGGGAATCTGCCGCGCCTGTGCCGCAGTCAGACGTGACCGGTATGGCCGCAACCGCGTGGTTCATGAATAACGCTTGTGACACGACAATTGCGCTTAACGTGAGCGCAAAGTTGAAGGTGTTACTTTTCATTAATCTCTTCCTGTCAAAAATGTAATAAGTTTCTCCGGCAGCAAAACTGCCGTTAATTGTTTTTATGAGGGCGCACGCAAACGGGTGCCTTCCCGTTTATTTTGTTGTTATCAATAAGCGGGGAGGATAATAGTTATTTTTATTTTACAGTCAATATTTGCCCGTCAATAAAAGAGGATCATTGTCTAATTCCAGCGTGTCGCGCACATCCCAGCCGCGCAGTTTGCCGGGGTTAAGTAACCCGCTGGGATCAAGACATTTTTTGACGGAAACAACGTCGGGCTTTATTTCTCCCTGCTTGCCGTCTTCTATCTGAAAGACATGCGGGTTATTTATTTTTACGTCATTATCACGGAAGGTCATCATTATTTCGTTCAGTCTTTCTTCGGTGGAATAACGTACTAATTGCAAACCGCTGGCAGTGATATTACCGTCATTGTCACGCAGGAATTCAATATGAGAAATAACCTCGTCGCCAAACATTTTAGCCATATCGATAATCTGCTGACGATAATGGGTATAATTAAACGCCGTTTGCAGATAGGTCAGCGTACTGTCAATTTTCAGCGCGTGCAGCGTGGTGTGGTTCCAGCAATATTCCATCAGTGAGGCATTGGCCTCGCGTGCTTCACCGGCAAACTGACGCACCGCGCTGTGCCCGCGATATTTTTCCAGCAGAGGGGCGCAAAAACCTTCGCTTTCCTGCGCAATCACGCTGATTACCGCGTGCTGACTGGCAAGATAATGTCCGTTCAGATGGCTGAAATATGATGGGATCGGCGCGGCGAACAGCGCAAGCTGCCGTTTCACCAGCCCCGGCGAGCGGGCAAAGGCGTTGGCGTAATCCAGCGCATCGGTGAAATCATCGAACACATCCAGCCGTTCAATCCACTGATGAACCGGTGCCAGCGCCAGTTCGACCTCAAGCACAATGCCGTTGCTGCCATAGGCGTGATGCAGTAACAGCGCCTGCGGAGCCGGAACGTGCAGAATGCGCGGTTCGGCTTCCATGGTCATGACCTTGACGCTGAGCACATTGCCCGGCGCGCCGAGCGGACCGTAGTTGATCGAGCCGATGCCGCCAAAGCCGCCGCCGTACAGGCCGCCGAGGCTGGCGAGCCGGTAAGTTGACGGCATACACCGCAGTTCCCAGCCCGCCGGACGGGTCAGGGTTTCAATCTCGGCCAGGCGGATCCCCGCCTGTGCCCGCACCACGCCGTTGCCCAGTTCACACACCTGATTAAACCCGGTCATATCCACCAGAATTCCGCCTTCCAGCGGGACCAGCTGGCCGTAGTTGCCGGTCGCGCCGCCGCGTAAAATCAACGGTAACTGGTGTTTAACGCAGGCCTGCACCAGTAAACTCAGCTCTTCTTCACTGCGCGGTTTGACCACAGCGTCGGCCTGTTTATCTTCCAGTTGCCGCTTCAGCACCGGGCTGAACCAGTGAAAATCGCGTGAGAGGCGTTTCACTTTGGGTGCCTGTAACGTCCAGTCGAGATCAGGGAGTGCCTGCTGTATCAGGGCAAGCGCGTGTTGACGTTGTTCACTGTCCATATTTTTCCTGCCTGAGTTGAATGAGGTTAATGAGATTGCACGGCTTCGCTTTCATGCCAGGCGCTCAGGGCGCGGCGCGAAATCCACGACATCACGCCAAACAGCGCGATACCGGTGAGTGAAATCAGCAGCAGCGCTGCAAACATCAGCGGGATGTCCAGCTGATATCCGGCCTGCAATATCTGATAGGCCAGACCGGTGTTATTGCCGCCGGTGCCCGCCACGAATTCAGCGACCACCGCACCAATCAGTGACAGGCCGCTGGAAATGCGCAGCGCGCCGAAAAAATACGGCAGGGCAGAAGGGATGCGTAAGCGGATCAGGATTTGCAGACGGCTGGCACGGTTAAGCTGGAAATAACTCAGCAGACCCGGCGATACGCTGCGCAGGCCCTGCGTGGTATTGGAAATGATTGGGAACACCGCCATCAGCGTTGAACACACCACCAGCGACAGCGTGGTGTCCTTGACCCAGATAATGATCAGCGGCGCGATGGCCACAATCGGCGTCACCTGCAAAAACACGATGTACGGGAACAGCGCGGTTTCGACAAAGCGGTTTTGCACCAGCACGAACGCCACGGCAGCGCCGATAACAATCGAGAGTAAAAACGAAATCAGGGTGATTTTCAGCGTAAACAGCAGCGACATCATCAGCGAACCGAAATTGGTCCACAGGCTTTGCAGCATCACACCCGGCGAAGGCACCAGAAACTGGGGGATTTTGAAATAACTGACCCAGCCCTGCCACAGCAAAATTACCACCACGGCGACCACGGCCGGATACAGCACTTTGCGGAACGTGGGGTTATTGATCCACGGAACGGATTTTTGAGTTTGCATACCGTTACTCCCTGCCTGATTGGCTGGCTTGCAGCAGGCTGTCCTGCAACTGCTTCGCATAACGTGAAAACGCCGGACTGACGCGGAAATCTTCGCTGCGCGGGAAAGGCTCAGTGATGGCGATATCTTCCACCACGCGTCCCGGACGGGCAGCCATCATGATCACCCGCTGCGACAGAAACACCGCTTCGTGGATCGAGTGCGTGACAAATACCACCGTCAGCCCCTGTTCCCGCCACAGGCGCAGCAGGTCGCTGTCGAGTTTGTTGCGGGTGATTTCATCGAGTGCGCCAAAGGGTTCATCCATCAGCAACAGTTTCGGGCGCGTCACCAGCCCGCGGGCAATCGACACGCGCATCTGCATGCCGCCTGACAACTCGCGCGGCAGGACGTGGGCAAACTTCCCCAGCCCGACCAGTTCAAGCGCCTCGGTGACACGGGTGTTGGCTTCGGCACGCGGCACGCCCGCCAGATCCAGCGGCAAACGCACGTTATTTTGCACATTGCTCCACGGCATCAGCGTGGCTTCCTGAAACACGAAAGACAGCGGCACCTGCGTTTTTTCACGGCTGTCGCGACGCCACAGCACCAGCTTGCCGTCGCTGGGTTCTGTCAGCCCGGCGACCATTTTTAGCAGGGTACTTTTGCCACAGCCGGACGGGCCGAGCAGGGTGACGAATTCCCCCTGGTTGATGGTCAGATTGACCGGCAAAAGGGCGCGGGTGCCGTTGCTGTAAATTTTCTCCGCCGACAGCACTTCAATAGCCGGAACCGGCGGAGGATTGGCTGAGCGGATATCGCTCATCACGGTCAGTTTCGGGGCTGAATTCATGGCATTACCTTCGCGTCTTTGATCATGTCGAGGGTATAAGTCTGCTCAAACGGCACTTTGTCCGCGTCGATCAGCTTGTTTTTCACCAGCATGTCCCAGGTCTTTTTCAGACGCGGTTCAGTGATGATGCCGATACCACCGGTCTGTGCGTCGCCGCCGGTGACCAGCTCATACTTCTTCATCTGCGCGATGCCGAAAGCAATCTGATCGGCACCCATACGCGGGTTGTCTTTGGTGATAAGCGCGTTGCCCGCTGTCGGATCCTGCAGGTATTCCTTCCAGCCCTGCATCGAAGCTTTCACGAACGCAGCCACCGCCGCCGGGCGTTTTTTAACGGTGTCGGCCATACAAATAATCGAGTTGCCGTACGGCGGATAACCCCAGTCGCTGAGCATGTAGACGTAGAACGGTTTGCCGCCTTTTTCGACAGAGAAAGGCTCGGAGGTGACATAACCCTGTTGCACCAGATTATTGTCCGCCAGGAAGGGTTGTACGCTGAAGGTGTACGGGCGGATTTTGGCGCTCGCCAGTCCCAGTTCACTCTTCGCCCACGGCCAGAAAGAGGTGTAAGCCTCGGTGGCCAGCAGGAAGGTTTTGTCTTTCAGCTCCTGACCTTTCTCCACTTTGTCATGGCTGATAAACACTGTCGGCGAATGCTGGAACACTGTCGCGACGGTCACCGCATGTACGCCCGCCTGCCAGGTTTCCAGCGCCTGGCCGTTATCGCCAAGCGTGCAGTCAGCTTGTCCGGCCGCCATCAGTTGCATCACGTTGACCTGCGGGCCGCCCATTTTGATGCTGACATCCAGACCGGCGGTTTTGTACAACCCTTTGGCCTGCGCCTCGTAGAAACCACCATGCTCCGCCTGCGCGTACCAGTTGGTCAGGAAGGTAAATTTCTCTTCCGCCATGCTGGTGGTGGAAACCCCGGCCAGCAGCACGGCCAGCAGGCTGTAAGTGAAGGGACGCTGTGTTTTCATGGTGAGAATTCCTTTATTCAGAGGCCAGAGAAGACGAAGGAGGAGTGAAGCTGGTCTGCACGAAGCCGTTCCAGTGGTGTTTTCCCCAGGTCGGTTCGCTGCGGACTTTCCATTCCATATGATGGATTTCGGTGATGGCCTGCGCCCAGCTCGCCGCCAGCGAATCGAGGATCGCGTGGCCCTGTTCAGCGGTCGCGCCGGTCGGGTCGCCGATGACGCCACTCGGGCCAAAATCATAAGACGCCCAGGCGGCGGCAGGACGACCCGATGACAGCGTCGGGCACGGGAATTCCGGCGGATAATTGGCGACCGCATGTTCGATGTGCACGCATTCGGGTGCCAGCGCCAGCATCACTGCGGTTTCGCTGTGACCGGCGTGCATCGCCATTTTTTGCTCCTGTGCGCTCAGGAACTGGTTTTCGACATTTGGCACACGGAATACGTCGTGTGGGATCATGATCATGTCGCCGTGACGCAGGCGCATTTCACGCGAGGCCATTTGCAGCACCTGCGGCTGTCCGCCGTGACCGTTGATCATCAGCAGCTTGCGAAATCCGGCGCGGTACAGGGATTCGGCAATTTCCAAAACGGTTTGCAACAGGGTGTCACCGGTTAAAGTCAGCGTGCCGGGGAAATTCAGATGTTCGTCCGATTTGCCGTAAGTGATCGGAGGAATGGCGTAAGCCGGAATGTCTTTTGGCAAACGCGCCAGCGCGTGACCCGCCACGCCGGACGAGATCACGCTGTCCACCGAGCACGGCAGATGCGGCCCGTGTTGCTCAATCGCGCCGGTCGGCAGGACGATCACGGTATTGGCTTTATCGGGCAGGGCAGCAATGGCTGTCCAGCTCAGGAAAGGGAGAAATCGATCTGCGGGAAGATAGCCGTTAATCATGCTGTGCCTCGTGGTCGGACATTATTGGGTTAAGCGGGATTGCGGTAACCAGGCCGTGGCTTCCACTTCAATCAGCACGTCGGTGCTTGGCAGCATCTCGCTGACCTGCACCACCGTGGAGACCGGCGGTTGCCCGGCGTAAAAGAGTTTTCTGACCCGGCTGTAATACGGGAAGTGATCAAGGTTGCGAAAATACTGCACCAGCTTGATCACATCGCTCATTTGCCCGCCCGCGTCTTCAATGGTGTGGCGGATGCTTTCGAGTACATACCAGCTCTGGGCGAGGATCGGCCCCTGTTTGGCGTCGGTGGAAAACTCACCGGTTTCGCCCAGCAGCAGACGCGCTTCGGCGGGAATGTCCTGAAAACCGCGCACGATGGTTGCCGTTTGCGGGTTGACGGGGATGATGCCGGAGAGAAACACGAAATCACCGGCGCGACGCCACGCGGCATATTTGGCGAGCGGTTTTCCCGCTCCCGCTTCAAGACTCATGGGATAACTCCTGATTCCAGGTACGTTGATGCGTCAGCCTGCCGTGGTGAATAACCAGGCGGGCCGCGCTGTGTAAAGGCCAGGTCAGACTGTCGCTGCCGGGAAAGATCACCAGACTGGCGTCGCTGCCGGGGGCGAGCGGCAGTCCGCCCTGATCATCACCGGTCAGGGCGGCGACATCGCAGATAAGCCGCGACTGCCGGTCAAAGACGTTATCGAGCTGAAGCGCGAACAGGGCGCAGGTCAGCGTATCCAGTGGGTCATAACTGCCTGCCGGACAAAAGGCGTCCTGCACGTTATCGCAGCCGAGCAGCAGCGGAACACCCGCCGTCTGCGCTTCTTTGATCAGGGTGATGCCCCGCTGGCGCGGCGTACGGCCGGTCACCGCATCCTGCAACAGCAGATTGGTCATCGGCAGGGCAATCAGCGTAACGCGCTGCGCAGCCAGCACACTCAGCACGTCCCGGGCCTGTTGTTCACTGCCGGAGGCCAGCGCACAGCCATGGCTGCAACAGATGTGACCGCTGAATGTATTCTCTGTCAGGTAATGCGCCAGCCAGCTCAGACCGTGTGCCACCGGGGAAAGCTCCTCGTCGATATGCAGATCCAGATTCAGCTGCCAGCGTGAGGCGCTGCGCATCAGATGGGTCATCGCCGTCGGATCCCAGTTTGAGGAGTGGATAAATCCACCCAGCAGACAATGCTTTCCGCTTTCTGCGACCGCACGGGCTATGCGGTCTGCCGCGTGTTCATCAGCAAAAATACTCAGGGGTGCCAGTGCGACGCGTTCCAGCGTGACGCCCGGCTGGTCAATATCGGCCAGCTCCCGCCAGGCCAGCGGCGGAACCACATCGAACCAGTCAATGTGGGTGCGCAAATGGGTCACGCCGTTAGCCGACGCCCACGCCATGCCTTTTGCGGCGCGCTGGCGAAGATCATCGGCGGTCCAGTGCTGACGGTCCTGATGCAGCGTTTCAATGGCGGCCAGCAGACCGGGTTTCGGCGGACGGCTGCGGTGGAGGGTGAAGGTTTTATCAAGATGCGCGTGGGGTTCCGTCAGCCCCGGCAATGCCAGCGCGCCGTGCGCGTTCCACAGGTCAGCCTGATCCGGCTGAGCAGGCGTCACGGATGCAATTATGCCTGCGTCAAAACGCAGATCTGCCGTAACCGGTTCGCCTGCCTGCAAAGGCCATCCGGCGGGAAGCAGCCACGCGGGCAGACGAGCGTTGGCAATGCCGTTCAGCGGTGTGGTGGGATCCGGTAGGTTCATTGTGTCGCTCCGCGTTAACATCACAGGTCGAGGACCAGAACAGGACTTTTGGATCGCGAACAGCACAGCGTTATCTGCGTATTCTCCGCTTTCTCTGCATCCGTCAGCACGCAGTCCCGGTGATCGGGAATACCGTCTAACACATCAGTAATACAGGAGCCGCAAATACCCTGTTCGCACGACAGCATAATATCGACCCGGGCGCTTAATAAGACTTCGGCGATGGTCTGGTCGCGGCCCACTAAATAACGTTGGCCGGTAGAACTGAGCTGAATATGAAATTCATTTCCGGCGGTGTCATTATTCATTCCCGTATTGCTGAACCGCTCGAAAGATAATTGATTTTCCTGCCAGTGATGGGTCCGCATAATTTCCTGCAGGCGTTGAATAAATCCGTCCGGGCCGCAGGCCATTACCCGCGTATTCTCATCCGGCTGACATAAGCTCAGCGGCGTGTGATGGCGCAGGGAATCGTTTGCGCCGCTGTCATGTATAAAGACATTTTTCGCTAAGGCAGGCGCCGTTAAGCGCGGCAGAAACGCGATTTGCTCACTGTCTGAAACAGAGTAATGCAGTTCAAATTCAATATCCTGATGCGCAATCTGTTCCGCCATTGCCAGCAGCGGCGTGATGCCAATGCCACCGGCAAAGAACAGATATTTACCGGCCTGTGGCAGCGGAAAATGATTGCGCGGAGGCGAAATGGTCAGGTTATCGCCGGGGCGGAAATGATGGTGAATATAGTGTGAGCCACCGGTCGAATTATCCGTCAGTTTTACGCAGATTTCATAATATTCACCGTTGCTGTTTTCACTGCAAAGTGAATATTGCCGCGGGCCGGTTTCCGGAATGAAAACGTCAATGTGCGCGCCGGGTAAATAAGCCGGTAATAACCCGTTCTGCTGCGGAACAAGCTGCAATGAAATATTCCCTGTTCCGTTTATTTCCATTGATTTTATCGTGACAGGAATGGATCCGGCATCTTTCATCGTCATTTACCGTATTTGCTGAATGAGGCTTTCATAAAAAGGGGGATCCCCCGGTTTGCCGCATAACCCGCTGTCTTAACGCGCATTACTGCGCAGAGTCAGCCTGATGAGCGGTGAAACGAATGTTCCCGTTGCAATGAAAGCTACGTTATTGTTATAAAACTGTTGCGTCCAGCGCTTTGATTCGCACGTCCCGTTGCATAAAAGAGAGCACTCACTATGTTCGCATTCTCCCGGTTTCTGCTGTACTTCACTGAGGTTGCCCGCCAGGGATCGTTTCGTAAGGCGTCCGAAACCCTGCATGTTGCCGCATCGTCGATTGACCGGCAGATACTGCGGGTTGAAAAAGAACTCGCCATGCCGCTGTTTGAACGGCACCCCACCGGATTGCGGCTGACGGCGGCCGGTGAGCTGTTGCTTCATGCCGCCAGTAACTGGAAAAAGGATTTTTCGCGCGTTCTGGAACAGCTCGATGACCTGCGCGGGCTGCGGCGCGGGCATGTGCGCATTGCCACCATCGACGCCATCAACCGGCAGTTTTTCTCGTCGATGCTCAAAAAGGTGCATCTCGATTACCCGAATATCTCGTTTACCCTGACGACCATGAACAACGTGGATATCCAGCAGGCGCTGATGTCGGGCGACGCCGACTTCGGGCTGATGTTAAATCCGCAAAGTTCCCGCGAGTTGCAGGTGCGCGCCTTTGCTGAAATCGAACTGGGGATTGTGGTGCCGAAAGGGCATCCGCTCGGGGACAGAAGCGGCGTGCGTTTTAATCAGTGCATGGAGTATCCGTTTATCCTGCCCGCTGCGCCCCTGATGCTGGCCGAGCCGGTGCAGGCGCTGATGAATATCAACGGTGACATGGTTCGCGAAGTCGCGGTATCCAATAACATCCACATGATCCGCTCGCTGATTAAAGAGCAAATGGGCATCGGCATTCTGTGCTGGCTCGACATCATGGATGAGGTGGAAAGCGACGAGTTGCAGTTTATTCCGCTGACCGATCCGCAACTGAAAACCTTCACACTCTCCCTGTGCGTTGCCCCTTCACGCCAGCTTTCACTGGCAGCTTCGATGATGCTCAAACAGCTGGAGATGTTATTCAGCCAGATCCAAACGCCGGGTCACCAGCGCCACTGATTTGCACCATTCTGGTGCAGTGCGCTCTGTGGTGAATCAAAGGTTGCAGCGCGCGAAGACAAGATCCCCCGCAAAGCGCAGGGGGCGCGGCTCTGCGAAGTTGGCATCCTTTTTGTATAGATAAACGTGAGTAGAAGCGGTCAGTGCAGGCAACTGCGCGGGACATTGCTCAGCAACCATTTCGCGGTTCATTTTGAGCCGGTCAGGGGAGCTGAGCCGCATTTGCTCGTCTTCCCTCCGGCGATGATTAGGAGAGGAGCAATGAAGTCAATTTCCCGCATTCCCCTGTCTTGCTGTGTGCTGAGCACGCTGATCACTGGCGCTTTCTCACTGTCGGCGCAGGCCGATGAGAAAATCGCGCTGCTGACTTCCTGGTACGCGCAGGCTGAACAGGGCGGCTATTATCAGGCGCTGGCGACGGGCATCTACAAACGTTACGGGCTGGATGTCAGCATTCAGTCCGGCGGCCCGCAGATCAACGGCATGCAGTTGCTGTTATCAAAACGTGCCGACGTGATCATCGGTTATGACCTTCAGCTGCTCGAGTCAGTGCAGCGCGGATTTCAGGCCAAAGCCATCGCCGCCCCCTTCCAGTTCGACCCGCAGGGGTTACTGACCCACGCTTCTGTCACGTCACTCGACGGCCTGAAAGACAAAACCATTCTGGTTTCCAGCTCCGGGCAATCGACCTGGTGGCCGTGGCTTAAGGCACGCTATCAGCTCAGCGATTCTCAGGTTCGCCCGTATACCTTCAACATTCAGCCCTTTGTCGCCGACGGGAACGTGGCGCAACAGGCGTACGTCAGCTCTGAAGTTTTTCAGGCACAAAAGGCGGGCGTGAAATCGAATTTCTTCCTGTTCTCGGAGCACGGCTATCCGCCTTATGGCGGCATTCTGATCACCCGTCCTGAGCTTATCAGCAGCCGCAAAGACGCGATGGCGAAATTTGTGCAGGCGTCGATGGAAGGCTGGGTGAGTTATCTGCAAAACCCGGCGGCGGGCAACGCGCTGATCAAAAAGGATAATCCGAAGATGACGGACGACCTGCTGGCCTGGGGCGTTCAGCAAATCAAAGAACATCACCTGATTGACGGCGGCGATGCGGCGAAACAGGGCTGGGGCACCATGACGCAGGCCCGCTGGCAGAAAACCCGTGATTTCATGGTCAGCGCCAGACTGCTGAATGCGGATACCGACTGGAAGCAGGCGTATACCACCGAATTTGTTGACCACATGCAGGTTAAACCCTGAGGAGCGTTGCGATGTCATCTGACTCTTTACTGATTAAAAATGCACACGCCATCCTGACCGGTTTACCGGGAGACGAAGCGCGTCATGCCGGGCCGGATATCCGCGTCCGTCACGGCGTGATCGAGGCGATGGGCACCCTGACGGCGCTGCCCGACGAGCGGCTGATTGATGCCCGCGATTGTGTGGTCTATCCGGCCTGGGTCAATACTCACCATCATTTGTTTCAGTCATTGCTCAAAGGCGAGCCGCAGGGGCTGAACCAAAGCCTGACCGCGTGGTTAAGCGCGACGCCTTATCGCTTTCGCGCCACGTTTGACGAAGCCACTTTTCGCCTCGCGGTGCGTATCGGCCTGACCGAACTGCTGCGTTCGGGTTGCGCCACGGTGGCGGATCACAACTACCTTTACTGGCCGGATATGCCTTTCGATACCTCCGACATTCTGTTCAGTGAAGGGGAAGCGCTGGGCATGCGCATTGTCTTATGCCGCGGCGGTGCGACGCAGGGGCGGGCGATTGAGAAAGATTTGCCACAGGCACTGCGTCCGGAAAACTTCGACCATTACATGACGGACATGGAACGGCTGGTCGGGCGCTATCACGATGCGAAACCGACGTCGCTGCGCCGCGTGGTAATGGCACCGACGACATTGCTGCATTCGGCTCCGGGTCCGCAGCTGCGCGAAATGGCGAAACTGGCGCGCAGTTTAGGGATCCGCCTGCACAGCCATTTATCCGAAACGGTGGATTATCTCGATGCGGCACGCGCTAAGTTCGACATGACGCCGGTGCAGTTTTGCGCGGAACACGACTGGCTGGGGGACGATGTGTGGTTCGCGCATCTGGTCAAACTGCTGCCGCAGGAGATTGCGATGCTCGGACAGACTCGCACCGGCATTGCGCACTGTCCGCAAAGCAACGGGCGTCTGGGCAGCGGTATCGCCGATCTGCTGGCGCTGGAACAGGCGGGCGTGCCGGTTTCGCTGGGCGTAGACGGTGCGGCATCCAACGAGGCGGCCGATATGCAAAGTGAAGCGCATGCCGCGTGGCTGTTGCAGCGTGCCCGAAAAGGCATGCTGGCGACACCGCGCTATGACGGTGGCACTTTTGAAGGCGGCGGAGACGCAGCATCCATTGAAGACGTGGTGCGCTGGGGCAGTGCGGGCGGGGCGCACATCCTCGGGCTGCAACAAAGCGGCAGCGTGCAGGTCGGTATGCTGGCGGATATCGCCATTTACCGGCTGGATGACCCGCGTTATTTCGGTTTGCATGACATGGCCATCGGCCCGGTGGCCTGCGGCGGTCGTGCCTCGCTGAAGGCGCTGATGATTAACGGCCGCGTGATCGTCGAAAACGATGTCATCCCCGGTCTCGATCTGGACGCCATGCGCCATGAGGCGATGTCAGCCGTCCGTACCCTGCAACAGCGCGCTGCGCGCTAACCCCATTGATTAAGAAGGATAAAAATAATGACGCCATCACCTCAGACACAGTCCGCTCAAACAAAAAGCTATGCATTGCAGGAACTGGAAAAAGAAGCCGGAATGGGCGCGATGGGCGAAGAGACCTTTGCCCGCGAAGTGCGCTGTATTGACCTGTCAGATTTTGAAAACCGTAAAAGTGAGATCGCCGACGAACTCTGGCGTGCAGCCGTCGAAATCGGCTTCTTTCAGGTCAGCAATCACGGTATCGCGTTGAGCGATATCCGTCAGGCCTTCAGCATGACCGAGGATTTCTTCTCGCTGCCCGACGCGGTAAAAGCGCAGTATCCGCTGGCGCGTAACGCCGGATGGGAGAATAAATCGCAGGTGCGCCCGTCGACCCGCACGCCGGATCAGAAAGAGTCCTACCAGATCACCCGTCCGCTGATGGACACGCTGTGGCCAGGCGAGCAGGAATTGCCCGCGTTTAAAAACACCATGCTGGGCTTTGAATCGCAGTGCTGGCAACTGGGCATGAAATTGCTTTCCTGTTTTGCGCTCAGGCTGGGCTTTCCTGAGCATTTTTTCGAACAGGCGCACAATCCTGATCAGCAAACCTATCAGAGCACGCTGCGCATGCTGCATTACTATGCCACCGAACAATCGGAGCAGGGGATGTGGCGGGCGGGCGCGCATACGGATTTTGACTGCCTGACGCTGCTTTTCCAGCGTCCGGGGCAGGGCGGATTGCAGGTTTGTCCGGGTAAAGACAGCGAAAGCCAGCAGTGGACCAGCATCGAACCGCGCGAAGAGGTGATCACCTGCAATATCGGCGACATGCTGATGCGCTGGAGCGATGACCAGCTGCCGTCAAATTTCCATCGGGTGAGAAGCCCGCTGCCCGGCGAATATCAGGGGGCGCGCTACAGTCTGGCGTTTTTCTGTCAGGCCAATAAAGACGTCGAGATTTTGGGGCCACAGGCGAAGTATCCGGCCATCAGCGCCGAAGATTATCTGCAACAGCGTATTCAGGCGAATTTCGCCAAAGGGTAAGAGGCCATAAAAAACAAAAAGCCCGCTGAGTTTGCTCACGCGGGCTTTTTTGTCTCTGTCAGGCGGTGGTATTGATATTGCGACCGATTGCCGGATTAGCAGGTAACGCGGGGATCGCGTCAATCATGCTGGTCACTGCCGTCTGCTGACTATCCAGCGACTTTTTCAGCAGGATGTTGTTGACCTGAGTGCTGGTATCCAGGCTATTAAGGCCGGTCGCCAGCGATGCAATTTGCGAAACATCCATTTTGTTCTCCTGTTCGGTACCACATAAAAGGAACTGATTACGGCCCGGAAATCGCCATTGCATTGTTATCGGCATGTCAGGCAATAACTTGAGCAGTAAATGCAGTTCTGCGGCAGTCGGGCGGAGGAAGTGTGCCCCTGATATTACCGCTGGCGGATCCTTGACTATATTAAGCTAAGTATCTCAGGAGAAAGAATCACATCACGCGATCAGGAGCGGAACATGAAATTCATACAGGGGACTTTTTCCTGCTTTATCGCTGTCGTTTTCTTACTCGTCATCACACCCTCATTGGCAGCCGTTAATCTGACCGGCGCGGGGGGGACTTTTCCTGCGCCGATGTATGCGAAATGGGCCGATGCTTATTTTAAAAATACCGGTAATCGGGTGAATTATCAGGGGATTGGTTCTTCCGGCGGTATAAGACAAGTTATCGCGAAAACCATCGATTTTGGTGGCACAGATATCCCCATGAGTGAAGAAGATTTGAACAGGAATGATTTGTTTCAGTTTCCGACCCTGACAGGCGGTATCGTCGTGGTTGTTAACATTCCAGGTATCGCTTCCGGGCAGCTGATTCTGGATGGTGAAACACTGGGAGACATCTATCTCGGTAAGATTAAAAGATGGAATGACCCCGCAATCGTCAGACTGAACCCCGGACTCAATTTGCCTGGCATCAATATCGCGGTAGTCAGGCGTTCTGACGGCGCGGGTTCGACGTATGTATTCACCCGTTATCTGGAAAAGGTGAACAGCAGATGGAAAGCAAACGTCGGCTCTGGTGCGACTGTCAGATGGCCAACCGGCCTCGGGGGTAAAGGGAATGACGGTGTGGCCGCATTTGTACAACGTCTGCGCGGCTCAATAGGTTATGTCGAATACACCTATGCGAAGCCGGGGAATATGGCATACACCCGACTGGTCAATGCGGAAGGTAAAGCGATCAGCCCGAATGAAGCCTCATTCCGTGCGGCAGGCGACGGGGCTGACTGGAGCCAAAGTTTTTCTCAGGATCTCACTAATCAGAAAGGGGATAACGCGTGGCCGGTCACTTCTGCGACGTTTATTTTGATTCCCAAAAAGCAGAGAAATATCGCTAAGGGAAAAGAAATCCTGAGGTTTTTTGACTGGGCCTTTAAAAATGGCGATAACCTTGCGACAGAACTGGATTTTGCGGCACTGCCTGACCCGTTAGTAGAGAAAATCCGTACCGCCTGGCAAACCAATATTAAAGACAGCAGTGGAATACATCCTTTATATCCTTAAGAACTGCTTCCTCACTTTACGGTTCCGGAGCGGCCGACGCAGATTCTTTACTTACCAGACAGACAAATAACACCTGCGCAAAGAAGCGTTGTCGGCTTCTCAATGGCGTCTTTTGGGGATGCGTTTTTTCCGGAAAATATCCCCGTCAGGCTCGATCCGATTTTTAACTTTGACAGTCCGTTCTTCGCTCACAGCAGACCTTCAGCGTTACGTGTTTGTCTGCTGCGTGCCAGAAGCGGACGTTAGTTAACCAGTTAAGTGAAATGCGAATAAATTTTGCGATATCTGTTATGGCCAGTGAATGATTCGGATGACGTTCTCACTGGCCAGTGGTGATACCTTCTAATTCAACTCTGCAGCATGCCCGGTTTTATCCGTAAGACCGGACAACACCGCTAGTATCAGTGCAATGACAGACAATATAGCGCCTGCCCAATTGGGCGCTTGCAGACCGAATCCCGCAGCAATCACCGCGCCACCCAGCCAGGCTCCCACGGCATTACCGAGGTTGAAAAGACCGATATTAACCGCAGCGGCCAGCGTGGGGGCACCTGCCGCTCGCGCTTTATCCATCACCAGTTTCTGAATTGGCGATACTGTCGCAAATCCAAATGCAGCCATCAGAAAAATGCAGAGAGCTGACATAACCTGGCTGTGGGCCGTGAAGTTGAATACCAGTAACACGACGGCCTGAGCAGCCAGTGTGATATAAAGCATCGGCATCAGGGCGCGATCAGCATACCGGCCACCAAGCTGGTTGCCCGTAAACAATCCAAGTCCGAACAACAGCATCAGCCATGCGAGGCTGCTTTCACTGTATCCTGCCAGCTCGGTCATCATCGGCGCGATGTAGGTAATTGATGTAAAAAATGCGCCCGGCCCGAAAACAGTAATGCCCATTGCCAGTAGCACGTTGACGTTTCTGAAGGCGTTAAATTCATGCGCAAATCTCTGGTTTTGTGCCCTTGGCTGGTGCGGGATGAGCATACCGATGCTGATAACCGTAATGACCCCAATCACCGCTATGGCCATAAAGGCATCACGCCAGGAGAGGTGTTGACCAATCCAGGTACCTGCGGGTACGCCTATAAGGTTTGCGACGGTCAGCCCCATAAACATGAATGCAATGGCCCTCACGCGCTTAGACGGTGCAACCATATCTGCTGCAATAATCGAACCGAGGCCAAAGAAAGCACCGTGCGTCATCGAGGTAATAATTCTGCCCAGTATGGCTATGCCAAGTGTTGGGGCAAACGCCGTCACCAGGTTCCCGGCCACGAAAAGCAGCATCAGGAAAACCAGCATGGCTTTACGCGGGACTTTTGAACCCAGAATAATCAGGGCCGGTGCGCCGACGAAGACGCCCAGCGCATAAGAGGTTGCCAGATAGCCGGCAACGGGAATGGTGACGTTAAAATCAATGGCAATGACGGGGAGCAGCCCGGCAATGATGAATTCAGTGGTTCCGATACCGAATGCACCTATCGCCAGCGCCCAGAGAGCTAATGGCATAACAAATATCCTGTAACATTATGTTTTACGTTTGAACTGCTCCGGCATACGGGAAAGGTTTCAGCCCGTAAGGCAACAAAAGCAGCGGGACGATAAGGATATAAGTTTGCTAAAAGGCGATAAACAGCCCTGATATCGCCTCACTGACGACAAAAATTCTACCTCAGTGTGCCGAAATAGCCTTCTCCGGCCTTTTTCAGCAGTTCGTCAACGATGAGGCGAACTCTCGGTATGAGGTGCCTCGTTCGGGGCCAGATAACGTTCAACTCAACCGGGATGGGGGCATGGTCTGCCATCACGGAGATCAGGTTGCCTGCGGCGATATGGCTGTTAACCATCGACTCAGGAAACTGCGCTATCCCCACGCCAGCCAGACAGGCCTGAATCATGGCATCTCCGTCGCTTATCTGATGTGCTGTGGGGGATATAAATTTCACTTCACGCTCCCCGGCCTTTCGCAGCCGCCAGGCAAGGGGGGCGCCCCGACGGTAGCCCATAATGCAGTAGTGGCTTTTCAAATCCTCCATATCGGCAGGCAATCCGTTCTGTTCAAGATAGGCCGGAGAGGCGCACAGGATAAGCCGCTGCCGGCTCAACCGACGGGCGATCAGCTCATCGGTGCTCTGTAGCTCCCCCACGCGCAGAACCAGGTCAACGCCTTCCTCCACCGGGTCAATAAGACGGTCATTGAACGTGAGCGCCAGCCGCAGGGCCGGGTAGCGGGTCATCATCTCGATTAATACCGGCATCATCAGATTCCTTCCGAAAGACGCAGGCATATCAATACGGACCGTCCCGGCGGGATTTTCCTGGCGTCTGCTGAGCGTATTTTCGGCAGAGTCGAGAATTTCAAGCGCCGAGAGGCAGCTGGTCAGGTAAGCCTCTCCATCACTCGTCAGGCTCAGTTTACGCGTTGAACGGTGAAAAAGACGCGTTCCCAGTCTCTCCTCAAGCCGTGCCACACTTTTACCTACGGCCGATTTGGTAATGCCCAATTGCTCCGCGGCCTCAGTGAAGCTGCTCGATTTCGCGGTAATGACAAAGTTAGTAATCCCCCGCAGGGATTCTGCTGACAGTCCGGTAGACATAAAGTTGACTCTGTGACGACTCATAGTGCGTTTATCGATGTGTAATTCTATACCAGGCTTATCGCTATCAGTAAACAAAGCACCGGCAACCGCCGGATAATCCATTTTTTTAATTACAGGGGACAGGCATGTCATATGAAAAACCACTCAAATTTGTGACTCTTCTGGGAAGCCTTCGCGAAGGCTCTTTAAACGCCATTGTGTCGCGCAATCTTGCCTCACTGGCACCCGAGCATGTGGAGATTAGTGCACTGGGCTCTGTAGGAGAGTTACCGCACTATGATGCAGACCTTCAGGCGCAGGGCTTCCCCGAGGCGGTGGTGGCAATGGGAAAAGCAATATCGGCAGCGGATGCGCTGATTATCGTCACGCCTGAATATAACTATCCCTCCCGGGTGCCCTGAAAAATGCGCTGGACTGGCTTTCCCGCCTGCCTGACACGCCAGTTGCCGGCAAGCCTGTTGCCATACTGACGGCGTCACCCGGGGCGATCGGCGGTGCACGAGCCCAGTATCACCTGCGTCAGATTCTGGTCTTTCTGGACGGGCGGGTTCTTAACAAGCCTGAAGTCATGATCGGTCAGGCCACTTCAAGACTGGATCCGGAAAATGGCAGCATCACGGATGCGGACACCCGCAATCTGATATCAGCTCAGCTCGCTGCACTGGCAAAAATGACGGCCAGCCTGGGCTGAACATCCCATCACTCTTATCCGTAAACCCACTGGGAGAAAATTATGTCTACTGAAACTATTCGCGGTATGGACCACGTTGGCATCACCGTTTCTGATATTGATGAGGCGACCCGCTTCTTTGAAGAAGCCTTTGGTGCAGAAGTTATCTATGACTCCGTTTCACGATCGGATGACGACGTGAAAGGGGAAGAGACGGAAAACATCCTCAATCTGTTTCCAGGAACACGTATCACCACGGTCAGGATGATGACGCTGAAGCACGGGCCGGGGCTTGAGCTTTTTGAGATGAAGGGGCCAGAGCAGAATCAACCCGTGCGGCCAAGCGACTACGGGTTACAGCATTTCGCCGTATACGTTGATGATATTAATGAGGCCATCAGCCTGTTTGAACGTGCCGGGGGGAAAATGTTTACCTCTCCTCAGCCGCTGATGTTTCCTACTGAGGTCGGAGACAATAACTTCTTCTGTTATGGCCGCACGCCGTGGGGCAGCGTCATTGAGCTGATCTCTCTACCCTCAAGAATGCCTTATGAAGATCACACGTCTTTGCGCCGCTGGAAGCCCTGAATTCGACTGGGTGCGTCAGAACAGGCTACCCATAAGATTTGAACGTCCGCTGTTCGCTCACAGCTGCCCTTGATCTTTGCATCGGGCTGCTTCGTGAGCATAACGGTAAAGTTGCATTGGCAGAAAGCGATCTGTGGTTGTGTTCAGATGGCTTCTCGTTCGGCTGTGATGACGACAGAAAAGGTTCGCACTGGACTGCTGCGACAGAGAAGCCATAGGGTGGGCTGCCAGTACAGGTGGTTACGACATCAGCACGGTACAGGATGTGATATTGGGTGCAATGGAAAAGCTGTTCGGTGATCCGTTACCGGAAAAATCGTTCGAGTCGCTGACGGACAACGGTTCTGCTTATGTCGTGCATGAAACCAGCAGATGCGCGACGGAATACTGAGTCCGTTAGATGACAATGACTTACATATAAAAACAGTCTGGATATAGCGGGTCAAGATCATAGGGGTTTCACCAGAGTAATCATGCCTGTCTGTTTTGGTCACTCTTAGTAATACGAGCCCGGTATATTATCTCAACTGCAACTGCTTCATTATATGAAGCAAAAAATCATTTCAATTTTGATTCATCTCGCTATTCCAACAGTCCATCTCATCTCCCGAGATCTAATCAATATACTCGTCCTATACCTACTAAAAAGTCGTACCAAGACTGAGACCCTACCTACCCTCGGGAGTTGATATGGACAATACAGAGACCCAATACGCCACAGACTACAGCGGGGCTAGAGAAAAAGTGCCAGCCCGGCGCACAGCAAAAATCATGCTGTCGGCCGGTATCGGTCATTTTATTGAATGGTTTGATTTTGGACTTTACGGGACATTAGCCACCATTATCGCGAGCAATTTTTTTGCCAGTAGTGACCCGGCAATCGCACTGCTTAAATCCTTTGCTGTTTTCGGTTCTGGCTTCTTGATGCGACCGCTTGGCGGGCTGTTCTTTGGCTCGATGGGCGATCGTCTCGGACGGCGTAAAGTGCTGGTCACGGTCATTGTGATCACGTCAATTTCGACCTTTATAATGGGGCTTTTACCCACCTGGCACCAGGTAGGCATAATCGCGCCAGTCTTACTGGTATTCACCCGTCTGATACAAGGGTTTGCCGCCGGTGGCGAAAGCTCTGGCGTGATTACTTATCTGGCGGAAAGCGCAAAGCCCCACCGCAGAGCCACCTTGACCTGCTGGAGTGAAAACTTCAGTTTTTTGGCCTTTGTCTGCGGTTCCGGGTTGGTTCTTTTTCTCACCCATACCTTAGGTGAGGAAGTGATGAACGACTGGGGATGGCGCATTCCATTTCTGCTGGCAGCGCCATTAGGTCTGGGTGGCCTGTATATGCGCCGTAACATGGAGGACTCCGCTGAGTTTCATAAACTTAAAGCCGCCGGAAAGATTGAAAAATCACCTTTGCGCACATCTCTTTCAACCTCGATGTCTGCCCTTTTGTTCTGCACAGGATTTGTGATTGTTAAAGCGGTAAGTAGCTGGGTTCTGCAATCTTTTATGCCCGGTTATCTCTCCACCTATTTGCATTACAGCCGTACCGACTCCTACTTAATTACCACCCTCGGGCTGCTCAGCGTCGCAATTTGTATGCCACTCACCGGCTATCTATCTGATCGTTGGGGACGCAGGCCACTGATGCTGATGGGATGTGGCGGATTCATTTTACTGACTTACCCGGCAATGCTGGTGATGAGCCAGGGATCAGTCGGCTCGTCCATTGCGGCGATGAGCATGCTCGGCGTCTTTGTCGCCATGTTTAATGGGGGCTGCGGCGCAGCTATGGTCGAACTGTTCCCGACCGCAATTCGTTACGGCAGTATTGCCATCGCCTATAACCTGACTGTCGCTGTCTTTGGCGGTGTAACACCATTGGCTTCAGCAAGCCTTATCACGCTAACCGGTGACCCCTTATCCCCTGCCTGGTATGTGATGATCACTGCCGCAATCTCGTTTATCGCCGTCTGGTTTGCTAAAGAAACCGCTGGAAAAAATTTGGATTAATGTGCCCAGGAGTCGCAATGAAGATAAGCCATATTGAATGTTTCCCGCTGAAAATTACGCCACAACAAGCCTATCTTGGAGGGAGTGTTGAAGGTCACAACAGCGATTATTACTATCGCCCGGAGTATCGCTGTGTCTATTCGCGAAAAATGGAAACGTGCCTGGTTAAGATCACGACCAATGAAGGGTATGTCGGTTGGGGAGAGGCGCTGGCACCGGTAGTACCTCAGGTGATCGCCGAATTAATTAACCATCTTTTTGCCCCGTTACTGATTGGCCAGTCGCCGTTCGCCAGTGGGGTACTGAACTCTAAAATGTATGATGCCATGCGCGACCGTGGCCATATTACTGGCTATCACATTGATGCTATCGCCGCGGTGGATATTGCCTTGTGGGATCTGAAAGGCAAGATCCTTCAACTCCCGGTCTATCAGTTACTCGGTGGCGCCTATCGCGAGACAATTCCTTGCTATGTCTCTGGGTTGCCCGAACCTGACCTGCCTGCCCGCTGTCATCTGGCGAAGCAATGGCAAGACAAAGGTTTTAATGCCTTCAAACTGGCGTTGGGCTATGGGGTAAGGGAAGACATCGAAAACGTGAGCGGGATTCGTGAAACGTTGGGCAACGACGCTGATATTTTTCTCGATGCCCACTGGAATTACAGTGTGGCGCAAGCCGCTGAATTGGCAGCAGCCTTGCATCCATTAGGAGTCGGTTTCCTTGAAGCCCCGCTCCTGCCTGAAGATATTGCGGGTCACCGTGAATTGCGGGCGAAAAGTCCCGTCGCTATCGCGATCGGGGAAACCGAGCGCACCCGCTATCAGTTTAAGCCGTTCATCGAGCAACGCGCTGCCGATATTCTGCAACCAGACGTTGGCCGTACCGGCATCAGTGAAATGATGCACATTGCTTCCATGGCTGAAGCCTGGAATCTACAGGTTGCGCCTCATCTTAGCGTCGGCTTAGGTCCCTGCATTGCCGCTTCAATCCAGGTTGCAGCCGCGATCCCTAATCTCTTTATGCTGGAGTACCAGCCGCCGGTTTTTGCCATTGCTAATCAGCTACTCAACACACCACTGGTGTGTGAGCAGGGACATTACCAAAGACCTGAAGGCCACGGTCTGGGTATTGAAATTAATGAAGAACGTGTTCGTGAATATGTCATGGGGGCAACATGTTAAAGGGTAATGTGCCAATTCTGGCAACGGCATTTGATAAGCTAGGTAACGTTGATTTCACTTCAATTGAAAAACTGGTGCGGTTCTTGTTGAGCCAGGGTATTGACGGCCTGGCGCTGTTTGGCAATGCCTCAGAAGGCTATGCGCTAACCAGTGGAGAGAAAGAAGCGCTATTCCATTGTGTAAAACGACTGACCGGAAACTTACCGCTGGTCGCCGCTGCGGGAGGAGCCAGCTCAGCCGTTGCCATCGAGGATATTAATCGCGTTAAACAATGGGGCGCTCAGGTGGCGATGGTCAACCCACCCTCAGTGGTTAAACCCGGCCCGGATGAGATTTTCCATTTTTATCGCGACATCTGTCATGCCTGCGATATAGAGATAATGATCCAGGATGCGCCGATGATGACTGGCGTGACGATACCGGTCGCCACGCTGGTCAAGCTCTGCCAGGCGTTTGCCGCGATCAAATACATTAAAGTTGAACAACCGCCGACCACTCTCAAAATCACAGCGCTCAAAAATGCCCTCGGTGATAGCGTCGGCTTGTTTGGTGGGCTCAATGCCGGCTTCTTATATGAAGAGCTTCGCCGTGGCGTGATTGGCACCATGCCTGCCTGCGAGTTTCCCGATGTGATCAATGCCATTCTGCGGGCCTTTCCACGCAATGAACAGGAAGCACAGGCGCAATTTTATCGCTATCTTCCCTTCCTGCGTTATGGGGTTCAACCGGGTATTGGCGTAGCCATCCACAAAACCGTTTTGCATAAAGCTGGCATTTTTGCCACGGACTACGTTCGCGAACCGGCAAAACCGATAGATGATATCACACGGGATGAACTGCAAAATCTCACTGCTGCATTGCCACTGGCAGTCTTCGGAGCGAACCAATGAACTACATTGCCGTAGATTGGGGTACCAGTAATTTCCGCGCGCTGAGTGTACGTAATGGCGTCGTCACACGCATGGTTGAAGACACGTGCGGGGTGGGAAAATGCCAGCGCGAGCAGTTGCCTGATATTCTGCGCCAGCAATTGCTGCGCCTAAAGGATGCCTGGGACGCACAGCTCCCGGTTATTCTGTGTGGCATGATTGGCAGCAATATCGGCATTGCCGATGCCGGATACCTGGAGTTGCCACTCAGTTTTGCCGCCTTACTTGGCAAAGGTCGCGAGCTCAAGGGGGTACTCTCCAATCCTCTCACTCTGCGCCCGGGTATATGCGACCGCCGCGTTAATGAAGTGTGCCGGGGTGAGGAGATGCAACTCGCGGGCGCATTAACGTTAACCGATGCCAGCCGCTTCGCTGCGGTGGGGACGCACAGTAAATGGATAACCGTTGATCGCTCGAAACAGCAGGTTGAGAGCTTACGCACCCTCATGACCGGTGAACTTTATCATTTCGTTGTTCACCATTCAGTGGTGGGTAAAGGTCTGCCCGAACAAATAGATTCCACTTCGGCATTTATCGACGGGGTCAACACTGCGCAATCTTTTGATTACCCTGCCAGTGATATTATTACCGAGCTATTTCGTAGCCGCGGGCGATATATTCTTGGTGCCATAGAGCCACGCCATGCCGCAAGCTACCTTTCAGGTTTACTGATTGGCTACGAAATCCTGACCGGGCAGAAAGAGGGTGAAAGTATCTGCTTTATCGGCAATCGCACCTTGTTGTCACTGTATCGCCAGGCCTGCGATGTGTTATCTGTCAGTTGCACCACGCTTGAAGCTGAAACCACAATCATTGCCGGACTGAATGAGGTTTTTCGCGATGATCAATAGTGCAAAAGTCGTCGCCATTCTGCGGGGGATCACCGCAGAGGAGGCGATAGAACATGTCGCCTGTCTGCTGGAATATGGCATCAATACGGTGGAGATCACCACCAACTCCCCTGGCTGGGATCAGAGTGTGCAACAGATTAGTCGCCAGTTTGGCGAACGGGTGCGAGTGGGAGCCGGGACGGTGCTCACGCCTGAGCAGGTGGAAACCAGTGCCTTACGCGGAGCAGGATTTATTTTAACGCCCAATCTCGATTTCCGTGTTGTCACTGCGGCAAAGCGTCATGGTCTGGATGTCTGTGCCGGCGTTTTTACCAGTAGCGAAATTTTCTCGGCCTGTGAGATGGGAGTGGATGTGCTGAAAATTTTCCCTGCTGCGGCGCTGCCGGTTAACTATCCGCAATTGATCAAGGGCCCGCTGTCACAAGCAAGCCACTTCTGCGCAGTGGGGGGTGTTGATATTGAAAATGCAGCCGATTATTTACAGTATTACGACAGCGTAGGAATCGGTTCTGCACTCTACCGTTGTGGGCAAAGTGTGGCGACTACGGCTGAATGCTGCCAGCAATTACTACAGGATGGGAAATGATTCTCTACTGATTTTCTGTGCTGCAGTCATTAAAAATTGGCGAAAACTATCAATATTGAGTTTGTCACCCTGAATATTAGACAATGCTATGGCTGCTTGCATGCCAGGAATAATACAGGCCAGTCGGTAATCTGTCTGGCTGTATACTTTTTCAAATACCTGATGTCGCCTTGCCTCTTGTATATCATTTTTCAACAAATTGTGGTCATGGAC
Organism: Rahnella victoriana; assembly: GCF_021276285.1. Taxonomy (NCBI): domain Bacteria; kingdom Pseudomonadati; phylum Pseudomonadota; class Gammaproteobacteria; order Enterobacterales; family Yersiniaceae; genus Rahnella; species Rahnella victoriana. The sequence goes on from NZ_CP089920.1 coordinate 647,274, forward strand.
ACCAATGCGAGCGACTATTTCTTCATCACTCATGGCTGAGAGTAGTTTAATGCCAATGACTGAATCATGAATCGGATAGGACTCATAATTCCCGATAGCACGGGCGATACTTTTCCCACCACGGGTATGGATTAAATACGTCACATTCTTCCCGCTTAATATACCAACAACGATAGAAACAGAGTGACTACCAATTTCCTCTAGCATTCCCAACACTGCGCTATAAAAGGTTGAGTTATGTATCGCACGGGCAGAGAGTTGGTGGATACCCATCCCTAAACTATATTTTTTTCGTATATCTTGCTCCACCATTTCCAGTGACAATAAAGTCTGCATCAACCGAGTGACTTTTGCTGAATCCAGTTCCAAAGTCCGCCCCATCTCCCTGATACCTAAAGCACGATTTCCGGAGGACAATAATTTCAAACAACGAAATGCATCATAAACTGTGTTGTTCATCTCATACCTCAATTATGGGAAAGTGATATTTTTTCCCCCATTTAAACAGTGCTAAATAGCTTCGCAAAATAGTAGATCACACTTAGAGGGGACTCAGCCCGGATTGTGCGATCTGGGGGCCGCTTGGAAAACGGAAAATATCCTACGCTAAGCCAGTGACTTAAGCAGGTATGACGGTCCGCTTTGTGCCAAAAGCGGAAGTCACGAACAGTAAAGTGCGTTAATCAAAGGGGTGCAGGTCAGTGAGATGGGTTGGCAAACCGGTCAGCGAATTCACCCACGAAGCATCTGAGCTGCTAGTCTAAGATATTTCATGTAAAAGCCCAGCGCTCGCCCACTGTAAAACCCAACACTCAGACCGGATGCAATCGCCAAGATTGTTAGTTGCATAAGAGATAGACTATGAGGATTAGCCATCGCCTCGGAGTACCCTAGATAATAACGCACCGCAAAATATAACAAAAAAACAATCAATACAGAAATTGTACCAGGTATGTTAATTGTATTAACTTTAGTTCCCAGACTTACAGCCGCTTTTTGAGTAAATTTGAATATTATGAGTGCGCTTATTATAAAGGACGATAACCAATATACTGACATAGTTAATGGTAGCGGATGGTGCCATATCGACCATAAAGAAAGGCTCAGGAAGATACAAGGTAACAAAATAAAGCTATGAATATCAACGTCCCTACGGTGGCGGGCTTTAAAACAGTAATATAGCGTGACAAAGAAAACGACAAATACCCAAGTAGGGGTATTCTCCAACGTTATCAACATAATAGGTCCATTTTAAGATTTAATAAAGGGGGAAGGGAAATAGTATTCTCCAAAATTAAATAAATACAAGGTCATTTGAATGAATTTGGCTATAAGTAGATAAAACGGTCATCAAGGCTTGAAACCGTCATTCGTGCCTTCCCTGGTATTCTGCAACAACTCGATCCCCAGTCATTCATTATGACCTGCTCCCCATTGCTCAAGACGCCTCGATGTAAGTATACATTCCGAACTTCCGCTGTTCGCTCATACCGGACCTTCAGCGCCACGCACTCGTCATCTTAGTACCCAGGCCGACCCCGCTCATATCCCTGCCATGTTGGTCAAATGTGAGCCGGTCACTTCGGGCGTACAGGCACCTGTTTACGCAGCGCATGAGACAGAACTAACGACGTGGTCACTGAATGATGAACGGACAAGGGCATCGACCATGGCCTCCGGATCAGTCGGTTGAGAAAACGCACAACGTACGGTTAGGCCGTCCTCTCCTGTCATCCCAGCACTATCTCCGCAAGTTGATCCGTTCGCCCCTCGCGCACCGAACTGTCCTATTCTGCCGTCCTCTGAACTCTCATTTCCTATACTGGTAGTTTGTGAAAAAAACGGGGAGGGATGATGGATTTCTTATCACGCTTTGATGTCATCGCATTAGTGATGTCGCCGGTATTTTGGATCGGGGTGGCGACGATGTGTGTCGTGACGTTCGTGACCTACTGGCTGATTAACTGGTTGTTGTCGTTTCTGCGTAAGGGCGTCAGGACATGGGGAGATATGCATCCGGCGACCGACAGAATGCGGTTTATTCTCGGTGATATGCTTGACCGGACCAGCAGCCTGCTGATCTTTGTCGCGGCATTCCTGTTCAGCCTGCGGTTCGTTAATTTACCCGATAATCTCTATAACACCATCAGTCACGCCTGGTTCCTGGTGCTGGCGTTGCAGATGGCGCTGTGGCTGGATCAGGGCGTTGTCTCGTGGCTTCGGCATATCATGCATCAGCCGGGAATGAATAAAAATCCGGTCACGCTGGTGATCACCGGACTGATATTCCGCGCGGTGGTCTGGTCGGTGATGCTGTTGTCGATTCTGGCGAATGTGGGCGTCAATATTACCGCGCTGGTCGCCAGTCTGGGGGTCGGCGGTATCGCCATTGCACTGGCTATCCAGACCATTCTCAGCGATGTCTTCGCCTCACTTTCCATCGGCTTTGATAAGCCTTTCGAAATCGGTGATTTTGTGGTGTTCAATGATGTCGCCGGGACCGTCGAACATATTGGTCTGAAAACCACCCGCATCCGCAGTTTAAGCGGGGAACAGATCGTCTGCGGCAATGCCATATTACTTCAGCAGACCTTGCACAATTACAAACGCATGCAGACCCGTCGTATCGTGTTTAATTTTGGGGTGGCGCTGAATACGCCGCCGGATAAGTTGCGCAATATTGGTGAAGCGGTGAAAGAGATTATTACCGAGATGGGCGAAACCAAATTCGACCGGGCGCATCTGCTGGGATTTGGCACTGACCGCCTTAATTTCGAAGTGGTGCATATCGTCAATACCGCTGATTACAATAAATATATGGATATTCAGCAGGAAATTAATATCCGGATTATTGAGAAGTTAATGGAGAACGGCATCGAAATGGCACTGCCAAATATGATTGTGAAAACGCCGGATGCCCGGATGCCGGGGGATTCGCCACAGCCTGCGGCGGAAGGGTGATGTATAGATTTCAGGCAATTCCGCCATGCTTTGCTACGCTTTCTGAGCATTGAATTTTCTGAGCCTGACCCTGCATACCGTACTGTTTTCCCTTCAATTACCTGAGGAGTGCATACTATGCCATTTGTTAAAACCCAAGACGGCGTCAATATTTTCTTCAAAGACTGGGGTTCCAAAAGCGCACAACCTGTTGTTTTTCATCATGGCTGGCCGTTAAGCGCCGATGACTGGGATACACAAATGCTGTTCTTCCTGAAAGAAGGTTTTCGTGTGATCGCCATTGACCGCCGGGGCCACGGACGCTCAGATCAGACCAGCGAAGGCAACGATATGGATCATTACGCGTCGGATGCTTCCGCCGTGGCCGAGCATCTTGATCTGCACGATGCGGTGCATATCGGGCATTCCACCGGTGGCGGGCAGGTGGCGCGGTATGTCGCGAAATTTGGACAGCCGCAGGGCCGGGTGGCGAAGGCGGTGTTGATCAGTGCCGTGCCGCCGCTGATGGTGAAAACAGACAGTAATCCTGAGGGGACGCCGATTGAGGTGTTTGACGGTTTTCGCAGCGCGCTGGCGGCCAACCGTGCGCAGTTCTATTTAGACGTTGCCACCGGGCCGTTTTATGGATTTAACCGCGACGGGGCCGAGGTCTCGCAGGGCACCATCAACAACTGGTGGCGTCAGGGCATGACAGGCAGCGCCAATGCGCATTACGAAGGCATTAAAGCGTTTTCAGAAACGGATCAGACAGAAGATCTTAAAGCGATCACGGTGCCGGTGCTGGTGTTGCAGGGCGATGACGATCAGGTGGTGCCGTATAAAGATGCGTCACTGCTGCAGGATAAACTGCTCGCCGACAGCACCCTGAAAATCTATCCGGGTTATCCTCACGGTATGCACACCACCCATGCGGACGTGATAAACGCTGACATTCTGGCGTTTATCCGCGGTTAATTCCCGCCCGCCGTTCCCCTTTAACCGCTCTGCGGAGCGGTTATTCAGGGTCTCCGCGTTGCGCCAGTTCATGCATAAAATGCTCACAGAACGAAGCCACCACGCTGGCCGGTCGCCCCGGCAAACGCAGCAGATTCATCGGTCGCGGTACCGGCGCAAAATCCGGCAACACACGTCGCAGCCGTCCCGTCGCAATATCCTCCTGTAGCATAAAGCACGAATGCATTACGATCCCCAGCCCCGACAAGGCGGCCTGGCGTATCGCTTCGCCGGAATCCACCGTCAGTCGCGGGGTCAGCGCGACGTCCACCGGCCCCTGCGGACCGGTTAATGGCCAGAGATGATCAGAGCGCCACTGACTGAAACTGACGCAGTTGTGGCGGGTCAGATCGTCCGGTGTCGCAGGCGTGCCGTATTTGTCCAGATAGGCCGGAGAGGCCGCCAGCACCATCTCATACGGCGGCAGCGGCACCGCGATATAGCCTTCATCCAGCAAACTGCCAATGCGTATGGCGACCTGAAAACGTTCCTCAATCATATCCACGCGCCGGTCACTCAGGACCAGTGCGGCGTTCACGGCCGGGTAACGCTGTAAAAACGTCGATAAAATCGGCGTGAGAATACGCTGACCAAAGGTGACCGGCGCGCTGATGCGCAGCAGGCCGGTGACCTCTTCGTTCAGGTGTCGTGCCAGCGAATCGGCATCGGCGATGGTGGCGAGGATCTGCACGCCATACAGATAAAACCGGTGACCGGCCTCGGTCAGCCCCTGACGCCGCGTGGTGCGGTTGATCAACACGCAACCGGTGCGGGTCTCGAGCATCTGAATATGCTTGCCGACCATCGCTGGCGTGATGCCCAGCTTATCGGCCGCCGCCGTAAAACTGCCGGACTCCGTCGCGGTGATGAAGGATTCCACGCATTTTAAGTAATCCATTGTTTTGCCCGCAGAGGATAAAGTCCGTCATTATAAAATTTTATTATCAAATTAATAAAGCAGACGACTCTTTATCTGCGGCCATCCCTTGCTGATAATCGCCGCCATCATCACAGTATTTAATTAAGGAACGGCAATGCACGCACTGGGATTTGAACAGACGGGATCGGCGGACGTATTACACCTGCACGAGGCAGCAGATCCGGTGGCGGCGGAGGGCGAATTGCTGGTTGCCGTGACGGCGGCCGGGCTGAATTTTGCGGATATTTACCGCCGTCAGGGGCGTTATCCGCTGGCGGGGAACTCACCGTACATTGCGGGCTATGAAGGCGCGGGACGGGTGATGGCTGTCGGTGACAAGGTGACGGGCTGGAAAGCGGGCGACCGCGTGGGGTTTGCCGATGTGCCGCTGGCGCACGCCAGCCATATTCGCGTGCCGGTGGACCATGCGATCCGTCTGCCGGAATGGCTGTCAGAACGCGATGCGGCGGCCGTGTTATTACAGGGGCTGACGGCGGATTATCTGCTGCACGATGTGTTGCCTTTGCGCGCAGGCATGCATGTTGCTGTGCTCGCGGCTGCGGGCGGTGTCGGCCGTTTATTGTTGCAGATGCTCAGGCATCAGGGCATTCACGCTTTTGCGGTGGCCTCAAGTGAAGAAAAACAGCAAGCCTGCCTGTCGCTTGGCGCAGAGGCTGCTGCCGGTTACGACACCTGGCCTGCACAGTTGCGCGGGTGGCAACCCGCCGGATGCGACGTGGTGTTTGATTCAGTGGGCACCACGCTGACCGAAAGTCTGGATGCCCTGAAAGACGGCGGGCGCGTGGTGTTGTTTGGCATGTCCGGCGGGGCGCTTTCCGCATTCGACCCGTCACGCTTGCAGCTGCATTCGCATGGCGTGCTGGGCGCAGATCTCTGGACCTATCTGACCTCAGGGGAAGAACGCCAGCGCCGGGCAGACAGACTTTTTGCGCTGATCCGTGACGGTGCCGTGACGCTGCCCCCGGTGACGGAATTTTCCCTGACCGCGGGCGCTGACGCCCACCGCCTGCTGGAAACCCGCAGTTTCAGCGGAAAAATTATTCTTCTGCCGTAAGGTCAGCCGAAGGGGGAAGGGGGAAAACAAAAAAGAAAAAAGCCCGTCAGGGGAAACGGGCTTTTTTTAAACGTTACGAGGGGAACTCGTGAGATTTCTGTAGTCTGCTACAGATGGGTTTACTATACCCGTCGTTTGTGACAAAAGTGTGTAGGAAAAATCTGTTTATCCTTTAAAAACACTCACACTTTCTGACTACTTCAGGCAAAACACCGTCATGCGTCGGGCGCGGCCTGTAAAATGATCTCAAGCGTTTTCCGGTAAATATCCGATTTTGTCACATCCTGTTCTGTCTCCAGTTTGTGAATCAAACCGGCAATGATTTCCTTGTTACTTACTGACTTATTCACCGATGTCAGTTCCTGATAAAGCTGAGTAAAAGTCTCTTTTTCAGTCAGGAATTCCTCGTTCATGCCACGGAAGTATTCATCTATTTGATCGACAGTGCTGGTTGTCTGCTGCATATCCTTGCCTCAGTCAGGGTTGAAAGGTTAAACGAAATAAATCTCATTATTCAGTTTAGACACGATTTTCAACGATGTGAGGACGTGAAAGCATAAAGACACTTTTTGGCAAAATGGCGACATGCCGCGTATTACTTGCCTTGTGTCACCTGAGTAATGATGTGCGCCGCACAAATCACGGACAGATGGCTCAGTCCCTGCGGCATGTTGCCACAGCATTTTTTCTGATCCACGTCGTACATCTCGCTCATGATCCCTGCGCTTTTGTCGCCCTGATGGGTTTTCAGTAAGGCGTTCATCCGTTTTTCTGCCTCTTCCGTTTCGCCGAAGACGGCGAGCGCGGCGACCATCCAGAACGCGCAGGCCACGAAGGTGTTTTCCTCTTTGTCGACGCCGGAATAGCGGTAGAGCATCTTGTCTTTCGTGCCTAATTCCTGTTCGATTTGTTGCAGGGTACTGAGCATTCGTTTGGGGGAAACCTGCTGGCCGTACTGATGCATCAGCGCCACAGAGGCATCCAGACTCTGCGATCCAGGCCAGAAGGTATAACTCTGGCGTTCTTCTGACCAGCACCGGGTTTCAATCCAGTCACGGATCCTGTCGCGCTCGCGCTGCCAGCGACCTTCCCATGTCGGCTCGATGTACTTGCCTTTTGCCAGATGCACCGCCTGATTGAGTGCGACCCAGCAGGCCATTTTCGACTGGGTATAATGCTGCGGCTCAGGCAGTTCCCATATGCCGGAATCTTTCTGCCGCCACGTATCAGCACAATGATTCGCGAGCTGGCCGAGCAGGCGGGAAGTGTCCAGATCCAGCACATGTCCGGCATCGGTAAACAGCACTGCCGTATCGAGAATGTCGCCATAATTACTGAGCTGTAGCTGGCGCGCGGCATTGTTGCCCACGCGCACCGGCTGTTCAGCGCGATAACCTTCCACCTCAATGTAGCGTTCTTCCGGTACCGGCTGGCCGTTGAGCTGAAAACAGGTGTGCATCTCGCAGCCGTTTTCGCGCAAGATTCCCGCCAGCCATGAAAAGGCCGCCTGACAATCTTCCAGTGCGCCGGTGTAAATGAAGGATTTGATGATCATGCAGGCGTCGCGCACCCACGCATAACGATAATCGTAATTCTTACCGCTGCCGGCGCCTTCAGGCAGACTGGTCGTTGCCGCCGCCGCCAGCGCACCGGTCGGGGCATACCAGAGAAACTTCAGCGCGAGGGCAGAGCGCAGCACATAAGGCTGGAATTTACCGTCGTACTCAAGATTGTCTGCCCAGCTTCGCCATGCGGTATCACTCATATCGATGCGTTTATCAATGCGCGCCAGACCGGGCACGGCCAGTGGCGCATTTTCCGTGACCAGCACTGCCGCCAGCAGCCGTTCATCGCGATGTACGGTAAAGTGGCTTTCTGCGCCTGCGTCATGACATTCTCCCGGCCTGATGGCCTCCGACAGGCGCAACATCAGTTGCAATGAACCGACATGCCAGACCGTGCCGTGTGACGATTCATCCCTCCACGGAGAACGGGAGGCCGCCGCCGTACCGATTTTCATCCGCAGGGTCATCAGCACCGAGCCGGAAAGCCCTTCAATACGCCGGGCAAATTCATTCCACGGTAAACGCCCGGCCAGCGTGCTGTTGATCGATTCAGTAACTTTGACTTTGCCCGTCTCCGTCTCGTAGACGGATTCGAGCACATTGCTGTTTTCCCGATACTGGCGGGTCATGCGATAGGGATGGCGGGGGACAAGCTGAAAATAGCCGCCATTTTTGGCGTCCAGCAGCCGGTCAAACAGCGGGGGTGAATCGAGCGAGGGAACGCACCACCAGTCGGCTGAGCCATCCGGCGAGAGCAGGGTGACCGTGCGGCCTTCTCCCACTGCCGCGTAATCGCCTAAATCACAAAATCCGTCCTCATCTCTGAATTCACCGGGGAATTGTTGAGCCATTGGCGATGTTCCTTGTAGAGTCTGTTAGCAAATTAACGTGTCCAACGTCATACCGCTGCTTAAGGAATTAAGTTTAGTGAGGGTTGCTGCTTTTTCCATGTGGATTATCCCCGGCGTTATTTCTTCACCGGAATAATCGATATCTTGCCGTTCTTTTCTAATATGGCGAATCTGATATCGTCCAGGCTTTCCAGCCCTTCCTGCTGACGGGCGACTTCCATGATCTCATCTTCAGAGAGTGAACATTTACGCAGCCGGTGATCCAGGACTTTGCCGTTTTCGATCAGAATGATCGGCGAGCCATTCAGCCACAAATTAAGTCTGGGGATTTTGTTCTCGAGAAAACCTAAACTTTTATCGATAAAAATCAACGTCCCTATGGTGATCATCGCGCCCGTCAGGGAAAAATCTTCGCCCAGCAACGCCTGTTGTGTCGCCTCACTGATAATCAGCACCAGAATAAAATCAAAAATGGTCATTTCCAGCAGCGTTTTTCTTCCTGATATTTTGAAAATAATAAACAGAAAGACATACATAATGGCGGCTCTGAGAACGTTTTCCATTTTCCTCTCCTTTAAGGGAAAACAATCTGTTTAAAAATAAAAGGGGCGTTGTTATTGGCGGAAACCGACAGGGTATAGAGGCCATATTCTCTTGGTTTGAGCGTCAACTGAACGCCGCCTTTATCCGCAAATTTAGGATTATTCGGATAAATGATTAACGTGCCGGGGCTTCGGTGTATTACCGCGCTTTCCGGGCTGACATTGATAATATCGTACTCGTTGACGAACTTTCCTTTCAGGATAATACGGTCGCTTTTTTCATCCTTAAAAGGATAAGCAATAATCAGCGGCGATTCGGTATCGCTGCGCAGATACTTTTCATAGGTAATTTGCGTTGAGGTTGTTTCATCGTGGTAGACGGCATCGCTCAGCCAGCCCTGTGAAAATCCGCCCAGCAAGGCATACAGGATAAATACTCCCAGCAGGAAAAAACCTATACGTTCAAGACGCCACGCGGTCTTTATCCACCGCATGTTTTCCTGTACCGGCGTGCTTCTTTCCCGGAACTGGCTCTGTTTTTCATTATCCATTTTTCATCTCTTATAGGAGAAGCTGGGGTAAATTATAGACTTTATGGCAAAACTCGCAGAATGAAGGGAACCGGTTAATACTTTGAACAACTGGCGCGGGATGCTCAGTGCAGCAATCAATAACAACGCGATATAAGAGATAAAAGTAAGGAGAAATCATGGATCACCCATTACTCAATGCCGCAAAGAATGTGCTTAACGTACTGAAAGCCAACAGCCTGAATCTCGCCACAGCGGAATCCTGCACCGCCGGGTTGATCGGCATGACGTTATGCGCCGCGTCGGAAGGCGGAGCAAACTATTCAAGCGGATTTGTCACCTACGACGATACGGCGAAGTCGATCATGTTAGGCGTTAAATCCGAGACCCTCTCCCATTTTTCAGCGGTCAGCGCACAGGCCGTAAAAGAGATGGCGCAGGGGGCCAACCGGGCGGCAAAAACGCAGGTTGCGTTGTCGGTCAGTGGTTATGCCGGGCCGCAAGGCGGGGACGACGGCACGCCTGCGGGCACCATCTGGTTCGCCTGGGCGTTTGGCACAGAACGGGTGATCGCCGAGGTTAAACATTTTGAGGGAGACTGTGAAGCGGTGATCCATCAGGCCGCGCTCTTTTCCCTTGAACGCCTCGCGTCCCTGCTGGCCTGACGATAACCCGCCGTCCTGGCGGGTTTCTTAACGAAGAAAAACCCGGTTAATGGCTGGCATCCAGATTGGAAGAATCCACCAGAGACAGGAATTTTTTCGTCACTGCCGGCAGGTTTTCAGCCAGCCATTTCGCCATCTCTTCTTCCTGAACTTTTATCCGGCGAAAGACTTGCGCGCCTTCCAGATCGCCGACGGCTTCTGCGGCCACGATAAGCGTGTCGTAGCAGGCAATCTCGAAATGCTCAAACACGTAACCGCTGATGCCGCCTTTGATGACTTCATCGCTGGCAAACATGCCGCCAAAAGCCTGCGTCATCGCCGACATCTTCCCTGCGGTATCTTTGATGACAGAACTCGATTTATCGAGGCGGTCCAGCACGCTTTCGACCAGACGCTGCTGATCCTGCGTCTCGGTAATGTGTTGCGTGATGCGTTCCCTCAGGCGCGGATAGTGCTCCAGCCGGTCCGCCATCTTGGTCAGCATGGTTTCCGCCTGTTTTTCCATAGCATGTGCGTCCCGCACCCAGTCGACATAATTTTCATACGCTTTAGATTTGGCCATTTTGCTACCCTCATCTCGTGTAAGTTGAAATTATCAGTCCGTGTCATCCGGGATTAACGGCTCTTGCCGGAAGATTCCGCTTGCGCAATGGTCGTTAATTTCTGATCGGCATTCTTTTCTTCCTGCAATGTGGCTTCCAGAAGTTTTGCCGCCTGGGTATAACCGAGTTTTTTCGCCAGCGCGGCCAGCGTGCCGTAAGTGGCGATCTCGTAGTGCTCGACTTTTTGCGCCGCGCCGATCAGCCCCGCATCCAGAACTTCTCCTTTCTCTACGGAATCAATCAGTTCCTGCGCTTCTTCCACCAGTCCTTCCATGGCATGGCACTTCATGCGTTTGATGCGTAACTCGTCGGAGGATTCCACCACCTGATCTAAACGTTCAATCTGCCCCTGGGTTTCTTCCAGATGCGATTTGAACGCTTCAATGAGTTTAGGATCCGTTGCTGCGCGGGCCATTTTCGGCAACGCTTTGGTAATTTGACGCTCAGCGCTGTAAACATCAGATAAATCATGAATAAAGAGTTCTTTCAGATTTGTAATAGACATTTCATTCTCCTTGAGGTCAGTGTAAATACCTCCCTTAGCTTAGCCGTTCTCAATAAATAGCGATAACATTGAGATTTTTCTTAATATAATTTAATAAATATCGCTAAGCTTATGAATTCCGGAAAATATGTATTCAACCGGCGATAACGACGGATTTTTATATAATTCCCCGTTGACACGCAAACTCACTGTACTAGACTGAATACCGAGCTTAACGCTCAGGACAACTTTATTATTGGACGCTTTAAAAGTTGATAATAAGTTGTATTAGGATCTTACAGAAAATAACCAAGTACATCCGATAGGAGGATATTATGGCCGATCATCGTGGCGGTTCTGGAAATTTCGCGGAAGATCATGAAAAAGCCTCTGAGGCTGGCAAAAAAGGCGGGAAAAACAGCGGGGGTAACTTCGCTAATGACCGTGAACGTGCCAGTGATGCAGGTAAAAAGGGTGGTAAACATAGCCATGACAACCGTTAACGGTTGGTATGCAGTACGTTATGGATAACACCCGGCCCGCGGCTCACGCCGCGGGCTAGTTATTTATACTCATCGTTTTATATTTCTGCCATCACAATGAGCAAATTCGCTATAAAAGCAGCTTTGGCTATTTCGGAAACATTCTGCAAGGATAATAAATCATGAGAGCACTGACTTATCACGGCCCTCACAATGTGAGCGTCGATAATATGCCTGATCCGACCATTCAGGCCAGCGACGATATTATTCTGAGGGTGACGGCTACCGCTATTTGCGGATCTGATTTGCATCTGTATCGCGGGAAAATACCGGGTACGCACCATGGCGATATATTCGGCCATGAATTTATGGGCGAAGTGGTGGAGGCCGGGCCGGAAGTGACCGCTGTCGCCAAAGGAGACCGCGTGGTGATCCCGTTTGTGATTGCCTGCGGAGAATGTTTTTTCTGCAAACTGAATCAGTATGCCGCCTGTGAAACCACCAACAGCGGCAACGGTGCGGCGCTGAATCCGAAAAAAATCACCCCACCGGCGGCGTTGTTTGGTTACAGCGAACTATACGGCGGCGTGCCCGGCGGGCAGGCCGAGTATGTGCGCGTGCCGAAAGCCAACGCCGGGCCGTTTAAAGTGCCTGACGGTTTAGCCGACGACAAAGTGCTGTTCTTATCTGACATCTTACCGACGGCGTGGCAGGCGGTAAAAAACGCTGAGATCATGCCGGGATCGTCGGTGGCGATCTTTGGTGCCGGGCCGGTGGGATTATTAAGTGCGGCCTGCGCCCGTCTGGCCGGGGCGGAACAGATATTTATGATTGACCATCACCCGTACCGGCTGGCTTTCGCGCAGGAACGCTATGGCGTGATCCCGATTAACTTTGATGAAAACGACGATGCGGCTGCCTGGATTATTGAACATACCGCCGGTCACCGTGGCGTGGATGCGGTGATTGATGCCGTCGGTTTTGAAGCCAAAGGCAGTATGACTGAAACCATCCTCAGCAATCTGAAAATCGAAGGCAGCAGCGGGAAGGCGCTACGACAATGTATTGCGGCGGTGCGCCGTGGCGGGATCGTCAGCGTGCCGGGTGTATATGCCGGATTTATCCACGGATTCCTGTTCGGCGATGCGTTCGATAAAGGGCTGACGTTCAAAATGGGACAGACGCATGTTCACGCCTATCTGCCTGATCTGCTTTCCCTGATTGAAGCCGGACAGCTTAAACCCGAAGAGATCGTCACCCATCATATGCCGCTGGAAGATGCCGCTAAAGGCTACAGTATTTTTGAAAAACGTCAGGAAGACTGCCGGAAAATCATTCTGTTGCCCGGTACGCCTTCCCGCGAATCTGCGGCGTAACGAAGAGGATTAAAGATATCTTCGAAGTGACCCTCTTTTTTAACTCTCACTAACGCATTGATTTTACTGACACTAATGTGATGAAAAAAGAGGGTATTTCAGTACAAACAGGGATAATCTTTGCAGCTCAACGCCTAATCCCGAAAACCTACCAGTTCACTGCCGTGGCAGCCGCTTGCAACGCACTGCAAATCCTAAAAACTCCCTGGAAGCAGTATCTCATTCTGATTCTTTGCCCATTTTCTCTGTGTGGATATCCAGTTATTGTCTGCTCGCTGCGGCAACATCCGCAGTCGGGTGTAGGAACCTGATCCCTCAGGCGAATGTTTTAATTTCGCCATCGCTTTGTATTACCAGAAGATAACGAAGTATTATCGTATATTGTTTTGGTAACTCGGGCGGGGCAGCTTTAGAGCTGGTCGGAGAGGGTAACCGATATTCCTACCCCCGCCTGAGTTGCCACCTAAGTGTAGGAACTTAAGTGGTAGCGCGATACGCAATCTAATATTAGGTTCTGATCAAATGGATATTACTCAAACCACCGAAACATCCCCCGATTCATGGACACTCACCGATCGCTGCCGTTTGCTGGCGCACGCACTGGTGAATCCGCAAAATAAAGGCGCACAGGACAGACTTTGCGTGATGCTGCAAAACCAGCTTGAATGCCTTGAAGCGACGTTATCGCTGCCCGTTCCGGAGCACCGGAAAGATTTAGGCATACCGCTGGACGACGGCTTATATGATTACGCCGATCTCGAACCCGACGAACTTTGCGACCAGTGCATGGCGCTGAACTTCACGCTGATGACGCTGCACGACAGAAAGATAAAAGAGATCATCGCGTATATCTTGTGGGAGCGTTTTGAAATGCTGCGCTGTTCGCTGTATTCCTCATCTGAGGAGTTTGACGCATGAAAAAAGACTGGCACCAGGCCTAATGCCGGTCACTTAAGGTGACCGGCATTGTTTTTTAAGGGATATTTCGACCTTTTTTCTCTCACTTCCCTGGCATATTCACGCTCACGCCTCGGGGGGAGTTTTAGCATCGCTGCGTTGCTGTAAAAATGCTTCAGATGACCCGGGATGGCTCCCGCTGATGCCCACGGCAGCCCGATTAACAACCGTAATATCTCCGACACTGCACCGCTAAAACTCAGCTGATAAGGCAGATAATCTCCCTTCAGGCTGAATGCCATCTTGATCATCTGGTAACGAACAAGGTTATGAGTCAGCAGGATACCCCACAGTTCCTGCCTGACCATTTCCGGCAGTTTGCTTCTCAACGCCCACCGGTTCCCCAGTAAAAACTGCTTAGCCTCCCGGTATCCTAACTCGATTTCCCAGCGATGCTTATAAAGCTCCGCCACGCTGGCGGCCGGATAACGCATCGCATCCGTCATTGACGTCACAACCTGCCGTTCAACGCCATTGACCTTCCGGCGGATAAGCCGCACGGTTATTTCTTCCGGCAGTCCTTCCCACTGTTTTCTGGCCTGCGGTGACGTTTTCAGCCGTATCAGCTCGTCCTGTTTGCCGAGCTTACACACCACCTCGTACTGCGTGTTCTTTTTCAGCGGCGTCAGCCAGTGGCGATTTTCGCCCGCATTATGCCAGTCATGTAGCAGTCCTAAAGAGTAAAAACCCTTATCAAACAGCGTAATACTGTTATCCGGCGCGCTGTCTGCCAGATGTGCCGCCAGGCGCATCTCGTTAACGTCGTAACTGTCCATCACACTGGCCCGCAGCAGGTGGCTGCTCAGTTCCATCAGGCATACCATGCGGACCTGAGGATATCCGCGTTCACCGTGCTGGTTAGAAGCCTTACCGAAGGCCTCTGCATTTTCAGGCGTGTCCTGCGTATGCCAGACTACGCCATCGACGGCATTGAGTGTCAGTCCGTGCCAGAGAGGATGTTTTACCTCTGCATGCCAGTGTTGCTGAGTGATATCAAACAGAACCCGGATGGCATCTTCACCTAACGTTTTTCTGCGGGCAATAACGGAGCTGGGTACGGTGAATGAGCGTCCGGTTCGGTCAACAATATCCATCAGATTAACGATATGACTCATAGGCTTATTGTTGAATATGGCCATAGCGATAACCAGCCAGACCATGGACTCGAGGGGGAGTTTACGCTTGCGTAGGGTGACGGTGTCAGTAAGAGAAAAAGCTTGCTGAATGAGGTCAGGAGACAGGAGGTCAGCGAGGCTTTGAACTTCATCGGGGGCAGTAAGATTGATAATACCGAGAGCTTGTGAAAGTTCCATTTAAAAAGGGTCCATGTTGAGCATGAACCCTTTTTACACGAGCCACCGGATCGGTCAACTGATCCTTAAACGATCGGCATTAGCCCGAAGGCCTTTTTATCGGTACAAGACGGTTTACTTACGACCCAGCAGTAACCCGAGCACGACACCAATTGCGCCGGCCGCGATCAGACCTGACAGGGGATTTTCTTTGATTTTCTCCGCGACGTCAGACACGACTTCACAGGCCTGAGCCGAGTATTTACGTGCTGCGCCTTTAATCTGGTGCTTAGGAGAATCAACAAAATCGCCAAATTGTTTCTGCGCTTCACCGGCAAGCTGGTTGTCTTTGTCTTCGAGCTTATCTGCCAGATGGTTTGCATCTGCATCGATATCATGTGAGGACATATCTCTATCTCCTTTAGTTAACCGTTATTAAGCGTAGTCGAGATTTTAAAATCTGGGTGTTAATACGGAATAAAAAACGGCCATGCTGTAAGAATATGTTAATAATACGGATTTCTCTTAATTAACTGCCCTGAGGAGATCGCGGTTTTTTTAGTGGGCCGTTTTATTTCAAATACAACATCAGCAGGTAATAAATAATCGCAAGTTACGTTAAATAATAATGTTGCCGTGAGATTATTCCTACAACGAATGTAATCCTCCTGACATATTTATTCACTTATTTACGTCATAGTTATTTCATCCTTCAGAGACCGCTATCCGGGTCCGACGGGAAGGAATAAAAGACGCTTATTTTAATTGATGTGCAGATGGATGATAGAATTATGAAAAAATTAAATATTGCTTTCGCAGCGACCACATTGGCGCTGATTTTGGGTCAGCAGGCATACGCGGCAGATGGCACCATTACTTTTAATGGTGAAGTTACTGACGTGACCTGTATTGTTTCTGCGGGTACAGGTGCGGATACCACTATCAAGTTGCCTACCGTTGCGGTAAGCGCATTCGGCAGCCAGGCCAATACCACCGCGGGCGCAACGCCTTTTGCTATCTCTTTGACCGGTTGTGCGAGTACGGCTGGCGCGCTGGCACAGCCAAAAAGCGTAGCGGTGTATTTCGAGCCGGGTAGCAATGTTAATGCGGACGGGCGTTTGAACAACACCGTTACGACCGGTGGCGCAACCAACGTTGATATTGCGCTCTATCAGGCTTCTGCGAATACCAAACCACTCGGATTAGGTAAGATCCCTTCTGCGGGGTATTCCACTATTTCAAGCACTGCGCCTGCAACCACCATGAATTTCCTGGCGAAGTATTATTCCACAGATGTTGCTGTAACTTCCGGTTTAGTTTCTTCCAATGTCACTTATTCCATTGTTTACCCATAAGTTTTGTTAGTAATCCGCGCGGGCTTCCCCGCGCGGCTCTATTATTAAAAGGATTTTGTATCATGACAAGGTTATTTCATGGCAAACGTATGCACATTGCCGTGCTGCTCTTCAGCTTTTTTATTCTCCCTGTGACCGCGCAGGCATCTGTCGTCGTGACAGGAACCCGGGTTATTTATCCTGAATCGGCCCGTGAAGTGACCGTAAAACTCAATAACGGAGGCAGTACTCCTGCTTTAATCCAATCATGGATTGATAACGGCGACCCGAAAGCCACGCCTGACGTTGCCAGTTCACCTTTTATTCTGACACCGCCTATCGCGCGCATCGACAGCCATAAAGGTCAGGTGTTACGCATTCGTTTTGACGACGATAAAACGCTTCCACAAGATAAAGAATCTATTTATTGGTTGAATATTTTAGAGTTGCCACCTTCCGTCGAGGACGGCTCGAATAAACTTAAAATCGCTGTGCGTACACGTCTCAAGATGTTTTACCGCCCATCAGGATTACAAGGGGATGCGGATAAAATGGCGGGGGATCTGGAATGGACAATGGTGCGCAGCGGAAATAAAACCACACTGGATTGTTATAATCCCGGTGCTTATTACGTGTCTTTAAATAGTGTAAAGGTGGGGGGTAAAAAAGTCGAATTAAATATGACTAATGGCACGGTTGCACCAAAACAAACTCAGCATTTTGAAATGGATAACAATGCGACTCCCGGAGCTTCGATTAATTACAGCACGATTAATGACTATGGTGCGGTTATGGCATGGGATTCAACATTAAAAAATTAAAATAATATTCCTCTCACAAAATATCTGAGAATTTTTCCTTGGTGGAAAAAGCGCGGGTTACTTATGAATAAGCCAGTTTTTACCTTAAAAAGTCACTGCTGTATTAAATCTGACTGCCAACTTCATCCTCTGAAAGTTGCGGTTCTGATGGCGGCAGGTCTCTGGCAAATACCTTTCAGTGCTCATGCGCAATCGGGTGCCGATATGCTCATCGCTAATTTTGATAAATCTATGCTGTGGGGTCAGGGAGCTCGCAGCATAGACCTGACGCGTTATGCCGAAGGAAATCCTGTTGAACAGGGGATCCAGACGCTCGACGTGACGATTAATACGCGCCAGGCTGGCATGTTTGACATCAAATTCAACGAGGGTGATCGTCCAGGGCACGCGAGACCTTGCCTGAATACCACGTTGCTGGACAGTTTGGGTGTCAATCTTGAGAAATTAGCGACGGTCGCGGGTTCCATCAACAGCGAAGGATGTCTGGACTGGACGAAAATTCCTGACGCGACTTACGAGGTCAGCACGGGTGATCAGTCGCTGACACTCAGCGTGCCACAAATCTATATGCGCACGGATCCGCATGGTTACGTCAGCCCTTCGCGCTGGGAAAATGGGGTGACTGCCGGTTTTATCGATTATGCCCTGAATGGTTATCAAAATAGCCGGACAGGCCACACTGACCAGAGCCTGTATGCCTCGGCCAATATGGGACTTAATTTCGGAGCCTGGCGCTTGCGTCAGCGTTCTTCCCTTAATTGGAACGACGAAAGCGGTCACAAGCTCGATGCTATCAGCACCTATGTGCAGCGGGATATCGACGTGCTTCGCGCTCAGCTGACAATGGGTGACACATTCAGCGACGGAGATCTGTTTGATTCTGTTTCAGTCCGTGGCGTGCGACTTGCCTCAGATGATCGGATGTTGCCTTCTTCGCAAACGAGCTACGCGCCCGTGGTGCGCGGAATTGCGGCCACCAACGCGCGGGTCACTATCCGTCAGCGCGGTTATGTCATTTACGAAGCGACGGTTCCGCCGGGAAATTTTGAGATTTCAGATTTAAGCCCTGGTACTAACAATGGCGATCTGGATGTCACGGTGACGGAAGCGAATGGTGAAGAAAAACGCTTTATCGTGCCATTTTCTTCTATTGCACGTTCACTGCGTCCCGGCGTCTCACGCTTTACCACCACAGCTGGCGTGGTCCGCAACCTTCAGTACAACAATCAGCCGCACCTTGTTCAGGGCACCTGGCAACACGGTTTAACGAACATGGTGACGCTCTACGGCGGGCTGACAGGATTTGAAGAATATAAAGCCGCCCTGGTCGGGATGGTGCTGGGTACCGAGTGGGGGGCAGTGGGGCTGGACGTTACTCAGGCCCATACCGACCTGGGACAACAGAGTTTCTCTGGCCAGTCCGTGCGTGTCAGTTATAACAAGATCCTCACGGATGTGGGCACCGACGTCACTCTGGCGGCTTACCGCTATTCAACGGATGGTTACTTCGGTCTCAGTGATGCCCTGACGGCGGTTGATCAGGTTAAGGCGCAGGGTGACGATACGGCTGACAATATCCGCCGTCTGAAAACCCGCAGTGAAGTCGTGATCAACCAGCGGCTTACCGACACGGATTATGTGTATTTCAGCGGTTCCCGGCAGGATTACTGGAATGGCAGCGGTTACGATAATCAGCTGCAGGCCGGTTATACCAGAACATGGAGCTGGGGAAATACCAACCTCAGCGTGGCTCGTGCTCAGGATCCTTATGGCAAAGACGATGACAACATTATGTTGAGTGTCTCGGTTCCCTTTGGTGCATCAGGATACCTGACCAGTTCTGTCAGTCGGGATAGTGACGGGGGCGCTAATCTGCAAACGTCCTTTAATTCCAACGCCGGAGAAAATAGTCGCCTGAGCTATGGGCTCAGTGCCGCCTACGACAGAGCCAATGACGCCACCCGTAGCAAAAGCCTGAGCAGTAATGCGCAGTATCGGACATCTTTCGGCACACTCAATGGTTCCCTCAGTGAAGGGACTGATTTCCGTCAGGTTTCAGCGGGTATGAGCGGTTCTGTGGTTGTGCATCCTATGGGCGTGACCTTCGGGCAAAGTCTGGGTGACACCATCGGGATCATCAGCGCGCCGGGAGCCAAAGGGGCTCAGGTTCTGAATGCGCAAAATGTGTCACTGGATAGCAGTGGTCAGGCCGTGGTGCCTTATCTTTCAGCCTACCAGCGAAACGAAGTGGCACTTGACCCGAAAGGGTTGTCTGACGATGTCGAACTGAAAAATACCAGCCTTGAAGTCATACCTCGCAGCGGTGCCGTGATGCTTGTGCAATATGACACCCTCAACGGTCATGCCATTTTGATCCAAAGTCGTCGTGCCGATGGTACGGCGTTGCCATTTGGTGCCAGCGTTTTCGATTCTACGGGGCAGGAAGTCGGCATCGTCGGACAGGGTGGGCGTATATTTGCCCGCCTGAAAGAAAATAGCGGAAAACTGTTTATTACCCTGGGAGATAAAGAAAAACCACTTTGCATAATTCCTTATCGCTTAAATCCACAGGATGAGAATAAAAAGAATATGGTGAAAATAAATGCCGTTTGTAACTGATTACACTGGAGTTAATTCTTCTGGAAATAAAAGGTAATAAGTCATCATGAAAGATTTATTGGCTCTGAAAGTATTGCGGATCCTGCTGCTGGCACTGGCATCCTTATGGACGTTGCCCGTTATTGCAGGTGTGTCCTGTACGTCAAACCCTGCAACTGCCACTTTAACGGCCACCATTCCGGCAGTCAGCACCGTGGTTACGGTCGGCAGCCCGGGGAATCGCTATTTAACGGACTGGTTTTCTGCACCCGCATCAGGCTACAGCAGTCTCTACACAGGATGTGTTGTAGGAAATATTACTCTGCAAGGGAAAATTGCATTGCAACCCGCCGGGAGTAGCATTGATGGTTATGCCATCTTCAAAACTAACGTTGATGGGATAGGCATTATTGTTCAGGGGCGTAACCGTAACAACACGGGGCCAGCGCTAGGTACAGATTGGGTTGATATCATTACAGGAAGTACCAGCTACTGGGATGGAAGTTTTACAGCACGGCTGGTTTCAACAACAACAACCATTCAGTCAGGCTCGGTGACATTACCCGGAACAATCGGTTACTTACGCATCGTCGATAAAAATGATGTGGCGGGCAGCAGCACTATCATTCCGGTCAATCTTGTGGTCAGCGGGAGTATGACATTTACGTCGCAAACCTGCACTGTGAGCGCGAACTCTAAAAACATTGGGGTGTCCTTAGGCAAAGTGAACAGCAACGCGATCACCACCGGCGGGAGTTCTCTGGTCCATTCACCCTTCACGATTAATCTGGACTCCTGTTCTGTCACGTCAGGCTTAAGCGTCAATATGACGTTCACGGACAATAACAATCCGGCCAATACCAGTAATATCCTTTCGCTGACGAATGATGGTAAGCAGGCGACCGGTCTTGGGATCCGCATTATCAATCAGGCCACCCAGCAACCCGTTAGTTATGGTCCTGATAGCGCGGTAGTCGGAAATCCCGGGCAATTCAGGGTGACGACAACCACCGGCGGAAGTCTGTCTATTCCCTTTATGGCGACCTATATTAAATCAGGCTCAGAGCCGATTGTCGGAGGAACGGCAAATGGTGTGGCGACTTACACAATGAGTTATCAGTAAACCGGTCCTTCGAAGATTGATGACTAAAACTGGGTGATACAAAGCGTGCAAGAATAAATATTGAAGCTTAATTATTAAGGCTTCAATATTTATCTGGAGGAGATTTTAAGGATGTCACTCGGAGGTCATTAATATGACATGTGGATATGAAATATTTGCAACAACCTAAAAATTTCGCGCCACAATCCCCGAAAGTTCAATCACATTCTTGGCATTCAGTTTTTGCATTAATCGCATTTTATAGGTGCTAACCGTTTTATTACTGATTAATAAGTCTCTGGCAATTTCTTTATTGCTTACGCCACGGGCAAGGTAACGCAGAACAGTGACTTCACGGTTGGATAACAAAGTTAATAATTCCTGTTCGCGAAGTTTTGTTCCGGGGCTGTGAAAGTGAAGAGAGTCTGTTGTCGGAAAACAGCTGAACCCCATCTGTACCGCCTTGATGGCCCCAATGAGTTTGTTCAGATCGTTGTTTTTACTGACGAAGCCATTAGCCCCGACACGAATGCAGCGCGCGATGTAAATATCCGGGTTAAGGCCGGTAAGAACAATCACCTTTGCGTCAAGGTTTGAATCCTTAAGACGCTTAATCACTTCAAAACCGTCTAACCCCGGCAGGTCGATATCCAGCACGATGATGTCGGGATGCAATTTTCGCGTCAACTCCAGTGCATTGATCCCATTGTTAGTTTCCCCCACCACCCGATATTTTTCCTTTTCCAGTAATATATTCAGAGCAAGGCGGATAATGGGTTGGGCGTCTACAATAAGAATATTACACATCATGGTTCCTAAGGTTTGGATTAATTTTTCTGACCTGCTAGGACTGATATCGTCCGGTGTGAATCTTCTAAAAGAATACTGCCCTGATATCCCGCGTTAATCAGGGATAGACGTTATGTAGTAAAACCACATAAAAAATATTGATAAAACCAGTATGACAGTATTATTTGTAGGGGTATGTCAGGCTTGTCCTGAAAGCTGTAGGGCATTTCTGACGGCGCTGTCAGTTAAGTCAGAACAAGATTTCACTCATCTGCGCGGGCACTGGGTTCACAGCTATAATGTTTAAAGAAAATCTGAGCGGATCATGAAACGGGAGAAAGACGGTGAAAAGTGTTCTGATTGTCGATGACCACCCCATGATACGTTTCGCCGCCCGGTTACTGCTGGAGCAGCATGGTATGAAGGTAGTCGGTGAAACGGATAACGGTATTGAAGCCCTCAGCCTTGCCCGGACGATTCAACCGAATATCGTGATCCTTGATATCGGTATACCCAAGCTCAATGGACTGGAAGTCATCGACCGCTTACGGGCGCAGAATCCCGCGATTAAAGTGCTGGTTCTGACCTCCCTCAGTCCGGCGGTATATGCGCATCGCTGTATCTTAGCGGGCGCGTCGGGCTTTGTGAGTAAAACTAATAACCTGAATGAACTGGCCAGCGCCACCAATGCTGTACTTTCCGGGTTCCGGTATTTCCCAGATACGACGAGGGTTACGCCTGACGCATTTACGGAGGCATCGCAGGAATTACCATTAATACATTCCCTTTCCGGGCGGGAAATCACTGTGCTCAAGTATTTAACCGCAGGGCTGACAAATAAAGAAATTGCCCGTGAAATGCTGATCAGTGATAAAACGGTCAGTACTTATAAATCCCGCCTTCTTGTCAAGCTGAATGCCAGAACGCTGGTAGATCTCATTGAGTTTGCCAGCAGAAACAGCGCCAGCCTTTAATGAATTTTGCATAGGATCGTAATGCCAAACCTTGAACAGTCCTTTCCCTGGGAAATCTGGCTCGCACTGGCACTGATATTATTTGTCAGCGTTGTCCTGTGGAACGGTTATCTGTTGCGACAAATACGTCTGCGTAAAAAGGCCGAAGATAAACTCGCTGAGCAGATGAACTTCCAGAAAGAATTTTTCAATATTATTCCCCATCCTGTTTATGTCCGCGATCGGGAAGGTCGATTAGTGACGGCCAACAGCTGTTTTTTTCAGGCGACGGGCGAACAGCAGGAAACTTTGCTGGGTAAGAAGATCACTGAAGTCAGCTGGTTTTCTGCAGAGGAAGGACCGTTTTATCAGACGCGGTATCTTGAGGCTTTAGCTGACGGAAAAAACATTCTGGAAGACCTCAGGTTAAAGATAAAAGACGAGTTCATTGATGCAGAAGTCTGGCTAATACCCTACAAAAATGCGCAGGGCGAAATCTCAGGCATGATAGGTGGCTGGACAGATGTCACCGAGCGTTACCGGCTATTGAACGAGGTGGAACATGCCAGACAACTGGCTGACGATGCCCGTGAACTGGCTATTCGCGCTAATCAAGCCAAAGGGATATTTCTGGCGACCATGAGCCATGAAATTCGCACACCGGTCAGTGCCGTGCTGGGAATGCTTGAACTGACACTCAGGCAAGCAGAGAAAGGGCATCTGGAAAAAGAGGCGATTGAAACCGCTTACGATTCGGCTAATTCGTTGCTGGTGTTATTGGGCGACGTTCTGGATCTGGCCAAAATTGAATCGGGACAATGGGTCTTATCCGCGCAAAGATGTAATCCCCTGCACCTCACGCAGTCAGTTATCAAAGTCTTTAGCGGGCTGGCCGGTGAAAAGAATATTTCATTAGCGTTCGTCACTGAAGGGCCTGTTGGCCACGATGTTCTGCTGGACGCCCAGCGTTTTCGGCAGGTACTCAATAATCTGATCAGCAATGCTGTAAAATTTACCGACACAGGTGGCGTCATCGTCACGTTAACGGCTGAGAAAGCTGATGAGGCGAATACCCTGCTGACTTTATGCGTGCAGGATACGGGAACAGGTATCGCGGTTGAAGATCAGGATAAGCTGTTTAAATCCTACAGCCAGCTTTACTCCGGCGCACAACAGCATCGCGGCGGCACGGGGCTGGGGCTGGTGATTTGCAAAGAAATCGTTGAGAAGATGGGGGGTGACATCAAACTCACCAGCCAGGCCGGAAAAGGCACACGCATCGATGTCACACTTAAGGCTCACTGTCCTGGATCTCCGGCGGAAGAAAATACCATTTTAGCTCCGCAGAACGATGCGTCTGCCGATGGTTACCCGCTCAATGTCTTGGTGGTTGATGATCACCCTGCGAACCGTTTGCTGCTTCGAAAACAACTGGAATTCCTCGGGCATCACGTATGGCTGGCGCAGGAAGGGGAGGAAGCGTTTTCACACTGGAAAAAACAGTCATTCGACGTGGTTATCACGGACTGCAATATGCCCGGCATAAACGGTTATCAGCTAACCCGGTGGATCCGTGATTCTGAGCGTGAGCAGGGCCAGAAAACTTGCGCTATTTTGGGGCTGACGGCCAACGCGCAATACGAAGAAGTCGAACGGTGTCAGCTGGCGGGAATGGATACCTGCTTATTTAAACCGTTAAATCTGCAACAGCTACGCCAGCAACTCGAAATCCTGCACAGCGATCCTTTGCCCGTTCCCTGCTGTGACCCCGACGGACTGGAAGCACTGACCGGGGGAAATCGTTCCGCCACGGTTCAGCTCATCAATGGGATCATCAAAGCAAATCGTGACGACCTGAATAAAATCCGGCTCGCGGATGAGCAGGGGGATAGAGAAAAGGTGGCTGAAATCACTCATCGTATAAAGGGAATTGCGAATATGCTGACGGCTCAGCCCTTAGTGAGCCGGTGCGAGGAATTAGAATTGCAATGCGGCACCGCAGCAGACCTGACATCTGCAATTGCTTTACTGAGTGATGCGATGAACAATATAGATGACACTCTGAACGCCTGGGTGAGCCAATATAAGCAGAACAACGAATAGCGCGTTCAGTATCAGATGTTCATTTTACAGTGAAAAACCCCGCAAACCTGTTGAGTTCCTTCAGGTTTTTCACGCCGAATTTTCTGCACACGTAGTACCTCTGCGAATAAATAGTTTTGGCTGATCCGCCTAACTCACTGGCAATATGTCTGACACTTTTGCCTTTCAATGACTCATTAATAATGTAGTGCTGTTTATCTGAAATGACGACTGGTGGTGCTGGCAAACAGGTCACCGTATGAAGAGTTTCCAGAATATTTCCCAAAACATCTTTCACGGGTGCATGAATATCGAGGTAACTATAAACGCAGGATAAAGAAGGGCTTTTATTGTTGCCATCGCGACTCATTGCGATAATTTTTGGGTGTCCATGACATTTCATTATCCTGATAACCGGTTCTGGTATTCTTTCCGAGGCATCAATGAGGATGATATCATTTTCAGTGAACGGTATAATCCAGTCTTCATGCAGGAAGTTCATATCAGTGACATCCAGCCCCGCTGAGTTAAATAATAATTTAATACCATAATTTAAATAGTGGTTTCTGCTAATGAGATAAATCATTTTTAAACTCCCATCCAAAATGGATAAAAACAGATGAATAAATTCATGCGGTTTACATTCCGATATAACGATGAATAAACTCGCTGACCTGCATAGGCTCTGCCAGATAATCGCCCTGCAATCCATTAATTCCTGCCTTGCGTAACAGCGGCATTTGTTCGTATGTCTCTATGCCATCAGCGGTAACAGAAACACCCAACCGGGAAGAAAGGGTCATAATTGCATCGATGACATTTTCATAAACCAACTGTCCGTTAATGGCCTGGGTGAGGTCTTTATCAATCTTAAGGGCAGAAAGGCCGATGTTTTCTATATATTTCAGTGATAAGGAGCCCGCGCTAAAGTCATCAATGGCTAACCTGATGTCGTTTGCGACCAGGTGCTCAATGACCTGCATCGTCTTATCATCGAAATTCAACGCTGTTCTCTCAACCACTTCCAGCACAAGCGTGGCGGCATCCTTAAAAGTTCTGCTGAAATGAAGCGCTGCGTTGATCACGTCGTGTGAAGATATCTGCCCGGCAGTAATATTGAAGGAGAAATAAAAGTCCTCTGGCAGATAATTCATTATGTTTTCAAAAGACTTTTCAATTTCCTGAAACAGATGACAGATAATATCATCCCTGTAGCGACTGGCTTCCATTTCATGAATATATAAAACCGGCGAGTTATAATTATTCTCAGACTTCACCCGCAGTAAAATCTCACATCCTTTCAGCGTGAAACCATCCGCGCTAAAAACAGGCTGGATAAACGGATGAAATTCATCGCGCTTAATTGTTTTTTGCAAAACCCTCTCCTCAGCCACGTGCTGTAAGTTTTTTTTATTTCTGGAAATGACGTCGGCCAGCGAAAGAAGCGCGTTATAAATAATCATTACAGAGGCCCTTAACTGACGATCTGACAGAGACATTCATCTGTGAAGCTAATGACCACACAGATTTTGTTGGAAACAAGAGTATGGCAATATCGCTGAGAGAGATATGTCAGGGAGGGGCTAAAAGTTGTAGGAAATTTCTGCACTAACATTTTTTCTATCTGAAAATGCCAGCGCAGGTCGTGGGATTTATTTATCTGGATTGTTTTCAGTAAGACCGGACAAACTCAGCACTACCGGTTCATCACGCGGCCAGGTACTGAGATCTATCCTGTCGGTCGCACGGAGTTCCCTGCCACTGTGCAGGTCAGAATAGGTTCGGTTAGCCAGCGAAGCGGGCAGCAGTATCTGCATATCCCATCCGTCTTCAGTCTGATTAAAGTGAATTTTTTGCGCATCAAAAACCTGACGCGGTGCTGCGAAAATCACCGCATCGTTCCTGAAGGTTCGTGCAAATGCGATCACGTTTTTGGAGTGATCTCCCGCTGCGGTCAGCGCAACGTAATCACCCTGCAAAAACAACGCAGGTTTTTGCAGGCGGTAACGGGCGAGTACCGCAACCACATGTTGCTTCAGTTGTCCGCTTGTCCAGGCGGTTTCGTTATCCCACACCGGTTTTTCTCCCTGAATCAGCAGCCTTTCCAGCCCGGCAAAATCCGGCAGGCGGCGGTTATCCGGATCCACCAGACTGAAGTTCAGCGCTTCGCTGCCCTGATAAATATCCGGCACGCCGGGAGCCAGCATTTTCAGCGCAGTCTGCGTCAGGCTGTTGACCAGTCCGGCGTGGATAAACGGCTGTATCGCGTCATGAAAATCTTGCAGAAAACGCCGGTTATCCGGCGACAGAAGATGTCGGGCATAATCGAGCACCGCCTTCTCATAGTCTTCGTTGCTGTTATCCCAGTTGGTGCGCAGCTTGGCTTCCCGCAGGGCTTTCTCCACGAAACCCTGAAACCGTTCATCCAGTGCCTGTAAACCGGCCGCATCGTCGGGATTAAGCGTCACCGGCCACGCCCCGGCCAGCGCCTGATACAGCATCCAGGTCAGTGCCGGACGCGGTGCCGGACCGTCCGGCAGCATGATCACGTTTGCCTCATTCATCTTGTGCCAGCGGCTGACACACGCCGCCCAGCGTTCCGGCGCTTCGGTCAGGGTGAACAGTCGCGCACGGGCATCTTCGCCGCGTTTGGTGTCGTGGGTGGAGGTGGCGGAAAGCGCGTCCGGTTGCTCCTCAAGGCGTTTACGCATCTCGTCATGGAAGCGATCCGGTGAGAAGGTGCGCGGCAGCGGTTCGGCCCCCACTTCGTTCAGGGCCAGATCCATGTTCTGCCGGAAGAACAGCGTGTCTTCCACCGATTTCGCCATCAGCGGGCCGGTCAGTTGCTGGAAGCGGGTGCGGAATACCGTGGCTTGTGCGGACGTGGCGGGCGAGGTGCGGGCATAGAGAATGCGCGCCAGAAAACTGAGCGTCTCCGGCGCAATAAACAGCGCCGTGCTTTTGACTTTTCTGATAATCCGGCACAACAGCGCCGCATCTTCCGGCGGCAGACCCTGCGCGGTGCCGTAGGTGCGATACACCGGAAAGGCGATCAGCAGTTCCCGCAGCGCCAGCCGGACGGCGTTGTCATCCGTACTGACACCTTCGGTGGCGGCAATCTCCAGCGCCAGTTTTTGCAGCGTGGTGAATTCCCCCTCGAAATTCTTATCGGTCATCATCAGTTTGGCCGCCCGCAATTCCTGTTGCATATCGACGGGCTGACCGACCACGTTGTCATAGTGGTCGCGCAATACGGCAATGTGTTCGTCATTCACCAGCACATCGGACAGCGAGGCAATAAACTCATAACCGGTGGTGCCGGAAACCGGCCAGTCCGGCGGCAGGCGCTCGCCTTTGCCCAAAATCTTCTCCACAGTGATGTAGCAGTCTGCCCCGGCTTTTTCCCGCAGACGCATCAGATAGGCTTTTGGATCGGCGAGGCCATCCACGTGATCGACCCGCAGACCGTCCACTTTGCCGGATTTCACCAGTTCCAGAATCAGCCGGTGTGTGTCGTCAAACACCGCGTCATCCTCCACGCGCACCCCGGCGAGACCGGTGATTTCAAAAAAGCGGCGATAGGAAAGTTCACGCGGCGCATCGCGCCATGACATCAGGCGGTAAGGCTGGCGCCCATGCAGTTCAGCGATATCGGATTTACTCAGCGTTTTTTCACCTGCCTCCAGCGTGCCGGGGGCAACGGGATAAAAGGTGTCGAAATAGGCGAGGGCAGGCTCGCCGGTTTCAGGATCGGGGGCAAGGCGGATATCGCCTTTTTCCAGCGCGTCTTCAAAGGATTCGCCGAGAAAAGGCAGGGTCAGAGGCTGCGACCAGTCGATGTCAAAATGCCGCGCGTAACGGCTGTTTTCCCCGTGCTGCACCACATCGCGCCACCAGCGGTTTTCCAGCGAGGCCGCCATATGATTAGGCACGATATCGAGGATCAGCCCGAGTCCGGCGGCTTTCAGCGCCTGCGACAGGCGGTCAAACCCGGCCTGCCCGCCGAGCGCCGGGTCGATCTCATTGGCGTCGGTGATATCGTAACCGTGCTCAGACCCGGTGGTGGCGGTAAACACCGGCGAGGCGTACAGGTGGCTGATGCCGAGTTTTTTTAAATACGGGATCAGCGCCGTGGCGGTGTCAAACGTCAGCCCGTTACGGAACTGAAGCCGGTAGGTCGCAGTGGGTATCTTCACGTTTTAGCTCCCGGAGAAAAACGGACAATCAGCGAACCCAGCGCGGAAGTCGCAGCATCCTGCGGCCAGGCAAAAAGTGTGTCACCCGGCAGCGTCGGGAGAAGGTGATTGTCAGTGCCGATATTCAGCGTCATTGACAGGGTGCCACGCGGGAACGTCCAACTGACGGAAAGAAAACCTTCAGACGTTTGCAGGATCTCACCGACGTCGCCCTTCGCGGGCGTCAGTAACGGCACAATATATTTCTGCCGCAGCGCCAGCAGTGTGCGGGCCAGCGACAGGGCGTGCTGGCCTTCGGGGTCTGAACATGTCTGCCAGCGGAGTGTCGATTGTTCAAAGGTGCTGAGCGCGTTCGGATCCGGCACCGCGTCCTGATCGTATCCGCTGTGCCCGGCAAATTCCCGGGCGCGACCTTCGCGCACCGCCTGCGCCAGTTCCCCTTCAAAATCGGTGAAGAACAGGAACGGCCGGGTCTCGCCATATTCTTCGCCCATAAACAGCAGCGGGATATGCGGCGATAACAGTAACGCAGCGAGCAGCAGACGGGTACGCTCCGCGCCCGCCAGCGTGATCAGCCTTTCCCCGTGCGCACGGTTGCCGATCTGATCGTGATTCTGGATGAAATCCACAAAGGCGACCGGCGGCTGTCTGTGGCTGACCGCGCCGCGTGGCTTACCGGTTTGCGGTGACATCTCGCCCTGATACGCAAATCCCTCCGCCAGCGCGCGGGCGGCCAGTTGTTCGGGATGCGTGGCGAAATCCTGATAGTAGGCATGGCTTTCGCCGGTGCTGAGCACATGGATCGCGTTATGGAAATCGTCATTCCATTCGGCGGTAAACAGCGGCACGTTGCCGTCGGCGTTGCGCGGGTGCAGAAACGTAACGTTGCGGCTGTCTTCGGTGGTCAGATGCACCGGGCGGTCGGTAATTTCTTCGCGGATACGCTCGGCGATCTCGATCAGGATATGCGGTTCTGAGACATCCTTCATCTGATCGACCGCGTCAAAACGCAGCCCGTCCAGCCGGTATTCCTGCAACCAGTAAAGCGGGGCGTCGAGAATATACTGCCGTGCGCCGTCAACCTGATAAGCGATGCCTGCGCCCCAGGCAGTCATGCGTTCGGGGTCGAAAAACGCCGGTGCCAGTCGCGGCAGATAATTGCCTTCCGGCCCGAAATGATTCAGCACGATATCCAGCACCACGGAGATGCCGACGCCGTGCGCGGCATCGACAAAGGCTTTGAACTCTTCCGGCGTGCCATACGCTGAGTGCGGTGCGTAGAGCAACACGCCGTCATAGCCCCAGCCACGGTTGCCGCCGAACTGCGCCAGCGGCATCACTTCGATCATGGTGATGCCGGTTTCAGCCAGATACGGCAGTTTTTCCGCTGCCGCCGTAAAAGTACCTTCGGGGGTGAATGTCCCGATATGCAGCTCATAAATTACGCTTTCTTCCCACGGACGGCCTTGCCAGCGGGTGTGTTGCCATTCATATTGCGTGGAAGAGACAACCCGCGACGGGCCGTTCACCTCCGCCGTTTGCGCGCGGGAGGCCGGATCAGGCAAGGCGGTGCCATCGGCCAGCACAAACTGATATTCCTCACCGGCAGAAACGCCGGTCACCCGCGTGTCAAACCAGCCGTCCTCCGACGCGGTCATTTCCCGGTCGGTGCCGGAAAGCCTCAGTGTGATCTGTTGCTGACCGGGCGCCCAGACACGAAAATGCACCGTCCCGTCGGCCACGAATCTGGCTCCCCAGCGTGTCGCAAATGCGGTGTGTGGCATCTCTTTACCTCCCAAACAAATGAGTGAGTAAGCAGGCAGTTAGCAAACGAATAATAATGATAGACGAGGATGAGCAGGAGGGGATCTTATCTGACAGCAGGCCCCGGCAAATACCGGGGCAGTGAGGGATGCGTTGATCAGATATCAGGAAGAAGAGGTGAAAAACACGATGGATATAATGAAAGAGACCACGGTCCCGATCAGCAACATGCAGTTGTGCGGGGTGAAGAACTTCTTGTTTGCATTGCTTTTATGCGCTTTCACCAATAACCACAGCATCATGATGCCAACGATAATGAATATTACACCACCCGATAAACTCGCCACTGGCGCCATATAAGTATCCTTCTCAGCAGGTAAATTTTAATTATAGCTCAACCTGCCGGACGGGGATGGGCAGGCCGGGCGCGACCGCACAGATACGCCTTTGCCAAAGAGTGCGTTTCGCCGGTGAAATCGCCTTTCCACGGGATATTAGCGGTCGGGAAAATATCTTGTGCTGGCGGCTGTATTTGAGCAATGATGAGGCCGCCGTAATGGGCTATTAAGCAGTCACTTAACGGCAATCAGACCGTCACAATAAAAATAATCTCTGCCACAGAGAATAATCACACAATACCTAAGGGAATTAAATGAAGTTACTTCATGGTTTGCTTTTTATGTTGTCTGTCATGATGACCGGACAGGCCGCTGCCGCCAGCACCACCCTGACCGATGTTCTGGGAAATAAAATAACCTTAGATACCCCTGTTAAAAGAGCGGTATTAGGTTTCTATTTTGAAGATTATATGGCGGTCGGCGGTGAACAGGCGTTTGACCATATTGTCGGCATCTCCCGCGAGGCCTGGCATGGCAAAGTGCCGGCGAACTGGGATATGTATATTAAACACCGTCCCTCCATCGCTGAAATTCCGGATATTGGCGAAATTGACCTGCACAACGTGTCACTGGAAAAGGTGATCAGCCTGAAGCCGGATGTGGTCATTCTGGCAAGCTGGCAATACGCCGCCCTGAAGTATGAAGTCACGCAACTTCAGAGCCTCAACATTCCGGTTGTCGTGCTCGATTACAACGACCAGACCGTGGAAAACCATATTAAATCAACGGAAATCATCGGGGTATTAACCGGCCAGACTGACCGTGCGCACGAGCTGGCTCAGCTTTATAAAAATAACCTTACGCTGATTGAAGAGCGGATCCGACAGGCAAATCTGCCCAAACCCAAAGTCTATATTGAGTTCGGTAATAAAGGTCCTGCAGAGTATTCATTTACCTACGGTGAAAATATGTGGGGCGTGATGCTGCGTCTTGCCGGGGGCGAAAATATCGCGGCGCCGTTTGTGAAACAGTGGGGCGAAATTAATCCTGAGCAATTACTGGTCTCTAAGCCCGATGTCATTTTTATTTCCGGCAGGGAAAACAATAAAGTCGATACGGCGGCTGAGATGGGTATCGGTGTGAATGAAGCCACGGCCAGAGCGAAACTCAACGGATTTGCTCACCGCAACGGCTGGAGTTCATTACCGGCCATTCAAAATGACCGACTCTTCGGGGTTTATCAGGGGGCGTCCCGTACCCTTGTGGATTTCACCATGGTGCAGTTTATTGCGAAATCCCTTTACCCTGATTTATTTAAGGATATTGATCCGGTAAAAAACTATCACGATTATTATAAAAAATACCTGCCTGTCATGCCGGTGGGGACGTTTGCGTTATCGGCCAGCGGGGATAATCACTAAGATTTTTTATTATTAACCCCGCCAGAATAAATGAGCGGGAAACATCATGGCGGAGAAAATTCCTAAAAACGCCGGAATTGACCCGATTTATGATTAATTTCCCGCTTACCTCCCGCGCTCTGCCGCACTATTTTTGTGACCTCCTTATTATCTTGTGCTGATTTTTTTCAGTTTCAGGCTAATTTTCATGATTTAAATAATATTTCCCGCCGCAATCTGGCGTATAAATCTTAATGTTTTGGTTATGCAACTTATTATAGCGATATCAGGGAGGGTGTCAGTATATTGGTCTGGAATGAGAGGCATGTTCTCTCAGGTATAGCGAAAAATATCGCTTAACGTTTTTTTGCCAGTCAATATCTCAAGGATCTCCAATGTTTAATGGAAACACTATTCCCTCTGCTGTCGCGTTAGCCATCTTTATATCCGGTTCAGCATTTGCCGCTGACGATCCCACGCCGCCGGTGGGCGCGGATCAGGGTTCAGGCCGTATTCATTTCACCGGCACGGTGATTAATGCGCCTTGTTCTGTGGCCGCGGGCGACGAAGACATTAATGTCAATATGGGGCAGGTGGCGAATAAGGTGCTGGAAACCGGCAGTAAATATTCGCAGAACGTCAGTTATACCATTCATTTGCAGGACTGCGATCTGACCGCACAGACGGTCGGCACAGTGGCTTATCCTGTGGTGTCGAAAGTGGCGGTGTCCTTTAGCGGTACGCCTGACAGCAGCGCGTCGGAACTGCTGGCAAACACCGGCAGCGCAAAAGGCGCGGGCATCCGCCTGATTGACGCCAACGGCGATCTGCTGAAAGTCGGTGACACGTCTAAAGATATCAACCTGGTCACCGGCAATAATGAACTGGTGTTTGCCGCGCGTGTGGAAGCCAACGCACAGCCGGTCGCGACCGGTACCCTTGTTTCTCAGGCCACCTACGCCCTGAATTACAAATAAGTATTGTCATTATCGGGGGGAGTTTCTCCCCCTTTTTCTCTGTGCCAGTACCGGGTTTTCAATGTAATACCGTGCAAGAAACAAGTGATAATATTATGGCGTTGTTAAAGGAAGAAATATCAGCAGGGAAACGGCAGGCGGCTGGCATTATTATAATTATCTCCGGTTGCTTTATTTCCGACAGAAGCCTTGCGGTAGAATTTAACGTTAATTTTATCGATTCTGCCGATCGCAATAATGTCGATCTGTCACGATTTCAGGTAGCCCATTATATCGCGCCTGGTGAATACCTGCTGGATGTGGTGCTCAATGGCCGCACGCTCGGCGATCAAAGCCTGATTAAGTACATTTCCGCTGAAAATAACCCGGACAGCCGCCTTTGTCTGCCGCCCGCGCTGGTGGATAAATTCGACCTGACGCCGGCTGCCCGCGAGAAGCTGACGCTGTGGCATCAGGGCGAATGCACGTCGCTCGATCAGCAGAAAGAAGTGATCACCCGCTACGATCAGGAAAAACAGACCCTTAACATCAGCATTCCGCAGGCGTGGCTGACCTTTCACGATGAAAACTGGGTGCCGCCGTCGCAGTGGGATGAGGGCGTGAACGGCGCACTGCTGGATTACAACCTGCTCGGCAGCAAATACATGCCGCAGTCCGGCGACAGCACCACCAGCTTCAGCAGTTACGGCACCACCGGCGTCAACCTCGGGCCGTGGCGCGCCCGTGCCGATTATCAGTATGCTTCATCGCGCACTTCCGGCACCCCGGCCAGCGACAAATTCACCTGGACACAAACCTATGTTTACCGCGCATTACCGTCCCTTGGCGCGCGCCTGACCGGCGGACAGACCTATTTCAGTTCGGATATTTTCGACTCATTCCGCTTTCTCGGCGTGTCGCTGAACAGCGACCAGCGCATGCTGCCGCCGTCGCTGCGTGGCTACGCGCCGCAGGTGACCGGCATCGCCAAAACCAACGCCAAAGTGAGCATCAGCCAGAACGGACGGGTGATTTACCAGACCAACGTGTCGCCGGGGCCGTTCGTGGTGCAGGATCTGACCGAAGCGGTGCAGGGCGCGCTGGACGTGAAAATCGAGGAAGAAAACGGCAGCGTCACCACCTATCAGGTGACCACCGCGACCATTCCGTTTCTGACCCGCAAAGGGCAGGTGCGCTTTAAAACCGCGACGGGCAAACCGACCACCGGCAGCAACAATCACGTGTTACAGCCCGGTTTTTACAGCGGCGAAATGTCCTGGGGCGCGCTCAATGATTTCTCACTTTACGGCGGCGTTATTACCACCACCGGCAACTATCAGGCGCAGGCGCTCGGCGTCGGACAAAACCTGCAAAAGCTCGGCGCGGTGTCGTTTGACGTCACGCGCTCCTCGGCCACCGTGCCGGTGGCGGGCAGGCAAACCGGGCTGAGTTATCGCGCCAACTACTCCAAACGCTTCGATTCGACCGGCAGCCAGATCACCTTTGCCGGATACCGTTTCTCGCAAAAAACCTTTATGTCGTTCAGCCAGTATCTCGACAAGGTCAACGGCGACGGCTATTCCCGCGACGATAAACAGACCTACACCGTCACCGCCAACCAGTACCTGCCGTGGCCGGCCATCACGCTCTATCTCTCGGCCACCCACAAAATCTACTGGAACGAGCGTGCCAGTAACAACTACAGCCTGTCGGTCAGCAAGATTTTCGATGTCGGGCGCTTTACCGGCGTCTCGGCGACGTTTTCCGCCAGCAAGCTGAACTACCGCGATACCGATGAAAACCAGATGTTTCTGTCGCTCAGTGTGCCGCTCTCTTCCGGGCAGCAAATCAGCTACGACGCGCAGCAGGATTCGCAGAGCGGCTTCTCGCAAACGGCGTCGTATTACAACAGTCAGGATCCGGCCAACAGCTGGCGCGTCGGCGCGGGCGGCAGCAGCCCGGATCTGCAAAAAGGCAATGGCGTGTTCCGCGCCAACTACCAGCACATGTCGCCGTACGGCCAGTTCGGGGCGAACGGCAGCGTGAAAAATAACGATTACCGCTCGGTGAATGCCAACTGGTACGGATCGCTGACCGCCACGGCGGCGGGCGCGGCCCTGCATCAGAGCAGCGCCGGCAGCGAGCCGCGCATGATGTTGTCGGCGGGCGTGAAAGGCATTCCGGTCAGCGACGGCGCATCCGTGACCAACGATTACGGCATCGCGGTGGTGAACGGCGTGTCCAGCTACCAGACCTCGGATATCCGCGTCGATGTCAATAATTTGCCGGACGACGTCGAGGTTTACAGCTCGGTGGTCAGCAAAACGCTGACCGAAGGGGCGATCGGTTTTCGCCAGATCCGCGCCGTGAAAGGCGAGCGCCTGATGGCGGTGATCCGCCTGAAAGACGGCAGCCATCCGCCGCTGGGCGCGTCGGTGACTGACAACAGTTCCGGCTTTGAGGCGGGGCTGATCGGTGACGGCGGCCTGGCCTATCTGGCCGGTGTGTCAGGGGAAAAATCCCTGACGGTCCGCTGGGGCGATGCGCAGCAATGCCAGATCCGCGTGCCTTCTGAACCCGAAACCCGTTCCGGGCAGATGTTGCTGCCCTGCACATAAGGAAATAATCCCATGAAAAAACAGCATTTTTATCTCATCGCCCTGCTGACGATGGTCGCGGCGACGCCCGCGCTGGCCGCCGTCAATCTTGACCGGACGCGCATCATTTATCAGGCCGGTGATAAATCCGTCAGCGTGATGCTGGAAAATCAGAGCAAAACATTGCCGTATCTGGCACAGGTCTGGCTGGAGAATGCGCAGGGCAAAAAAATCACCTCGCCGCTGGTGGCGCTGCCGCCGATGCAGCGCATTGACGCCGGTGAGAAAAGTCAGATCCGCATCCTGCAATTACCTGAAACCGCAGGCTTACCGAAAGACCGCGAGTCGCTGTTTTACTTCAACGTGCGCGAGGTGCCGCCCAAAAGCGACATGGCGAACGTCATGCAGGTGGCGATCCAAAGCCGCGTGAAGCTGTTCTTCCGCCCGGCCGCCATCAGCAGTCAGATCAAAAATAACTGGCAGGAACAGCTTCAGGTTGTCCGGCTCCGCGACGGCCTGAAACTGACCAACCCCACGCCGTTTTACATCACCGTCGGTTATCTGGGAACGGACAACAAAGGCAATATTCCCGGCTTCGACAGCGTGATGCTGGCACCCTTTGCGACAGAAAATCTCACCGGCAGCCGGTATGTCAGTAACGAATACAGCCTCGGTTACATGGACGATTACGGCGGTTTGCAGGTGAACGAATACCGCTGCCAGACCTCGCCGTGTCAGATCGTCAGCCAGCCCGCCAAAAAGTAAGGAAGCATGATGCGATTTGTCCTCAGACGATTACTGAACCCGCCGGTTTTAATCTTGTTGCTGCTGTTATTTTCCCGTCACGCGCTGGCGCTGGATTGTGTCGAAAAAGGCACCGGCATCGTGGATAAACCGGCGATCCCGGTCGGGCAACTGGCGATCCCGGCCAATGTGCCCGCCGGAACCAAGGTGTGGGAATCCAATGACATTACGGTGACGGCCTACTGCGACAACGTGCTGGGGTCGGCCATTGACGTGGTGCATTTCTACTTCAACCCCAAATCCCAGTCGATTGGCGAGGGATTAAGGCTGGGCGTCAGTTACAACGGGCAGGAACTGGAGCAGGATCAGCAACGCACCAGCACCAACAGCACGCCGATCCAGCGGGGCGGGAGCGTAACGCTGGATGTGACGTTTCGTCTGTATATCAAGGTGACCGGCACGCCGCCTTCCGCCGGGTATTATCAGGGGACGGATCAGTTTACGGTGTTTCAGCTCGACGGCAGCAGCCGCGTCAACAACACGCCGGGGGCGAAAAACCTTAAATATAATCTGTCGGGATTGCAGGGGGTCCGCTTTCTGGCCTGCGGTTCTGACCTGAAAGTCTGGCCGGAATCCCAGATTGTGGATTTCGGCGCGATCCAGTCAACTACCTTATCGCGCTCGTCCGGCATTTCGCTGCCGTTTGCCA
This sequence comes from Rahnella victoriana, assembly GCF_021276285.1. Lineage (NCBI taxonomy): Bacteria > Pseudomonadati > Pseudomonadota > Gammaproteobacteria > Enterobacterales > Yersiniaceae > Rahnella > Rahnella victoriana. The sequence continues at coordinate 684,951 of NZ_CP089920.1, forward strand.
TCAGGGCGGTGAAACAGGGATGTCTGGATAATTTCTCGCTACAGGCGGAGTTTTCCACCGCCAGTCCGTTGCTGGATAACACGGCGATTGACCTGCAAAACGGCGCCAGACTGATGCTGTATAACGATCAGGATCAACTGGTGGTTTTTAACCGTTACGATGACTTTGCCGCACTGAATAACGTGAACGAGGTGACGAAAAATTTCAGCGCCAGACTGAGTGCCATTCCCGGCCGGGCGCTGACGCTCGGGCAGTTTGATGCGTCCGTGATCGTCAAAATTAACTATTACTGACGACCGGCAAAAAGAACAACATTAAAGCTGACGCTGATCAGCCTGCAAGGTGCGCCGGTATTTCTGAATGGCTTTATCCAGCGCGGCTTTGCTGTTGTTCACGGCGATCAGGGCGTGCTGAATATCTTCCTGCGACACTGCCGACGCGCCGCCGTACTGGATCCGGCGGTTGTAATCATTCAGTGCCTGCTGATAGGCCATCTGCGCTTTCAGAATTCGGGCGTTATTACGGTCATCTCTGGCGTAACGTGCTTTCGCCATGCTGACCGTTTCGATCCGCTTCACCGGCATAACCGGCTCCACCGGTTTATTCACCGGGGCGGAAGCCGGGAGGAGATTTCTGGCAATATAAGCACGGCGGGGTTCTGGCGGTGGTGTCGAATTAAAATAACAACAGGGAACAGACAGTAAGTTAAATATAAAAAGTAACGCCAGACAAATTAATTGTGTATTGGTTCTCTTCATGAGAATAGTAAACCCCACGCAGACCGGGGCGTGTTGAGGTGATCCATCATTTAAATTGAAAAGTAAGAATAAACGTCACGGCCGATGAAATACACCAGACGCATCGGAAACTTTTGCAGGGAATATCCTACACGTGAAGTCCGGAGGGGAAATTAATTAACAGATACTATTTTTCTTAATGTGCATAGAAATGGGCATTCGGAGTAGGTAGACTGAAAATAGTCCCGTTGCTGAAAAAGAAGACTGCCAGAGCATGAGCAAAACCCATAAATTAAATGCGGTCATTGTTGACGATCATCCGCTAGCCCGTATGGCGATCAGAAACCTGCTGGAAAGCGAGGGGATCACTGTGGTCGGTGAAGCCGGTGATGGCGCACAGGCGCTGCAACTGGTGGATCAGCTGTACCCGGATCTGGTGATCGTGGATGTCGATATCCCGGTGATGAGCGGCATTGAGGTGGTGGAGAAACTGCGCAAGCAGGCGTTCAGCCGCATTATTATTGTGGTTTCTGCCAAAAACGATCTGTTTTACGGCAAACGCAGTGCCGATGCGGGGGCGAATGCCTTTATCAGTAAAAAAGAGGGAATGACCAATATTATCGCGGCGGTGAATGCCTCCCTGAATGGCTACAGTTATTTTCCTTTATCCCTGCATGCTTTTATGGGCAGCCTTTCCTCGGAGCAGGAAATGTTGCAGTCGCTGTCCAGTCAGGAAATCAAAGTGATGCGTTATATTCTCGCGGGTACCGATAATATGAAAATTGCCTCAGAGATGAACATCAGCAATAAAACGGTGAGCACCTACAAAAGCCGCTTAATGGAAAAACTGAACTGCAGGTCGTTAATGGATCTCTTCTCTTTTGCCCAACGCAATAAAATCGGGTAATGCCATGATCCGCCGGGTGATGGCCGTGATGTTTCTTCTGCTGGCGGTCGTCTGCCCGCTGCGCGCCGCCACGCCTGAACCGGTAACCCTCACCCTTGCCAGCGATTATCAGGTCTTTACCCCTGCGCTGCCGTTAAGCCATCTCGATCTGCTGTGGCTGGCGGCCAAACGGACACTGACTGTCGGCGTGTATGGCACGGAAACCCCGCCGCTCAACATGAACACCTCCACCGGTCGCTACCGGGGGATGAACGCCGATTACCTGTTGCTGCTGGAAAATTCCCTGCAAGTCCGCGTGGTGATCAAACACTATGCGAATCAGCCACAGGCCCTGGCGGCACTTCAGGGCGGCAACCTTGATCTGATCCTGACCTCCCCGTCGGGGGGAGAACCGCTGGCGGCACCCTTCACCGCCTCGCTGCCACTGGTCCGCGCTTTTCCGACGCTGGTGACCCGTCAGGCCGACGTGATGAAACCCTTGTCGGATGAGCATGACGCGGTGAAAGTGGCGATTAAACAAGGCTATCCTTCCGACGCCTTTATCAAAACGGTGTTTCCGCAGGCGCAGATCACCGCCTATGCGGATAACTATCTGGCGCTGGCGTCGGTCGCCAATAAAGAAAACGACTACTTTTTTGGCAACAATCTCACCTCCAGCTTTATTCTGGTGCGCGATTTTTATCAGGCGCTGGACATGGTGAAATTCTGGCGCGAACCGCAGACCGGCAACGCGTTTATTGTGCTCGCCAGCCAGCCGCAGTTACGGGGCATTCTCGATACCTTTATCAGTTCCCTGAGCGAGCAGACGCATAAACAGGTGGCGCAGTCCTGGGTGGATAACGGAAATATTTCCTTTTTAAATAAGGCGATGAAACTCACGCCGCAGGAAGAACGCTGGGTCTCCCGCCATCCGGTGCTGCATGTGCTGATCAACCCGTATTACGCGCCGTTCAGCATGATTGACGACAATCAGGAAATCCGCGGCCTGCTCGGCGATATTCTCAACCTGATCCAGTTGCAGACCGGCTTGTCCTTCGAACCGGTGATCGCCAATTCCAACAGCGACATGGTGAATATCATGCGCAAAGGCGGCTGGGATATTTTGCCGACCGCCACTTACAGTACCGAACGCGAAGAGCAGATGTTATTTACCCATCCGTTTATTGCCACGCCGTTTGTGCTGGTGACCCGCGACACGAGCGGGCACGAAGATAGTCTGTCGCCGGGGTCGAAAGTGGCGATACCGGCGTATCATCCGCTGAGTGAAAAACTGAAGAAGAAATATCCCGGCGTGACCTGGGTGATTGCCGAAAATACCAGTACGGCGCTGAGCAAACTGATGCTCGGCGATGTGGACGCCGTGGTGTCTACCCAGCTCGCGTCGCGGTTTATCATCGATCACTATTATCCTGAGATGATGACCTATACCCGCATTCCGGATGAGCCGTCGGCGCAGATTGCCTTTGCTATCCCGCGTGACGCGCTGGAATTACAAAGTATTCTGAACAAGGCGCTGGATGATATTCCGCCGAAAGAGATCCTCAATCTGGCCGGAAAATGGGTGAAAGCGCCGGATGTGAAAATCGGCACCTGGAATCTGTATAACCGGCCATTTTATCTGGTGGCGGGGCTGGCCGCATTGCTGGTCATCAGCAGCCTGCTGTGGGGTGTCTATCTTTTGCGGGCGATCAGCCGGGGCAAGGCGTCGCAGGCGGCGCTGAGTTATCAGCTTATCCTGCGCCAGACCCTGTCCAACGCCATTCCGGTGCCGGTATATGTCATCACGCCGGACGGTGAACTGGAAAGCTACAACAGCGCCTTTGGTGAATTCTTTACGCCGGAACGCCGTGAGGCCATGCGCTATTCGCTGTATGACCGCCGCAGCCCGCTGGCGGATGTGTTCCCCGATGTGCAGCAGGAAATCCAGAAAGGGCTGACGCCGGATACGGTGATCACCCATCAGCTGGTGCTGAATAACGGCGAAGAAGATCGCCTGATCCTGCACTGGCTCACCTCATGCCGGATGCCGGATGAGTTGCCCGCCACCCTGATTTGCGGCTGGCAGGACATCACCGAATCCCGCCAATTGATGAAAGCGTTGCAGGTCGAGAAAGACAAAGCCATCGATGCCAGTCAGGCGAAAAGCCGTTTTCTCGCCAGCATGAGCCATGAAATCCGCACGCCGGTCAGCTCGATCATGGGATTCCTGGAATTACTGACCACCCGTAAACAAAGCGCGGAAGAAGCGAAAGACACCATCGAACTGGCCTACAGCACCGCGCAGACGCTGATCGGCCTGATTGGTGACGTGCTGGACATGGAAAAAATCGAGTCGGGCAATTTTACCCTGACACCGGAATGGGTCGATCTGGATCCGCTGATCCATACCACGGTGGCGAATTTCGACGGGCTGGCGCGGCAGAAAAACCTCAGGCTGACGGTGGATTGCCGCCTCGAAGCGGGCAAAACCCTGTGGCTCGATCCGCAGGCCACCAAACAGGTGCTGGCGAATCTGCTCAGTAACGCCGTCAAGTTTACGCAGGAAGGCGGCGTCGAAGTGATGGCGCACACGCAGGCGCTGGGCGAGGAGCGGGTGTATCTGTCACTCAGCGTGCGGGATTCCGGACCGGGGATCAGCGCCGGTGAGCAGCAGCAACTGTTCAAACCTTTCAGTCAGACGCAGGTCGGCAAGCGCAATATCGGCTCCGGGCTGGGGCTGGTGATTTGCCGTGAAATGGTGGAACGCATGGCCGGGCAGATGAGCATCGCCAGTCAGCCGGGCATGGGCACCACCATGATGGTCACGCTGATGACGCAATCCTCTGACCATGCGCCCGCCGTGCCGCTGATCGCCGAACAGCAGGCGACCCTGCCAGCCGCCTTGCGCATCCTGATTGCCGAAGATAATCCGACCAACCGGCTGTTGCTGCGCCGTCAGCTGGACATGCTCGGCTACCATGTGGATGAGGCCGAAGACGGCCTTCAGGCGCTTAGTCTGATCCAAAAACAAGAGTATGACCTGCTGATCACCGATCTGAATATGCCCCATATGGACGGCATCACGCTGACGCGGCGGGTGCGCGAACGCGATCAGCAGATGGTGATCTGGGGGCTGACCGCCAACGCGCAGACCGACGAAAAAGAACGCTGTCTGGCGGCGGGCATGAATATGTGCCTGTTTAAACCCATCGACCTGCAACAGCTGAAAGCCGCCCTCAGCGGCCTGAACCTGCCCGCCGCGAGTCTGGCGCTGGAAGAGTTTGTCGATATGCCGACGCTGGAAGCGCACAGTCTCGGTGATAAAAAACTGATGATGCAGATGCTGGAACAGGCGCGGACGGAGAATGAAAAGGATCTGACCGCCGCGTCACAGGCGCTGGCGCAGCAGGAATGGGGCGTCCTGCAACATCACCTGCACCGCATTAACGGCACCCTGCAACTGCTGAGTGCGACGGCATTGCATGAACTTGCCGAAAAATTAGAAGACGCCCTGGCCGCCGGGGAAACCGGGCCGGTGATTAAAGAAAATCTTAATGTGTTGGAACAACAAATACGGATGTTCAACAGCGCCATTGAAATGTATGCTAAAACTGCCCGCCATTAATAAATTCTGCCATTGAAATCTGTTCGTTATCCTACACCTGTAGTCTGCGCCCTTCGTGAAAATAAAGCCTCTCTGATATTTTATCTTTTCTCCCCTGCGTATTATCTCCTCCTCAGCCAAGGCAGGCTGAAATAACTTTTCTCTTGTCGTAATACTTATATTGAATAAAGGATTTAGTAATGAATAAAATTATCGCCCTTGCGCCTGTTGCTTTGATGATGGCTATGGCGGGTCAGGTTCAGGCTGCTACTCAGGCTGACGTCCAGCTGCAGGGCAATATTGTCGACACCACGTGTGAAGTGACGGCAAATAACGGCGCTTCCACCCTGAACGTCGGTTCTTTCTCTAGAATCGCTTTCGACGCAGCGAAAAAACAGATTGGTGAAGAGCCTCTGCTGGTTTCCCTGAAAAATTGCAGCAAAGACGAAGCGGGCGCGTTGCAGGTCAGCGGCATTGTTGCGACCGGTAACGAAACCGTGTTCCTGAGCGATGTTGGCCAGTCCGCAGGCTTCATGCTGACCCGTGAAGATGGCACCACTCAGGTGACCAACAACACCAGCATCCCTGTGGTAGCGGATGCTTCCGGCGCGCTGACCTATACCTTCAACACCGGTATGGCAGTGCTGGATAAAGCGAACGTTCAGCCAGGTGCTTACCACGCGCCAGTGAAAATCTCTTACGTCAGCAACTAAGCGTAAGCGGTTTCAGAACGTCACTATAAGCAGTACAGAAAAGAGAGGGTTATTACGGCCTCTCTTTTTCGTTTAACGGGCAGGAACAGTATGAAGTGTTATCACAAGTGGGCGTTTATTCTCAGCCTGAGCCTGGTATTGACCGCACCGGCGATAGCCAGTATTTCGCTCGGGGCCTCACGGGTTATTTTTAACGGGGCTGACAGTGCGCAGAGTATTGATATTAATAACCGCTCACAAAATCAACCTTATCTTATTAATGTCGGTATTTCCGGATCCCTTTCAGGCCAAACGACAGACAGCGTGTTTATTCCGACACCGGCGTTATTTCGTATTGAGCCTGACTCCACCAATAAAATTCGTATTCTGAAAAAAGCGAATGCTCTGCCGCATGACCGGGAGTCGGTTTTTTATCTGAATATTATGGCGATCCCGACCAGTAAAACCGGGCAGGAGACCCGCACGGAGAATGTCGGCGGGACATTGCAGGTAGCCACCGGCAATACCATCAAGCTGTTCTATCGCCCGGATAATTTGCCGATGACGCAAAAAGAGGCGATGGGCAAATTACAGTTTGTCCGCACAGGTCAGGGCGTCAACGTCAGCAATCCCACGCCTTATTACATCTCGCTGAATAAGCTGATGATTGATGGCAAGAAAGTGAAACTCGATGTGATCAAAGGCACCAGCATGATTGCGCCGTTTGCTGCCAATACCTATCCGGTGACCGCCGGGCAGGGGAAAGCTGAGTGGGCCGCGATTAATGATTTTGGTGGCGTGGAGGCGTTCCGTGGCACGGTTAATTAAACATATTTCTTCCGGCCTGCTGCTGATGTTATCAGGTATGCCGGTCAGTCAGGCGCTGGCCACCACGACAGACATTAAAGCCAATATCACCGATGGCAGCTGTCAGGTGTCGCTGGATCAGACCAGCCTCAGTTTTGGCAATCAAAACACCACGCAGTTCGCCACCGGCACCGCGCAAATCCTGCCGCTGGCGGTGACGCTCGACTGCACGGATATGCAGGGGCAGACACCTGCGCTGAGTGTGACCGGTGAGTCGTCAGGCTTAAATGACGCTCAGCTGTTTCGTGCCGCCAGTTCAACGGCGAAGTACGCCGGTTTTATGCTGAAAAAAGGCACGTTGACCAACCTGAGCGATTTTTATAACGCCGCTGATACCGTGGCACCGGGCGATACCGTGACGGTCACCGGCGACAACAGCGCCGTGCAGCCTTTCTCCGTGGGACTGGTGCACAGCAATGGTGACCCGATGCCGACGGCGGGTGCAGTCAGCGCCCGGATCACCTTTGCCTTTATTTTCCCCTAACGCGATCAACAGACAGACACGATGAAAAATCATAACTCTTTATCAGGACGTCACTTCGCCCTGAGGGCATCGCTTTGCCTGTTCCTGCTGGCGACAGCCAGCTGTCCGGCGGCAACGGATGTGCAGTTTTCCGCGAACTTTCAGGCGCCGACCTGTCAGGTTTCTGCTCCGGCGTCGCTGGATTTTGGTGACGTGTCGTCATCGTCGATCCGCCAGGGCGACAGTCTGGCCAATCCGCTGACCCTGACCCTCACCGTGTCGCAGTGCGCCGGGTTTGTCGGTGCGGTGCAAAAGCCGGGCGTGAAGGTGTCGGGCGTGGGGAATACAAGTATGGGCGATTTCCTGTTCCTGCAACCGGCCACCACGAAGGCGGTGAACTATGGCGTGCACATTGCCACGGCCACCGGCGATGTGGTGAACAACAACACCGTGTTGCCGGTGCTGCTCAGCGCGTCGGCCTTTGACGGCGGCAGCGTCAGCATCCCGCTCAGTGTGGCGCTGTCCTGCGGGAACAAATGCGCCGATGCCGCCACCAAAGGCGGCACGCTGAATGCCGCCGTGACCTTTGACTTTGCCTACCAGTAAGGGGTGAGCCGTGCATGTTATTTCGTTGTGTTTACGCCGCATGGTGCTGGTAACCGGCGTCCTGATGGCGCTGGTGCAGGGCGCGGCCGCCGCAGACGGCGGCATCGGCCTCAGCCGCACGCGGGTCATTTTTCAGGCAGGGGACAGCGCACAAACGCTGACCCTGCAAAACAACGGCTCGCGGCCTTATCTGGTGCAGTCGGCGGTGGTGACACAGCCGCAGGGCCATGAAGCCGCGCCGTTTCTCGCCACGCCGCCGCTGTTCCGGCTGGAAGCCAACAGCAAAAACACCCTGCGGATTTTGCGTAAGGACGGAGCCGCGCTGCCGGTTGATCGGGAATCGGTCTTTTACTTCACCGCGATCGCCGTACCGGCCATGACGCTGCCGGAAACGGCGGACGAGGCTTCGCTGGCGGCGCGGGTGTCTGTCGGCATCCGGAACACCATCAAGCTGTTTTACCGCCCGGCCGGATTGTCGCTGGCACCGGAAGAAGCGCAGGGACGTTTAACGTTTCATCTGACCGGCGGAAAGGTGCAGGTCGGCAACCCGACGCCGTATTACCTGACCTTCTCGCACCTGAAGCTCGACGGCACGGAGATCGACGTCCGCACTCAGGGGGCGATGATTGCGCCGTTCTCGTCGGTCAGTTATCCGCTGACCGGCCATCCGCGTCAGGCGCACTGGTCGGTGATTAATGACTATGGCGGTAACAGTGCGGTTTACCACGCCACCGTGCAAAGCGGAGAAGCGCCATGAGATTTTCCCTGAAATTACCGGCGTGTGTCGCGGTGGTCGCCACGGCGCTGGCTGTGGCGATGCCGGGTTTCGCCTCGCCGGAACAGCCAGCCGGTTTGTCGCTCACGCAGTTCCGGCTGGTCTATCCGGCGTCGGAAAAGAAGGGCATCACCTGGTCTCTGACCAACAACACCGACCGCGCGTATCTGATGCAGTCGTGGATCCGGCCGCTGGATGCCGCCACCGGTTTACCGGCGGCAGAAGAGGAACGCAAAGGCCCGTCAGCGACAATCCCGCTGCTGGTCACGCCGCCGTTAAAGCGCGTGGAGCCGGGCGATCCGTTGCAGCTGCGGCTGCGCATCACCGACATGTCGCTGCCGCAGGATCGGGAATCGGTCTTTTACCTGTCGGTGAAAGGGATTCCGTCCGTGCCGGATAAAGCCAGCCAGAACGGCGGGCAACTGGTGGTGGCGGTGGTGAACAACCTCAAGCTGTTTTACCGGCCGGAGGGGCTGCCGGAAGGCGGGGTGAAAAAGGCAGTGCAGCAGCTGCGTTTCAGCCTGCAAGGCGATGTGCTGGTGGCGGATAACCCGACGCCGTTTTACCTGAACTTCAGCCAGCTGAGCGTGGGCGGAAAACCGCTTCCGGCCGCTGAACTGCGCAAGCTGGTGCCGCCGAAAGGCCAGCAGCGATACGCCGTGAGCGGCGGTGCGCAGGGCGCGGTGGAATGGCAGGTGCTGGATGAAGAGAGTCAGGTGACGCCGTTGCAGCGCCAGACATTGTAACGCCGGGAAAACCGGCGCAGAAAATCACTAATTGCAGAGCAGGGAACGATTTTGAGTAAGACATTGACGTCCTGTTTAAGGACTAACGGCATGGTAGCCAGCACCCGCGCCTTCCCGCGCAAAACGCTCGCCCTTTTTGTACTGATGAGCTGCCAGCCTGGCTGGGCGGCGGATTATTTCGACCCTGAATTATTGTCACTGGGCACCGGCACGTCTGATGTGGATCTTTCCGCCTTTTCTCAGGCGGGCGGGATGGCCGAAGGCACGTATCCGGTCACGGTGTATGTGAACCAGCGTGAAGCGGTTTCACGGGATGTGCAGTTCAGCAAAAATACTCAGGGCAATGTGATGCCACAACTGACGCCGGAAATGCTTGGCGCGCTTGGCGTCAACGTCGGTCAGTTGCCTGCGTTTAAAGGACTGCCGGAAAACCAGCCGGTGGCCGATCTGAGCGCACTGATCCCGCAATCGACGGTGAAGTTTGATCTGTCGCATCTGCGTCTTGACCTCAGCATTCCGCAGGTGGCGATGCAGGCGGGTCAGGACAGCCAGTCGGATCCGGCGCAGTGGGATGACGGTATTCCGGCGATGTTGTTTAACTACAATCTCAGCGCCGGACGCAACGAGCAGAGTATCAACAGCGACACGCGGACCAGCAATAACCTGTTCGCCAACGTGCAGACCGGGGCCAACCTCGGCGCATGGCGTCTGCGCAGCACGCTGACGCACAGCCATTCGGATGCTGACAGCAGCAGTAACAGCAGCGACAGCACGCGTTTTTCGAATACTTACCTGTCACGGGATATCCGCGACTGGCGCTCACGCGTCACGATGGGGGAAACCAGCACCGGCAGCGACGTGCTGGACGGCGTGCCGTTCCGGGGTGTGCAGCTGAGTTCGAGCGAACAGATGATGCCATCCCGTCTGCGAGGCTTTGCGCCGCAGATCAGCGGTGTCGCCAGCAGTAATGCCCGCGTCACCGTGCGCCAGAACGGCTATGTGGTGTACGAAACGTATGTTGCACCGGGACCGTTTGAAATCAAAGATCTGTATCAGGCGGGCACCTCCGGTGACCTTGATGTGGCGGTGACGGAAGCCGACGGCAGCGTGCACAGCTTTGTGGTGCCGTATTCGTCGCTGCCGGTGATGTTGCGACCGGGGGCAATCAAATACGAAGCCACGGCCGGGCGCTACAACGGCGGCAACACCCAGGGTTCGCGCGAATCTGACTTTGTGATGACCACGCTGATTTACGGTTTGCCGAAAAACCTGACGTTGTACGGCGGCCTGCTGGCGTCGCAGAACTACAGTGCGCTGAGCATGGGGACCGGCGTGTCGATGGGCGACCTGGGGGCGGTGTCGGCAGACGGAACGTTTTCCAGCACCAGACTGGAACATGAAGATCGTCAGGCAGGCAGTTCATGGCGGGTGCGCTACTCGAAAAGTCTGCTGACCACCGGCACCTCGTTTGATCTAACCGCGCTGCGGTATTCGACCCGCAACTATTACAGCTTCGCGGAATACAACAGCATCGGTTATTCGGCGCGTGAAGACGTGTCGCCGTGGGTGATGAGCCGTCGCCGCAGCAGCTTCCAGACCCAGGTCTCGCAGCAGCTCGGCAATCTCGGCTCGGTCAGCCTGCGCGCCAGCCGTGATGATTACTGGGGATCCACCAAAACGCTGACCAGTCTGTCCGCCGGTTATAACGGCAGTTATCACAGCGTCAGCTACGGGCTTTACTACACCGTTGACCGCATGAAAGGTCACGGCGACTGGCCGGAAAACCGTCAGGTGTCGTTCAACGTGAACGTGCCGTTCAGCATCTTTACTGCGGCACCGGCGCTGCAAAATGCCTATGCCACCAGTCAGATCACCCATGACAACCACGGGCGCACGCAGAATCAGGCGGGACTCAGCGGCAGCACATCTGACGGCAAGGTGTCGTACAGCGCGATGCAGGGCTGGGGGAATCAGGATCAGGTCAGCAACAGCACCCTGAATCTTGGCTATCAGGGCAGCAAAGGCAACGTGGCGGCGGGTTACGGCTATTCGAACGACATGCGTTCGATGAACCTGAACATGAGCGGCGGCGCAATTGTGCACAGTGAAGGCGTGACGCTGTCACGTTCGCTGGGCAGTTCGGTGGCGCTGGTCAGTGCGCCGGGTGCGCAGGATGTCAGCCTGTCGAACGGCAGCGGCAAGACGGATTCCCGTGGTTTCGCCGTGGTGCCGTATCTGTCGGATTACAGCCGCAACAGCATCGGTCTGGACCCGTCCACCTTGCCGGATAACGTCGATTTGCCACAGAACCAGCAGACGGTCTATCCGACCAACGGCGCGGTGGTGAAAGCCAACTTTGCCACGCGCATCGGTTATCAGGTGTTAATGACCCTGACCCGTGCGGGCGGGGCAGGCGTTGTGCCGTTCGGTGCCACCGCCTCGCTGGCGGAGAAAGCCGGCGGTGAGGAGATCACCGGTATCGTTGGCGATAACGGGCAGGTCTATCTGACCGGTCTGCCGCAAAAAGGCCAGCTCTCCGTGAGCTGGGGTAAAGGCAGCGATAAACAGTGCCGCGTCAGTTACAACCTGCAAGGGCTGGCTCCGACGGCGCAAATGCCGGTCATTCAGCTTGATGGCGAATGCCGCTGATAACAGGCCGCGCTCCCGGGCGCGGCATTTTCAATCCCTCATTTCTTAAGGAGCTGTGATGACAGCAAGGATGTTTTTAGGTGCCCTGACCCTTTTCTGGGGAGTGAACAGCGCCGCGCTTGAACTCAAATCCGGGTATCAGGTGGTCAGTGACGTGGTCAATACCCGGCTGACATGGACCGACGGCGATACCATTCCGGCCAACAAACCCGGCTGGTATTACTCACAAAACGTGGTGCCTTTTATGGCATCAGGTGTCGCGGGCACCGTGGTGGTTTCCCCCGTGCCGGTGCCCAGCGCGGAATGCGCATCGATGTATCCGATGAAGTCCTATGACGGCTATCGCGGTTATGAGATTTCTCCCGGCATTCTGATGATCCCGTTCGGTTCCATATCCGGTCAGATTGTCATCAATTCCGGGACCATGAACCCGACTACCACCGGCGGCACGTTTATCCCTAACGGCGCGCCGGATCTGAACACCGTGTCGTCCGCGTCATGGGACAAATCCGGCAACGGCAGCGGCGACGTCAGTGTTCGTACCGACTGTCTGGGGGTGATGACCACCTTTAATCAGTCTTTTGGCGCGGTGGAAATGAACAGCGGCGGCGGCTCGCAGTCGGCGATGGGTTACGGCGTCTATGTGCAGCCGGGAGCCGCCAAAATGGCAGCAAAAACCGTCTATGCACAGGCCGCGCGTGGCTACCGCTGGAACGTCACGCCGGCGACCTTTGACCGGCGCATCCTGTCGCTGGCGTGGAGTGGCATGGACTGCACGGTGAATTCAACGCCTGCGATTGCCTTCGGTGATGTCACGCCGGATGACCGCAAGGTCGCGGTGAACTCCTCGGTGGATGTGACGTGTAGTAATCCTTCCGGCACCGCGCTGCCGGTGTCCTATTCGGTAACGCCGAAAACACAGGCCGGTGACCATTTCAGCATCCCGATGAAGTCGGCCAGCGGCACCGTTGACGGCGATGTACGCGGTTTTCTGGGCGCATCCGCGACTACAGAAGCCGGTTGTGCAGACCGCACGTCCTCACTGCCGATGGACGGCACCAAAGTCAGCCTGCACACGGTCACTACCAGCACGAACTGGTCTGATCCACTGGTCTGGGTGTTATGCCCGCGGACGACCGCAGAACCCGGTCCGGCCTCGGCGGCGGTGACGCTTGATATGAGCTGGTAATCAACCTCATCGGGCCAGATTTTTGTCTCTACAAAATTGTTGATATAGGAAAAAAGATGTCTGTTTTAAAGCGTTTTTTGGCGCAAGCCTTTCGTCGATGCGGGATCCAATGCATGGCCGCTATTGCACTGTTATCTTGTCAGGCGGCATTCGCGGTGAATCTCCCGCAGGGTTATACCCGTCTCGGCACCTGGACGCCGACCATCAACGGTACGGCTCATGGACCTTACGCTAGCTCCACCGCTCTGACATACGGATGGGGCTGGAAACTATCGGCCTGGCAAACCACGCCAAATGACAGTAATGGTGCAACCTGCTCAATAGCGGGCCTGCCCTACACCACGGTAGACGGTTGGTCGGGATACGAGATCCAAAAGGGCGTATTAATTGTCCTGACCGGCAGTCTGAACGCGACGACCATTACGGCGACGCCGACCGGCAACGCCAACGTGGTCACCGACACCTATTCTGCCACCTGGGACAGTAAAGGAGCCATCATCACTGACTGGCAGACACCCGGCACCGCGTCGCATTGTGCGGCGATAAAGCGTCCGATCAGCGGCAACTTCTTCATTCTTGACGGGTCTAGCACTTCGATGAATGTTTCGTACGGGGTGTATGTTTCACCAGGTGCCGCGGCAGGCCCGTTGCCCACAACCTATCTGCAACTGCATAAAACCAGTGGAAATAACAGACAGTCGCTACTGAGCTTCAGTGATCTGGTCGTGGCCAAAACGCAATGTTCGATGAACACTGCGGCGGTCGTGCCATTCGGTGACGTGACGCCGGGTCAGGCAACGGACGGCAAGGGGATTGCGGTACAGTCTTCGCTGAATGTGAACTGTACTCACGACGCCGGTGCCAGCGCCGATATCACCTATTCCGTGACACCCAAAACGCAGGCCGGTGATGATTATACGCTGCCGATGATCTCGACCGCAGGCGGCGGTATTGCGGGGGATATCCGTGGCTTTATGGGCGCAAACGCCAGCGCAGAGGCCGGATGTACCACCAAAGGCTCGTCCATGCGTATGGATAGCAGCAAAGCGACGTTGCGCACGGTGTCTTCCACGCAGTCCTGGTCTGACAATCTGGTGTGGGTGTTGTGTCCGCACCCGACGGCAGAACCCGGCCCGGCCACGGCGGCGGCGACCCTGGATATCAACTGGTAACACACCTTCATTACGGATAACAAAAAAGGCGGACTGCATCAGAGCAGCCCGCCTTTTTTTGTGGCGTGAGATGAAAAGAGCGTCTCAGCGCAAGGGAAGCGGCTCCATCAGCTGATGAAAGAACACTGACGCCTCCACGGGGCGGGAGAAGAAATAGCCCTGAAAATGACTGACGCCCATCGCCGCCAGCGTTTCCCGTTGTGAGCCGGTTTCCACCCCTTCGGCGATGGTCAGACAATGCAGTTCGCGGGCGATAGCGACAATGTTGCGCACAATGGCGGCTTTACTGCGGTCGGTTTCAATCCCGCAGGTGAACAGTTTGTCGATCTTGATATAACGCGGCTGAAACAGCATCAGGTAATGATAATTCGAATTTCCTGTGCCGAAATCATCCATAGAAAGGTGGACGCCCAGACCTTCCAGTTTTTCGCACAATTCCTGCAACAGATCGGATCCGGTCACGGCTTGCCTTTCGGTAATTTCCAGACCGATGCATAAATCGGGCAGCCCGGTTTGCTGCATAAAGCGCTGGCAGGCGAGAAGAATGTCGTGATTTTCAAAATCCTTCGCGGCAACGTTAAAAAATAACGTGGTGTCAGGGCGGTAAATAAACGCCGTTGAGGTGATGGTGCGGGCCACCGACTGAATACCGTAGGCGGTAATGCGGGAAATAAGACCGCTTTGCTCTGCCAGCGGAATAAAACACTCCGGGGAGATATTCCCCAGCGCAGGATGTTTCCATCGCATCAGCACTTCGCCCGCCACGGTATTTCCTGTGCGGGCATCCACAATCGGCTGAATAAACGGAATGAGTTGATTTTTATTGATTGCCCGGCGAAGCATAAAAAGCAGTGCGTGGCGTTGTCGCAGATATTTGCAAAACAGGCCAGACCGCAGGGCGGCAGAAAACATCTGATTAAAAAGACGCATAACGCACCGCAAAGTAAAAGTAAGGGCAGTGGTTTTAAAGCATTCCGTCTAAATAAATAATAAACAACTTTCCGTAATGCGGTTATTTCAGAGAGAGGCTACAGGCGTAGTCTCCGGCGTACATAAAAATAATCCGATACTGATGTTGGTCATTTGTTAACAGTGTAAAATTCACCCTAATCTGAAACGATAAAACGACGGCGACAATCAGGTATTTTCCCTAAGAAAATTCCATTTTTGGTTTTTTCTCAAGTTATGACTATCAAATCATCGCAGATCATTAAGAAAAACCTATTTATCACGGCGTTTCTAAATGTTGAAGTTATCGCACATTGCGGTGGTTTGTGTGGTTATCAGATGGTTTTGCAGTGTTGTTTATGGTTGATAGCAAAAAAGTCAGCGTATGTGAATAGTTTTAACGGTTCAGAAAATGGCCGGTGCATTAGGGGTGTCATAAATTTGTAGTTTCTGTAAATTTTATAAAAGCAAACCACAGTATTTAATGACGTAAGAATACATAAAAGGACAGTTCAGAAAGGGAAGTTATATGGATTTATCAAACTCCGTAATTTCTGACGATTATTTTTTCATCCTCGGCCTGAGTGCGCTGTTGTCACGCGAGCTGATTGATGAAAATTATTATATCGTGGATGTGGAGACGACAAATCATTTGCAGGCCAGCCCCTGTTCATTCCAGGACAGAAAAGTTTTTGCCTTTATATCCAGTGATCTCGATTATTACACGCACTGCCATCTGGAGAATGTGACGTTTATTGACCGGCGTACGCCGGTAAAAGAAGTGCTGTCCTGTCTGCTGGTGGATAATGCGCGGTTTAATTACCGGGTCAGGCATCCTTTATCCGGCCGGGAAAAGGAAGTGTTACTCGGTATGCAGAACGGGCTGAGTACCCATGAGATAGGCGAAAGGCTGGGCATGAATATAAAAACATTTTATGCCCACCGCACCCGTCTGATTAATAAATTACAGGTCGGAAATCGTATTGCGTTATACAAAAATATTGCCAGGCACAGAGCAATAGCCTGACGCTTTTTCGGATTGAAAGACAGATGAATGAAAAGCGTCAGGATGAAAAGCAGTGGTCACCCTCATTTTTATTTCCATAAAAAGGAGTTGTCCCGATGAAATCAATACATCATATTCCACCGCATGAACCCTGGTCTGACACCCCTTCCGGCTGGGCCTCTGAAACGGGCGGCACGACCGGCGGGGGCGAAAGGCCCGTCCTCAGTTATTACGTGACCAATATCGAAGAACTGCGGGAGGCGCTCAACGAGTCCGGCGACCATCATAAATGCATCTGGGTTGGCGGTGTGATTGACGCCAGCGGCGGTTCGCCTTATCTCAACCGGCAGGATCAGTCGCGGCGGGGACGGATATTCATCAGCAGCAATACCACGCTGATAGGTATCGATCAGAATGCGAAGTTTATCGAAAGCGCGCTGATCGTTCAGGATGTCCACAATGTCATTATCCACAACCTGTTTATCGAAAATCCGGTGGATGTCGACCCGCAGTTTGAAGAGGGTGACGGCTGGAACGCCGAATGGGACGGGCTGAGCATTATCCGCGCCCATCATGTCTGGGTCAGTAATGTGGCCTTCAGTGACGGGCGTTTCACCATGGACATGTACAAAATTGTCGATGGCTGGAAATACGTGCAGCATGATGGCGCGTTAGACATCAAGCGGGCGTCGGATTACATCACCGTCTCGCGTTGCTTCTTTACGCTGCATGATAAAACAATCCTGATTGGCCACAGCGACGGCAATGACGCGGAAGACAGCGGCAAATTGCGCGTCACCTTCCATGACAATGTCTTTCACCGCATCGTGCAGCGCACGCCGCGCGTGCGGTTTGGCGACATTCATCTTTATAACAACCTGTTCGACAATGATGTCGCGGATCCGATTTACAAATACCAGTACAGCTTTGGTATCGGTAAAGACTCCCGCACGCTGTCGGAGCTGAATGTGTTTAATGTGAAAGGGCTGACCGATCACTGCAAATTATATAAAGGCTTTGGCGGCGAATATCTGCATGACGCGGAGTCAGTGTTCAACTGTACACGGGGGGATTTTAACGGCTGCGGTTTCAACCACACGTCTGTTCTGCGTCCGCCGTACTGTTATTTCCCGCAACGGGAACTGACGGAAGAGGTGCAAAACGCCCTGCGGGAAGCCGCCGGTAACGTGCATAATTACCGTATCTGGGTGTGATTCTCCGCCGTGATGCCCCGTACCGCAGGGCATCACGGCGATGTTTTTACAGCGTATTTTTGAGGATCTCCCCGTCTTTGACGATCACGCGAAACGCCTCTTCCGGCTGCGCAATCAGATCGATATCCGTCAGCGGATCGCCTGCCACCACAATCATATCGGCATACGCCCCGGCTTCTATGACGCCAATTTTCCCCGGATAAGGATTGCGCGGGCCGGACAGGGCGCATAATTGGGCATTCACACTGGTGGCCATTTTCAGAATTTCCGGCGGCGTATACCAGCGTTTCAGTTTGGCTAACTGCGCGCCCTGACGGGTGGCGAGCCGGGCGTCAAACAAGGTGTCCGTGCCCCAGGCGGTGTCGATCTGATATTTTTTTGCCAGCTGATAGGCCGTGTCAGTGCCTGCCGACATCACCCGCTGCTTGGCGCGTGACGCCGGAGTGGCCATCGGCACGGCATCTTCATCGTTCAGGAAAGGTTGCAGACACCACCAGATGTGCTGTTTCGCCATCTGCTGCACGGTTTCCTCATCCACCAGCTGACCGTGTTCAATGCACTTCACGCCGCCTTTTATCGCCATGGTTACCGCCCGCGCGGTATACGCATGCACCGTGACGTACGTTCCCCAGTTTTCAGCCGCAGTGACGGCGGCCTGAATCTCCGCCACCGATCCTTCGGTGACATCAATGCCGTCATACAGGGACGCCACGCCGCCGCCCGCCATAAATTTCACCTGCGATGCGCCGCGCATCAGCTGTTCCCGTGCGCGCAGCAGCACCTGATCGGCACCGTCGGCAATCGCCGTAATGCCCACCCGTTCGATATAACTCAGGCTGTCTCCCGGCGCACGCGGCACTTCATGCAGCAGGCGAAAATCGCCGTGCCCGCCGGTTTGCGAGATAAAGGCGCCGGAAGGATAGATGCGCGGTCCGGCGGTGATGCGTTCGTCAATCGCCCGTTTCAGACCAAAAACCGGCCCGCCCATATCCCGCACGGTGGTAAAGCCGCGCAGCACCGTCGCCTTTGCCTCTGCAATCGCCAGCGCCTGGATATAACTGAAGTCAGCGGTCATGGCGGTCATCATCGACGGGCGGGCCATGATGGCGTGCCAGTGGGCATCAATCAGCCCCGGCATCAGCACGCCGCCCGCCCCGTCAATGACGTCAATTCCGGCGGGCAGCGGCGTCCCCGCAGGCTCAACGGCGTTGATTTTATTGCCTTCGACAATGACCTGTAGCCCTTCGCGCAGGGCATCGGACATCCCGTCAAAAATACGCACGTTGATAAAGGCTTTCAGCGGCGCAGACGGAGCCGGGTTTTCGTCGTGTGGCGAACTGGCGTCGGACAGGGCAGCGGAAACCGTCGCGGCGGTGATCGGCGGGGCTTTTGCCGCTTCCTCTGTCAGCACGGTATTGATACGTCTGAACGCGGGGCTGTGACACAGACAGGCCTCAGAATGTTCATGGAGAGGGTAGATCAACGATATTTGTGGCATAACGCAACGCTCCTCATCGGATGCACGGATGTCATCAACGTATTGTATTCAGACGTAAAGTTAAGAAATAAATATAGCCGTCAATTATATGAGTTGTATTATCAGTTCATTGAATCAATAAGTTAATGGATTTTTTCAAGGAGAGTGGTGATGAAAGCGAAATTTCCGCAAGGTTTTATGTGGGGCGGGGCGACGGCGGCGAATCAGGTTGAAGGCGCTTACGATCAGGACGGCAAAGGCTTGTCGATTGTGGATGCCATTCCCGGCGGCAAGGCGCGCTTAAGCATTGTTTCCTCACCGGAATTCGATTTCACGCTGGATAGCGAAAAGTACACCTATCCGAACCACAAGGGCATCGATCACTATCACCGTTTTCAGGAAGATATCGCCCTGTTTGCCGAGATGGGGTTCAGGTGTTACCGCTTTTCTATCGCCTGGACGCGCATCTACCCGAACGGTATTGAACAGCAACCGAACGAAGCGGGGCTGAAACATTATGACGCGGTGATCGACGCCTGTATCGCCCATGGCATTGAGCCGGTGATCACGATTTCCCACTATGAAATGCCGCTGCATCTGGCGACGGCGTTTGGCGGCTGGAAAAACCGCGAACTGATCGGTCACTTCGAACGCTTTGCCCGCACGGTGCTGACCCGCTTTGGTCACAAAGTGAAATACTGGATGACCTTTAACGAGATCAACAGCGCGGCGCATTTCCCGATCATGAGTCAGGGGCTGACGGTGAAAACCGGCGCGCTGGAGGCGCAGGCCAAATATCAGGCGTGGCATAACCAGTTTGTCGCCAGCAGTCTGGCGGTGAAAATCGCCCACGAAACGCGTGCAGAAATTCAGATCGGCTGCATGATCCTGTTTGCGACAAATTATGCCTACGATTGCAATCCGGTGAACCAGCTCGAAACCCTGAAAGAGACGCAGGCGTTTAACTTCTACTGCGCCGACGTGCAGGCGGGCGGCAAATATCCGTACTACGCGAAACGTCTGTGGCAGTCGCAGGGCGTCGAACTGGATATTCAGCCGGGCGATCTGGATCTGATTAAACAGCATACGGTGGATTACATCGGTTTCAGTTATTACATGTCATCGACCATCAATAAAACCAATCCGGATGCCGTCTCCGCGCAGGGTAATCTGCTGGGCGGCGCACGAAACCCGTTCCTTGAGGCCAGCGAATGGGGCTGGGAAATCGATCCGGTGGGGCTGCGTATCGCCCTCAACCAGCTGTACGACCGTTATCAGAAGCCGCTGTTCATCGTGGAAAACGGTCTGGGCGCGGTGGATAAACCGGATGAAAACCACTTTATCGCCGACGATTACCGCATCAACTATCTGCGTCAGCATATTGAGGCGATGGCCGAAGCCATTGAAGACGGCGTCGAGCTGATGGGTTACACCCCGTGGGGCTGTATCGATCTGGTGAGTATGTCCACCGGCGAAATGAGCAAACGCTACGGCCTGATTTATGTCGATCTCGATGACAACATTTCCGGCACCGGCAACCGCTACAAAAAGAAATCTTTCCACTGGTATCAGAAGGTGATCAGCACCAACGGCGCGGATATTCGCTGACGCCGTCTGCTCTTCGCCGCATTCCCGCCCGGCTGGCGTAAACGAAAACGGCGACACAGTAAAACGTGTCGCCGTTTTGTCTTCAGCGGTTCTCCGGCGCTTAGCCGGAATAACGCAGCGTATCAATCATCAGCGCGAAGGCAGGCGGATGCTGTTTCCGGCTCGGGTAATACAGATAATAGCCGGGAAATTCAGGGCACCATTCCTGCAAGACCTGCACCAGTTCGCCGGATTTTACCTGATCCACAATCGTGTCTTCCGGCACACAGGCAATACCAAAACCGGACAGCGCCGCATCGATTCTTTCGGACAGCAGGTTAAAGGTCAATTGCCCTTCCACCCTGACCTTCAGCGGTTTGTTGTCCTTTTCAAACTCCCAGTGATAGACGCCCCCGGCGGTCGGCAAACGCATATTGATGCAGCGGTGATGTTGAAGTTCATGCGGCGTCTGCGGGATACCCTGTTGCGCAAAATACGCCGGTGCGCCGACAATCGCCATGCGCATATCCGGCCCGATCCTCACCGCCACCATGTCTTTATCGATACTTTCGCCAAGGCGCACACCGGCATCAAAACGACCATCCACGATATTCACAAATCCGTTATCCACCACCAGCTCAATGCTGATTTCCGGGTATTGCTTTAAAAACGGTTTCAGTTTGGGCCACAGCAGGCAGCGCGCCGAGTGTTCGCCCGCAGACAGTTTGATATTGCCGGAGGCCGACCCGTTCAGCTGGATCACCGCTTGCAGTTCCTGCTCCAGATCCGCCAGGCGGGGTTCCAGGCAGGCGATAATTTTCTCACCGGCGTCGGTCGGTGCCACGCTTCGGGTGGTGCGGGTCAGCAGGCGCAGGTTTAAACGTTCTTCCAGAGCCTTTACCGCATGGCTGAGCGCCGACTGAGAAACACCCAGCTTTCCCGCCGCCCGGGTAAAACTTCGCTCTCTCGCCACGACGAGGAAAATTTGCAGCTCATTGAAGTTCTCTTTCAGCACGGAGGCTTTCCTTAAATTGACGGTAACAGCGTAAACAGCACTTATGAAAGCCGTTCATAGATGCATTCATTTTAGCCCGATTTCTGTTATGAATGGCAAGGGGTTATCCTTTCCGCCGCACAGGCTGTAATAAATATCGCAAAAAGATAAATCTTAAAATTTTTATGTGGATAAGTTGCGATATGTAACATCTCTATTATCTTTTTAAAGAGTCATAAAAATTAATCCGGCGGCGCTGTACCCCGTGTGAGGCAGAGCGGCGGATTAATGACCCGATTCCCAACAGGGAATGATTACTTTTTGAGGATAAGGAATGAAACTTAAATTGATAGTCAAAAGTCTTGCTCTGGCAGGGCTGCTTTCATCCACAACGCTCACACCGCTCTATGCACAGGTTGCCCCGAAGGACGCCACGGCAGCCACCAAACAAGTCAATGACGCGCTTTATAATCAGCTTCCGTTCTCTGACAACACCGATTTTACCAATGCCCATAAAGGCTTCATTGCGGCAATCCCGGCTGATGTGATCAAAGGGGAACAGGGCAATGTGGTCTGGGATCCGCAGAAATATGCCTTTATCAAGGAAGGCGATAAAGCGCCGGACAGCGTGAATCCCAGCCTCTGGCGACAATCTCAGTTAATCAATATCAGCGGTCTGTTTGAAGTGACCGACGGCGTGTATCAGATCCGCAACCTCGATCTTTCCAATATGACCATTATTGAAGGGAAAGAAGGGATTACGGTGGTTGACCCCTTAGTGTCGGCAGAAACGGCAAAAGTGGGCATGGATTTATACTATAAAAATCGCGGCAAAAAGCCGGTGGTCGCGGTGATTTATACCCACAGCCACGTTGACCACTACGGTGGCGTGCGCGGCGTGGTTGACGAAGCGGATGTGAAATCCGGCAAGGTGAAAATTTATGCCCCGGCCGGATTTATGGATGAAGCGGTGTCCGAAAACATCATGGCCGGTAACGTCATGAGCCGCCGCGCCAGTTATATGTACGGCAACCTGCTGCAACCCGATGCGAAAGGACAGGTCGGTGCCGGGCTGGGGACAACCACCTCGGCCGGGACCGTCACGCTGATCGCGCCGACCAACTACATCACCAAAACCGGCCAGAAAGAGACCATCGACGGGCTGACCTACGATTTCATGATGGCGCCGGGTTCGGAAGCGCCTTCCGAGATGCTGTGGTATGTCGAAGAGAAAAAAATGATCGAAGCGGCAGAGGATATTACTCATACGCTGCATAACACCTACTCGCTGCGCGGGGCAAAAATTCGTGATCCGCTGGCGTGGTCAAAATACATAAACGATGCGATCAACCGCTGGGGCGATAAAGCGGAAATTATTATGGCGCAGCACCACTGGCCAACCTGGGGTAACGATAACGTCGTTAAGCTGATGAAAAGCCAGCGCGATATGTACCGCTACATCAACGACCAGACCCTGCGTCTGGCCAATACCGGCCTGACCCGTGATGAAATTGCGGCGAACTTTAAACTGCCGGATGGCTTAGCCAAAACCTGGGCCAGCCGCGGCTATTACGGCTCTGTCAGTCACGACGTCAAAGCCACCTATGTGCTGTATCTCGGCTGGTTTGACGGCAACCCGGCCACACTGGATGAACTGCCACCGGAAGAAGCCGCGAAGAAATTCGTCGATTACATGGGCGGAGCAGACAATATCCTGAAAAAAGCCAAAGAGGACTTTGATCAGGGGAATTACCGCTGGGTGGCGCAGGTGGTCAGCAAAGTGGTCTTTGCCGATCCGAATAACGAGGCGGCACGTCACCTCGAGGCGGATGCGCTGGAGCAGTTAGGCTATCAGGCGGAGTCTGGTCCGTGGCGTAACTTCTATCTGACCGGCGCGCAGGAACTGCGTAACGGCGTGCAAAAACTGCCAACGCCGAACACGGCCAGCCCGGATACGGTTAAAGCGATGTCGCCGGAGATGTTCTTCGACTACCTCGGCGTGCATATCAACGGCGAGAAAGCGGCGAATGCGAAGGCGGTATTTAACGTCGATCTGGGCAGTGACGGCGGCAAGTACAAGCTGGAGCTGGAAAATGGCGTGCTGAACCATACGGCGAATGCCGAAGCGAAAGACGCCGATGCCACCATTGTGCTGAACCGCGACACCCTGAATAAAATCATCCTGAAGGAAGAGACTCTGAAACAGGCTGAAGATAAAGGGGATGTGAAGGTGACCGGCAACGGTGCCAAACTGGACGAG
The DNA here is from genome assembly GCF_021276285.1 of Rahnella victoriana. Taxonomy (NCBI): domain Bacteria; kingdom Pseudomonadati; phylum Pseudomonadota; class Gammaproteobacteria; order Enterobacterales; family Yersiniaceae; genus Rahnella; species Rahnella victoriana. Next base: position 708,823 of record NZ_CP089920.1, read on the forward strand.
ATGCTGGGATACATGGATAAGTTTGAGTTCTGGTTCAATATCGTCACACCGTAATCTGTCTCTCCCTGTGGCATCCCCGCCACAGGGTGTTTCCTGCATTCACTTCCTGCTTTGCCATTTCTCCTTCTGTTCCCTTATGAGATATATTAGGCGCACTTTCGTTAAACGATCTCTCTATCACAGGTAACATCGGCAATGGCTCTGATCCCAAAAAACTATGCGCGGCTGGAAAGCGGCTACCGCGAGAAGGCCCTTAAAATCTATCCGTGGGTCTGCGGACGCTGCACGCGGGAATTTGTGTATTCAAACCTGCGGGAGTTAACGGTTCACCATATCGATCACGACCACACCAACAACCCGGAAGACGGCAGTAACTGGGAACTGTTGTGTCTGTATTGCCACGACCACGAACACTCGAAATACACCGAAGCTGACCAGTACGGCACCCGCGTGGTGGCAGGCGAGGACGCGCAAAACGATGTTGAGGCGGCGACGTACAATCCTTTTGCTGATTTGAAATCGATGTTTGATAAGAAGAAGTAAGGGCGGGGGCAGCTTGTGGGGGCTGCCGTTGTCGGCAATTTTACGTTAAGACTATACGTTAAAGTATCCTCTTGATTTTCATTCAGGCGCCTGTGATGTCAACCGTGATTTCTACCGAATCTTTTAGCAACATCGTCCATTTTGTGAAGGCGGCAAACTCAGGCAGTTTTACCGAAGCCGCTGAGCAACTGGGCGTGTCGAAATCGGCCATCGGCAAAAGTATTCAGCGGCTTGAGCATAACCTCGGCATCACGCTCTTTCATCGCACCACCCGTAAAATCAGCCTGACGACCGAGGGCGAAGCCTATCTGGTCAGTTGTCAGAGTGCGCTTGAAACCCTGCAAATGGCAGAGCTGGCGCTGCGTTCAAAACTGACTGAACCCACCGGCACCGTGAGGATCGATCTGCCTGCGGCCTTTGGTCGTTCGGTGATGATGCCGGTGCTGATGGACATGACAAAACGCTATCCTCATCTGAAACTGACCATCACCTTTAACGACCGCATTATTGACCCGCTGGATATGGGTTTCGACCTCGCTATCCGTTTTGGTCCGGTGAAAGACACCACCGATCTCATCGCCCGTAAACTCAACGATCAGCATCTGATTATTTGCGCCTCTCCTGACTATATCTCGACTTACGGCACCCCTGACACGCTGTCCGATCTGGCACATCACCGCTGCATTCTGGCCTGGCGTGGTGGAGCGCCGCTTAGCTGGCGGATCCGTGATGAGGGCGGGAAGGAGATCAGGCTTAAACCCGTGCCTTTTCATCAAATCAGTGATGGCGATGCAATGATTGATGCCTGCATTGCCGGAGCCGGTTTAATTCAGTTTCCCGAAGCGTTACTGCGCCCGCATATTCAGAATGGCAGGTTAGTGCCGCTGCTGAGCACCTGCAATCCCGCGCCCACCGAACTCAATGTGATATGGCCGCGCGCCCGGCATTTGCTGCCCGGCGTTCGCTTTATTATTGATGAGTTAATTGCGTTAGCCGCGCAGAAAGCCTTCGAATGATTGTAGACTCCAGTTCTACACTCTGTCCTCTTTTAGCCTGTTTATCCACCTAAGCTATCCGCGTAGGATTTCTTCAACGTCAGCCTGACTGACCTTTTATCCATTTCTGAAGGAGTTCTGCCATGCCTGTAGTCAATATCCAGATGTTTGAAGGCCGTGATGAGGCTAAACCTGCTATCGCTAAAGCGGTGACCGACGCTATCGCTACTCACGCCAACGTCGATCCCCAATATGTCTATGTCATTTTCAACGACGTCACCACCGACAACTGGGCAATCTCAGGTGAGCTTTTTTCTGAAACACTGAAAAAATCGAGCTGACATCCGGCGTTTCTTGATCATATCCGCCGTTGTGCTCCGCGCATAACGGCCTGTTCCTCCTGCAGGGAATGTCTCCCGCTCCTCTTTGCCCGCTTTCCTGCTGCCCTGACTTTGGAAATCATGATGAAAAATGAAATCACCTGCGTGTTTAACCTGGCCGTCAGTGACGGACAATTCCCTGCATTTAAAGAATTAGTATCACGCGTGGTGGACGCCACCCGTAAAGAGCCCGGCACGCTGAGTTATGTCTATAGCATGAGTGACGATCAGAAAACGACCCACATCGTCGAGCGTTACCGTCAGGAAGATCTGGTGAGCCATGTTGATCACACCTTCGCTCCTTTTGCCGAAACCTTTCTCTCGTTAGTTACCATCACCAGCCTGACGGTTTATGGCGAACCCGATGATGAAATCCGCAAACGGTTAGATCCGTTTGGTGCCGTGTATATGACCCCCTTTGACGGATTTACCCGTTAACGCCTCTGAATCGTATAGGTATGTTAATGAATAAAATATTCATCAGTCTTTTCGCACTTTGCCTGTCGGCAATAACCGTACATGCTGCCGAAATACCGCCAAATCATCCTTTGCATTGGTTCGGACAGCAACCGGATAGCTACCAGAGCGCCACCCCTTACGGCAACAATGCCGGGGCCGGACATTATGTGCAGTCGGGTGACGCTAAAATTTATTATGAAGTTTATGGATCGGGTGAACCGGTTGTGCTTCTGCACGGCGGAGTCGTGGGTTCGATGGCAGAAATGGGTGAGTTTGCTGACAAACTTAAAAACGATCATCTTGTCATTATGGTGAATACCCGTGGACACGGAAAATCGGACATCGGCACCGTCATGCCAGACTATCAACAAAAGGCTAAAGATCTGCATGAGGTGCTTTCTGCCTTAAATATTTCAAAAACAGATGTTATCGGTTTTAGTGATGGTGCTTATACGGGGTATCAGTTTGCAGCCGATTATCCGCGACAGATTAACAAACTGGTGGCGATAGGTGCGGGTGAATGGAAGAAGGGCTTTGTGCAAGGCGGGCGTAAAGATCGAAGTGCTCCTTTGCAGTCTGTTATTGATCTCGATCCGCGGTACTGGGCAGAGCAAGCACAAATACGGCCGCAACCCGATAAAATGAAAGAATGGTTCAAACAAGCTAATCAGCAATACGATCAGACCACCGTCGGCAAGCCACTCTTTGACGCTATTCATGCGCCAGTGCTTGTCATGGCAGGGGAAAAGGATATCAATGCGCCCCTGGATACGGTGATTGCTGCCTATAAAATGCTGCCCAATGCGCGTCTCGCCATTATTCCTGATGCCCCACATCCTGCTTTTACCGTCAATTTCGATGCGGTATGGGCGGGTATCAGGCCGTTTTTAGCGGGCAAATAAACCGGGTATTGCCGGACAGCATCAGTGCGGATGCTGTCCCTTATATCAGGCCAGAACCCTGGACTTTTGCTGCCACCCGTTCCTCAAATCGCGTCGTATACGCCGGTGCCCCAGAGGATAGGTATTACGCCACAGGGCGGTTATTCCATGTGTCCTTGTAGAGGATATTACCGTCACAGCATTTCCATGTGATGCTTTCGTAACGTAGCTGAAGATTTTCGAAGTGCGTTCCTGTCTGGCCGCCGGGGTATAAATTAGGTGTAATCGCCACGACCTTCACGTTTTCTAAAATAATATTGAAATACTCGACTTCATTACCGGCCTCAGTAATTTGATACATTTTTATTGTTGCTGATTGAAACGTCGCACCCTGGCATAACGCACGATATAAAAGGGGTGTCGTTTTATCAAATTCCTTCTGTAGCGTTATCGGCGAGTGAACCCGTGTCCCCGTTAGCCGGCCTGTATGTTGGTCTGTTGGAATGTTCACATTATGGTTTACTGACCTAAGTTCGATAGCGCCAAGTCTGCCAGAAACTAATGAATTGCCGACAACAGGTGAGCCGTTTTCATCGACCAACCATAGGTATGCTGGGTTTGACATATTACATCCTTATAAATTAAGTATGATGGATCTAATAATTAGCGGGGGTGAAATCTATTTAACCATTTTGCTAAAACATAAATAACGAAGGCGACGATAAGAATCGATATTATCCGTTCCGGCCAGCTATCAAAATAGAAAATACATGCCATAGAGAGCCAGAATGCAGCGCCTCCCAACAAGGCTCCCGTAAAGCCCAGTATATTATCTACAATTTTCCGTTTTAATCGGGATAGTTTAAACATGAGCATTCACTTTAGATTCAACAAGATCGAGGATGGATTTGAACGCAGTGACACCCTGATTTCTACGTGTAATCAGGGCATCAACAAATGGCTTCAGTGCCGGTTCGAACATAAAATAGAGTAAGTCATAATTTTTTACCCTCAGAGCTTCATACACCTCGGGTTCATCGACACTGAGCTTTTCCGAGGTTCTGATACAGCGTTCTGTCATACCTCCGGCGAGCAGGATGTTACCAATCAAACCACCCCGGAATGCGATGTATACTGATGCCTGCCCGCAAATGGCCGTTGCTATTTTACCTGATATGAGTGAATTGGCTGCTGTACGTCCTGCGAGTGAAAAAATAGCACGACTATATATTTTATTTTGTTGGCTCTCTGAGGCGTATTTGTTAAATTTTTCAAATACTGTCTGTATCGCTTCAATGATTCGATCATAATTAAGAATGCCGTTATCAATAGCCTGAATTATTCTTATGGTTTCGGTTTGGTTCGAGTATCGGGATCCTGAATCAATATAACCGTAAGCTAAATATCCTAAGTCCACAGGAACTGAAAGTACACCGTGAATGAACCCGATAGCACTGTCAGGCGAGATAATGATATCTGCGATGCGTGTGGCAATTTCCTCAACATGACTCATATTAATTCCCTTTATTATTCCTATCCTTTTGTAAGGGTATGGCGTCACAGTCACAAAGACAATATAGGTTCCTCACATTTCTTTCTTTTTCATTTTTATGGTGAAAAAACTATTTCACTTTCAATAATTCACTGAATCGCGTCGTATACGCCGGTGACAGCATGTCGCGTTTCATCGCCCAGCCGCGCTGGATCCCCTGACCGGCAAACCAGACTTTGCCGGTGCCTTTTTTGTGGATCTCATCCAGCGTTGCCATCAGTTGTTCGCTGTTTTTTCGTGGCCGATATTCATCGAATAAATTGAGCTGGGCGACGCCCTGACTGAAAAAGTCGCCCAGCATCACGCCGCCTTTCTGATAGCGATAGCCGGGTTGCCAGATCTGGTCGAGGCAGCGCACGGCGGCGCTGAGAATATCGCGGCTGTCCTGCGTCGGCGTCATGAGTTTGATCCCGGCATGAGGGCTGTAATAGGGGACGTTGGCGTCGTGCGGACTGGTTTTCACAAACGCCGACACATAGCGGCAATACTGATGCTCAGCGCGCAGTTTCTCGGCGGCGCGCACCGCGTAGTTGCAGATGGCTTCGCGCATGTCCTGATAGTCCGTGATGCGTTCGCCGAAAGAGCGTGAGCAGATGATCTGCTGTTTGGTCGGCACCGACTCCTCAAAGGCCAGACACGACTCGCCGCGCAGTTCGCGCACGGTGCGTTCCAGCACCACGCTGAAATGCTTGCGGATCAGGGCAGAAGGGCAGTCAGCCAGTTGCAGCGCGGTGGTGATCCCCAGCATGTTGAGTTTTTTGCTGATGCGCCGCCCGACGCCCCAGACTTCACTGACATCCACTTTTCCCATCAGGATCCGCTGATGGTCCGTGCGCGATAAATCGACCACGCCATGCGTCCCTTTCCACTTTTTCGCCGCAAAGTTTGCCAGTTTGGCCAGCGTTTTGGTGGGCGCAATGCCGACACCCACCATCAGGTGATTCTCCTTCCAGATCTTATCCTGCACTTGCTTACCGAACGCCGCCAGCGACATGCAGTTATCAATATTCGTGATATCCAGAAACGCCTCGTCGATGGAATAGATATCCACTGCGGGTGCCAGCAGTTCCAGCGAAGTCATTACCCGGCTGGACATGTCGGCGTACAGCGCGTAGTTGGATGAAAACACCGCCACGTTATGACGCCGGATGGTGTCACGCACTTTGAAAAAAGGTGCCCCCATCTCGATTTGTGCCTGTTTGGCGAGGGCATTGCGGGCAATGACGCAGCCGTCGTTATTCGACAAGACAATCACCGGCCGCCCGCGCAGATCCGGGCGGAATATGGTTTCGCAACTCGCGTAAAAGGAGTTCACATCAACGAGGGCAAACATGGTGGTGCGACCGCTGTAAGGAGTTCATTTTCGATACCCACAAGATACTGTTCATGCATACAGTATAATCATGAGTAAGGGGAAGAGAAAAGTCCTAATGCGTTGTTGCTGCTATCTTGCTGACGGCGAAGGAAAGAAAATGTTTTGTAAGAAACGGCCCGGGCTGGCGCGGATTCTTCGGGCGGGGTCAAGGTAAAAAGTATCTCAGCACGTTATATTGCCCGCTTGTTGGATTTTGGACACTTTGGGAATGTACGAGTTTAATCTGGTTCTGCTGTTGTTACAGCAGATGTGCGTGTTTTTGGTGATCGCCTGGCTGATGAGTAAAACGCGGTTATTTATTCCGCTGGTTCAGGTCACGGTTCGCCTGCCGCATAAATTATTGTGCTATATCACCTTTTCTATTTTTTGCATCATGGGCACCTATTTCGGCCTGCATATCGAGGATTCTATCGCCAATACCCGTGCCATCGGCGCGGTGATGGGCGGGTTGCTTGGCGGGCCGGTGGTCGGTGGTCTGGTCGGTTTGACCGGCGGCATCCACCGGTATTCGATGGGCGGCATGACGGCGCTGAGTTGCATGATTTCCACCATCGCCGAGGGATTATTAGGCGGTCTGGTACACAGCATTTTGATCAAACGCGGCCGCATCGATAAGGTGTTTAATCCGCTGGTGGCGGCCGGGGTGACGTTCGTCGCTGAGATCCTGCAAATGGTGATCATACTGCTGATCGCCCGGCCGTTTAACGATGCGCTCCATCTGGTCAGTAACATTGCCGCACCGATGATGGTCACCAATACGCTCGGTGCCGCGATGTTTATGCGCATTCTGCTGGATAAGCGGGCGATGTTCGAAAAATATACTTCGGCGTTTTCAGCCACGGCGCTGAAAGTGGCGGCCTCGACGGAAGGGATTTTGCGGCGCGGCTTTAACGAAGAAAACAGCATGAAGGTGGCGCAGGTGCTGCTGAAAGAGCTGGATATCGGCGCGGTGGCGATCACCGATCGCGAGAAATTGCTGGCCTTTACCGGTATCGGCGACGATCACCATCTGGTAGGCAAACCCATCGCCTCAGAGTATACCTGGCGCGCCATCGAGAACGATGAAGTGGTGTATGCCGACGGCAACGAGATGCCGTACCGCTGCTCGTTGCATCCCAATTGCAAACTGGGTTCCACGCTGGTGATCCCGCTGCGTGGCGAAAATCAGCGGGTGATTGGCACCATCAAGTTGTACGAAGTGCGTAACCGGCTGTTCAGTTCCATCAACCGCACGCTGGGCGAGGGGATTGCCCAGTTGCTGTCGGCGCAGATCCTCGCCGGGAAATTTGAGCAGCAAAAAGCCCTGCTGGCGCAGTCGGAGATCAAACTGCTGCACGCGCAGGTCAATCCGCACTTCTTATTTAATGCCCTCAATACCCTGATGGCGGTGATCCGCCACGACAGCGATAAGGCCGGACAACTGGTTCAGTATCTGTCGACTTTCTTTCGCAAAAATCTCAAACGTTCCTCTGAAATCGTCACCCTGGCCGATGAGCTGGAGCATGTGAATGCCTATCTGCAAATCGAACTGGCCCGGTTTTCGTCCCGGCTCAACGTGGATTTACAGGTGCCGGATGAATTCTCTTTTCACAAACTTCCCGCTTTTACCCTGCAACCGCTGGTGGAAAATGCCATTAAACACGGCACTTCGCAGTTGCTGAGTAACGGCAATATTATTATTCGTGCTTACCGTGAAGGGCCGCGGGTGATCGTCGAAGTGGAAGATAATGCCGGGCTGTATCAGCCGGAAGAAAGCGGCGACGGATTAGGCATGAGTCTGGTCGATAAGCGTCTGCGGGCGCGCTTTGGCGACGATTTCGGCATTACCGTCAGCTGTAAACCTGATGATTTTACCCGCGTGACGTTACGTCTGCCGGTTGAGGGAGCGACATGTTAAGAGTTCTGATTGTTGATGATGAGCCGCTGGCGCTGGAGAACTTACGTTTACAGCTACAGGATGAAAGCGACATCGAGATTGTCGGCGAATGTACCAACGCCATTGAAGCCATCGGTATGATCCACAAAATCCGTCCGGACATTGTGTTTCTGGATATCCAGATGCCGCGCATCAGCGGGCTGGAAATGGTCGGTATGCTCGATCAGCAGCACCGGCCGCACATCGTGTTTCTTACCGCGTTTGAGGAATATGCCGTGCAGGCGTTCGAGCAGTGCGCGTTTGACTATCTGCTCAAGCCGATCCAGACGGCGCGGCTGCAAAAAACGCTGGGTCGTCTGCGTCAGGGTTATCAGGGCCAGGATGTCACGCAGTTGCCGCAATACCAGCAGCCGCTGAAGTTTATTCCGTGCATCAGCAGCAACCGTATCTGGCTGTTGCAGATGGAGGATGTGGCCTTTGTCAGCAGCCGGGTGGGCGGGGTGTATGTGACGCGGCAGGATGGCAAAGAAACCTTCACCGAACTGACCTTACGCACGCTGGAAGTGCGCACGCCATTGTTACGTTGTCACCGGCAGTATCTGGTAAACATGGATTATTTGCAGGAAATCCGCCTGGAGGATAAGAATCAGGCGGAACTGTTATTGCGCGATGGTCAGGTGGTGCCGGTCAGCCGTCGCTATCTGAAATCCTTAAAGGAGACGGTGGGGCTGTAAACCCCGCCGCTTTTCTTTTGGACACAGGCCTCAGGCCGGTCGCAGCCGGGCAAAGGCTTCGCGGATTTGAGTTTCAGGTAACTGCACGCCGATGAAAACCAGTGCGCTGCGGGGCGTTTCGTCCGGCTGCCACGGGCGATCCCAGTCCGCACTGTACAGCCGCTGCACGCCCTGAAACAGCAGGCGGCACGGCTGGTCTGCTATCCATAACATCCCTTTATAGCGCAGCAGGTTATCGGCAAAACTGGCCAGCAACTCTTCCATCACCGCGGAAACTGCCGTCAGGCCGACCGGATAATCCAGTTCGACCACAATCGAAGAAACGGCGTTTTGCTGCGGCGCGAGGCGGTGGAATAACGGTTTTACCGCGAGCACGTTCTCCTCCAGCATAAATCCACGAGTATCGAACAACAGCGCCGGCTCGATATCACCCTGAACCATGTTATACACCGGCGCGCGGGCGTTGATGCGTTGCAACCGCGCGGTCAGTTCAGGATTGTCACCGGCCACATCCGTTTTGGTCAGCAGGATGCGGTCGGCATAACCAATCTGCGACTGCGCCAGCGGAAACTGATCCAGCTGCGACATGGCATGTACCGCGTCCACCAGCGTGATCACGCCATCTAACACATACCGCTCGCAGATGACGTCATGGGCGAAAAAGGCCTGCAGGATCGGGCCGGGATCGGCCATGCCGGTGCATTCAATCATCAGCCGGTCAAACTGCACGTCGCCTTTATCCACGCTGTCGAGCAGATCCAGCAACGCCGTTTCCAGCTCGCCCGAACGGGTGCAGCAGATGCAGCCGTTAGACAGCGTGGTGATGCGGGTTGCCCGGTCGCCAATCAGCTGGTTATCGAGGGGCATTTCGCCAAACTCATTCTCGATCACCGCAATTTTTATCTCCTGCTGCGTATGCAAAATCTGGCGCAGGAGCGTGGTTTTTCCGGCTCCCAGAAAACCGGTTAATACTGTGACTGCAATCGGATCCATCGTTGTGCTCCTCTTAACAACAGCGCATTCCGCCTTTACCGTCCCCGCCGTAACGCGCCTGCTGGCGCTCACGGAAAAATTCCTCGTAAGTCATCGGTGGCGTGTCCGGATGGTTGGTCTGCATATGCAGAACGTAGGTGTCGTAATCCGGTATGCCTACCAGCATACGTGCGGCCTGACCGAGATATTTCTTCGCCGCACCTAAGTTGTCAAACATACGTACTCCTTTGTATTCATGCTGAGAAACCCCGCAGGACGGGGTTTCTCAGGCAAAGGGTTAGTGTCCGGAGACGGTTTTTATCCCTTCCGCCGGAACCGGAATATAAGGGGTTTCCTTATCGGTCCGTTTATCGGTTTTACGTGCCTGCAGACAGGCGCGGATACCGTAGAAAATGATGCTGTACACCACAATCAGGAACAGAATACTCAGCCCGGCGTTGGTGTAGTTGTTGATCACAATGTGATGCATATTGCTGATCTGCTCCGGTGTCAGGCTCTCGCCGCCAGCAGCAATGCGTTCTTTATACTGACCGGCCATGTAGAAGAAGCCTTCCATCTGCGCATTGGTGCTGAACAGTTTCAGCCCCAGCGCCCAGGTGGTGCAGATCAGCAGCCAGATGGCGGGCACCATGGTGACCCAGATGTACTTCGTGCGTTTCATTTTCACCAGCACCACGGTGGCGAGGATCAGCGCGACGGCAGCCAGCATCTGGTTTGAGATGCCGAACAGCGGCCACAGGCTTTTCACGCCACCCAGCGGATCGACCACGCCCTGATACAGCAGATAACCCCACAGCCCGACGCAGCCTGCGGTGCCGATAATCCCGGCGATCAGCGAGTCGGTTTTTTTCAGGAACGGCACAAAGTTACCCAGTAAATCCTGCAACATAAAGCGGCCGGAACGCGTACCCGCATCCAGCGCGGTCAGGATAAACAGCGCTTCAAACAGAATGCCGAAGTGATACCAGAAGCCCATATCCGCCAGCGGCATGATTTTGTGGAACACATGCGCAATACCTACGGCAAGCGTTGGTGCGCCACCGGCACGGTTCAGCACTGAGGGTTCGCCGATGTCTTTCGCGGTTTGCATAATCTGCTCAGGCGAGATCACAAATCCCCATGAACTGACGGTTGCCGCCGCGTGCGCCGTGACGTCTTTCAGCTGCGCCAGAATCATCGGTGCATTATCGCCGCCCAGTTCGTGCAGGTTTGGCATGGTAATGCCCAGACCGGCTGGCGGCGTATTCATGGCGAAGTATAAACCCGGCTCGATGATCGAGGCCGCGACCAGCGCCATTACCGCCACAAAGGATTCCATCAGCATCGCGCCGTAACCGATAAACCGTGCATCGGTTTCGCAGGCCAGCAGTTTAGGCGTGGTGCCGGAGGCGATCAGCGCGTGGAAACCGGACACCGCACCGCAGGCGATGGTGATAAACAGGAACGGGAACAGTGCGCCTTTCCACAACGGACCTGTGCCGTCGATGTACTGGGTCAGGGCAGGCATTTTCAGTTCAGGATTGAGGATCACGATGCCGATCGCCAGCCCGACGATCACGCCGATTTTCAGGAACGTGGCCAGATAGTCACGCGGTGCCAGAATCAGCCACACCGGCAACAGGGCAGAGACAAAGGCATAACCAATCAGGGTAAAAGTGATGGTGGTGTCTTTGAAGGTCAGCGCCGGACCCCAGTAAGGATCGCTGGCGATCACGCCGCCGAAATAGATTGAAGCGACCAGCAGAACCACGCCAATCACCGAGATCTCACCCACGCGACCCGGCCGGATAAAGCGCATGTAGATGCCCATAAACAGGGCGATCGGCACCGTCGAACAGACGGTAAACACGCCCCACGGGCTTTCTGCCAGCGCTTTCACCACGATTAAAGCCAGCACCGCCAGAATAATAATCATGATCAGGAAGCAGCCGAACAGGGCAATGGTGCCCGGCACCGGCCCCATCTCTTCTTTGATCATCTCGCCCAGAGACGCGCCGTTACGGCGTGAAGAGATAAACAGCACCATAAAGTCCTGCACCGCACCGGCCAGCACCACACCGGCCAGCAACCACAGCACACCCGGCAGATAGCCCATTTGCGCGGCAAGCACCGGACCGACTAACGGACCGGCACCGGCGATGGCGGCAAAGTGGTGACCGAACAGCACATTGCGGTTGGTCGGCACATAGTTCAGACCGTCGTTGTTCACCACGGCAGGCGTGGAGCGCGACGGGTCAAGTTTCATGACCTTTTGCGCGATATACAGGCTGTAATAACGATAGGCCACCAGATAAACCGACACGGAGGCCACGACGATCCATAACGCACTGATGTGTTCACCCCGCCGCAGGGCGACGACGCCCAGACAGCAGGCACCGAGGATCGCAACAATCATCCACGGTAAGTGCCTGAAGAAAGCTTTTTTATTCATAAATAACCCGGTTATTTTAAAAGACTGACGAAAAACCCTTCTCTGTTTGGTTTAATTGAGGAATGGCTGGCAGAGAAGTGGGATCTGTTTTATTGCGGCTATAGGGTGCCAAAATCAGCGGTGTAAAGGCGGGAAACCTGATTAGCGGTCACAGAGGGAGATAAACGGTAATAACACGGATTAAGCGGCAAACGACGGGATGAATGCCGGGAAATCTGTGAGTCAGATCACGGGCGAGACCCAGCCCCTGCGCAGGAACTGAGTCTGAAAAGTCTTGAGGGGGCTTTTATCAGGCGAAAAACCCGTCACCGGCACTAAAAATCATCCCCGCCCGTGCTGATGTAAGGTATATCCCCCGTCACAGCAGTCGCGGATCTTGCCCATTCCCGAGACGTGCGGACCGGCGATCAGCGTCTCTTCAGTGGCAAGCTGTGCCAGCAATTTCACGCGGGTCGCCAGCGCCTGCGGCGGATCCATATCAAATCCGATGCTCCAGTGCGGATAGCGCAACTGCAACAGGGTCGAATGCACCACGTCTCCCCAGATAAGCAAACGCTGGCCACCGCCGGTGATCTCAATCCCACTGTGGCCGGGGGTGTGCCCGTGCAGCGGCACCAGCCGGACACCGGGGAGCACCTCTGCGTTGGCCGCCACTGTTTTCACCGCGCCTTCATATGCCCGCAACACCGAAGCAATCAGCGCGAAAAGCCCCGATGTGACCAGATGCGGATAATCTTCCTGCGACGTCGCGCGGGTCCAGAATGTCAGCTCTTCCTCTGAAACATACAGGGTGGCCTGCGGATAAAGCGGCATGCCGTCTTGCGTGATCAGCCCGCCAATATGATCTTCATGCAGATGGGACAGGATAATCCCTCCGACCTGATCCAGCGTGAAACCGGTGTTTTGCAGTGCGGCCGGTGCCCTGCCGAATCGCGGACCGAGTTCACGACCGCAACCGGCATCAATCAGCCACAACTGATCCTCTTTTTTCAGGGCAAAGGCGTTAATGGGTTCCGGCGATGGCCCGGTCGCAGGCAAACCCACGCTTTTATACAGTGCTTCGCCCTCAGCGGATTTGGATGCGGGGATAAAATCCGTGTCGCAGAGAAAAATTCCGTCCTGCAATGTAATGAGGGTGAAGTCCCCGATCTGATGTTGTTCAATCATAAAATGCTCCTTGTCGTGTTAAAAAAGGCGTGTCAGCCGGACGCACAGCGCCAGAAGGGCGGAAGCGGCGGCCATTACCATCACGGCGGTCCAGCCACCGTGTTCCCAGGCCAGACTGGCGGCGGCAGAACCGGCCGCGCCGAAAGCAAACTGTGCCGCCATGAAAACGGTGTTAAAGCGGCCCCGTGCGCTTCCCGCCGCGCGGAGTATCAGACTCTGATGACTGATCAGCGAAATTTGCAGGCCGGTGGTCATCATCACTACGCCGATGCCCAGCCCGGTCAGGGTCTGCATCGGGATCATCAGCAGGAAGCTGGCCGCGACCAGCAGCACGCCGGAAAGTGCGGCGGCCTGTGGCCCTCGTTTACCTGTGACTCGCAGACCAAAGGGCGCCAGCACGGCACCGGCAAGCGCCACCACGCCGAACAGACCGGCGCTGCCGCTGTCGAGGCCAAAGCGGGGCGTCTGAAGCAACAGCGCCAGAATTGTCCAGAACGCGCTGAAGCCGAAAAACAGCAGACTTTGCGTCAGCGCGGCGTTCCTGAGAACGGGTTCGTGACGTGCGAGGGTAAACAGTGAGCGGAGTAATTGCGGGTAGGCGAGCTGGCGATCCGGCTGGCTGCGCGGCAGCCTTA
>NZ_CP089921.1:0-97624 GCF_021276285.1 Rahnella victoriana
CACCATCGTCAATAAGGGCTTTAACCATCAGACTGAGTGCCGTTTCGATGTGATAGGTATGCGTTTTCTTATCCAGATTCATATCGAAAATGCTGCGATAAAAACCATGAAATTTCTTTTTTTCCTGGGGGCTGCACAGTAACAATGATTTAAACTGTATACGGGCATCTTGTAATTTTTCAACAGACAGCATCAGGTCATAAAAAAAGTAATTTTCCGAATCGTAAATGACCACTGAACTTCCACTATTTCGCAGAATAGCCATCATCAGCTTCGCCGGTTCGCGTATCTGAATAACAGAGTATTCATGCCGTTTATCCTGCAGCTGGAAAATATTTTTCAATATGCTAATTATTCCATGAAGCAATATCTGGTTTTCTGTTACGACGTAAAAATTAATCCGAACTTTTTTAAACTGTGGCATAACGCTTCCTGCATCAGGTAATACCCACACTCTTTATCCGTGCAGACAAAATACGGCATTAGGAAAAATCAGTAAGTAGGAATATCTGTCTTTATGTATGAATATTCCGAAGGAGCGGAGTTTAAATCGACTGGATGTATCATGCCTCCTGTGGACTAAGTAAACAAACACACAGACTGAGAAAGCTAATTCTATATAATAGAAATTACCTGATGTTATTTAATAATATTAAACCAAGTTAATAAGCAATAAATTACAATATTGTCTATTTTAAATTGAGGCGGTAGTGGTGAATGATGAATTATATTTTCGAAAGGAAAGTAAAAAGGCAACGAAGGGCGTGTTATGATTAGAAAGGCGTTGTAGATAATTAATTAAGAAGACTTTGAACGGGCAATTCCCCTGCTGGAATTTTTACCGGGCCGGACATTGTCGCCGGCCGGCCTGGATTGAAAGTTGTTAATTGTAGTTGGCGATGATTTCTACGGACGTGTTGGCCTCTCCCGGCCCGGAATCATTACTGATCCTGATATAGCGAGCGCCCATCTGAATCGCCGCTCCGGACATTGTAGCCCCCAGCGCATAGGCGCCGCTTGCGAAAGCCGAATTGAGGGTTGATGCTAAAACAGGAGTGTTGAATACCACCGGCTTGGCAGGCGTGGCTCCCAGAGTGGCATAGTTGCCCCAAGCCAGCTGCACCCCGTAACCTTTAGCGCCGTTGCCGTCCAGCGCGACGGTACCGCCAATAGGGTTACCCGATGCTGTGCTGGTGAGGATCGCCGTGCGAGGTACAACGGTTACGGTAAGGTTTGCATTTCTCATCGAATTGGCTGTAATTGTAGCACCGGTAAGTGCAGTCAAGCCAGGGCCACTGGAAGAGCCAGTTGCTGTGCCTCGGTAACCGTTGGCATTCGGACATTTAAGGCTGAAACTGGCATCTTTCCAGTCGGAATATTCTTGAAAAGAATGCTCACCCATTTGCACCGTTTTATCGCCGCCGCTCATTTCACAGGTTCCTGTTTGAAAAATCATATTCCCAATTATCTGGCGGGAGGAAACAGTCCAGAAATTAGTTGAGCCTGGTGGTGAATATGACATATCAGTGCCAGTAAGTGTGTCCCCTGCTTGCGAAGTACCAAACATTATACTATATGTCGGACCGGTGAATGATATCATCCCAGCCCCCCGGATAATACCTGGAATTTTCCATAATTTTATTGATATAATCCCCGGAAATCCAGATAGCATCCCCCCGAATATCACTGTCGGGGCTGGATAAACTCCAACGGGGTTTTTACTACTGTAGTTGGCCGCGTTAGTGATTGATATTCCTAATCCTTCAACTGATGTGGGGTAAATATCCTCGCCCGAGACGGTAGAAATGGGTCGGGGGGAGGATACATTAGTCAGAGTTGTATATAGATACAACGGTGCATTACCGGTACAACTGGCGCCCGTAATATAACCCACCGCAATATTATTATAAGAATAAATTATAGTATAATCTGGGATATTTTCAGATAATGTGATATTAGCTAAGTTTAAATCGTATGTTTTACCATTAACTTCGTTAGTAGAACTGTATGAGCATACCGCGTTGGCGGCTTTCGCTTGATTCAGGAACAGCCCTAATAGTATTAGGACCACCCTCATGAATTTTAAATTAATCATTATATTTACTCTCACTCAGAGGACTATTCTATCTTCATAATAAAGGATAGCTTAATTTTGGGGAAATATTCTTGGTCCAAGAATAGCTATTAGCCTTTATTACGGGGATCTTTCACAAGGGCTATCAAAACGCTGGGGTATTTTCCGCAACGCTTTGTCTTTCGGCAACGGTGCCAGCATATAACTCACTTTACAACGTGAGTCCGGAGTGGATCCCCACTTCACCAACAACGTCCCTTTCATATCGTTTACTTTGGCGTAAATCATCCCACCCTGAGATACGGCCCCGACGTAATTATTCAGCATGTCAAAGACTTCTGCGCCAAAGGGTACCGGGTCACCGTTAAAGAGTGACGTAATCAGTATCGGAATACCGATGCGGGTATTAATTTTGACCTTAACCACGGCACCGCTGCGTGGCACCACTTTTTGTGAGGTATTTTCAAAATCTACGCCTTTGTCAGCGCCGGCGGGGTCAATAGAAACCTCATTAAACTGATAAGGACGCAGTGACGGAAACAGCGCATAGCCTCTGGAGTCGATTACTGCTCCGGCATAGCTGCCCACTTTTGCGCCTTCGGCCCCTTTGGCCTCAATCAGGGCAAAAGTATCGCCGTTAAACGGCGACAGAGTCACGCCGCCCGAATGTGCTACCAGGGTGCCAGACATGCCAAGAGAGGTGCTGCGATAATCCGCCCCCGTGCTGTAGCTGCCATTTACAGACGAAGCACTGCCCTGCCAGGTGCCCGCGATGCCGCCGGAGCTGCCGGAGCGATTGTCATGCGCCCCGTTCACGTTATAGGTATATTTGTTATTCTCACCCAATGCGCCCGCCACCGACGCCTGCTGACCTCGTCCGCCCAGGCTGTCCTCGTTGTAGCGCACACTGACCGTAGGCGCGCGCAGGCTGCGGTTCTCCCACAACGGGAAGGAGAAGTTCAGGTTAAAGCGGGTCTGCTCTGTACCGTTGGCGCTCTGGGTGCGGTTCACGTTCACGCTGTAGCTCAGGCGCTTATAACCGTTGGAATATCCCAGCTGGTACTGCTTATTGTATTTATCATTATTCCAGTAGTTTTCCATTGACGCGCTGACGTAAAAACCGCCCCAGCCATCGGGCAGGCCCTGACTTGCCGTGACGGCGAAGCGGTTTTTAGAACGCCCGATTTGCCCAATATCGTCACCGTTTTTGATGCTTTCACGGGTCAGCATGGTGGTCATGTAATCCATATAACCACTGCTGGAAAACCGGTAAGCTGCCAGAGTGAAATTACTGTCGGTGTCCCTAATCAGCTTACTGTAGCTGGCCTTATAACTTTGCCCTGACAGGCTGCTGTTATCACCGGTCTTTCCCCCCAGCTTGCTGTAAGACTGTGTTACGTCGGCAGCAATTGCCCCAACCTCGGTGCCGACGGCAGCCCCCACCTGAACGGCCTGATAGTCTGAGCTTACCTGTGCGCCGCCATAGGCGGTGATGCTGTTAGACAGACCGCGCTGGTAGGTGCCTTCCACCAATAACGGATCGTCTGAAATACTGGCGTCCCGCAGCCGCCCGCCGGTAAGGCTGAAAAAGTGTGTCCCCGGACGTAGCAGCTGTGCCACCGATGCATAAGGCATGGTATAGGACTGGGTGGTGCCGTCGGCCTCCTGGATGGTGACCTCCAGGTCACCGCCGTAGCCGGTCGGGTACAGGTCATTAATTAAGAAAGCACCCGGCGTCACCGTGGTTTCATAAATCACCTGCCCCTGCTGTTTGACCGTTACTTTGGCATTGGTTTTGGCAATGCCACGGATTTCCGGCGCGTAACCGCGCTGGGAGTCCGGCAACATGCTGTCATCGCTGATAAGCTGCGCGCCGGTATAGGGCAGGGAGTTAAAAATTTGTCCGCTGGTATTCGCCTGTCCCAATATAACTCGCCCGCGCACGGCGGCGACATCGCGCTGCAGGTAGGTATTGATGGCGGAATATTCGCCCCCCATGTCCTCGGCCCAACTGTAGGATCCGTTATGCCGCAGGTACCAGGCGCCGATGTTCAGCCCGCCGTTGAGTCCGGCATAAAAGCTGCGGCTGGTGTCACTGCCGTACTGCGAATCATAGCCGTTGAGATAATAGCCCAGCGTGGCGGCCGTTATGCCGCTGTCCCAGAGTTCCGGGCTGACGCTGCCGCTTGAGCTGCGGTTGACATAAATCTGCGGCAGCGTGATGTTGAGCTGCTGCTCGTTGCTGTCGAATTCAACCGCTGCTTCAGGCAACAGGCTTTTCAAATCGGTGCACGGCAAAGGGGCTGACAATGCGTCTTTCACGTCAGCGGGCAACTGTGATTCATTGAAGCTTATCAGCCCGATCAATTTGGGAGTCAGGCAGGCAAAAACGCCGCGCGTGTCTTTTTCTTTGATTTCAACGTCTTCGTAGGCGATTTGGGTGTTATTAACAAAAACATTGACGCGGTAAACGCCGGGCATCGCGCTGGCCCCGGTGGCAAAACGCTTCACGTCAATCTGCCGGGAGTCATCCTGACGCAGGGCATCGGTTTCAAATTCTATGCTTTCGCTCTCGTCTGCGGGGATATTCTCTCCGACAGTTTCCGTGGCCCATGCAGGGAAGATCGCCAAAAAAAATACTATAACAGTGCGGATGCTGATGCGGTGCATCAGCGTGCTGTTATATATTTTGGAATAATTCATCATGGCAACCTTAGTACGCGCACAGGAAATGAAAGACAAAAGCGGGACGGCAAAATGATTTACCGACCGCTGGCGTTGAAACTCGTGAAAGCGCCGTAGTCATTAATGGCCGTGAAGCTCAGTTGGCTGAGCTGCATCACCGAGGGGATATCTTTAAAATGAAAATTTTGCGCACCGCCCGGGGCGATCATTTCACCGGGGGTGTCGTATTGTTTGCCGTGGTCGCGGTAGGTCACCGTCCCCATATTCACGTAATACGGCGTGGGATTGGTCACGCGCACGCCGCCCTGTGCCGCTTGCCACTGCAGTAAGGTGGGCGCCTGATTGGCATTACCCGCCAGACCGTCCGGGCGGTAAAACAGTTTAATGCGGGTGCGAAAAGCCACTTTGATGCGGTTTTTATCAGCCGAAGAAGCCTGTTTAGCCGGCACTTCCAGCACGTTGAGCCAATAAACAGTCTCTTTATCCGTCGGTAACGCAGGTGAGCCCAGATAGGTGATACGCAGGGTCTGTCCCCGGCCCGCATTCAGGCGGTTGATTGGCGGCGTCAGGACAAATGGCACAGAAATTCTTTCCGGAGAGGCGTTTTCATCACCCCGGTCCAGCCAGCTTTGTACCAGGACGGGACCTGGATTGTTGTTGGTTAATTTGACCGTGGCTTCGTCTTTATCAGCGCGATAAATCACTCGGGTCGTGTTGAGTACGACGCCGGCACAGGCAAGATTCATCCCGCCCAGCATCAGGGCGAGGCATAAAACAACGCCATTCTTGGGGGTATAAAGACACATTACAGTTGGACTCCGGGTGAAAAAAAACAGGGGCAGTATGCCGCCCCTGAGAGAGGTAAAATTACTGGTACATCAGGTCATAAACTACGTTGCCTTCGACCGTGCCCGGGGTGATGTCGGCGGTTTTCACGTATTCCACAAAATAGTTAAGACGCGCGACGCCCGTGGCACCCCCTTCAGTCACACCCGTGACGGTCTGGAAACCGGTGCCACCTGCAGCACTTTGTTCGGCATAACCGACCTTGATCGGCGCAAGCGTGGTACCGTCAATCAGCTGCAGCTTGACGCCTGCGGCACCGTCGGTCTGTCCTTCGTCCATGTTGTTCAGATAGCCGGTCATGCTGTCGACGTTGGCAGCACCGTTACCGCTGGCATTGAAGTAAGCAGCAACCTTGGTTTTGCCAGCCACGAGCGAACATCCGGTTACGCCGATAACAAACTGGGTACGCCCCGCGGCCGAACCGATGGCCGGTGCAAAGGCGTTGGTAGACACTGTCGGCAATATGACGTCATTGCCGCCGGTGACGGTAGAGTCACAGGTGCTTTCGGTGATCTCGCCGTGGAAGTTGATGGTATTACCCGCCTGAGCGGCGTGCATAAATACCAGCGCGGAAACAAAGCTGGCAACAACTGAGAGCAATTTCATGTTAAATCCCCATTCTTAGGATTAAAAAAACAAATATCCGTTTGTGTAACCGCTATTTATTTCCTTTAAGTGAAAAGTAAATAGTGTCGTATTGAGTAAGGCGGTAGGTATATAAACAACGGCGCACGCCGGGTGGGTTCAGAGTGCTGCAGTTGTCAGTAGATTCATCGGTGGGTATTCTCCATATAAAGTGATCGGGCAGTGCTTATCCATCGCCTTTATAAGGTATCTCACTGCCTTACAGGTTGTATTTAGGAATTTGACTCTTTAACGACGTGAAATCTTATTAACGCTGATTCCGCTAAGAATATTCCCACTGCTGTGCGTGTATTACCAGTAGTAAGAATTGGAAAGGGTTTTCTGACAATCAGAATACACACCAAATCAATTAACACTAAATATTTATCTCATTAACACCTCGCGCGTGAATTTGAGAGGTAAACCATTAATAATTTTAAAAATAGATAAGTGCGGCGGTTTTTTCTTGTTTTCGTTGAGCGCATTGTATGTACGCACTCAGATATCTCACGAGGTTGAAAAGCTTAATGTGTGATAAATAAAACATTGGCGTTGGCGAATTTAAACCGTATACAATGATGATATTAAACGCCCGGCAGGGTAGTTTTCTGATATTTAATCTTCAGTAAATACTTATCTTTTAACAGATGATGGCAGGTGTGCCGTCATGATTTTTTACTCCTGAAAAAGAGAGAATAATGCGAACACTTTCCAGTTTATTACTTATCCCTTTATCCCTTTGTCTGGTGACATTATCCTGCGCCGCCGCTGACGTAAAGCTCGATACGCTTCCGGCCATGTTCCGTCAGACCTGCGGTAAATCGGTAGAAATTCATATGGCGGCGCTGACCACCAGCAACGCCGGGCACGTATTACTGGGCCTGAAGAATCGTGAAACAGGCGGTCTGGATCTGTTTATGTCCGACGCACAGATGTCAGAGACCCTGACCTATGCGCAGTATACAAAGGTCTTTTTCGACAGCCTCTCCCGCCACTACGTCGCCGCGCCGGAGCCGCTGCACATCATCTGGGGCGCAGCGCACGAAGACGGCAAGGAAGATGCGGTATACCGCTTAGCACTAGGTAGCCATGTATATGACTGCGGTCCGCTGGAGAAACTGCCTGACAATACCGTGAACCGGCTATACGGGGATCCGGACCACGAAGTGACTGAGTAACCATGAGGTGAGCCGTTCATTTGCGGACGGCAATTTCACCTTTCGCCGTCTCTGCCTCCTCTATTTTTATCACCCGCCATCTTGGTTTGACGAGCATCCCGTTGATTCAGGTGAGAAAATTAATAAGTGTCATACGTTATCCCGATAATGAGGCGCACTCAGGCGTCCTGATGAACCACAGATACCTTTTTCGTGTAATTCAAAAGTAGTTTATTAATATGTGTTGGGTAAGTTATTATCCAAGATGATAATATTACTCCGCTGACAGTATTTAGTCTCTCAAACATGTCCGCTTACAGTATTGAATGCTATTTCGTAATGCATTTATTTATAGAGCACTATTCTGATAATATTTATAAAAGGGTTGAGCATGAAGTTATTAACGAATGCAGAGGAGTTCCGCCACTGGCTGAATGAGAACTTTAATCCGGAGGGGTTCAGTGATGCAGACATGCAGTTCCTGTATGAGGAACTGCTTCCCTGGATATTTCCCTGTTTTGTTTTCTACCCCACCATAGCAGGGGAAAAATCTTATGAACCGGCTTTCATTTCTGAAGCTTTATTCCTGGAAATGGAACGGCTGTATGCCGCCTCGGGTATAAAAGCAGATTTACCCCATCTGAATTATGGTTACACTGCTGATGAAAGAATAGGAAGCTTATAACTCATGCATATAATGCATGTCCCGAAATTAATTTTATTCTGCGTTCCAATATCGGGAGTGTTTTTATTAAATTAGCACTCCAAATTGGATAAGTGAATTGTCTGTGAACCGATAAAGTTTCCTATAAATTTCTTCATAACGTAAATTCCCTCACATATTGTCTGATGCAGCGAAAAGGGGTGACTGGTGTTGCCGACTTATTCATCCCCCTTCCCCCAATGGCCTCCTTTATTTTCTGCCGGTGTATATTTTCCTTCACTTATCAATGATCCGCCGCTCCCTTACACAGTTTTCAATCACCCTCCCCCGCTCTGTGCCAGAGGGATCGAGAATAGCGACTTTCACCCGGGCATCTTACGGAGGCTCTGACATTATCCGGATTGGGGTTTACCCTTAGACTGCCCAACTTTTCCCTCTTCCACCCAGAAGTGCCGTTTTCCCTTTGCGATTCAGTCGGTTAAGCTGCCCCTGGACACGCTGGTAAAGATTGCTCCTAAACTCGCCTACACCTTTACCACATCTGCTATAATCCGTTTTGTATCAGGGGCTTGCATACCGCCTGAGACGGTAAGGCGGCGGAAACGGGGGCGTTCCCGACCGCCCTATCCCCTCCCCCGCACGTTGGTCTTTTTCACGTATACGCGATAACTCCCCAAAACGACCGATCACCATTTTGGTATTTATTGCGATACATCTGCCTCATAGCACTGAGAGGTATTCCTCGCGAAGTCGACAATCAGCGGTAAGTTCAGTTTACGGTGCAGGTGCGCTGTCTGGTAGCCGCAGACTTTCCCTCACGCAGCTGAGTTGCCGTGCTTTCAATCGTGGTCGGACTTCGCTGCAATGGCGGTATTAATACCGCCATTCGTTTAGGGTTTTTCACATAATCCCGACTCTGATTAAAACTGTAACTATCCCTAATACCATAAGATGCCCACAGTACAACCAGTAGAAAGTTTGTCGTGGCAAAAAACGTTTATCTGTCTTATTAGTGATAGAAGTGCTATCGGTTAAAATCAGTATAAATAGCGGTAAACACAGCGTGGGAATAATGCCGAAAACGATCACGTCTAACAGGGGCGCAGCCATTAAAGATGCGGCGTTCAAACCGATCAGTGATAAAAGCCAAAGAAGCAAAACAGCGGTTCCTGGCGTTACGCTGGCTAACATCAGAACAGAGAACAATACAAAAGCAATACCTGCTAGCCCATAACTGGCAAATGAGAGTGGCCATGCGAAAATTACGATAAGAAGAATGCTTTTCATCCAGCAATACTGTGTCCGGGGATAGAACCACGCGACTAACTGGCTGCAAACAGCGAAGACAAACAAAATATTCAGTGCGTACCAGGGCTGGTGACCATAAAAGGCAAAGGCAAAAAAAGGCTGGGTGATGACAGCCCACTTCCATTGCCGGTTCGCTAGTTCCTGAGCACGAGTCGGCTGTTTTGCTATATTGAAGGCAAATATAAGCGCAAACAGCGACATGGCCGCCAGAGCCACACATTTCAGCACATCCATATTGAAGGGTGATATTCTGTCAAAATAACCCGGAACGACCCTCACCTGCCCGATTGGCATCTTGTTGAAGCCCGGAGATAACCGAAAATATACATAAATGCCCCTTATTGTGTCATTAAGGTTATATCACAATGCACAGTGTCATTTAGGTAGTGTCTTTCAGAGAATTTAGTTATGATCGGCATGGTTTCGTTTGGGTATGCTCAAATGCCACTAAGCGGACGAAACTAGTACAGACTGCAACTCATAGCCAAAATATTGGCTGGCACTTTGCGGGCGGCGAAATTATAATCATTGTAAGAAATAGTCTTACATGAGGTTATTATGGCTAGAACTATGACAGTTGACCTTGGCGATGAACTGCGAGATTTCATCGATGCTCTTGTGCAATCTGGCGATTACAGAACGCAAAGTGAAGTGCTTCGTGATGCCCTGCGCCTGCTACGTGAAAAACAGGCAGAGTCCCACCTGCAAACGTTGCGTGATTTATTAGCTGAGGGCGTTAGCAGCGGAACGCCAGAGACGTGGAATAAGAGTTCTTTCCTTCAGCGGGTTAAAGGAGAGACCCGACTGCATGAAAGAGATTAATCTGACGCCTAAAGCAAACGGAGATTTGGAAGATATCTGGTCGTACAGTCTGGAAAATTTTGGCGCCGTTAAAGCAGACGAATATATTAGCCGTTTTTCTGACATATTTGATGTGTTAGCGACACATGAGATCGGCACTCAAAGACCAGAATTAGGCGAACACATTTTTTCCTTGCCGATTGAGAAACATGTGATTTTCTTCATCCCCTCCGATACTGCCATCACAGTGATCCGTATTCTTAATCAGTCACAGGACATTATTCGTCATTTGGCCTGGCGTTAATTGTGACCCGTTGATAGGGCTAACTCTCGATTTAACATAAGCCTGCATTAACCGCACCGCGATTGTAAGTCCCATTTGATAATGTCACTTTTGGAGATGCGGATGCTTTGTTGGACTGGTTATGTTGTGATCCCCAGATGCTTCCAGTATTTATATTTTTTCTGGGCCCACCTTAATACCTCATTAGAGTGCAGGTATATCGCCCCCTTGGGATCCTTTCAGTACCGGAGAAGCCGCCAATGTGTTGACTCAGCAGCTTAATGCTGTGTACAGAAAGGTCGCTAAAATTTGCCGATAATCAGGCCGTTTTACCGAATCCTTATTATTCGTATGTCAGCGTAATTGTTGCAGACGCATTGGCATTTCCTGGCGTAACAACAGATTGGGTTTGGATATAGCTCGCTGTCCAGTTGAATTCAAAATCTCCCTCTGAAGCAGCCATTCCCACATAAATATTTTCGTTTAGTTTTAACACCTGACCTTTACCATCTATTAATTGAATACCTATCCCGCTAGCACTGTCTGCGTCGGATGATAATTTAATAACACCAGTATTTTGTGAATCAGAATCAGATTCTGCAGCTAAAACGGCATTAACTTTTGTACCTGCATTACACTGTAGGCTGATAGGCAAACTGACCTGTTTAGTTTTATACCCAACCCCAGTAAAATCAGTAGTTAGAAAGTCTCCTAAATTAACATTAAGTGTAGGAGTTGTAATCTTACACCCGGTAGAGGTAACAGAACTTGAGCCGAGCATGAACTTAATATCGTAATTTGCTTCATCTCCTTCAAGATACACAGCCCCAAGTGGGCCTGACTCCAATGCTCCGGCGGTTATATCACCTGTTTTGATAAGAGCTATAACTGCAGTACCTGGCGTAAAGTTCCCCCTGCCAAGCAACTGATAGGATTCTGCCGGGTTCTGATAAAATGTTTCGCAGGATGAAAAATCCGATCCATTAAACGAAGAATTACATATGCTAATACCAACACCATTTAAATTTGTTTTATAAACACCATTCATTCCGCTTACAGGGGTCCCCCCCATGTAAGTCATAAGTAAATTGGTAGTACAATCATCTATTACTGTAACAGGCTGCGCATTAGGTGAAGGGATAGCAGTTGAAATAATTGCCCCTATAGGCAAAGCATTGCTTACTGGAATATTGTCAAAATTAACCGTTGCAGTTTGTCCGGAACCAGTAAACATGCAGTTAGCAACGGAAAAGCCAGACCAGGTGCATCCGACAAAAATGATAAAAAAGAAAGAAAATCGCCTTAACATCTCGTTCTCAATATTAAATAATTTCATCTTTGTTTGACCGCTGAATGTATCATCTGTGAAGCTCCGCCGAAATCATTAATAACCTGCCAGGCAACCTGATTAACATTTACCGAACCAGGAAGCGAATATTCAGCGCTCCCCTTGGGCGGTACCATGGTGCCGGTTGTATCGAGAGGCACACTGCCTGCCCTAAGTGAAGAGAACGACAGGTAATATGGTGTCGAATTCGATACTTCAAGCTTTGCACCTACCCTGCTGAACGACACTTTGTTGTAATCATTCGCAGAGGGGGCTTTGATGCCCGTCGGGCGGTAGAAAAGTTTGATGCGGGTCTTAATTGAAATTTGGAGTACATTTTTATCACTGTGCTTTGAAGCAGGTATAGATTTCGTGTTCACCCAGAATACAGATTCTCTGTCTGAAGGCAGAACGTCGCCATTTCGCACAATTCGCACCATATTTTCTTTACCTGCATCGAGCCGGAAAAGCGGCGGAGTGATAATGAATGGGGGCTTGCGGGCGTCCGTATCCTTGCCGGTCGGCCCTGCGGAATCAGCCCATGTTTGGATCAAATAAGGTGCATGGTCAGGATTTTTGACAGATAAAGACGTTTCCCGCTTACTCCCGTCAAAGACAATGCGTGTTGCGCCTACGATTACGCCAGCATCCGCCATTGCACTGTATAATACCAATGCGGATAACGGCAAAAAGTGAATTAACGTATATTTTCTCATCGAATACACCGCCTTTCACAAAACTGTCTATCTTGTTTGTAAACAACAAGTTAAATGACAAAATAAAGCACAGCGGTTCAACTAAGTTTATTATTGAGCCATTATTTAGATTAAACTGGATTCATCAGACTCGCAAACCCTAACGATCTGCTTCTACAGAATTTCTATGCTTAACTGCGCAACTTAATGGGGTAGCGTTGACCTGCTTACCTAATTTTTTAAGGTAGCAGCATTTGATCATTTCCGAAGGGGGATTTATTGTCGATAATTTTGTTCAGTAACGAAATTATCTACTTTTGAATTGAGACATGAAAGGGGTTCCAATCTTAAATGTGATTTCAAGACTGGAGCCCTCTTCCAGAGGGTGCCGATAAACATCAATGGCTAGAAAGTATATTTCATTCCAGCAGAAATAGCTGTACTGCTGAATCCCTCATCTCCGATCAGCTGAGCAACCGAACCACTGATGTTTAGCACCGGGGTAATTTCGCCTTGAACTCCAATGTTTGCCTCGGCGATATTCCTGGTGCCCTCGGATAAGACGTTCACACCATCCATGTTGGCACCGTATTGTTCGGTGTTGTGGACCCAACTAACTTCAGCAAATGGGCTGAAGTTACGATTTTTACCATCGTCCAAATGACTATGGCCTTCAGAGAAAACTTTTACTCCAAGTTGAGTACGGAGGTTATTTCTGCCAGTACCGGTCACGGCCGTGCCATTGTTTTCCGTGTGTTTGTCGGCTTGGATACCTGACCAGGCCGCCTGCAAATCTGGTTGCACATACCAAACACTTTGTTCACCGCTGGCCATCGGAAATACATAGCCGCTTTCAAGAGAGGCTTGCACACCGTCAGCGTCATATTTTTCGCTGTTGAGCTCTTCACCGCTTACAGTATTATTAAAGCCGCTGTATTGTGTCAGTGTGTCGATATAGAACCCCTCGCGATCATTTCCCTGAGCATACCAAGTACCATAGAGACCCATGTTGTACCCCTGCACCTCCCCCTTAGCATAGCGTCCCGCGAGGGATGAAGTTGTGTCGCTATGGTTGTTGGCGTAGCCAACCAGGGCACCGAGTCGCCAGCTGCTCCCTCCTTGGATCTTGCCTTTTGCAACGTCTCCCCCGAGCATGAGGATGTAACTATTCGATTGTGTTTTTAACTGACCACTACCATCATAATTGCGGGAATGCATCCCAGTATTTTTCAACCACAAGCTGGTCATCTTTCTCTCCCCGGTCATCGAATCTGTATATTCAGTTTCCCCCTGACGGGTAGAGAGAGGCGCGATAAACATGGTATTGGCAGCCAGAATGTTGGCTGCGTAGGCCCCGCCTTCTGGGCGGTATGTTTTTGTTTTACCCCCCTGGGCATCATTGCCACCATTTCCAGGTAAAGTTCCGCTTTCCCCGTCTGATAACTGGCTTGTCAGATACCAATTTCCAGAATTTTTACCTTTTCCCCTGACCAGGTGATAATCGTATGCTCCGGCAACAATAGGGGTGGCCTCAGTAAATTCCCCAGCTGAATTTCCGTTTACGTTAATCACCTCTATGCCGTTTACTGTACTATCTCCGGCACCTCCCAGATTATTTATACTTACTCGGGTCGTACCAGATGTATTACCGTAAACCTTCAACCTGTCGGTAAGAGATCTGTCACCGGATAATACGCTGTTGAAAATTAACAACCCATTATTACCAGTGTAATCGCCATGAATCGTAAGCGTTCTGCCTACATTACCACCCGAAAAAGCTACCGTACCGCCATTGCTCAATGTCGTCACAGATGAATCAGCATCCAGAGTTAGCAGGGAATATTTTCCTAAATAAATATTAGTAACATTATTCAATACCCCCGTCAGATCAGAGTCTGACGCGTTATTTTTGGCAAAGTCCTCTGTTTTTGTTTTCCTGCTTTCAGCTAAAGGCTCATTAGCAACAGCAAATTGTGTATAGCTTGCTTCTGCCTGAACCACAAATGAGTAAACCGATGCAACTGAGAAAGCAATGACATTTAATTTCAGTAATGACTTTTTCATAACCAAGATACCCTTAATATTAAGTCTAAATTCTGATTTTATATCAATGACTCTTATTTATTATGCTTTTGGATTAAAAAACAATCTACACATGATGATGTGGACATGCTTTTGTATATTAAAAATATTTCCTTGGAGGAAGATAACAAGTTAATGGATTAACTTAATACTCTCCTTGCAACTTCGAAATGATTAATCCAATAACTGTTTCCCAGGCTGGAAATCATCACTCCGTGACTGCTTGAAGCATGCACAAATTTGAATTGACCAACATAAACCCCTACATGTTTGACATTTCTTTTTGTTTGGAAAAATACCAGGTCACCTGGCTGAAGTTTTGTAAGCAAAACTTTTTTGCCCATTTTTATTTGGTTGTTAGTAGAACGAGGTAGTTTCTTATAAAACGCTGCGGCGTAAATTTTCTGAGTAAACGAAGAGCAATCAATACCAGAATGATTTTTGCCACCAAATTTATATTTAACTCCTTTCCATTTTTTATACTGAAAAAGTATTTTGTTCTTATTAACGGCATTTGTTGAGGCCGCTTGAGTTTGGTGAAAACCTATACCAGAGTTTTTTTCTTGGGCCGCATTGGCCCAAGAAAATGTAAAAACCATAAATAAAAATAAAATAATACGAGGCATTTTTATAATCATAAAAATAAATGAATTAACACAATTTCATCGAAACGAAAAAAAATATATTTTAAGGATAGTTAATAGTAAATTCTGCTGTAGCATTAGCTTTTCCAGCAACAATTTGAGAACGATTTCCCAAAGACTCATATTGCGCATTGTATAGGATTGAGTTCATTCCCGCGTCTAGATGAGTTTCCGAAGGCTCACCTAAATTTACTTTAGTACCAATTCGATCAGCAATTCGGATTGCCACGCCTGAAGCAGAATCACTATCTTTGTCCAACGCAAGTAAAGTTGGGTCCGAACTTGGAGTACCACTAAATGTTATTGTGGCTGAATCAGGTCCGCCATCCGGGCAATCTAATGAAATAGGAATCAACTTCAGTTGTCTGGAAACTCCGCCCTCAGAGTCAAAACTCTGCGTTCCCACATCGCCAAGATCCACATTTAACGTTGGTGTAGTTACACTGCAGGAACCTGATTTGATCGTTCCAGAAAAATTCATTGTGATATCGGCAGCGTGCGCGTAAATACTCATACAGCAAACTAAGCATACAGCGATTTTCGAAACAATGAGTCGTGAATTGAATAACGTCATTATTTACTCCGTCCTACTCGTAACTGAATGTTAATGTTGCTGACCCATTTGCTTCTCCAGGTATTACTTGCCCTTTAGTTTGTATATAACTGGCAGTCCAGTTAAAATCATACTCGCCATCAGAAGTCGTTGTGCCAATGTCCACTTTTTCATTCAAGTTGATTGGTTTCCCACTACTATCCATTAATTGAATCGCTACACCGCTTGCACTACCTGTCCCTGAAGTTAGTTTGAACACTCCTGGCGCTGTCGAGTCGCTGTCTGCATCTGCAGTTACAAGAGCACTAATTTTAGTCCCTGTGTTGCAATTAAGACTAATAGGAACAGCTACTTTTGTCGTCGTATACCCAATTCCGCTAAATTCAGTGGTAAGAAAATCTCCCAAATTAACATTTACAGTTGAATTTGATACCGTGCACGCCGATCCAATAATACTACTCGTCCCTGCGAGACGGATAGCTTTTCCTATACCATCGGATGGCGATGCCCCCCTAAAAGAGGCAAGTCCGTAAGTAGTTAACACGCCGGGTTGTATATTACCTGTTTTAATAAAACTCACAGTTACATTGCCGGGTGATAAGGTCAAAACTTGATCTATAGTTTGCTCGTAACCCGGGTTTTCATAATAAATTGTACCTGGATAATTACTTGTTTTCACTTCGAAGCCTACACCTGCTAAATTAGTCTCATAAACATGGCTCATTCCATTTACAAGTGCTGGATCACTCCCGTTATAGACTGTAGTAAACTTCATACGGCAGTTTACAAAATACTTAAGTGATAAGGTAGGCCCAGTAGCAGAGGCGCTTGCAATCGTACTTCCAATTGGAGCATCTGCAGAAACAGTTATATCTCCAAACTGAACCTCCCAAGGTTCGGACGTGCTATCAATAAGAAAAGATGGACAACTAGCGAATGACATATTCGTCCAAACAAGTCCGGTTGTAACAACAAAAATAAAAAAAAATCTATTTAACATTCTAATTCACCTTTACTTGCAACTTACGTTGATCTGCTGAATATCATTAGTTGTGCTATTCACTGGGATCGAATTAATGTTTAAACTGGCGTGACATTTTTTACTGCTTTGATTATCCCAACTAGCAATCAGCTCGCTCTTTTGTTGCAGACCACTCAAATACACCTGGCCATTTTCTCCGACAATCCCCTGATTATTTTCATCATCATCAACGGTAACCAATGTACCGAAAGGAACAGGATGATCATGATATTGAAGGTTAATTAATGCACGACTTCCAACATGTGTTTTAAATTTAGCCACAGTCACGGCACCCTGAGTCGGGATCACCGAAGTTACATTTTCTTTCAAATCAACACCATCTTCTAAAGTATCGGTGCTGAGTGCCACGCGAGAACGTTTATACGGGCTAGCATAAGGTACTATCGCATAACCACGCCAGTCGGTTCTAACTCCACTACCATTTTGGATTTTGACGTTACGAGCTCCCGGTGCCTGTACTAAAGTTACTGCTGCCATATCACCAGCAAGAGGTTGGCCAAAAGTAACGCCATGAGAATGTGCGATTACTGCTCCCTGAGCACCGTAATTTACCTGCCGGTTACTACCGCTATAGCTATAACCTGCATTTACCTCACCGTAGGTGCCCTTGTAATCCGTGCTCACCTGTCCGCTTGAGCCATTTCCGCGATTATCGTAACCTTGAGAAACGCTGTACGACAGGTTATTATCGTTTAATGCCGTCCCACTAAGACCAACCTGGTTTTGTGTATTTCCGCGCATGTCACTTGTCATACTGCTGTAGGCATAAGCATTTGACAGCCAACGACCCAACGGCAGACTCACATTCAATGCCAACTGGCGATCATCACGAGTAGATGTATGCGGATATTTAGTTTCTGCATACATCACACCAAAGCCAATGCCATTCCATGACGTGTTATACCCGACGCTAATGTTTCGTTCATATCCTTTCTCGTTCCAATAATCCTGCTCATATCCGGATATAGACAACGAGCCCCAGTCGCCGCCTTTAAGATTTTGAGTCAGAACCACCTGAAATTTACTGCGCTTATTGTTTTGAACATTAAAATAGTTACCTTCATCATAAGCGCGATAATCCATAGCTTCCTTGAACGTATAGAACCCTTCGGTGGAATATCGATACCCTGCCAGCGTAACCATTGAGTCCGTAGCCGCAATATCTTTCGAATATTGCAACCGATACGACTGACCATTTTCTGATTTGCTGCTGTTACGATTATGTTGTTCAAGGGCAACATGAGCCTGAGTCGCATCCATAGACAGCGAGCCCATATCCCCCAATCCTACTCCCATACCTAATGCCATGGCGTGATAGTCAGGCGACGCCTGGATACCACCATAAACTGTGACGGCATGCGGCAAGCCATATATCAATGTCGCTTGCCCAAGTGAGGGGGTTTCACTGTAGACGTTGGTTGAACGATATTGTCCTGCTGTAAAAGCGTACTTGAGTCGTCCTTCGCGCTGCATCATCGGCACGCTAGAGAACGGTTGAACAAACGTTCGCACCGCCCCACCCGTTTCCGTAATGGTGACTTGCAGGTCGCCGCTTGAAGATGTTGGGTACAGGTCGCTGATAACAAATGGCCCAGGTGGGACATATGTCTGATAAATAACGGAGCCGTTTTGTTTAACCGTCACCTTTGCATTGCTGTTTGCGATCCCACGGACTACAGGAGCAAACCCCCGGAGGCTGTCGGGCAACATATTGTCGTCGGACATTAACTGAGCACCACGGAATTGCACACTGTCAAAAACATCAGATGCCGTATAACTGTCGCCCGCAACAAACTGGCCCTTGAGCGCGGGCACATCCCGTTGCAAGTAGGTATTAATTGATTCCCATTTATTTTCAGAATGAGAAGAATAATAGCCCCGGCGACGGCTGCTGCTTTTATTATAATTCCACGTGCTGTAGTTGCGCAGACGCCATGCTCCGAGGTTTATTCCGCTATGTAAATTAAGAAAATAACTGTCATTTTGACTCGTGTTCGAACCGGAGAAATTGTAACTCGTTAAAAATGCGGGGATCCCCTCGTCCCAAAATTTCGGATCAACACTGCCCTGAACAGAATTTTTCATATTGGCCTGAGGAACGGAAATATTCAGCGCCTGGTGAGAAAAATCAAAATCTGTCTTTGACTGAGGAATAGATACACTCATATCCTGCAGAGGTTCATTTTCCGGGACACCCACTAAAGCAGGAAGCGATGACGTAATCACCCCCCACTTAGCCAGTTGGGCCACTGTCAGGCGGGGTACCAGTGTGCCATTAGTACTCACAAAGGTAATGTCCTGAGTGTCTTGCACGATGCCATTCATGTAAATGTCTACATGATAAACACCTGGTGCCTGGCCGCCAGCGTCAGAGAATTGTGACAAATCGACCGGGGTTGACGACGGGTTATCAATTTCAAGTGCATTAACATTAAAATAATCTTCAGCATAACCCTGCTGAACAGACAAGATGCAAATTACCGCCAGAGAAAGTTGCGATAAGCGCAAATTATATTTCTTTTTCTGTGTTTCATTATTTATTTTCGTTTTTTTAGAAAAAAATGACATAACAACCCCTCGGAAAACCCCGATAGTTTAATATATAAAACAACTTAAATTATTTAATTATTGAGGTTACTGCTTTCGAAGGACCACCGAAATCGTTAATAACCTGCCAGGTAATGTTATTGCCATTTACAGAGCCAGGGAGCGAGTATTCCGCATGGCCTTTAGGCGGCACCATAACATTGGTCGTATCAATATCAGTACTACCTGCTTTTAGTGAAGAAAATGAAAGGTAGTAAGGTGTCGGATTCGTCACATCGAGTTTTGCACCAGCACGGCTGAACGACACTTTTTGATAATCATCCACAGTTGGCGCTTTCAGTCCTGCAGGACGATAAAACAGCTTGATACGCGTTTTAATTGAAATCTGAAGAACATTTTTATCGCTGTGTTTGGAGGCCGGAATGGATTTTGTGTTCATCCAGAATACAGACTCTCTGTCTGCCGGTAAATCACCGCCTGCCCGGACAATACGCACCATATTCTCTTTACCCGCATCGAGACGAAAAAGTGGTGGAGTAATAATGAACGGAGGTTTAGCTGCCCCCTTATTTTCCCCGGTAGGCCCTGCAGAATCAGCCCAAGCCTGGATGAGATAAGGAATAGTATCCGGATTTTTAACCGATAAAGACGTTTCCCGTTTGCTTCCATCGTATACAACACGCGTCCCACCCACGACGACACCGGCATATGCGTTCGCCCCCAACAAAACAACGGAGGACAACAGTAAAGTGTGAATCAACAATTTGTTTCTCATGAGAACCTCATTCCTTTATTCTTAATAAAACCGCCCGGCCATAGTAACCG
Source organism: Rahnella victoriana (assembly GCF_021276285.1). NCBI lineage: Bacteria > Pseudomonadati > Pseudomonadota > Gammaproteobacteria > Enterobacterales > Yersiniaceae > Rahnella > Rahnella victoriana. The sequence continues at coordinate 20,158 of NZ_CP089921.1, forward strand.
GGCGACCTCTGGGCTTCGGCTTTTAACAGACGGAAACCCAGAAGAGGAAAAAATTACTGATAGTTGATGGTGAACTGGCTAGTGGCGTTTGCAGTACCCGCTTCAACAGTTGCAGCGGTAGAAACATAGCGGCCAACGAAGTCCAGGGTGGCAGAACCATCATCAGCTACGGTGTAAGCTGGTGATGCACTATGCAAAGGAATAGCTGTACCAGCGTCACTAGCAATCTCAATTGCCACACCTTTAGCAGTCTGGTCACTGTCCAGTTTCAGAAGATCTGTATTATCACTATCACCGGTGCCATCAAATTTCACGGAAACTTGTTTTACCGTATCTGGGCAGTCAGTAACATTAATAGAGAATTTGCTTGGAGAAGCTTTATCACCAACCGCACTGAATGCAGCCGTTGCAACGTCGCCCATATTTACAGTCAAATTCTGCCCTGAAGCATCGATCGTACAAGCATCAGAAACGATGTTGCCATTAAAGTGAACAGTACCATCTGCTGCATGAGCCGCTACTGCAGACATCATTGAACCTGCTACCAGAACTGCCAGAATTGCTTTTTTCATTTGATATAACCTTGCATATATAAATAATAGTTCCCTGTCCGTGAAATGATTTCTTTTGTTCACTTCAGACTTTTTACTTACAATATTGAAAATCATGCCAGTAAAAACTATGAAGATGAATTATTCAGTTGAGAATGAATTCATTCCATATTCCCTGAGAAGTATATTTCTCAATTTCTACTGTCTGATGTTTGTCAGCGTTTTTGCTTGACCCGATAATTCTGACAACTTTCTAAAATAAAGAAAATTCCTTTTTTTGCTCGAAAAAGCATTCACACAACTCAATGTAAGCATTCACGCCAACTCAGTATAAAATTCCAATTACTGTGTGATTTTATACTTTCTATAGTTAGTAATGCTGTTATTGACAGTTTTTTGAGGGTTTGCATCATGGGTATGAGAAGCGGGATGTTCGAGATATTTTTGTATTTCACATAAAAAAGTCGCAAATGCAACAATATTTTAACAGAAAAGACAGTGAATAGGTTTTATTCGTGCCTGGATAGCATTCAGCGACCGATATATTAACCTTTACTTCGATCTAGTGACTTGAATATCTTCCATGTGTTTAGCGGAAAAATGAAAGCACCTATGAATCTAACCGGTGAGGCGGGGCTTCTTATGACTTGGTAATGACTGGGTTGGTACCATGACCAGACGTTTTTATCTTTTTCTCTACCGTCTTCTGGCGATACATGATTTGAGATGTGCGGCATATTTGATAAAAAGGGATGCAATAAATGACTTCAAAAATGGTAATTTTTCAATTGCTAAAGTTTAAAGAAAGCATGCCAGGTGATTTTCTCGAGAGCGAAGATATGCATGAAATGATAGGAAGCGAGTTAAGGATGCTGTAATGCCAATTTGTAATCGATTTGGGTGTCTGTTTTTGGTGATAAACCATTTTCTGAATGGTGCGACATTAGATTGAGTGCCATCAAACCGACCATTAGAAATTGTCGCAAGTCCACGAGAATTTTAATATTGTGTGATGGCTAAGGATAGAGGGTTTCAAAGGTATTTTGCGATGAAATCGGATGCTGGAAGTGGCTTGGAAAAATAATAACCCTGCAGATAACTTATCCCTTTATCTGCCAGGTAATCCCATTGGAGCTCCGTTTCAACGCCTTCTGCAATGATTTCAAGTTTCAATTTCTCGGCCATGTCAATTACGCACTCCACCAGTACTGCCGAATCAGGGGCTTGGGTGATGCGGCCAACAAAAGATTTGTCTATCTTGATGAAGTCGATGGGCAGTTCGTTCAGGTATTCCAGGTTGGAGTACCCGGTTCCGAAATCATCCAGAGCAATACTAACACCGAGTTGCCGCAAATCCGTGAGTGTTTCACGAAACTCAGGCGTCAGTGCAAAAGGCTCCCTTTCGGTAATCTCCAATGTCAGCTGAACATTGGACAGGGAACTAAGAAATTTTTGACAATCCTGCCGCAAACCTTGTTCATTTACATGCGCCGCGCTGATATTAATTCCAATATGAAAAGGGTTAGGCAGCCGGTTGAGAACCGGAGCCAGATCCTGCACCACGGTTTGCATCAAAAGGCGCGTCATTGGAACAATAAGTCCTGTCTGTTCAGCTAAGGGAATAAACCTGTCCGGGGAAATGTGTTTATCCGGGGAGACCTGCCAGCGAGCAAGTACCTCAACGCCAGCAAGACAGCCGTTTTTAGTGAAAATAACCGGTTGATAAAAAGGAATAATTTTTCCATTTTTAATGGCTAACGATAATTCGTCGGCGGCTGTCTTAGGCTTGAGTAGAAATTTGTATGCCAACAGTCCGCTCAAACCTGCAAGCAGTGTCAATAAAACAATGGCCAGCCAGTTTTCATGCACAAACCAGGAAATTGGAAGCTCCCGGGTGAAAGAAGAGCCTACTGAAAACGGATAATGCTTTGAAAACTCTTCTATAACAGGATTAGTCCGCCCCCTCCCTTCCTGCATCACTTCGCCAGCGGTTGTAAGCGTACTATGCCCAATTCTGAGGCTTAACGACCAGCGCGTACTAAGCAAATCAAGAATATCTCTAATATATGAAGCGCTCAGGCTGGAGGCGACCCGCCCTTGCGGGTAGGCCGAAATCAGAACCAAAAGTGGATCACGAGGGGAAATATGATTTCCGTTTTTCAAAATCAGTTGATAAGCATCTGTCTCTCTTCCCGCGATATCGGCATAACGAACATCAGAATAGGATGAACACAGTTGATTATTTTGATAGATGAGTGTGATGAGCCGGACATGTTTTTGCACGATAACCTGATGATTAAGGTCGTCGCTGACGGCCTGTGTGCAGGGTAGTTTAAGATTATCAGCTGCTCCATTTGCTGCGCGTGAAGCTTCATCAAGAAGTGCGTCAACCTGGCGAACTGCCTGCAAAGTGGTTGTACGGGCCACGCCCACTTGTGTTGTAGAAAACTGGTACCACAAGGCAGTAAGTCCAACTAATAGCACCATTATAAAAAATGCTGATGACAGAAAAAAACGCGAAGTATCAGTACCTTTTATCATGAAATTTCCGCTGACATTTACCATTCCGACACCGTCACTCTTTGAGAAAAATTTTGGTAAATGTAATAAAGCCTAACGAGAAAGTAACTGCAACGCCTTAATGATAAACAGACAAACAAAACTGAGAAAAAAAACCACCAGGAAATAAAATTAACCCGGTGGTAGCTAAATTAGGCAAGCTTGTGAAGGTTCTCACTTTTCACAGGAATATTATATGATAAATAGCAGTGCGAAAAATCCTGTATTTTTGAATTATTTTTGATGGAGTTCCTCATTTAGCCAATGAAAGCATATAATGTGGATTATGATAGCTCAGCTTAAAAATATAAGAATTTGACCCTTATCAAGGCTAAAACTTGACAGTAGCGGGGATCTTCTCTCTGGTTTTGCCGGCCACTGCGAGCATTAACCATATGAACGCAAATGCTAATAGAAGATATTTCTCCATACTTTCATCCAAAAAATTCTTTCGCAACTGGTTAAAATAGAATTTTCGTCTCATTGTTGCACCTGTCTTAACGCCTGCCGTGTGAATCCTTTCGTCAGTTGTATTCTCTCTTTACCCTCTATTGTTGCGAATGAGAGAATATTGCCACATCTTAGACAAAGGCAGTTTGTAAGTGAAAAACACTATATCAAATAAATCAGACGCTTTTTACAAAACGATTATCATGGATGCATGTCCTTTTACCCGTCTTGGTTTAATGCGGATCCTGCAATCTTCATTAATTTCAGCGGAAATTCATGAGTGTGATAATTCAGAAGCGATTACTCCTCTCACATTTAACGGTAAAATTGATTATATCCTCATGGATATTTGCGGGAAAAATGAATCTGTGCTTCAGGGGATCAGGCATATCCAACGTATAAAAAACACATGGCCTGGTATCCCTCTTATTATCTGCACCTCATTTCAGAATATTAATGTAATGTTACGATTAATAAAAATAGGTGTATCGGCGATCTGCTGTAAAGGTGATTTGCCTATTGCTTTAGAAAAATGCATTAGCTCCGCGCGTGTTGGCAGATGCTATCTCAGTCCTGCAATTGAAGCATTAGTTAACACCAGGTCGACCAGGCCGGCGGGCGTACGGCATTGGCTGACGCCAAAAGAAATGGACGTGTTGGAAGAGCTCTTCGAAGGACATACAGTGACAGATATTTCCTCCATACTGTACCGCGATGTAAGAACGGTCAGTACGCACAAGCAAAATGCCATGGAAAAGTTTGGCTTTAAAAACGACTACCAGATGTACATTGAGGGAAACTGGCTTTTCCCTGACAGCGTTTGTTATCAATAAACCTTGGAGGGTAAAAACAATGACCAGTACTCTCGTTCTCATCGGGCAAAGCCCGCTGCTCGAGCTGGGTATGGAAACATTCTCGCATCATTTGCAGGCCACCGTAGTGTCCTCCTATCATTCTCTCGATGATTTTATCGATGATGAAGCTCGAGCCTCCGTGGGCATTGTTTGGTTAGATTTTATTAGCCCAGTCGAAGACGTTGAACATTTAATGAGTCAGGTTAAGGCTGTTTGTACCCTCAACCCGGATTATCGTATTTTGATATTCTGTCGTAATCATTTTCTCAATGAACTCAATGCGTTGTCAAAATATCAACAAGTCAGTTTGATTTCCAATCAGGAAAGTGTGGTAGCTATGGAGGCTTATACATCGCTGGCCATGAAAGGCGAACGCGTTATCAGCCCAAAAATCTCAGAAGAAATATATAAATTCCGAACCATTCGTGAAACTCTACGCTTCTCTCTGACGCAAAACGAGATAAACGTGTTAGAAAAACTGTGTAACGGAATGGATTTTCGTATAATCTCTCGCCTTTCCGGTCAGGATATTAAAACAGTGAGTGCACATAAACGCAGTGCTATGAAAAAGCTCGGTGCCAGAAACGACATCGAGCTCTTCGATTTGAGAAACCGCTATTTTAGTGATATTAACTTCAGGCTTTTTTAGTTTGCACTATTCGGTTCGTTCAATCCGCCAGTTTCTTAGGTTCTCAGGGTGGTGGATTAATAAGTTACGCACGTAAACTGTGGAGCATACGGACTACTGACAATGTAAACATTGTCCTGGATTGGTTGCAATCCGAGGTTTATGACAGAATCGTTTTCTGCAAGTTCCAGCCACATTTGATTGAACCGGTCATCGGATGTGTTATCAAGTTTTGAATGTTCTATGCGATCAATGGCGAATACATACGCATTCTTACTGGCTTTTTTACCGTCTTTTAAATGGATGGTTCTTTCAATATAGGTGCGCTGATCTCCAGCTTTCACATAACCTTCGAATTCAATTAATCCTTTATCATGACCATAGAATTGGATATTTTCGATAATAGAAAACACAAGCTCACCTTCGTCTGCCTCAATACTAATTTTGGAAAACACCTTACACTTCATTGCCGGCAACCCACTTTTGGTTGCCCGAGGAATTAGAACCCATGAAAAGACGATAAGCATCAATATAACGGCGATAGCAGCCCACGCGGTGGTTTTTCTAACCCGGCGATTCATTTTTCCACCTTTTTATATTCATAAAAGTTTTCGCAGGAGATGACTTCCTTATCTTTTCCGGTATAACAAAATGACAGCATGATCCGCGAGTTGTTATCCGATGCTGGGGAGATCTCTTTATCGAATATCACCATGTTATCTTTTGAGCATTGAAGGTCATTTCTTTTCAGGATGTCTGTTATCAGTGCAACATTATCCTTACGCGTCGCGTCAGGTATATCTTTCACGTAGGTAATATCACAGCCATTATCTGACACGTAATGACCTGGAAGAACGACGGTGGCCAGTCGATTGTGGAGCAAAAAAGCAGAGAGGCCCACGAACAGGAAAAGCATGAACAGAATCGAACACCACCAAACAAACCCTTTGTTCGCTCGTGGTGGTGACAACGTGGCCCCACCCTCAAATGTGGAAGTTTTTGCGACAGATTGTTCTGGGTTTAGCATGACAACAGGAATGTCCGGGTTCGCTTTAAAACCAACTTTTGGGATAGTTACGATAAACTCTGGGCACCCCAGTAAGGCCAGGTTCCTGCGAAGGATACTGATGTACTGCCTCAGATTACCGTCAGTTGCCTGCAACCCGTGGATTTCCCATACGTTCTCCATCAAATATTCCCGTGTGAGCTCCCGCCCGCCGGAGCGAGCGAATTCGTCTAACAATCGCGCGGCGGGGATGGACAAATTTACGATTTCCGCATTATCTGTGTCCACCTGAGTTAACACCCCGTCGTCAGTGTTAAACGAGATTGTCTTATCAATAAGATACTTCATTTTATCCTGCTCAATTTTTGATTGTTATGTACAATGTTATGACGATGAGTTCGTGGTTTTTTATGTTCAAAAAATGTTACTCCACCGAAACAGCACGTTTGTTCAGAATAGTGCAACACCCTAAAATCTCAACTGATTGTTAGTTGAAAACGTCGATCCTAATCGCTTGTTTTGGCGTACAGAGACACCTCGGTAAAAGTGCATCGCATGCCAGTGCCAGGCAAAGATATTCTCAACCTTCAGTAAACATCAGGTTTTTCGCGAAAACATTCGATTTATCCGTGATTTTACCATCTCTTTTAATGTGAAATGTCCTGTAATTTCGCAAAAATGATCTGATGTGAATTACAAAGAAGAGCATTTAAATTTAACTGAAAACTGAAAAGTTAGCTGTTGGTGCAGTAACGATTTAAAAAACAGTTAGCCTGATAGAGAGTTATTGCTACCAATAAAAGCACCTCACTGGAAATCAATAAAATATCGATTTTTTCGATAATCTCTGGGGACTATCCTAGGTCTACCCCAATCTTTGGGCTGTCTCTTATACACAAATCCCCTGCATGAATGCCGGGGATTTTTTTGAACTTTTTTCGTCTCCAGTGATCCTCTTTATATTCTCCTTTCTGGGTTTTTAGTATGGTGCTATCTGATTGTTATTCATGGGCTAAAGGGATTTTCGGGCTTGCTGCGCTTGGCGATTTACGCCGTACCCGCCGTCTCGTCACTGTGGCTCAACATGCCGGACTTTCTATCGTGAAATCATCCCATTCTCCTGCTGAAGTGGAAGGAGCATATCGCCTTCTGCGTAACCCTAATATCACACCTGACGCCATTGCTGACGCCGGATTCATCGCAACGGCAAAAGCCGCTCAGGCCTGTCCGCTTCTTCTTGCCCTGGAAGATACAACGACGATCAACTTCAGCCACACCAGCGCGTACGAAGACCTCGGAAATACCTCAACTCAGCAAAAAACGCATGGCCTGCTCGCGCACTCCGTTCTGCTATATGCGCCTGACACCGCCCGTATGGTCGGGCTGATCGCACAGCAACGCTGGACCCGTGACACCGCCGATTACGGAATGAAACATCTTAGAAAACAGCGACCTTACGAAGAGAAGGAAAGCTTTAAATGGCAACAGGCTTCTGAACTGATGGCACAGCGCCTCGGCGATACGCAGGCGCGCGTTATCTCAGTCTGCGATCGTGAAGCCGATATCTGGCATTACCTCGATTATAAAATCAGCCACGGCCAGCGGTTCGTCGTCCGGGCGGCGCAAAATCGCCGGCTCGAAGGGGATGAAAATAAACTCTTCGACTTGCCTGATACCCTGACAGAAGCAGGCAGCCACACGCTGAATGTGGTGCAAAAAGGCGGACGGGCCGCGCGGCAGGCACAGATGTTCGTCAGTTACAGTACGGTCCAAATCAAACATCCAAACGGGTCAGGAACCTTATTGCCCGTGACCTATATCTGCTGTCGCGAAGACGTGGAAGGCGGTGCCTGCTGGCACTTACTGACGTCAGAACAGGTAGAAAATGCAGCACAGGCGCGGCAGATCATCAGCTATTACGAACGCCGCTGGCTGATCGAGGAATACCATAAAGCATGGAAAAGTGGCGGCACGCAGGTTGAAACACTGCGCATGCAAACGCGGGATAATCTGGAGCGAATGATGGTGATCCTTGCGTTCATCGCGGTACGCGTGCTGGCGTTAAGGCAAGGTGGCCTGAGTGAAGAAACGCTGAATGAGTCCTGTGAGCAGGTACTGAGCCCAATAGAGTGGAAGTTGCTGTGGGTCAAACAGGAAGGAAAAACGCTGCCGAAAAAAGCGCCGAACCTGAAATGGGCCTATCTGGCGCTGGCGAAAATGGGCCATTGGTATGACAGCAAACGTACGGGTCGCGCGGGTTGGATAGTAATGTGGGAAGGTTGGTTCAAACTGCAGGATATCGTTGAAGGCTACAAACTTGCGAAGTCTCTTGATCAGGAGATCTGATCAAGAGACAGATCTTTTGGAGGGGGTATATTTGCAAATTATAGAATTTAATTCTGTTAATGAGTGATTCATTAGTAAGTATTTAGAGTTAAATCTCTATTCCAACAGTTTTCTTATTAAGTTTAATGTGAATGTCTTTTGACCTAAATAAGTTGGTTTTAATATTAATTAAATGTGCCAGTATTGTTGTCCATGGAGGTTATCAGTGTGTCTATAAAGTTGTGAATCCTATACGCATTATAGTCGTAAAGATTTTCATGCCGGGCAAACACATTTGAGCCTCTTTTGATTATCCAAGGTTGTGGTGAGTATTATTTACCCGTCTATCTGCTTGGTTATTTGAAAAATACTTATTATTTAATTTTACCAATGCGTTTTTTAAGGAAAAATATGAAGCTTTCGATTATTTCTTTATTGGTTTTGTCTTCTATTGTAATAAATGCAAATGCTGAATCGGTACAGTTCAGCGGCGAAAAAAATACAAGCGGGATCGCATCACTTGGCAGTCAGGGCGAAACTCACCGCGGGGGTGACATCAGCGACGGGGTCGCATCACTTGGAGGCCAGGGCGAAACTCACCGCGGGGGTGACATCAGCGACGGGATCGCATCACTTGGAGGCCAGGGCGAAACTCACCGCGGAGGTGACATCAGCGACGGGATCGCATCACTTGGAGGCCAGGGCGAAACTCACCGCGGGGGTGACATCGGCGGCGGGATGGCATCACTTGGAGGCAGTGGCGTTTCTACTAAAATAACAACAAAATCAGTAATAACAACAACTAACCACACCCAGCCTGCGTCTGTCGACTCTCTCGTATCAGCAATGCAATCATCAAAAGGTTATACTGATCATGTTTCAAAAGGCCTTCAGAAACAGATTAGCGAGAATAAGCGCGATCTGAAGCGTCTCGGCGCAACATCACAGGCGGTTGGGAACCTCCACTATAATGGTAACCATAACGGTTATGCTGTGTCTGTGGGACAATACAGCAACGAAACAGCACTAGCTGGTGGCCTTCAATATCAGATCGGAACTCACCACGCCTTAACTCTTCAGACATCAGTTGATGCAGCACAGATTGGAGGTTCTGTAGGTTTACACGGCGATTTCTAATTAAAATTGTCCCGCTTATTACGGGGCTTAAAATGAATATAACGGGGGAGAAAGAAAATTGGTGCCAGGTCCTTTCTTTAGCGCTAATCAAGAAACCATTAGTTAGTACGAATTAAATGCAAGAGGGAAGCATAAGCTTCTCTCTTTGTTGTGCGCGACCTGCGGCAAGGTTACAAGCAAATTCTCTGCCCGATGAATCCGGGCCCGCATGACTGACAGCGGAACGCCCCCACCTAAAATTATTATCCTATTGTCATGGAGAAACTTTTTGATCATATCAACGATGACAAAATCTGTTTTGTATACGTCTGAGATCGCATCAGATGATCTGTCTTTCTTACTGACAATTCCTGCTAAACAGTTATTGCTACGCAGGAAAACGGCGCTTCCGCTGACACCTTCCTTGTAGTAACCAGTCAACCTATTTGAACCCGTCAGCCCTTTGTAGGCAAATACGGAATCAGGCGATGCATAAGAACCGGGCGCTGCGTTATACATACCGGACACGACCTTCATAAATAAGGGGACTCTCTTTATGAATTGCAGATCTGCAGCCTGGTAGAATAAAAAGGGCTGTACCCCGTATATTCGTCGCGCAGTCAAAGCGCATACTTTTTAAGGCACCTGCCTGAGCATGGCCACGGCGTCCGTTCCCGACATGGAGAACTGCACCCGATGACGTGCCGCCACGTCCAGCGCAAATATCCGCGTATAGACCTCGGTCGACTTCATGCTTTTGTGCCCCATCAGCCCCTGCAGCACCTTCAGCGGCACCCCGGAGTACAGCATGTGCATGGCGTAGCTGTGCCGCAGCGTGTGCGGCGTGACCGTTACGGAGAAGGTGACGCCGTCAGCGGCGGCCCGGGACACCGCGTCGTTCAGCCAGGTGCGCACCGTACGGTCGGTCACCTCCCAGATGCGCGCAGCCTCCATGCGGCCAGTGCGCTTGTTTTTGCGCTCGAGCGGAATGCGCAGCGTGGCAATCATGCTGTTGAGCCGGTTGAGATACTGGTTATCGGACAGCGGGACCAGCCGGTGTGGCACGATCTTTTTCGACGGCGCGCCCGGTCCGCGCGCGGCCTTTTCCTGCCGCTGCTTCAGGGTGGCCAGCGATACATAGGGATACGGCGGCGTGAGGGTAAAATCCGCCCGCGTCAGGGCCAGCCCCTCGTTAATGCGCGCGCCGGTGTTCCACAACGTATCGATACAGGTCTGCTGGTACAGATCCGGCAGATAATGCAGCAGTGCGCCCACCTCCACGGCCAGCAGGTACTCCGGCATGTCGCCGTGCGCCTGGGCCATGCGGCGCAAGGACAACGCGGCCGGGTAATCAATCGTCGCCGGCATAGGCACAGCGGTTACCGTCTGAAACTGCCCCTGCAGAACGGGAAACTGAGTAGGTTCGGTCATAGGGATAGCCTCACTCTTGGGGACTCCGGACCCAGGCACGATGGTCTCCGGTTAATCATTGATGTCATGGTATTTCGGCAGTTGGCACAGCAGGCGCAATTGCTCAATCATCGCCTCAACGCGCCGCGTCTGCTTTCGAAAGACTGCTTGCCGGTATTCAAAATATTCAGCATGGTCCGGTGGATCAAAATGAAATTGATAAAACTCACTGAGAAGCGCCTGGATCTTCCCATGCACCAAGGTCGCGGATACGGAACAGCAGTTCGGCCGGCAAAACATCCCATTTCCCCTGGATATCGTCCAGAATGAGCGGCTCGAACGAAACGGAAACAACCGTGCTCGTTTGCCCATTGCGTGAGTCAAAGTACTCCTCCCCCTCATCCTCACTGATTCTCTGACAATGGTCGCTGAATTCTGTCAGGCGCAGGATAAGATGGACGCCGATGTACTGCACGTCACGAAAACGGGCTTTCTTGCCAACGCGGGACTCTTTGATCAGCGTAAACCACTGCGTGGCCGCGCCGCCGGCGATGCCCGACACGCCGGCAATAACGCCCGTAACCCAGTCTGCCATATTAGCTGCCTCTCAATTAAAAATGGCCTGCCGCGAAGCAGACATGAATGTGCTGAGGGGCTGCCCTCTGCATCACACAACGGCGGACATCAGATAGTCACTAGCAGTGAAAGGTGAAAACATTCCTCTCTTGAAAGCGGCGCACCGGCCTGCAGTTTCACCCCCCCCGGATTACTGACAATGGCGAGAACTTCCTCGGTCAAAATCCAGCTACTTCCTTGCTCATCCCACCAGGCAATAACCCTTTGGTCCCAGGAACAGATCTCACAGTAAAGAGGAGCACTGAGATGATTGTATTCGTTCATCCAAAATTGGTGATGGCCTAACGCCTGGAGAATGGCAAAAAGTTCTGCGAGACATATTTCTTTATTCATTATTTATTTCCTTATAAATAGGTTGCTTATATTTTCAATCAGTAGCAATTAATCCATTAATTCCTTATGTGAAAGATAGTCAGCATACAGTTACCTTTCGCAATTGCCGATCTCATCAAAATTCTGATCCGACTTTTGCAGTATAGGAAATTTTCAGAAGCCGTTCCGGAAGAATCTGCAGAGAAGACGGAGGATGAAGGCCGGGGCATACGCAGCGTATAGTATTATAACCATCTGTTAAGTATAACATATTACCGATGTGTGTTCCAAAAATAACCGATTTACAGGCCAGATCCGCTTCTGCCATAAATCGGATCTCTCCAGAAAAAATGACAGGAATGAGGTACACCTTCATTTAAATGACATCATGTCATTTAAAGGTATAGATTCAATTTAATAATTGACACCGATTATTGTGTAGGCGTTTAATTCTGTTGAAACCCGATTAGTCACGCCCATGACAGGAAGAAAATGATGCTCAGCCAGTTAACGCTTCGCTTTCCAAAAAAACTCATCGAATCGCTGAAAAACCGTGCTGTCACGGAAAAGACCTCAGTCAACGCCCTGGCCGAGCGCTTTCTCGACGTCTCCCTGCAAACCAGCGCGCCGGATGACGACTGGCTGCAGCTGACCACCCGGCCGGACGAGGCGGTGCAGCAGCTGTACCGCAAAGTTGTCCTCGGCGAAACCTTCGGCCGCCAGGCCCTGCGCCGCGCCGAACTGCGCTTTATGACGGAGCTGGCCCACCAGGCCTACCGCGACGCCGGCGCAAAGGAATTTGTCCGCTGGCCCGTGCTGGAAACGCTGCTGAACATCAGCTTTGAGCTGCTGGTCTGGCAGGCCGAACAAGGGCTCCCGGTGGACGGGCACTACATTAAGCGCACCTTTGAGTTTGCGACCGAGAACTGGCAGGAAGAGGCCGCGCGTTTTATGCGCGAAATGAGCCGCGCCGTCGATCCGGGCTATGCGGAGTATCTGCTGCGGCCGCTGGCGTCAGGCTGCTTTTCATTGAATGATTATCCTGACGACGTGCTGGCCCGCGTCTTCACCCCGGCGCGCCTGAGGCAAATCTTCCCGCTGCTGATGCGCACCCGGCAGTGGACCTTTGAACAACGCCGCACCTTTATCCGGGAGGTGCGCCCGTCGGTCCGTGAAATGAGCGAAACCTTCACCGCCGGCGACCTGCGCTTCGACATCCGGGTTGAGGGGCAACGCGGTGATCTGCCCGCCGCCGTTGGCGACGAGACGCCGCGCCTGTTTCTGGTTCTGACCGGCAGCCACTTTGTCATGCCGTTCGGCTGGGCGCAGTTTGCGGAGCTCTGCCGCCTGCTGAACGTCTGTCGCACCACGCCGGAGGCGGTGCGCCGTTTCAGTGAGGGTACCCATATCACCCTGGGCCTGCCGGGGACCGCGCACCAGGATGCGATCCTGGGATTTGATGCACTGCGGGTGTTTGTGCCGGCCGAGGCGTTCGGCGAACTGGTCAGGGAGCTGACGGAGCGGGTGGAGACGGGAGTTCTGGCCAACGCCGTGGAGGCTTTACGCACGTTGTACGGAGATTTATAACATGACGGATCAGCAGACAGGAGACGGTGAACGCCTCAGCGCTGGCCTCGATGCCGCCGTGCATCTTCCCGCCGAGGACCGGTATGGGTTTACCCACGTAGCCAGACAACTGGCTCTCGCCATCGGGGAACTTGGCCGGGACGGTAGCGCCGTGATCGGACTTGAGGGCGCCTGGGGCTCAGGTAAAACCAGCCTGCTCAATCTATTGCGTCTCGCCCTCGAGGACGGGCTGCACGATCGAACCTTCGTGCTGTCCGTGTCACCCTGGCTCGATGGTGGGAGTATGAGCCCGGTTGAATCCCTGCTGTTGCCGGTCGCGGCCATTATTGCTGAGGAAGAAAAGAGGCTGATGCCCGCTTCAGCGCTCAGGCGGTTGAAGCGAAAAAAAATGCTGACAGACACGGCGTCCACCGTGGTGCGTTACAGCCAGTCGACCGCCCGCCGTCTGGCTCCGGTAGCCGAATTTGCCGCCCTCATCCCCGGTCTGCTCAACGCCAGCGGGGCGCTGAATGCCTATTCAGACGCTGAGCTTCTGACCCAAAGAAAAACGACCGCCGAACTGCGTGCCGAGATTGGCGATAAAATTACCGCGCTGGATCTGAGTTTTATCGTCGTAATGGACGACCTGGATCGTCTGGAACCCGCGCAGGCCGTGGAAATCGTGCGTCTGGTCAAATCCGTGGCAGATTTCCCCCGTTTTCGCTACATCCTGTCTTACGATAAAACCGTGCTAGCCCATGCCATTCAGACCGGTCTGGGGGTGACGGACGGCGCCGCTTACCTGCAAAAAATCGTGCAGATTTCATTCAACCTGCCCCGCCCGGAGGCCTTCAGCCTGCGGCGGGAATTCATCAGCGGCGTGACTAACCTCTATCAGGACGTTAATGGTCACGGTGCCGAACAGGACTTGCTGGGCGACCTTACGCGCGTGACGGATGTCTACGGCGGCGCGTTGTCCACGCCGCGAGAGGTGAAACTGGTTCTGAATATACTGAAATTCCGCTACGGCGGGGTGCGTGATTACGTCTACCTGCCCGATTTATGCCTGCTGCAGCTTATTCGTATCAGTAACGCCGGCCTGTATGACTGGATAGAGCAATACCTGACGGAGCGTGCCGTCGTGGAATCAGGCGATGGCAGCGTCAGTGAGGAAGAACAAGCGGCGCTAAAAGACGCACTGATTGCTCATCTGGCTCATTTTCCTCCTTCTATGGCACGCAGGGCCTTCTATCTCAGTGACTGGGTGCCGGGAATTTCGGGCTATAACAACGAAAATATTACCCTCTTTTCCCAGGCGAGAGATGAGGAGCGTGCCGAGATGACGGCGCATAAGCGCCTTGCCAGCGGTGCCTACTGGCGGTACTACTTCGCTTTCTCCTCCCCGCAGAATGTGCTGCCCCCGGCGTTCTTTGATGACCTGTTCCTCCAGGCGGCGGACCCGGCACAGCAGGCGGCGATAGCGGAACTGTTACTGGGGAAAATCGACAGCAACAATGTGTCATCCCGCACCTGGTTTGAGCACATTCTCAGCCAGCTTTCTCCACCGATGGTGGCCACGCAAAGTGCGGCGGCCTGCGAAGGGTTGGCCAAGTTTTTCTTTGATTACGGCGATACGGTGATACAGCGCTATCAGCAGCTAAACGTTTGGTTTGCGGCGTATGACCTCGATATGGACGGCGTTGTCGACCGGTTAATACAAAGAATGTGTCAGGTAAACAGGGCAACCACAATCACCTTCCTTCAGGATATCTGTGTCGAGGGAACCGCCTGGTCATGGATCGCAGGGTATGTACAACACCTTCAGTGGCAAAATGGGTTGGCCGGTAACGAATCAGAAATAACCCATAAACGCGTGCTGTCTGATGAAGAGCTTTCAGCCGTGTGCTCGCTCCTGGCGAAACGACTGGGCCAGGATGAGATCAAAGACTCCCTCCTTAACACCAGCAACCTTCTATCATACATTTTTGCCTGGAGAGATATCGATGGTGGGCCGCACAACATCGCTGCGTGGGTAAAAAAGGTTAGCCAAAGTGATGAAGGACTGTTGCAGTTGCTCATGCGCTTAAGAGGGCGTGGCGTCAGCAGTGCGAAAGGTCATTATCTGAGCTTGAACCTCACCCGGTTGGGTGAATTTCTCGGCGACGAGGAGGTAATTGAACAACGGCTTGCTCGCATAGAGGCTGGGGGGCAATATCTAGAAGTCATAGCGGAAATCAGGGCTTCCCAGGCGCACGCTCGATTTTAATGCCCTTGGCCGGATGGTTTTTTTATTACCAGCCGGTGGCAGGCACGTTTTACAGGCCTTCGCTTGTCTGAAGAGGCTAACGATTTGCTAAAATCGTGGCAACCAACAGATGGGGAAAGTCAGGATATAAATGGGAGTTTAAATGTATAACAACCTGCCAGCCCTGACAGAAAACATCCTGTGGGATAAAAATCTTGTAGACGCTAACTACGCGCCTCTTAGCGAAGAGACGCTTTTATCGGCACTGCAGGACTACCTCCAGACTGTTAGCGTGTATCGCAGTGAGGAGCATCAGCTCATGCGATCACCACTCAGTTTATGGATGACTCACTTCGATCAACTCGCGGTTTATCGGGCTGGGTTATTGTCAGCTGAAAGAATTATTGTGCCTGATGCGCTCGAAGAGGCTGCTTTGCGGCTTTGCACCACGGGCATGGCTGCTGCGGTTGACCTTTTGGTGCAAAACAGTGATACAGAGAATTTGCAGAACGTTCGTCGCGAGATAGCACAATTCGTTCGCTTTGTCAGGGAACACTTCACGCTCATTCAGGCCGGTTTTATCGTTTTTACGCCCAGTGATTCAGTCCGGCAGGAGCAGCAGCGCAAGCTTGGGATTACCGAGGAAAATGCCGGCCACAGCTTTCTCCGTAGTGTGATGCCTCCGGCCATTGCTGAGTACTATGAACGCAGCCTGAAGGTCAGGGGTGTGGAACGGGTGAGCAACGAAGGCCACATGCGTTTTGTTCCGGATAGCACTCTTCCTGGAGAAATATTACTGGAACTGAAGGGGTGTTTGAGCCCTTTCACAAATGGTCATATGTTCCAGAATATGCGACCAATAAAAGAAAATACGGACGGGTCCATTACAGTGGAAATTACACGCGGTAAGCTCCAAAGCCGCAGGCATTATGAGCACTGGGTTCAGGGTGCGACGAACCGCAGCCTGTATTTCCACTACACCAGCCTTCTGACCGATCTCAGTCAAGCGGACCGTTCAGGCGCGTCTCTGGCGACCCGATGTCCGTTTCAGGGGAAAGTACTGGAAAAACTGGGCGCGCCGGGAGGGATTTCGCGCAGAATGTTGGAAATTGAACTCCCATTTTTGCCAGATCTGTCACCTGAGGAGCTCTTCCGGATCCGTACGGATTATGAGCCGAGCGCCACGGCATTCCGACGTGCCCTCCGCGACTGTGCACTCGAGATGGAACGGGCCGCTAATCCGAATGAAATTCACCTGCTTCAGTTGCGCTTTCAGGAGCGTATTGCGGATGAGGGGCTGGAAGATTTACGCGAAAAATTGCACGGCTGGAAAAGGCGGAGCTTACAGGATGTAGTGCTCTTGGCGGCCCCAGCGGTACTAGGATATATTGGCGCACCGGTAATCACTTCGCTTGCCGCTGGAGCATTAAATGTCCTGCAGGCAACGGTTGGAGCATACCGCAATTACCAGGAGACGACTCGGCATCCGTCCTGGTTTCTTTTACGAACTGGTGATCTTCGTCGTCTTAAAAAGTAAACACTCAGCGGGTATCAAGCGTTAAACACGCTCTGGATGGGGCGTTCGAACGAGCAAACAATAAAGCCGGTAATTTGCCAAATAAATAACAATGTCGATCAATACCGTACACCGCTGCAGGAGGACTCCCCCTGAAGAAGAAACTCAGAACAGCCGGCGTGGTCGGGTTCTGGGTGAAAGCTGAGATGGCATTGTTCCATCAAGGCATATACTCCGGAGATATCACCTGTGAAGCGGATCGGCAAAGGTTTTATCAGCGCGCCGGCGTCATCAAATGACGGATGAAGCTGGGCTTTTGGCGTATAGACTGCACTGGCTGTTTCAGAGCACTTCCAGCCGTTCGCCCAGTCTTTAGGGGGAACCAGAAAATCCAGCCATCCCATCGTCTTAAGGGTTTCGATAAAATAGGTGAAACGAAATAGCACGCTCTGGGTGGCGAGTTCGCCCACGCTGGAACGATAGATATAGTCTATTTTGTTCAGAAGGTTGGCAGAGAAACCATATTTTTTGCCCTGAGCCAACAACCATGCAATATCTGGTGCGACATTTTTGGGTAGTAGGCGCCGTTTCTGTGCGGTAGTCAGCCACTGCATGACAAAAAGGTGTTGTTGCAGCGGGGACTGCGCTTTACCTTCCTGCTGAGCGAGGCGGACAGCGACAAGCGCACACCAGGCTAAGTGAGACAGCTCGGATGTGGGGCGGGTTTCATAAGCAACGGTCAAGCAGGTTAATCTCGTGGTCAGAGGTGGCTAAGTCTAATAACTCATTCCATAAGTGCGGAAATAAGCATAAAAGAGAGGTCGGGTCAGGCCCAACCTCAGGGAATATTAGTGGCGGATTTGCGCGAGTTCAGTTTCAGACAGCCCGGTCATTTGCATGACCATTGCGCGATCGAGGCCGCTGGCCAACATCGTGCGGGCAATTTTCAATGCCGCTTCACGTTCACCTTCCTGGCGACCTTCCTGACGTCCTTTTTGCTCGCCTAATTGCAGGCCTTTCTGAATTCCTCGTTGTTCGCCCTCAAGGCGTAACTTCTCAGCGATGGTCATAAGAGTCTCCTCATGCTGCGGCACACGTGATGCCAGCGTATTAATTAGGGCGGCCGGGTCACGTGACTCACCGGCTTGAAGCATATAGTTTATCACAGATATTAACTGTTCCTGCGTGGTGTTGCCACCGAGCAACAAGGTGGTCAGCTGGTCCAACAGTTCTGTAAGGTCGCGTTGCCGAATGTGTTTTTGCAGCAACTCAAGTATGGCCATTCGGCGATGCTGCATAATTTCATCATCCGGGATGATCGTGATATCTATCAGTGGAAAATTTTCACCATACAAGGTTCGTGCATATTCAGGCGTTTCAAACTCATCCAGCCAGCTCATCGAGTACGGGTAAGGGCTGACCTTTCCCTGGTAAAAGAGAACGGGGATCACCAAAGGTAGAGTTTTATGGCCCGCATCGAGATGACGTTGCATTGCCGCGATGGCATATCTCATGAGGCGGAACGCCATGTGTTTATCTGGCGTGCTTTGATGTTCGATGAGGCAATACACATAGCCCTCACCATTTCCCGCCTTCAGGGAATACAGCACGTCAGAATAATAGGGCCGGAGGTCGTCTTCGATGAAAGATCCAGAAGCCAGCTGCAGCGTATTTAGATCACACAGTTTACGCAACGCCGGTGGCAGATGGATATCCAGGAAGTCGCGAGCAGTTTCAGGATGGGTCAAAAACTGTTTGAACACCGCGTCATGTAATGTGGGGGTCGTATTCTTCTTCATGGCCACTCCAGCCGACTATTTCCTTTGGAGATCTTACCATATGCCCCCTCCTGGCAATATTCATCCTTGCCAAACTTCCCATTCAGGCGTGATTCGCCCTAAAAATGCTTTTTAAACAGACCGTATGAATATCAAAATGGATTATTTTAATGCTAATTAAATATCTTTTTAATATTAATTTAATTGTAATTTGCGCATCTAAAACACATAGCGGTTACTTTCATAATGAAGGCGGTCATTTTCATAACATCTGGTAAAAGAGATGCTGCTTTCATAATATGCCCTTTGGTTTTGTACACTATTCGTACATAAATGGTGAGGGGCGAAGAAAATTTTACTGATATTTATGAAAGTGACCGCTTAGCTCAAGGTTTTTATGAAAGCAACCGCCTTTCCGGCAAAGATTTATGAAAGTGACCGCTTTTAAGAAGTCACTAATCCAAGCTTTGGTGAACGGGTATGGATTATGAACATAATCTCCCTGCCCTTCTTCGTCTCTGTGTAGTCGATATACCCGATTTTCTTCAAATCAGTCATAGCCCTGCGGATCGTCGCGTTCTGGTCTTTTACCTGCGATTCCATAGCCAGACGCTCCCGGAGACGTTTCATAGAAACAAACAGCGTAGATGGGGGCATACTCTCAAAATACACATACAGGGACTGAGCAGCTTCTTTACGGGATAACTCAGAGAGGGCTTTTAGACCAAGCAATACCTTGTGATCATACCTGTAGAGTTCCCAAAGACTTGGATCCCCGACAATTTCAACCAGATCAGCATCCATATCTAATACCGCACGTTGAACCAGATGCGTCACCAGGGAGCGTTTGCCGTCTTTGCTGCGGAATGCCAGGGTCACGCTTGATAAGTTGAACAGAGAGTCGCTGAGACGCGTTCTGGCACGCCCGTTGATATCTGTAGGCTTCAAACCACACATCCGTGCAAACTCAGAGAACGGTAAGGTTATCTTTTCACTGGAATAACCGTATTTTGAAAAGGCAGAGATGATCCCTATCCACGTTTTGAAATCAGTGGACATACCGAGCTTTGCGCCCTGAATCTTGATATTTGTATACCCTTCCTGCCTGGCGACCTCTAAGCTGGAAAGTTCATCTGACGCATCAATCAGAAATTCCCGCTTTCCCTTTTCCTTTGGTGAAACAGGTGTAAACACACTTAATCTGAGCAGAGCGACCGGCTGGACTGTTTTGCTGCTGTTCGGGATCAGTTCATAAGCTGTGCCTGAATCTTTCTTGATTATCGCGAATGGATTTTCTGGTGGATTGATATCATTAGAGTTTTCCATTTATCCACACCGTATTTGAAGTTTGATAACTATTTATGAAAGTAACCGCCTAAAGGTTATGAAAATAACCGCCTTCATTATGAAAGTAAACGCTAAATTTATGAAAGCAACCGCTTTTTTTATGAAAGTGACCGCTCAAAGTGCCGATTTAATCAATGTTTTCAAGAGAATATGAGGCTGGTGATCTATTTTTCTTTAATATGATCTAATTATGATCTTAAGAATTGTAATATCAGGTGTATATGTGGATAACTTATTGATACCGAAGAGACTAGCAAGATCCAGTCTGCATGGCTGATCACCCTATCGGGATCTTCTCCCATTAGAATCACCATCTTTCGTTGCTGTTACGTCCAAAATTCTCACTGTTCGCATTGCAAAAATCGTCGATATCAGGAAACAAAGTTAACTGTCGAACATCAAAGCTATCTTCGAGGATCCTTAAACAAACGCTTTTAATTTCAGGTTTAAGGCCAATCGCCAGGAATGCATTTTTTTCTTTTTGAAACGCCAAACTACTTACAGGATCATCACAAACTCTGGTGTACAAAAATGCTGCACTTTAAGCAGCAATTCTTTTTGTCACTACGGGTGGTTGTCAGACAACTAGGTGCACACCAGTATCAAGACCCTTACTATCCCCTGCCCCAAAAATTTCGTTATACCCCCTTTCTTCAGGGCGGCCTTCCAAACCCATAATATTACTGATATCCGATCCCAGAAGAATGCCCGTTTTGTAAGGTTGCGATCGGCAAGCGAACCATAAAGCTACAAACATATTTCTAGATACATCGACCAATCTTGTAGCAGCACCATGGTGTTGAAGCTTTGGCAGTAACTCGAAATCAGTCAACTTCCTGCCGTTCTCATAGCCATAACCCTGATGCCAGGCGTTGAGCAACAGATCTCTTTCATAGTCACTAATTGTTTACTCAGAAGGCGTATTTTCCCAGCGTCTTTCTTTCAGGAGACGCCGATATGCTGAGCTGTGTATTGGCCACCTCGCATCACCCTGCCCTCTCCACATATACACACTTCATCTGTCACCTGAAAGGTCTTCAATGATTTCCAGAATTTGGTTAAATCTATCGGGTATGTATATTTCACCAAACAAGGCTGACTGAGTTTTATCCACTTTATTAACCATTATTACAGCTCTAAAAAACCATCAATTTAATATTACAATGATAGTGTTCTACTGTTAAAAAACTGTATCAGGCTCTAATCCTTCTTCCCACCTATCATTGCGCCTTCATTTAATACGTGTCTGATACCGATGTTGATCAGAGCCGCGCGAGAAAGGCCCAGGTCTTCTGCTTTTTGGTCTAACTGGTCAAGGATGTCCGGGGTGATAGTTAACGTTATTTGTTGTTTTTTTCCTTTGATGACCCCTTTCTTTTTAGCTGACTGGCCATCTGGAGCACCTTCGATGAAAGCATCCAGTTTTGCATTAGCTTCATCTGTTTTTCTTGGTGGTTTGGTAATTGCCATTTCATATCACCTTAATATTAATATGATGTTTTATTGATTGTTAAATAGGATGTTTATGAGAGTGGTGAGTTCCAGATTAGCTTTAGCATCTTGAGGCTTATATTCAAAGACGCACTGGCCAGAACCCGCAGCATTGGAGAATGCTTTACGGCCAACAATGTGGTCGGGGATAAACTCAAGCTCCGGATAATCAGTAAAGATGGCTGCGGCTTCCCGGTTATCTATTGAGTTACGATTTGCATCGGCAACGTTAATGATTGAGTAAGCTTTCAACCCGTCACGCACACTACGTGCTTCTGTTATGAGGTCTGAGATGTCCTGCAAAGCCCATACATCGAAACTTCCCGGACGGTAAGGAACCAACAGGACGTCTGTTAAAACGAGTGCTGCACGCAATGCGGTTGAGTCCCTGCCGCCGGCATCAATGATGACATCATCATATTTTGCTTTTTGCTGCATCAGCTGCGAGCGTAGGATTGGACCATCTGCATAAGCTGAGCATGCGATACCCGGTTGGATTTCATTTTGTGCTCTTATGCTGATTGCCGTCTGTGCTGTCTCCTGACGGTCAGCATCGATAAGTAAAACATCCCGGCCTTGCATTGCCCTGGCGGCTGCTATATTTACAGCAAGTGTTGTCTTACCCACTCCGCCTTTAGTATTCCCTACTGTTAGAATCATGTTTTTTACCCTCATTTTAATATTAAAATGCTGTGTTTGTGATGTGCATATAGTAGCAAGAAACCTTTACTGTTAACCAGCATTTCTGCCATGAATTTCATGCAGAATGATACTTTTTTAATATTAAATTGATAGTTATATGATTGGTTGTTGATTGCGTTGTAATAGGGGGTTAAGTGTGTTGGAAACCTATTTGTTTGAAGCCTCGTAAGCGCTAAGCAGTTAGGGTACAAGATGCTACGCGTACCTTAGCCTTATATTGCGCCGCGGGGGGAATCTCATTCCTCCGGAGGTTGCTATTGTG
This sequence comes from Rahnella victoriana, assembly GCF_021276285.1. Lineage (NCBI taxonomy): Bacteria > Pseudomonadati > Pseudomonadota > Gammaproteobacteria > Enterobacterales > Yersiniaceae > Rahnella > Rahnella victoriana. The sequence continues at coordinate 42,912 of NZ_CP089921.1, forward strand.
TCATTGGGTAACGTGTCAATGTGAGCTCTTCTTCGTCAGCCCTAAAAAATGTGCTTGGTCGGTGTCTTGCTGTATGTGAGTATCGCAGCTAACAGTTCAGGGTGAGTCTGCCCCCTCTGCACAAGTACTTAGAAAAGAGCAGGTATGCACATTGACCTGCTGAGCAGGGGGTGTGAAAAAGGCAGTATGTAGGAGAGGAATTTGAGTGACTTTTTTTAATGTTTTTATGGAATCATTATAATTGTTTTTTAATATTAAAATGATTTACTTTTAATTGTTTTTTGAGTTATTTAACGTAGTGAAACTATGGGCAAATCCTTCCAACGGGTCGTATAAGCGGGGGAGAGCATTTCCCGTTTCATCTTCCAGCCTTTATCTATTCCCTGGCCTGCAAACCACACTTTCCCAATGCCTGTTGTATTGATGTGATCGAGTATGCCCATCAACGCCTCGCTGTTGGGGCGGGGCGGCGATTCGTCAAACATGTCTATTTGTCCGGGCTTGTCACTGAAGTCGTTCAACACAATCCCCGCCTTCTGAAAACGGTAGCCGTCCCGCCAGATGCTATCTAATGCTCTCATCGCTGCACCGACAATATCGCGGGTATCCTGCGTGGCCAGCATCAGCGTTTGGTTGGCGTTGTTTCCATACTGCGGCTCGTTGGCGTAGGGGCTGGTTCTCATGAACACGCTGATGTGCCGGCAGTATTGTCGTTCCTGGCGAAGCTTTTCCGATGCACGCTCGGCGTACTGGCAGACGGCCTGCCGCATGTCCTGCAGTTGCGTGATGCGTTCACCAAAGCTGCGGCTGCAGATGATTTGCTGTTTGGCGGGCAGGGCGTCGATGGAAATACACGATGTGCCGTTAAGTTCCCGAACAGTGCGCTCCACCACGACCCCGAACGTCTTCTTCATCAGGTTCAGGTTGGCGTCCGCCAGTTGCAGCACCGTCTTAATGCCCATCGCCGTTAGCTTCTCAGATAATTTTCGCCCAATGCCCCACGTCTCATTCACCGGCAGCAGTGCCATCAGCTTACGCTGGCGGTCGCGGTTGCTCAGGTCAACGACGCCGCCGGTGGCCGGCCAGGTTTTCGCCGCATGGTTGGCCAGCTTTGCCAGCGTAAGCGTCTGCGCAATCCCGATACCGCAGGTCAGCCCCGTGCGCTGCCGTACCGTTGCCCGGACGCGCTGGCCAAAGGCCTGGAAAGACTCGCACGCATCGATACCGGTGACCTTCAGAAATGCCTCGTCGATAGAGTAAATCGTCAGCTCAGGAGCCATTTCCTCCAGCGTGGACATGATGCGGGCTGACATGTCGCCGTAAAGCGCGTAGTTCGAACTGAAACATGTTACCTGGTGACGCCTGATAATGTCCTTCGCCTGAAAGTAGGGGGCAAAGCGCTTAATGCCGAGCTTTTTGGCTTCTTTGTTGAGGGCCACAATCGCGCCGTCATTGTTACTGAGAACGAGCACCGGCTTGCCCTTCAGGTCGGGCCTGAACAGCTGTTCCACGCTGGCGTACATCGAGTTCACGTCACAGAGCAGGTACATGGCGTGTCACTTAAACGAATGAATGGCGTGGATGACAACGCCGAAAATATCCAGCTCGTCCGGATTAACGAATATCGGTGAATAAGCCGGGTTCATCGGCTGCAGGCAAAGCACCGGATGGGTACAGAGACGTTTTACCGTGAACTCACCGTCGACGGCGGCAATGACGATGTCACCGTGTGAGGCCTTTTCTGCCTTATCCACAATCAGAAGGTCGCCCGACATTATCCCGGACTCAACCATTGAATCTCCTTCGGCTTTGACAAAAAAGGTCGCGGACGGGTGGCTGATGCAGAACTCGTTTAAATCCAGCGTTTTCTCAACGTAGTCAGTGGCCGGACTGGGAAAACCAGCCTGGCAGGTGTCGGCAAACAGCGGGAGCTGCAGCCGTGAGCCGGTCAGGGGGGAAATAATTTCTGCTTTCATAACTGCCTTTAATAATACTGTGAATATATACAGTGATTATGTCTAGGAACTTTCGCATATAGCAAGGTCTGATGTTTCAGTATTTCTTAGTTGCCTGTTTTTTCCGCAGAAATAGTTTCTCAGAAGCCGTTTGCGGGCGTGGCGTAGCGTCATCGGTTGAAAGTTGTACACAGGATCGGTGGATAAGCCTGTGTGGGAAGGACGGGAAACCGGGTGTCCTGGTCATTGGCGAACTGCAATGCATTTCCCCCGAAAAGACTACAGCCCGGACATGGCCTCCATCGGCTCATGACCAGCAGGCTGGTCAATCGTCGAGCCCGACTGCGCTAACTGGCTAACCGGTTAACCGGCAAGCCAGCAAGCTTCGCGGAATCCCTGCGGGGTTCCGGCCTGCGGCTAGGGTCTGATGGCAACGGCCAGGTCAACAGCAGCTTGCAGCGACCAGAAGGCCGCGCCGCTTAACTGGCCTGCGATAAACACAAAGCCGCAGGCCGCTGACGGGCAACGGCGATTCGCTGCCGCTCACCGGCGTTGCGGTGGTATCCGCTACATCCCTCTTGGGTGCCGTCTCTCCTGTTAAGTCCCTCTCGCCGGGGCTGACCAAAACACAGCCGCTGTCGCCCGTCCAGGGTAAATAAACGCCCCCAAAACTTTTCCTCGTGCCTCAGAAAACTTTCGTGTTCGCCCCGGACGTTCGCCCTCGTCGGTGTTTTTTCGCCCTTGCGGCGGAGGAACTCAACTGGAGATGTGGAAACACCCAGCCAGAAATTCAGCCGGATACCACAAAACGTCAAGGTCGCGACAAAGCGAATCTAACCGAAGATATGGGCTAAAAGCCCTGAAAGATAAGGAGAGTCATCATGGCAGAACGGGGAATTAACAAAGTCATCATCGTGGGTAATTTAGGTCAGGCACCGGAAATCCGTTACATGCCGAACGGCGGCGCGGTGGCAAGTCTGACGCTGGCTACCTCTGAACACTGGCGTGACAAAGCGACCGGTGAGCAGCGCGAAAAAACCGAGTGGCACCGCGTGGTCGTGTTCGGAAAGCTGGCCGAAATTGCCGGTGAGTACCTGACCAAGGGCGCAAAAGTTTACATCGATGGCCAGCTGCAGACCCGCAAATGGCAGGACGCGCAGGGCGCCGACCGTTACACCACGGAAATCGTCGTGAAGGCCAACGGCACGATGCAGATGCTGGGCAGCGCGGCAGGGCAGGGTAACCGCACATCCGGCGACGCAACGCCACAATCACAGGCTCCGCAAAACGCCCCGTCCCACTCCGGCGACGCGCCGGTGACGCCAGCGGCTGAAGGTAAACCGGCAAAAGCCAGCCGCGCCGCGAAGGGCAAAAAAGCTACCAAAGCGGCAGCGGCGCAGCCCGCACAGCAGACGGCACAACCGCTGCAGCCACAGGAAGGCGATCTGCCGGAAGACTGGGACTATATCCCTTTCTGATTTTTTCTGCCCTGCGTCAGCGGGGCGTCACATGGAGTACTGCGCGATGGAAAACAACAAACCGGCTCTGCTGCCGTCTGGCACCTTTACCCGCGAACAGGCTGAGGCCGTAGCCGATGCTTACGAAAATATCGTCATCGAGGACGATCAGGGCACACATTTCCGCCTTGTCCTGCGCGTGTTTGGGCAGATGGTATGGCGGGCGTGGAATTTTCAGCCGGATGCAGGAGTTGATTTTAACAAATACATCGTCAGCGATGGTGTGAGAAAAAGCAGCAAAACAGCAGGCAAGCAGTAAGAAGAGGTGCCGGACGTATGAGGCGTCCGGCAGACATAAATCAACACTTGAGGTACTAACTATGTCAGTTACGAATGTTAAAGCAGCATCTAAACCAAGTAAAGCGGTGAAAAGTCCAAAAAAATCAGGGCAGGAGATTGCCGTTGAGCAGGCGCTGGCGAATACGCCGGTCGAGATGGTGCCGTTCAGCCAGCTGGCTCTGTCTCCGCTCAACGTGCGTAAGGCAGAACCGGATCCGGTGAAATTGCAGGAACTGGCCGACACCATCAAAGCCGTGGGCATCCTGCATAATCTTATCGTGCATCGCCTGCCCGATGGCCAGCTGGGTGCTGCCGCCGGTGGCCGCCGTTTCCGTGCGCTGAATATCCTGCTGAGTGCGGGGGCTATCGCGCCGGATTACGCCGTGCCGGTGAAAATTGTCGGCGACGACGTGGCGGAGGTGATTTCTGTTATCGAGAACCAGCAGACCGAAAGCATGCATCCCGCTGACCAGATCATGTCGTTCTCCCGCATCAGTGCCAGCGGAAAAACGGCGTCAGAAATCGGCGCTGCGATGGGCTACAGCACCCAACACGTCCAGAAATTCCTGCGTCTGGCGGGGATGGCACCGGCGCTGCTCGATGAACTGGCTGAAGATAAGATTAACGTTGACCAGCTGCAGGCGTTGTCTGCGTCAGAAGACCACGAACGGCAGGTGAGCGTGTGGGAAAATGCCTACGGCATTTACAAGACACCAAAGGAGTTACGCAATGCGGTGTTGCGCGGTGAAATGGCGGCTGCGGGCAACCGCCTGCTGGAGTTCGTCGGGCGTGACGCTTACGAACTGGCGGGCGGCGGGTTCCGCTATGACCTGTTCACCGACGAAGGGTTTATCAGCGATACCGTACTGTTGCAGACCCTGACCCGCCAGAAACTTTCCGAAATCGCTGACGGTATCGCACAGGCCGAGGGCTGGAAGTGGTCTGAGGGACGCACTGACGGTATCAGCACCTACGGCGACGACGTGCAAAAATACCTGTTACTCAACCTGCCTCAGGGTGAACTGACGCCCGATGAACGTGCGCGGTTTGATGCGCTGGACAGGCAGCTGGAGGTGTTATCTGAGCAGGACGATATCGAAGATGCAGACCACGACGCGCTGGAACAGGCCGCTGATGCCTGTCAGGCTGAAATGTCTGCCATCGAAAAAGCCGCTGAGAACCGCGCTTGGACAGATGATGTCCGCGCCAACGGTGGAGTAGTAGTTTCCCTGAATGGTAAAAATGTGTACGTGCGCCGTGGCGTGATGCTGCGCAGCGATATCCCTGAAGTCGAGAAAAAAGCCGGTGTGAACAACAACCTCGCCAGCATCCGCACCGAAGATGGTTCTGAAGCGTCAGGGCAGGCGCAGCCGAAACCGCTGTCGGCGGTACTGGCCAAAAGCCTCTCCAGCGAAAGAACGCTGGCAGTACAGGCCGCGCTGGCACAGCAGCCGGAAAAGGCGCTGGTGATTTTCGTTCACGACTGCCTGAAATCAACGTTCTCGTTTAAGGGATATTCGACATCGACCCTGACCGTGTCGCTGAGCCGCAAGACGGGGGTGATGGTCGACAATGCGCCGACGTCGGCCGACGGTCAGGCCATGCAGAGTCTGAATGCAATGCACGACGCGTGGCAGAAGTTGCTGCCCGAAGACTGGCATAAAGGTTGGGACTGGCTGCTGGAGTGGGACATGCCGCAGCTTCTGGCCATCATAGGTTACTGCCTTGCAGGCACACTTTCCGGTGTTTCTGAACGTCTGAGTGACAAAGACCAGAAGGCGGGCAAAGACCTTGAACCGGTCGAAGCGCTGCTGAATTTCACGCTGCGCGACTGGTGGCAGCCGACTAAAGCCAATTTCTTTGGGCGCATCAGTAAAGAGCTGATTTCTGACAGTTTGTCACAGGCCGGTCTGGGCGGGGCGTCGCGCGATGTCCTCAAGATGAAAAAGGGCGATGCTGCCGAACGGGCTGAAGAGGACATCTCACAGACCCGCTGGGTGCCTGACTGTCTGCTGCAGGTGACGGATACGCCAGTATTGCCGGAAAGTGACGCGGTCACGGCTGCTGACAGCGATGAGTCTGCAGCCGCCACGCAGGATGCCGAAACACCTTCTGAATCCACCCATATTGCCGCCTGACAGGGAGCGCCGCTCCGCAAGGGGCGGCAGTGATGCCATGATCCAATTTGAAAAATTTACGTTTGCCGAGTTACACGCGATGAGCGGCAGTGAACTGGAACAGTACGCAGAGCGCGGTGAGGCTTTCCGCTGTGACCTGAGCCGGGGCGTCATCCATTACCTGAGTTACCCGGACAAATGGTTGTGCGACATGGAGCACGGCTGTGAGTTCGGCGGCGGTGCGCCGGTCAACATCAGGCTGACCCTGAAAGCATTGATGAGCGTGACCCTATGTTTCACCAGCAGCAGCGACGATGTGCCCTACTGGCAGATGTATTTACCCTTTGACGGCGGAGCGTCCGTGGCGTGGCTTTACTGCTCGGAGACGTTCGATCCTGAACACCTCTTTTATACGCTGCTAAGGATTGTGGGACTGGTGTCCGCAGGGTACACCACGCCTGAACGGCTGGCTGTCGCACTGCATAAATCAGGGGGTGCCGTATGATCCCCCGTCACCTTTCCTTAGTGCCCGTTAACCCGTTTCAGGCCGCTGCGCTGCAGGCCATCATCGATGTGGAAGACGGGCTGCGTCGGCGGGGACAGTATCCTTATGCCGTGGCGTTGCTGCGGCAGCTGCGTGGCGGGGAGGCGGGGCGCATCAGTGCAGCAGACGTGCGCCGTGCGGCCTCAAACTACGATCCGAAAGACCGTGCAGGTGAACCGAAAGAACGCTATCTGGCGGCACTTGATAAACTGGTGGAAAGTCGTGGCAGCGTTTGCCCGCTGCCGCTGTCGGGCTGCGCGGTCGGACAATATTTCCCGCAAACCGGCTATCGCCTGAGTGAACGTCAGAACCGCCGCTGGGATGTCAGCTACAACCGCAGGGAAAAGCTGCAGGAAAAAGCGCGGCAGCAAAAGCGCAGGCGCTATCAGACTGGCGTGGCACAGGCAGAAATTGAACTCGCATTCGTCACGCCGACCGCACTGAGCGCATGGTACAAACGGCAGGAAAAACGGGGCATCTACGATGACGACCTGACGGAGATGCTTCAGGGCTGGGGACGGCGGTTTACCGGCCTGCGGGACAGGGCGTTTTGCTCAGGACAGCCGCTGTGGGCGATCTTCAATGAACTGGGCGGCGAGCTGACAGGCCGTCCGGTAGTTCAGCAATGGCTCGATGGTCAGGTGTTGCCGAACCGGTTGTGCGACGTCCGGAGGTGAACAATGTGGCGATATTCCCTGCGCTGGCGTTACCCGCACATTCCCTGTACCGGCGAGCCGGTTTTGGTGTCGGAAGACGTCTGCGAGGGTGCGCCGGTGCCGGACAGCATACTGTCCCGTTTTACCGCAGGTGGTGATTACGCCGTCTGTCTGGATTTTCTGGCAGAACGTCCGGTTAAACGCTGGCCACCGGAGCGTAAGGCGCAGGCGCGCTTGCGAAACCTGCGGCGGCGGATCCTGAAAAATGCCCCGCTGTTTGCCGACGAGCTGATCGCCCGCGAGCTGGCATTGCGACCGGAGTACTTCAAAGGCCGGTAACCTCATCTATTGCCGTGGCGTCCTGCTGCGGCATTCTCTCTCATCTGACGTCCTTTCTCGCAGCTTGCATCGGCGGTTGCCGCGCCGCTGGCACAGTTCCCGCCAGGGCGGGAACGTTAATGATGTCGCGTTGCTCCTCATGCGTTGTTCCTGGTCATTCTCGGTTGTATTCCTTCTGCCTGTTTGTCGCAGCCTGATCTCTCAAAAAGTTAGCGCCAACCCCGTGCCCGCACTGTAGACGTGCCGCCTCTCTTCAAAGGGTTCGTAAACCCGCCTTGTCACCCGGTCACCGGTATTCACGGCGCATTCAGCCCGTTCATACCGGCGCTGCGGCTTCCGCGTCAGCCCTTTTTTGTTCGGCCTGTGGCACGTCTGTCGTGGGGGCACGGCGCCGGCCGGTTCCGGCTCTCTATGTGAGTAACGCTATGTCCCGATATATGCAGGGTGACTGTCAGCAGGTCATGTCTAAATTTCCGTCCCGTTCGGTTGATTTCATCCTCACCGACCCTCCGTATCTTGTCGGTTTTACCGACCGTTCCGGGCGCTCCATTGCCAATGATAAGCAGGGTGACTGGTTACTTCCGGTCAGCCGCGAGATGTTCCGTGTGCTTAAAAATGACAGTCTGGCGGTCAGTTTTTACGGCTGGAACCGGGTTGACCAGTTTATGGCCGCGTGGAAAGCCGCCGGTTTTCACGTCGTAGGCCACATTGTTTTCACCAAAGCCTATTCGTCAAAATCGGTCTTTGTGGGCTATCGCCATGAAAGCGCCTACGTGCTTGCCAAAGGCCGTCCGCCGCTGCCTGAAAACCCGTTACCGGACGTGATGCCGTGGGCGTATTCCGGCAACCGTTACCATCCGACTGAAAAGCCGGTTTCCGCGCTGCGGCCGCTGATTGAGTCCTTCACGCAGCCCGGCGACATTGTGCTCGACCCGTTCGGTGGCAGCGGTTCTACATGCGTTGCAGCAGCGCAGTGCGGGCGCCGCTGGATTGGTATCGAACTCTTAGAGCAGTATCACGCGGCGGGGCTGCGTCGTCTGGCTGAGTTTCAGCGTCCGCATTTCGCAGTGCCGGTTTCAGTCTCACAGCAATACGGGAGCATGGTATGAGCAACTATCAGAATAATATCGACCTGCGGGTGGACGTAGCGGCGCTGGCCAATGCGACCTATGAGCTGCGCGAACAGTTACGGGCGTTTGAGAAAAAATACTTCTGGGGCAGCGAGGAGCTGACGCAACGCCTGGCCGGGCAGGTGATTAACCAGTTAAATACGCAGATGCTGGAAATCTACAAGCAGATTAACGAACTCGACCACGCCTTTAAAGACTGACCGTTGCAAGCATGGCCCCGCACGGCGGGGCTATATCATGAATCCGATGTTTGCCAGGGCGAACGTCAACGGCCATTGAACAGGCGCTGCCGTGGCTACGCCACTGCGGCTGCCCGTTCATTTCGATGGGGTACTTCATATTCCGGGAGACATAGGCTGATGTTGGTTTCTGTCTGTATGCCGGATATGCATTGGTTGTGTTTTCATGTGCCTGCTGTGCCTGCTGTGCCTGCTGTGCCTGCTGTGCCTGCTGTGCCTGCTGTGTCTGCTGTGCCTTTGCCCCCTCCTTTTTTTCTTCCTGCTGTGCTGGTTGTCCCGCAAAAAATGCTCGAGCTGGGCGTCACCCTTCGGGCACGGCTGTCGTGAACAGAGCCAGCAAGCTGTCTCTGCCCTGCACTCCGACCTGCGGTCTGCGCTTGCGGGCTTCCATCCTGACGCAACTGCGGGCTTGCAGCGGCCAATGGCCGCGCCGCCTGAACTGCCGGTGATAAAGCCACCGGCGCTTAGGTCGCCACGCCTTACGTCGTGTCGGGTGCGTTCATTCTCGCCGGGCCGTCTGTGTAACATCACTCAGCCAGCCCTTCCGCGCGGGCTTTAACGTAGCACCGCCTGGTCATTCCCCAAGGGGTGAAATGTACTCCGTCAAAACTTTTCCTCGTACCTCGTAAAACTTGTGTCTCCGCCCCTTGTTGCCTGCCTGCGTTGGTACTCCGTTGCCCTTGCCGCGAAAGAACTCACTGAGAGATGGACTTACCACCGAAGGGGAACCACCAGAATGAACACACAGAACGTCAACACCGCCGCTCCTGAATCTACTGAAAGATGTTCAGAAAAACTTCGCCGGATTATCGATAAAGCCCACAACAACGTGGCCTGTGCGGAAGAAGCCCACCTGCATTATGGCGAAAATTTTACGCGTTTTGACGTCTGTTATTACTTTGTTCAGGGAGTATTCGCCCAATTGAGTAAGGCATTTAAAGGTTCTGAATAATTCAAAGCAGATAACAGCCGATGGCGGGATCGTTCTGTCATCATAATCAAGGAGAAACACCATGTATCAACCTGAAATCACCACCGTCAACAGCAGTGAAAACCGGTTCGAATGGAACGCAGCAGCAGAGGCGGCCTACTGGCAACAGTGCGAAAAAATCGCCTACACGGACGTGTCAGAAATCACCCTGACGGTGTTTATGGATGCGATCGCGCTGATGTACCCGAATGACTGGCAGGGGGACGCGCATTGCGAATCGTTCAAGCTGGCTGAGATGGTAAGCGGCGACGTGACGGACATTTACGCCAAAGTGGGGGATCGTTATTTCACGTTCCGCGATAAGGCATCGATGATGCATGAGGCGATTATCTGCCGCATTACTAAGGAGGTGTTAAGCAGGGAAGAGACAGTCCAGAAATGAAAAAAGCAGACTTTCGTCTGCTCCATCACTGCCGGTTTATCCGTCGAAAGTCAGACCGGCTATCAATTAACTGCATGGAGAGAAACCATGAAAACTGATGCACAAATAATTACATCGTCCGCGCCGTTTGTAAAGTCTGAGATGGCAAAAAAACACCCGAGCATTGTGCGGGAACCGCTGGAAAGTCAGGACATCACCGCGCCGTTTAAAGCGCTGGGGCGTCATATCGCCAAATGTCAGCGCAAACGCCAGTCCGTGAGAGTGCCCGCCATGCGGGGCAGTGAACTCGGGCAGGTGCTGCGCGCACTGGAACTGAAACGGGCTTACGCCTGATCCCCTTGCCGTCCTGCGGGGCGGCAATTCTATGACTTTTCAGAGGCATGTATGACGAAAAAAGTGTGGTTTACGGCGCAGTCGCTGGCACCGGTGCTGGATGATGTGAAAAAAAATAGCTGCCAACTGTGGTTTCTGGTGGACGAAGGCATTTACCTGACGGCTGAAAAGGCGTCTTTCGTCAGGGGCAAGCGCAATATTGCGTATGCCGTGGGGTTTGATCCGTATGAAAGTGACGACACGGAGACGTTTTTCAGTGCGATATTTGCCGCGATCGGTAGCGAGGAGATTTGGGACAGTGTGACGTTGCCCCCCGATGTGCTGGATACGGTGACTGCGGGCAGCGCCGATCTTCGGGTGGACGCGGGTGAAAACGGGTTTGTGTTCGCGGTTAAAGCGCGGGATGAGGAGGTTAACCATGCTGAATGAACAGGACACCGCAGTTGCCGATCTGGGTATCAACGGACAGCGGGTGGGGGAAATGATCCCTTCGGTGGCAATTGACCGCATTATCGCTCTGAGGGAAAACGGCCTGAAACAGTATGCTGAAGCGCTGAACATGCTTCACTCTGCCCGAGAGCTGCTGTTAGCGGCTACCGGCGGGGAGTACCTCTACGGTTTTGAACTTTGCGTGAAGGATGCACTGAGCTGGACAGACAAACCCGAACGGACAGAGAAGGCCATAAAAAAGGCCGTTGACGGCAAAATCTGGGAGCGGCTGATGAATGAAACCGGCATGTGTACACTGATGAGCACGCGACAGCGCGATGAATGGTACAGGGAGTTGTCGGGTGAAAATATGCCAGAAATTACGCTTGATACGGTACTGGCCACGTTTAACCACCTTCACGCAAGCAAAAATGACACCTTTGAGCTGGGGGTGATCGACCTGTTTAAATCGCTGTCATGGGATTACAAGACCAACAACCCGTGCAGATTCGGCAAAAAAATCATTATTTCCCGTCTTATGGATTCCTACAGCAGCGGCCGCATTCATTTCAGCACATTGGGCAGGTCAAAGCTGGACGATCTGACCAAAGTTTTTTACCTGCTGGAAGGGCGCAATGTTCCGGATTACAGAGTATCGGAGGGGGTGAAATTTGCGGAATATTTCGCACGTGAACGGTTTTCCGGTGAGGTCTATGAGGCCGAATATTTCTCGATGCGCTATTACCTGAAAGGAACGGCGCATATCACCTTTAAACGGCCCGAACTGGTAGACCGTATAAACGATATTGTTGCCCGTCATTATCCGTCTATGCTTCCCTCAAGGTTGTAATCAAACATACTGGCGGGGGTTACTCCCGCCAAAAATGCAGCAGATGCAGTTTGCATTACATTTGTCATTACATTAAAATATGCATTACATCTGTCATTACAACTGAGGGTATTTCTATGAGCACGATGCAGATCCGCGTTGAGGAAAATTTAAAACAAGAAGCAACCCAGGTCTTAAAAAAATTAGGCGTCAACCCTTCTGATGCTATGCGACAGTTGCTTCAGTACGTTGTGGATAACGAAAAACTGCCATTTTCTGCTGTATCTGTAGTGGTCGCCGACAGCGATAACGATGAAGACATCATCAAAATTGTTAAAGAGCGCATGGCGCATCCTGCTGCCCGTATCAGGGTAAACATCGATGAGATTTGAAATCGAGTTTGATGCAAGGGCTTTAAAGGAATGGAAAAAACTTGATAGCGCCATCAGGGAGCAATTTAGAAAAAAGCTTAAAAAGCTGCAGGAAAGCCCCAGGGTCGAGGCTAACAAACTGCATGGCGACCTTAAGGATTGTTATAAAATTAAGCTGAGGAAATCCGGTTTTCGGCTGATTTACCAAGTGATAGATCTGGAAATTATCATTTTTGTTATTGCCATCGGAAAGCGTGAAAAATCAGAAGCATATTCTGATGCTGAAAACCGGCTACCATCATGAGTGTTGGTGGGACTTTCCTGCCAGCATTTAGCACCGGTAAAACCTCTCCCGGTATACTGCTGCGGCTACGCCGCCGCCGTTCTCCCGCTTTTATTTCCATCCCCCTTGCAGACTAGAACCTTAGTTCTATCTCTTCAGAAGATGGCTACTTTACTTGTACCTTGCCTTACTCATCTTTTTACTCTTCTTCTTACTCGCCTTACTTAAACGTTCTTCAATATTTTTACTCTACCGGGCGTCACCCTGCGGGCACGGCTGCCGTAAACAGAGCCAGGTAAGCTGTCTCTGCCCTGCGGGCTTCCATCCTGACGCAATCCCCCTGCCTGAAATGTGGGAAAGGACACCACGTTTTACGTCGTCTCGAGTGAGGTATCCTTCAGCCAGCTTTTCTGTTCAGGTATGGACGTGCGCGGAGGTGGAGATTAATGTTTGCTGCTATGGTTCCACGATATTTGAAAGTGCTCGTCAGGTCAGGCTGAAAATGAAATGACTTACACTGGAACTTAGAATACGGACACTTGCCAGAGGCTGTTTAAACGCCCTTATTCATGATTTTCTGCGTTAATCGCACAGATGCCACGAAAACTATTAAACACAAGAAGCTGATGATGGCAGTTTGGATTTCACTGGCACCAAAAATATTTTTAAGAATAAACATACACGCAGGCAAACCAAAGATGCTGCCCAAAAGTATTATCCAGAAAGAGTTAACCTCCCGATTAAACCAGCTCAGAAATAATCCTGTGCAGATCACCAATGCGCCCGCTACAGAAAATAAACCTGTGACCATATTAGAATCTCCATTTTTATAATTGAATATTTTATCATCACTGGTCTGCCGCTACCAGTATAATTGGACAGGATGCCAAAAGGTGGAGCTTATGAATTGTGACTTATGTTTTCATATATTTCAGTAAGATATGTAACTTGTAATTGTCACAGTGAGAACTAAGAGTAGGCATTGGAGAGCGTTACAGCGTCTTAACCGGACTGAGAATTAAAATCCACACAGTAAGATTGATTATGAAAGCAGGGCGCCGAATTTGAAGCGTTCAATTTCTTCCTTCTACCTTAAAGTTCAACTCACCTTTTCGGTCGTCATCCTGCGGACACGGCTGTCGTTAACAGAGCCAGGCAAGCTGTCTCTGCCCTCTGGGCTTCCATCCTGACGCGAAAATCCCGCTTGCAGCATCCGTAAACGGATGCGCCGCGTTGTCACGCCGTTGCCCGCGCTCCCGACAACCCGTCGGAAAACCAAAATCCTGATGGGTTGCAAAGGGCAACGCCGTTACGCGCACGCGCTTTCCGTCGTTGCGGCGGTAACCTGCTCAATTCCTGTTTATGCATTCACCCCTCTGAGTCCATTCGCCGGGGCTGAGACAAGCACAGTCCGCCTTGTTGTCCAGGGACGGCCAGCCTTTCGCAATAAATTTTCTCCGGCCATTTCGCAGGTTTCATTAGACCGGAAAAATTTCCCGCTCCCCCCGGACATCTGCTCCGGCCAGTGCTTTGTTACGCCCCTGCGGCGTACGGCTCTCAAACGGGTGAAGGTAACAACCAGCCGGAGCGTTCAGCAGGTTCCCGCAAAACGTTAAAACCGCGGCCCCGTCAACTCAACGGGTGAGGGGTTAAATACGCAACGAATGCACATTATTTTAATTGCCTGAGAGGACAAACATTATGATCAGTTTTGCCAGCCGTTATCGTATACCGTCATCTGTCCGTAAAAACCGTCCGCTGACGAATGAAGAACTTCAGTTAATTGTTCCGAGCGCCTTTTCAGCTGAAAAGCATGATTCGCGTTCAGAGCGTTATACCTATATTCCGACCATCACGTTATTGGATAAATTACGTGATGAGGGATTCCAGCCTTATTATGCAACGCAGTCCAGAACACGGATTGCAGACAAGAGGGAGTTCACAAAACATTTACTACGCCTGCGCCGTCATGACCAGATTGACGGAAAGGAAGTACCGGAAATTATTTTGCTTAACAGTCATGATGGTTCAAGCTGTTACAAAATGATCCCCGGAATGTTCCGGCAGATTTGTACAAATGGTCTTGTTGCCTGGAAAGATTTTGGTGAAATCAGCGTGCCCCATAAGGGCGATATTATCGGGCAGGTTATTGAAGGTGCTTACGAAGTGTTGCGTACCTTTGACAATGTCGATGAAAATATCGATAAGATGCGCAGTATTCAGCTGACTGAACCGGAGCGATTATTACTCGGAACTGCGGCACTGGAATATAAATATGAAGGGAAAATCGCCCCGATTACGGCAGAGCAGGTTATAAGGCACCGCCGTTGGGAAGATGACCGGAATGATTTATGGACAACATTTAACCGTATTCAGGAAAACGTGATTAAGGGTGGAATAAGCGGTCGGACAGAAAAAGGGAAACGGATAAGAACGCGGGAGGTGACCGGAATTGATGGTGATATTAAGCTTAATCAGGCGTTGTGGAGAATGGCACAAGAGATGATTCAATTGAAATCATAATGTCGGTAGCCGCTCATTTATAACCAGTTTTGCAGATATGAGCGGCTTTAATTCATTTAAGGTAGCAGCAGTTGATGCTAATATTTTTCCGTGCGCGCCTGTAAAATGCATACCGCATCGAGCGGCACGCATTTTATTCCCCGCCCGCCCCGATGGAAATAAAAGACTTTCCATCTTCCCGCTGCCCCAGGGGGCGCCCTGAATAGAACAACTTACCCACATACCCACAATCAGTCATTTTAACCCTGGACAGGTTAAAATGCGCTGCGGCTATTTCACCAGTCCTTGGGGAGATAAAATAGCCTTGCTGGCTTCATATGGATATGTGGATAAGTCGTTGTCAATATAATACCTACTGAGATGCTTTCTGATTTTTAATTGCCATGTAAATCTGGTGGACATCTTTTCCGTACTTCAGTCGTTTTTCCTTCTGCTCAGGTTTTTGAGAGAAGCCTGCATTATATGCGCCGACAGACTCCCAGTTTACCCCCCAGCGCTTGAAGGCGATGGCAAGATAATAAGCGCCCGTGTAAACATTCATGCACCGGTCAGAGAACAACGACTGCGGTGTTATACCAAACTGTGAGAGATGAGAAAAGTTTTGTGAGTGGATTTGCATTTCACCGACAGCGTATTTATCCGGAGTAACAATATTCATCGCATGTGAATTCATCGATGACTCCCGGAATGCAACTGCGCGCAGGAGATCTGGATCAATACGATAGTCCCTTCCTGCTGCATCAAAACAATCTGAGGCATTGGCGGCGAACGTGAGCATGAAACAAAACACGGTGACAATCCTTAGCATTATTAATTCCTTTAACTCTGACCGTGCTACATCCTCACATTTTCACCAGGAAATGCCAAGTGCGGTTATTCACAAGTCCGGGAAAAGTGTCAGCATAGAAATGCCTGCTCCTCTAACCAAAAGACTCACACCCCTCGCAAGATTTCATCTTGCCTGATTTTACTTTAAAACCAGCTAATTACATTAAATTTAGTTTTCTATTTTCTCGTTTTTAAGAAAAGTAGATTCCAGATATGATCAGGATTTAATCTAACTGGCGTAAATGAATATTCCGCTCTGTGATAAAATCAGATCTTTCGCGGTGTGCAGCTAATGTAATTCATGTAGAATACAACAAATGACCAAGTTTGTTATACGTTTCTAGCATCATTTAATCTGGTTAGATTGCATCGTTGCAATAAATAATCCGCCTGGATTGCATGAAAGTGAGGAGTGTACTCTGACTGGAACCTACGAAGTGGCAGGCAAAAACAATGTACTCTAGATGGAATATATCAAGTTTTTAAGATAATAAGGAATTTATATGCCAAAAATTCAAACTTTTGTTAATTCTGTGATTGAACAAGAAATCAGTAACATTGTACGGCAGAAGAAAATGGAAGGCGCTAATCACTTTGAAGCGAACGTGTCTAACGTCACCTCAATGCTTGTTGAGCTTGGTCTGCGAGTCTATAAGTTACAAGGTGAACGACAGGAGGGGGGATTTAGCCAGGTTGAGTTCAATAAAGTCCTCCTTGAAAATGTTATAAAAAGCAATCTCGTATGCCAGAAGGTTTTAGCAATCAACACGCAAAACGTAGAAGTAAAAGGGCAGGATGAACTCTCTAATTTGACTCTTATTGCTGGTCAGATAAAAAATGCTTCCGAAGCTGTCATGGATAAATTTTTCCCAGCAGAGGAAAGTGATGCGGGGTAATTAATTTATCTATGATGGTTAATGGATTTCATCAGAGAGTATTCGAATGACCAGAGTTCAAACCTTTATTGGTAAAGACACGAAAAAAAAGCTGGATGCCATTGTCAGACAGAGGAGTATTGATTGTTCATATACTCTAGATATTAATTTATCGAATACTGCGGCTATGTTGATCGACCTTGGGATCAGGACGTATCACCAGGAGAGACAGCAACAAGATGATAAGTTCGATCAGGGAAAGTATAATGAAATTCTTCTTGAGCATGTGATGATGATAAGTTTAATAATGCAACACCTCGCAAGAAACTTATCACTCGATAACATGGAGGTTAGTACAAATGATCCAAGACCTGTCAGTTTAGTAATAGATGCCAGGGTAAAGGAAACCTTAATGAAGTTCTTCCCATTATCGGAGGAGGAAACAATGGATAAAATAATAAAAGAATTATCCTAGTGTAATGATCTAACGGTTTGCTTTATTAAATGACTATATATTGCCATATGATAAATAATAGTTATTTAAACGTTGAAGTGAAATGGTTGTAAAAGGTATATTATTAGGGTGGTAAATTAACGTTGGTAATAAAGGCGGCTACCTCTATTACCAACTAACCGAAAACAACCTTGATAGGAGGCTGTCATGGCTGACGGCTATACTAAAGATCAGATTAATGGATCTCAATCACTTTCTAATGAAATCCTCATATCTTTAAAATCTTTTTGGGATATAAGTAGTGAACCGTGGGTGGTAAAAGATGAAAGTGAGCGTTATCTATACGCAAATCATGCTTACTTGGACTTCTTACAGCTGCCCAAAGACACAAATGTAATGGGAAAAATGGACAGTGAGCTTGAGTGCGGCTTGTTTCTTAAACCTTTCCAACTAGAGGGCCGCTGGCTGTTGGGTGAGAAATCACAGGAGAGGTCATCGTTTCTTTGTATATTGAAAAATTCTAACCAAGATGTATATAGCGGTTTGATTTTTGATAAGTTTCCTTTGATCGATAGCGCTTTAAATATTATGGGCGCGGCCTTTCATGGTAAAAGACCCCATCGCGTTACTGCTAGCGATTTATTTAGTCAACACCCATTACCCCGCTTGCATTTCGGTTACCCAAAAGATGAATTTACTGAATCAGAATGGGATATAGTCTTTCTCCTGTTCGAGTCCGTATCTAGAAAAGAAATTGCTTCAAAGTTAAATAAATCGCTAAGCACGGTTAATAACAAGATTCAAAGCATCTACGACAAAACAGGGGTGTCATCGTGCAGTGAATTGCTTGCGTACTGTAAAGTAAGGCATTTTGACACATTCATACCCCCTCATTTTTTACGATAACCCTCTGTTTTTTTCATGAGAGTGGCATTCGTGCCGCTCTGCATATATTCCTAAAGTAACGTTTGTTGTGTTAATTTCCGATTTTGTGATGCTCTTCAAATAACACGCTTGTTTTTTTAATTTTCACTTTAAAAACAATTACCTATCAAAAGGCTTTTTTCAGCCGACCATCGACCTCATACCATAAATATTTATCTTTGCATAGATTAGATCTTAATCTACTTATAAGTGCTCAGACTCGTTAATATAAGTACATCTTCTCAACTGGAATCTGAATCATTATGGATAATGAATTTGATTTGTATAAAGGGTATCCGAGTTCTTCGGTCGTAGTAGTGTTAAACCCACGCATGAATAAGCTTTTAACTGAAGCCTCAAAAAGGTCTAAGAGAGCAAAAACTCAAGAAGCAGCCGTTAGACTTCAAGACCATTTGATGAATTTTAGTGATATTGCCACCGCTGGAAAACGATTTAAGAAAGAAGAATAATTAATTCTATATGAGTCATGTAGCCACAGAATCATTTCGATGGTTCTGTAACGGCATGATTTTGCCGAAACCCTAATTAAAATTTTACATGGAGTAAATTATGAAATTGTCTATTAAGGCAAAGGGTATCTCTGTCTTTAAAAAAGTGAAATCAACCTTCAGCAAAATGAATCAGTCGCGCAAAACTGCCGGCGGAATTATTCCGGCTATTGCGGCACTGATGTTATGTTCCAATAACGCCTTTGCTGAAGATTTGATGGCCGCCGGTAAAGAAACAGTGACCGGAACCTTCGGTGCTGACTCCGCCATTGCCAAATGGATTATTTTGGCAGAGGTCATCGTCGGTATTATCACGTATATCAAAACAAAGAACATGTTCATGCTGTTCGGTATTGCGGTGGTTATCGTATTTACCACTATCGGGTTCGGTCTGGCAGGTTAATTGGGATTAAATAATGAATGCGGGAAACAATCTTGATAAATACCGTTTCCCGAAAACATTGAGTGAACAGCGCCGCTTTCTCGGATTACCTTATGATGAAGCTATTCCCTCTATCCCCGTTTTAATCTGGGGGATATTGACGCAAAAAGCATTATTCGGAATGGGATTAGCGGTGCTGATTTGGTTTTGTATTCACAGTGCAAAAAGGGGGAAGGGCAGTATGTGGCTCTATAACGTTCTGTACTGGTATTTCCCCACCGTCTTATTTCGCACCGTCTTCAAGGTCATCCCCGACTCAAGTTTTCGGCAATGGATTAAGTAAATAAATCAGGGACTGTATTATGGAACTTTCGGCCCGTAATTCCTCAAATAAAATTATCGCCTGGACGATGGCGGCGCTTTTTCTGCTGCTCGTTCTCGCGCTGGTATCCGTCATTCTGCTGGTTGGGCAAAACCGGTATCTATCAGCACATCAGAAAACAACTACGGTGCCGATGGCGTTTACGGCGCCGTTCTGGACGTCGGAGTCTGAAACCAGCCCGGGCTATATGCAGATGATGGCCCTGTCGTTTCTGTCCCTGCGCCTCAACGTGTCGCCGGAAACCGTCGACGCCCAGCACGAATTCTTACTCTCGTTTGCCAGACCCGGCGCACAGGCCGATTTCAAAGTGACGCTCGCCGGAGAGGCGCGCCGCATCAAGCAAAACGAGGTCAGCAGCGCGTTTTACCAGACGCAAATCAAGGTGTATCCGGTTGAGGGCGTCGTCGACATTCGCGGCATGCTCAATACCTGGATTGGCAACGGCAAACCCACGTCTGAAATCAAGCATTACCGGCTCAAGCTCGACTACGCCGGCGGCGTCACCACCATTGCGGCATTCCTGGAGGCGGACGATGCGAAAAAATAAACGTTTGCTGCTCAGCCTGGTGTCCTGCGCATTCCTGTCTGCACAGGTGATGGCCGCCACCGCGCCGGTATCCCTGAGCTTTCCGCCTCACGGCCAGTTTCAGCTGACGGTCAGCAATACCAACCCGAATCTTATCGTGATCCCGGGCGACCGTATCACTGGCATCAGCAGCGCGGCGGGCAAGCTGACCGACAAACGAAACACCCGAGACGGCGCGGTACTGTTTTCCTCAACCTCCGACAAGCCGTTCACACTCTTTATCGAAACCGAGCACGGTCAGGTCGTGTCAGTGCAGGCGACGCCCCGCGCGGGTGAAGGGCGCAGCTACCGCCTGCTGAATAGTGAACCGGTGGCACGTCCTGCGGCAAAAACATGGGAAACCAGCCAGCCGTATGAGTCCCTGCTGGTGGAGCTCAATAAATCCATTCTAAAAAACCGCATGCCGGAAGGGTATGCACCGGCCAGCACCGAATTTGACCGTTTATCTGCGCCTGCAGGGCTGTCCATGACGGCGGAAGAAGCCTGGACGGGCAACGCGCTGCGGGTTGTTCGCTACCGCGTGTCTAATCCGTTTGCCTATGCCGTGGCGATGAAAGAGCAGGATTTCTGGCGAACGGGCGTTCGCGCGGTGATGTTTAGCCCGTCCGCGCTCTCGCTGCTGCCGGGCACGTCGGTGACCGTGTATATCACCCGTGCGCAGGAGGTCAGCGATGGCCAACATTAATGCGCTGGTCAAACGTAAGCAGATCGCCCTGTTTATTGCGGCTGTTCTCGGGATATCCGCCGCTGTCGGTACGGGCTGGTATGCCTCGAACCTGTCTTTGAAAAAAGAAGCCAAAACGAAAGCCGCCGCCCGTGAACCGGCGCCGGATATGACCGGCGTGGTGAACACCACCTTTGATGACAAGGTGCAGCGCAGTGCGATCACCGAATCTCAGGTCACCAGCAAGGAAGTCCGTAAAGAAATGGACGCGCTGCGCACGGAGCTGGACGCGCTGTCGCGCGACCGTAAGGGTGACCAGCAGCGCATTAACTCACTGGAAGAAGACAACAAGCTGCTGCAGACCCAGCTGGAGGCGGCTAATAACGCGCCGTCCGGCGAACCGGTACCGTCAATGACCCAGCCGCTACCCGGCGCCGTTCCGCCGCCGACGCAGTTCTATCCGGGCGCGGGCGTACCGCAGGCGGGGGAAACCACCTTTGCGCCTATGCCACCCAAAGCGGGCGGCATTGAAAACACGGCCTTCAGCTATGAGAGCCAGTCAAAAAAGCCCGCATTGCCTTATATCCCGTCCGGCAGCTTCACCGAGGCGCTGGTCATCGAGGGCGCTGACGCCAACGCCGCCGTTACCGGTGCGCAAAACACGGCGCCGATGCAGTTTCGTCTGACCGGCAAAACCCAGATGCCGAATGACAAAGAGTATGACCTGACGGGCTGCTTTGTGACGGCAGAAGCCTACGGCGACGTTTCCAGCGAACGTGCCGAAGTGCGCACACGCAGCATCAGCTGCAATAAAGGCAGCGACATCATCGACCAGAAAATTCCCGGCCACGTCAGCTTTATGGGCAAAAACGGCATCAAGGGAACCGTCGTGATGCGCAACGGCAAAATTTTGGGCTGGGCGTTCGGGGCCGGATTCGTGGACGGCATTGGCAAAGGTATTTCTCAGGCATCGACGCCGCAGGTCGGTTTAGGTGCGACCGCCAGCATGGGGGCCGGCGACGTGGCAGCGGCCGGTGCGGGCGGCGGCGTCAGCCAGGCGGCGAAAACCCTGTCCGATTACTACATCAAACGCGCCGAACAGTACCACCCGATCATTCCGATCGGAGCCGGTAACGAAGTCACCGTGGTGTTTCAGGACGGCTTCCAGCTGGAAACCATCGAAGAAGCGCGGCTGAAAAAAGCGCGCAGAACGCAGCTGCAGCAGGCGACCAGCAATGCCAGCGAGGCCGTCAGCACCCCGAACATGATGAACCAGCTGAAAGATTTCAAAGTGGGCGATGTGGTCCAGCCGTATACGAATAATGGAGAGTAATCATGAGTAACAATAACGCGGAAACAGCACGTTTTCTGATGCTGACACTGGGGTTTACCGCCGCCTTTATGCATGTCTTTGGCGTCGCGTTGCTGAAATGGCAAATAAGCCATTCCTCTTTATATGCATTCACCTTTGCCCTGAGTTCTGCCTCGCTATTCCGGACGGAAGGTCTTAACACGGTGTTGTATACCGTGACCTGTCTGGCCATCGGGGCATTTTTCGCGTGGGTCTTTGGCGTTGTTTTGCAGGCCTGCGAATACGCGTTGCATCTGGTTTCACGCCAAAAATGTCATGCCAACGGCACCAACGTAAAGCTCGACGTTGTGTGCGGACGGGGAGAAAAACGATGAAGCGACTTCTTTTACTTCCTCTGGTGGGCGGCGCACTGCTGCTGACCGGCTGTGCCGGCGTCAGCGGCGACCTCGAGTGTAACGCCACGACCAGCGACCGCTGCATGACAATGGGGCAGGCCAATCAGAAAGCGCGTCAGCTGACTGGTGACGTAGCGGGAAAGCCGGCTGCGGCCGTGCTGCCAGCCCTGGTTAACCCGCCGCCGCAGGCATCGGTTACGCCTTCGGCGACATCGCCAGGCCGCCCGTCCGTGGTCCGTCCGGTAGCGACGACGGTGCGTTCTGCTCCCGCGCCGAAGCCATTTGTTACCACCGGCGTGTCTCCTGTGGGTTTGCCATCCTGCCCCTCCGGCCGCTGCGACAGCCCCGGTCAGGTCAGGGCACAACGTTCAGTTGAAGGTATAGCCCACGTCTGGGTAGCGCCCTGGGTCGACACCGACGACGTCTTTCACCAGCCCGGTCGCGTGTCGTTCGTCGTGAACGACGCGAAGTGGCAGATACCGCAGTCAATTCAATAAGGACGCATGAACATGGAACGTATCGTTGAAACCTTTAACCGTCTGATGTCGTCTTTCAGGATGCCAGATGGTGCCGCTGAGGCCAACCGCACACTGGGTGAGATGCAGTATCCGCAGTTCAGCAGCCAGCTGCCTTATCGTGATTACGACAAGGAAAGCGGCCTGTTTATAAACAAAGGCTCGCTGGGCTTTTTACTGCAGGCTATCCCGCTGATTGGTGCCAACGAGCACATCATTGGCGTGCTTGACGACATGGTCAAAAGCAAGCTGCCGCGCAATACCCCTATCTCTTTTCACCTCGTCTCCAGCCGCGTGATCGGGGAACAGATCGACGCCGGCCTGCGGGATTTTCGCTGGACGGGCAAGGACGCTGATAAATTTAACGCCATCACCCGGGCGTTCTATCAGCGTGCGACGCAAAAGCAGTTCAACAGCCCGACCAACCTGCCACTGACGCTGCGCGATTACCGCCTGTATATCTCCTATGCGATGAAGACCAAAAAGCGCACGCCGGCGGCCATCACCGAGCTGACGCATCTGCTGAAGGTGCTGCGCGCCTCGCTGGACTCGGCCAAAATCGCCTGCGTGCCGGCCACGCAGGACGAATTTGTTCACCTCATCAGCCAGATGGTGAACCACCGCGACGGGGAATTGTACGCTGACCCCGTGAAGGTGGACGCCTTTGACGAGCTGAACCGCGTGTGCGTTGATCGCAGTATTAACCTGAAGGTGAAGCCGGACTGCCTGACGGTGTCGCTTAATCAGCCGGGCGGTAAAAAATCGCATACCCGCGTGATGAACTTCATGCTGGAGAAGAACCCGGACATCTTCTTCCTGTGGCAGGGCGGGGACAATATCTGCAACCTGCTCAGCCCGGATCTGAGTATTTCTAACCCGTTCGTCATCACCTTTACGCTCGAGGCCGAAGATCAGGTCAGCACGCAGGGCGAGGCGTCGCGTAAATTTCTCGATCTGGATAAAAAGGCTAACTCGGCCTACGCGAAAATCTTCCCCGGCGTTATCAAACAGGCCAAAGAGTGGGGCGACCTGCGCGAGCGTCTGAACAGCAACCAGAGCTGTCTGGTGCGTTATTACTTCAACATCACCACCTTCTGCCCGGACAACGATGACGACGCCCTGGTCTGCGAGCAGCAGGTTATCAACACGTTCAAAAAGAACGGCCTGCAACTGTACGCACCCACCTATATGCAGATGCGTAACTACCTGGCCATGTTCCCGTTTATGGCAGGGGAAGGGTTATGGGACGACATGAAGGCCAGCGGCGCGACCTGCCGCACCGAAAGCACGCAGGTGGTGAACCTGATGCCGCTCGTCGCCGACAACCGGCTGTGCAGCGGTGGATTACTCGCACCATCCTACCGCCATCAGCTGGCCTTTCTGGACATCTACGGCACGGGGCTGGGCAACACCAACTACAACATGGCGGTGACCGGCACCTCGGGCGCGGGCAAAACCGGTCTGGTTCAGCCCATCCTGCGCAGCGTACTGGATTCCGGCGGCATCGTCTGGGTGTTTGATATGGGCGACGGCTATAAGTCGTTTTGCGAAAACGTCGGCGGCACCTATCTGGACGGCAGTTCGCTCAAGTTCAACCCGTTTGCCAACATCACCAACATTAACGAGTCCGGCGAACGTATCCGCGACCAGCTGGCGGTGCTCGCCAGTCCCAACGGCACGCTCGATGAGGTGCATGAAGACCTGCTGCTCAAAGGCGTGCTCAACGCCTGGAACGCGAAGAAAAACAAAGCGCGTATCGATGACGTGGTGTTCTATCTCGATGAAGAACGCCGGTCAGACCGCTACAGCAACTCGCCGGGGATCACCGGACGCCTCGATGACATTATCGAGCTGCTGGCCAAGTACACCACCAGCGGGATATACGGCGAATACTTCAACAGCGATGAACCGTCCCTGACCGACGATGCCCGCATGATTGTGCTGGAGCTGGGCGGCCTGCAGGACAAGCCAGCGCTGCTGGCGGCGGTGATGTTCTCCCTCATTATCTACATCGAAGACAAGATGTACCGCAGCCCGCGCAGCCAGAAGAAGTGCTGCACCATCGATGAAGGCTGGAAGCTGCTCAACTTCAAAAACGAGAAGGTCGGCGCCTTTATCGAAACCGGCTACCGCACCGTGCGCCGTCATCTGGGCTCGTTTATCACCATCAGCCAGAACATCAAGGACTTTGACGCCGACGATGCGTCCTCTGCTGCGAAGGCGGCGTGGGGCAACTCGGCGTTTAAAGTGGTGCTCAAGCAGGACACCGCCGAGTTCAAAGCCTACAACCAGAACCGGAAAAATCAGTTCAGCGAACATGAGCGGCAGGTGATTGAGAAATTCGGCGACGCCAAAGACCAGTGGTTCAGCAGCTTTATGCTGCGCATCAACGACACCAGCTCGTTCCACCGGCTGTTTGTCGATCCGCTCAGCCGGGCGATGTTCAGCTCGGACGGCAAGGACTTCGAATTTATCCGCGAACAGCGCAGCCGCGGCGTCGATATCCATGATGCCGTGTATGCCCTGGCAAAGCGTAAGTTTGCTGATGAAATGGATGAGCTTGAAAACTGGCAGGAGGCTGCATGACACCAGAACTGCCTAAAAAAAACGCTGCCCAGCCCGTTGCGCCTGTCAAAAAGCGCAGCAAACGTCGCAACCGCTGCATTGTGCCAGTCGCCATCGTGGCCGGCGTGATGCTGGTGTTGAATGCCGCCATTGCCCTGCTGCTTATCCAATGGCAGACGCCTGTGACCGTGGCCTTTGATATGAAAGGCACCGTTGACCGGTTTATGACGCAGACCGCTGCGCATCAGCTGACGCAGGAACAGAGCGATGCCCTGACGTTACGCTTTACCACCGCGCTTGACGCCAGCCTGAAAGACTACCAGCACCGCCATGATGCGCTGATTTTAGTCGCGCCGTCCGTGGTGTCGGGCGTGAAGGACATTACGGCTGATATTCAGCGCGACGTGGCCCGCCGGATGCGCGCGGATAAGGACGCCCGATGAAACGCGCCTGCCTGATTGTGCTTTTATGCGGCCTGAGCGCCGCCCGCGCCGCTGACCTCGGCACCTGGGGGGATTTATACCCCATCGCCGAACCCGACCTGGTCGGCACCATTAAACAGCGGCTCGGTGACATGGAAAAAAGCGGCGAGCTGGCCCAAAAGCAGGACGAGTTTAAACAGCGGGTGATTGAAAACAGTCTGCGGCCGGCGCCTGTCCGGGGGCTGGCTATCGCCCGGGAGAACACCACGCGCCTGTATGACCCGACCTTTATCGTCAGCCAGGACATCAGCGACCATCAGGGCCACGTGTTTGCCAGGAAAGGGCAGCGGGTGAACCCGCTCGACAGCGTGCCATTCGCGCAGACCCTCTACTTTATCGATGCCGACGACAAGCGTCAGCTGGCCTGGTTTAAAACGCAAAAGTCCACGACGCTGAGTGCCAAAGTCATTCTGGTCAACGGCGACATTGCGCAGGCCACGAAGGCGCTCGGTACGCGCATCTATTTCGATCAGGACGGTGTGCTGACCAAAAAATTTGCGCTGACCGCCGTGCCGGCGCGCGTGACCGCGGCGCCTGACGGCGTTCATCTGCAGATTGATACGTTTGCCGTGGAGGGTCAGCCATGAGCCTGCTGCGCGCTTTAACTCTGTTGCTGTTATTGCTGGGCAGCACGAAGACGTTCGCTGCAGACCCGCAGTGCGAAGGCCGGTTTGTCAATCCGATCACCGATATCTGCTGGGAGTGTATTTTCCCCATCTCCATCGGCAGCGTCGCCGTGTCCACCGGCACCGTGGCGGACACCGCCAACCCGGCCAGCCCCATCCAGTTCTGCCCGATGGGCATTTTGTACCGCGTAGGCCTCGCCATTGGCTACTGGGAACCGATGGCCCTGACGGACGTGACGCGGTCACCGTACTGCATGGTCAATCTGGGCGGTTTTAACCTCAACGTCGGCAAGGTGGGTTCCGGCACGGCGGGACAAAGTGACAAACCGGCGGCGGGCGCGTTCTACCACGTCCACTGGTACAAATACCCGCTGACCTACTGGCTCAATATCATCACCTCTGCCGGTTGCCTGCAGGGCGGCGACATGGATATCGGCTATCTCTCCGAGCTGGATCCGATGTGGAACGACAGCTCGCTGGGCTTAATCATTTCCCCGGAAGCCATGCTGTTTAACAACGTCATTGCGCAGGGCGCCTGCGCGGCGGACGCCATTGCCAGCGCCGTCTATAAACCCATCGATGCGCTGTTCTGGTGTGCCGGTTCGCAGGGTTCGATGTACCCGTTTTCCGGCTGGGTATCCAACGAGTTCAGCGCCCTGCAGTCCTCGGTGCTGGTCAGTGAGCGCATGGCGTTCAAGCTGCACCGGCAAGGCATGATCATGAACTCCATCGGCGCCGACACGGCGGTCTGCTTTGAGTACCCGTCCCCCGTCATTCCCAAAGAGCGCTGGCGTTATCAGATGGTCAACATGTACCCGGACGTTGTGCAGTGCCACCCGTTCGGGCAGACGGTCATGCGCTGGGAGGCGGGGCACAACCCGCCGAACGGGCGCAAGAACTTCGGTTATCTCATCTGGCGTAAGCGCAACTGCGTATTTTTATAAGGAAACGGGTTATGGACAACATCGATCGTATTACCGAACTGGAGCAGGGGCTGTTTGACCTGCGTCTGAAGGTCATCACCGGTAAATGCCAGCGCCCGTCGGCGCCGTTTTGCACCGAATGTGGCAATGCCATTCCGGCGCGCCGCCGCCAGACGCTGCCGGGCGTACAGCTGTGCGTGGGGTGTCAGGAAGTGGCCGAGGTGCGTCAGCGCAATTTCGGGGGGCACGCATGAAAACTCATCACACCTTACTTCTGGCGGCATTTATAGCCTTACCGGTCTTCGCCTCGCCGCAGGACGACCAGCAGTTTATCAACGACCAGCTGAACGCCGGTGAGGCAATGCGTCATGCACCGGTGCCGGATTTCTTAAAATCGCTGCCGGGTAATGCGGCGCTTAGCGCCCCGCAACAGTCGTTTATCGAGGGGTTGAGATCTGACACACCGCAGGCTATGCGGGAAAAGCCGGTGCCACAGGCGCTCTATTTTGTGTCGTTCTCAATGCCCGAAGACGGGCTGAAGGCGCTGGTTCTGGAGGCTGACCGCCTGCGCATTCCGGCCACGCTGCGCGGGCTGGTCAATAACGACTTCCGTCAGACCGCGAATGCGGTGCTCAAACTGGTCAGCGATGATAAACGCGGCGGCGTGCAGGTTGACCCGACCGCCTACAAGACCTACGGCATCACGGCGGTTCCCGCGCTGGTGGTGACCTGCAACGGTCACTTTGACCGCGTGGGCGGCAATATTGCGCCGGTGCAGGCGCTGCGCAAAATTGCCGAATCAGGCGACTGCAGTGCGGTGGCGAAACAGCTGCTGACAGCGGCGGGAGAATCGCGATGAATAAATGGATAACTGCTATCTCGTGGGCCGTATTCTTTATCGCGCTGGCGTCGCTTTTTTGGGTGTTGTCCGCCAATGCTAACGATCAGTACAACGCCGGTTCCGGCTATGCCAGCAGCATTAAAGACAGCAGCGGCAAGACCATTACCACGTTTGATCCGTCTTCTACGCTGCCCAATTACACGGCGAATCCCGCGGAGTCCGGTTACTACGGCGGCGTGACGGCGGGCAGCACCAACCTCGATACGCAGGGGAATCAGGCGCTGGCCACCAGCGAGGCGGGCAAGGCCATCACCGACTCGATCCTCAATAACCCGAAAGATCCTATTTCGATGGACGCGCCGTTTATCAGCGCCGGAACGGACACGCAGGCCAGCGCCGAAAGCGTCACCAACGGCTCCTTTGACGGCTGCGAGGCGCAGGAGGTCAGCAAAACCGAATACACCACGCACATCTGTGAGCGGGATATTAACGTGACGCGCACCTGCACCCGCGATGCCACCATCACCGGCCAATACTATCCGGTCAACGTGCAGAAGACGCTGCAAATCACCCAGTTTTCTTACAACAAAGAGAGCAGGCACCTGCGTGCTGATTTTGCCTCACCGGTCACCGGCACGGTGCTGGCCGCCAGCTTTGATTTTGTCTTCGCCGTGTCGACCGGCGGCTATACGCAGAGCACGACCATTTCCCTGCTGGGCACGTCGGTAACGGTGCCGAAATACGGTAACGGCAGCTACGGACTGAATGCCACGAATTACGCCCTGACGGCCGGGCAAACGCAGAGCGTCTATTTCGTGGTGAATCAGAGTCAGCATCAGGACACGTTTTTAAACGGCATGCTCAACAACCTGAACAGCGGCAAAACCACCTTCGTACTCAACCTGACCGTGATGGTTCAGGAGCAGGAGTGGCGGGGCCAGCCCGCCTGGCCGGGCGCGTGCGCACTCTCGCAGGAAGCGGGCGCGGCGCTGGTCAGCAGCACCTGCTCCGTGGGCGGCGGCGGGCGTCAGGTTGTGGTCGACGGCGTTGCGCACAGCGTGTACAGCGACTGCTGGCAGTACACCGACACCTACCGGACGCAGGAGGCCGACGAGGGCACCTGTGCCACCTATGCCGCCAATTCTGCCTGCACCCTGGCCACCCAGCAGTGTGCCTATTCGCTTGATGGCATCTGCCTGCATCAGAACGTGACCTACAGCTGTGAGAAGAAAATCACCGGGTCAGGCATGGTCTGCGGCGGCGAATTCTTCTGTACCGATGGCACCTGTGCGCAGGCGGTGAATGGCCAGAGTGACAGTTTCCAGAAAGCCGTTTCCCAGCTGGCTGCCGTGGCCGCCGCAGGCAAAGACGTCGCGGCAATGGACGACGTCAACGTCAGCGCCTTTACCGGCCGCGGTCAGTCATGCCGTAAGGCGGCGGTGGGCTTTAATAACTGCTGCAAAGCCTCCGGCTGGGGCAGCGACGTGGGGCTGGCCAACTGCAGCAGCGACGAAAAAGCGCTGGGCAAGGCGAAAGAGCGTCTGCTGACCGTGGACGTCGGCGAATACTGCAGCAGGAAAGTGCTGGGCGTGTGCCTGGAGAAAAAGCGCAGCTACTGCGTATTCGACTCGAAACTTGCCCAGATTGTGCAGCAGCAGGGGCGTCAGTGGCAGCTGGGTATCAGCTTTGGCTCAGCCGAATCCCCGAACTGTTCCGGCATCAACGTTGCGCAGCTGCAGGCGCTGAACTTCGCCATCATGGATTTTAAAAACTTCTATGCCGATCTGGAAAACGGTTCCGCCGTGCCGGATAACGATGCACTGCTGGAACGGGTGAAAACACAGATTGCAGCCGATGTGCAGGCGGCGGGAGGTGGCCAATGAGAGGCACATTCTGCCTGTTCATCCTGTTGGTCGCGTCGGCGCACGCCGACCAACCGGCGCTGAACGATTCGGTCGGCTGGCACTGGTACAACGAGCCGCAGGAGGAGGAGTTACCCGAGCCGGTCACCCCTTCCCCTGCACCGACGCTCACACCCTCAGAGCAAAAGGCGCTGCTGCAGCAGGCAACCAAAGAGGCGCTGGACACCGCCATTTTGTATCCCACGCCGCAGAACTTTAAGCGCTACATGACATTGCAGAACTTCTGGACGGGCAAGGCGGGCGAGTTCAGCCAATCGGCCAAGCAGGCCATGCTGATGTACCCCGAACTGGACTACAACCTCAAATTCAGCCACTACAACGGCACGGTGCCCGCCCAGCTGCAAGCCGATAAGGCAAAGGCGAAAGACGCCATTGCGGCACTTACCGCTGACCACGGCCTGTTCTTTTTTTACCGGGGTAAAGAGCCGCGCGACAGCCTGCTGGCCAGCGTGGTGAAAGACTTCTGCGCTGAGAATGGCATCAGCCTGATGGCCATCAGCGTAGACGGGGCAATAAGCCCGACGCTGCCTCAAAGCCGTACCGACAACGGGCAGGCACAACGAATGGGCATCCGCTATTTTCCGGCGCTGTTTCTGGTCAACCCGCGTGATGAAAGCTATCAGCCGGTGGCCTACGGGTTTATCACGCCCGATGACCTGTCGAAGCAGTTTTTGAACGTCGCCACCGGCTTTAAGCCGAACTTTTAAGGGACTAAATCATGATGCGTAAACGTATTAAAACGGCCTGCCTATCGGCACTTTTACTGAGCGTCAGCGCGCAGGCGTCGACCTGGGATGACATCCGGGCGATAGAGGCGGCAAAAGAAAATCCTTCCACATTAGCACCGGTTGATACGGTTAAACCCGCGGTAAAACCGGCCCGCTGGTCTGTGCTTACCAACGGCCAGCGCATCAACCTGAACGACTGGCGGGTGGTGGTCTTCATGCAGTCCACCTGCGAATACTGCCACCGGTTTGACCCGATGCTGAAAGCGTTCTCTGAGGAGTCCGGGCTGACGGTGACGGCGTTCAGCCTTGACGCAAAGGGCGATGACGCGTTCCCGGACGCGCTGCAGGCCACACCGGAAGTGATGGTGCAATTCTTTACGCCGGGCATGCCTGTTGCCACGCCGACCACGTTTTTAGTCAACGTCAATACGCTGGCCACCTATCCGCTGCTGCAGGGGGCCGTGGATAAACCGGCGCTGGCATCCCGTCTGGATGAGGTGTTTCAGATAGCGATGAACGGGAGTGCGCGATGACATTCACAAAGCACAGTAAAGAGTTTTTACGTTTGTCAGACGAGGCGCTGAAGGCTGTCTCCCTGTATCTGATTTTCTTCGGCTTGCTGGTGATGGTCGCCATGGGTGCGTCGTGGGGAGTGTGGGGGTTCTGGTTCGCGCCGTTGTCGTTGAGGTGGTTTATCGCCGCCGTTGTGCTGCTGTCAGCGGGATGTTTCGGGCTGCTGGTGTTAGACGTAAAACGATGCATCAGGAAGGTAAAGCTGAAACTCAACGCACGTAAAGGCCGGACATCATGAAGATAACCACCATTACCTGCCTTATCGGTTTGCTGCTCACCACACCGGTTCACGCCGACGTGAACAGCGACATGAACAACTTTTTCGGCAAGCTGGGCTTTGACGGCAACACCTCCCGGCCGCAGGTCTGGCAGGGGCAGGCGGCGGGCTACGCCAGCGGCGGTTCGATGTATATGCGCACCTCCGTGCGGCAAATCCAGATGGTCTCATTGTCGCTGCCCAGCATGAGTGCGGGCTGCGGAGGGATTGATGCCTATCTGGGTTCTTTTTCACACATCAACGGCGAGGAGCTGCAGCGGTTCGTGAAACAAATCATGGGCAACGCGGCGGGTTACTTTTTTGATCTGGCCCTGCAGACGACGGTGCCGGAGATGAAGCAGGCCAAGGACTTCCTGCAAAAGCTGGCCTCGGATGTGAACAGCGCCAATATGTCGAGCTGTCAGGCGGCGCAGGGGATTGTCGGCGGGCTGTTCCCGCGCAATGCGGTGAGTCAGAAAAAGGTCTGTCAGGACATTGCCGGCGAAAGCAATCTGTTCTCAGACTGGGCGGCATCACAGCAGGGCTGCACGGTGGGGGGCAGCTATGACAGCGTCACCAATAAGGCCAGCGAAAAGACCAAAGACCAGGTGATGAAAAACAAAAACGTGATGTGGGACGCCATTAAAGAGAAGGGCATGTTCAGCAATAACCAGGAACTGGCGGAGTTTGCGATGAGCCTGACCGGTTCGCTGATTTATGACGCCAACAGTCAGGTAAAAATCCTGTCCCCGATCACCACCAATGAAGACGTGCTGAAGGCGATGATGAACGGCGGCAGCGCGACCATTTACAAGTGTGACAGTACCGATTTGTGCCTGAATCCCAGGCTGACCAGCATCACCATCAGCGCGGATAAATCCATGAACGGTCAGGTGATTAGCCTGCTTAAGAGCATTCAAAACAAGGCGGTAAGTGATGATGCGCTGTCCGTGGCTGAGAAAGGTTTTCTGGAAGCCACCAGTATTCCGGTGCTGCGTTATCTGGTCGATCCGCTGTCGGTCAATATCGGCCCCGCCGTGGTGTACCAGCTGGCCGATTACATCGGCTACGACATCATGATGCAGTACATGAACGAAATGATTACGGCGGTTCGCACGCAGATCGGGGGCAAAAACTATCCGGGCGAGGTCGCCGACCAGCTGGATAAAAGCCTGACGCAGGCGACCACGCTTATCGCCGGGCTGCAGACGCGGGTGCAGATAAAACAGGACGCCGTGATGGCGGTGGAAAGGCAGATGAGTTACCTGCGCCAACAGGTCTCAAGCCGTCTTATCCAGCGCTATCAGGGCAACTACCGGTTCACAGGAGAATAATATGGACGTGATTTACACCATCACCGGCGGAGAGTGGTTCCGCGACTCGCTTAATGCCGTTGCCGCCTTCACACAGTCTGACACCGGCCACAGCCTGATGCGGATCGCGACGGTTTTGTCGGTCGTGACCTGCGCGATAGCCTGGATACGTACCCACGATATTTTCACCCTGCTCAAATGGGTGACGGTGTTTACCGCCGTGACGATACTCATCGGCGTGACGCGGCCGGTGCAAATCATCGATGCGACCAGCCCGCATGAAGTGTATCAGGTAGACAACGTGCCGCTCGGGCTGGTGTTGCCGGCCTCGGTTATCACGTCCGTCGGCCACGGGCTGGTGGCGGGGTATGAGCTGTTCATGCACCAACCCGACGCGCTGGCTTACAGCCAGACCGGGATGCTGTTCGGCGCGACGCTGGTCGGCAGCAGCACCGACTATCAGTCGACCAGCGCGGAGCAAACCGACCTTTTTGCAGACTACGTGCAGAACTGCGTGGTCGGGGACATGCTGCTCAATAAGAAATACAGCATGAACGACCTGATGAACAGCGAAGACCCGTACACGCTGATATTCAGTAAACCCAGCCCGCTGCGTGGCATGTTTAACGAGGCGGGTGACTTTAAGACGTGCCAGGAGTCAGCGGCGACCCTGCAGAAGATGATGAGCGCCGACGTCAGTACGGGCGGGACGACTTGGACGCACTACGTGCGCCGATATCTGAGCAATAAACCCGAGCGCGCGGCGCTGTACAGCCAGCTGATGGGCGACAGCTACCAGTATTTTTACGGCGCAGGCAAAAGTGCCAGCGAGATTATGCGCCATAACGTGACGCTCAATGCCCTGCGCCACGGCTTTGCAGGCTATGCGGCACGCAACGGTGATACCGCCAGCCTGGTCAACCTGTCGGCGGAGTCGTCGTTTGCCAAAATGCGCATGTCGCAGGCCACCAGTGCCAGCATCGCCACCCGCACGTTGCCGATAATGCAGACGGTGCTGACCGGCGTACTGATTGGCCTGTTCCCGCTGATGATTGCGATGGCCATGATCAGCACGCTGTCGTTCGAAGTCATTAAAGGCTACGTGTTCACGCTGGCCTATCTGCAGAGCTGGCCGGTGCTGTTTGCCATTTTGAACAACGGCATGAACGTGATGCTGAAATCTGACACCAGCGGGATACCTGTGACCTTATCCAACCTGTCAGAGCGTCAGCAGATGTTCTCTGATATCGGGACGACCGCAGGCTGGCTGGCGTTGTCCATTCCTTTTCTGGCGTTCTATCTGGTGAAAGGGCTGGGTAACGGCGTGTCGCAGGCGGGCAGTTATCTGGGTTCCGCCATGCAGAGTTCTGCGTCGCAGTCTTCCTCACAAACGGTGGACGGTAACTGGTCGTTTAACAATATGCAGACGGACAACGTGCAGGGCGGCAAGTGGGACACCAACAGCAGTCATGCCAACGGTCAGATCACCAATCAAACCGGCACCGGCGCACTGGTCACGCAAACCGGGGACGGAGGGACGGTCTACAACACCATCGGCGCGATGTCGAAATTGCCGATGGATATCAACTTAGGCCAAACGACGAGCAGTACCGCACAGCGTTTACAAAGAGAAAGTCAGACGCAAGCCGAAAGCTCTCTGGATGGATATAACCATTCGATAAACAGTGCTTATAACCAGGTGAAGCAGTTTGCGTCGCAGACGGGAAATGGTTCGACAATGACGCAGGGGGCGGATCACTCAACGTCCAGCTCGCTAACAGAAGGTTCAAACTTGCAGGTATCTGCCGCTAAATCATATGCACAGAAAAACCATATCAGTGAGTCGCAGGCATTCAGTGAACTGAGAGATAAATCCAGGCGCGGGGAATTGAGTGGCAGCCTCATGGCCAAGGCAGGTATTGATTCAAGTAAATCACTTGGCGGCAAGGCGGTTGAATGGGCGACGGGTGCTTCTGTGGGCGTCGAAGCCCGAGGCGGTGTTAGCGGGAGTCTTAGCAATGGCTCTATTGATAATACCAATAAATCAAGCAGTGGAGGCATCGACAGCTCTTTAGATCAAAGTAGTCAGGAACTGAAGGATTTCAAGAAAGGTCAGGATATGATTGATAGCGCACGCGCGTCCGAATCGGGTAGTCATTCCGATAACTCTTCAAACACGAAACTTGAACAGCTAAGTGCCACACTCGCTGAGGCTGACAGCCAATATCAGCAATATACCAACAGCATGACCCGCAGTCATGAATACGGAGAAATGGCATCGGCGGCGCAAACCATGTCAGCTCAAACACAAAGTAACTACACACAAGAATTTGTGGGATATGTACTGGAAAAAGCTCCGGAACGCGCTGAGGCTATACTAACGGATACGGCCAATCCGGCTGTCCGGGCAGACCGCGAGCAGCTTGCAGAGCAGTTTGTTGAAGAAAAACTGCGTTCTCGTGTCGAAGGGCATTTTGAGGCGAGTCGCGCGCAGCTGGGAGCGGGGATGGCGGCAGTTGGAAATACGGCTGAATCAGGTGGTGATACCGCTTACCAGCGTGGCGATGCCGAGATTCAGGCACATACCGCACATGCCGCTGTGCGAACTGATACTTCAGGGCGCGTGGATTCGATGATTAGTGATACAAATCAACGTATTTCTAACTCAGGCATGGAGATAAATACAGCTAAAAATGGTATAAATAGTGAGCGAAGTGGGTTGAGTGCAGCTCACCAGATGGCAGAGAGTAAATTCGACACTGAAAATGCAAAAGCTGTTGAGAACCAGCGTCTGCCTTGGGTTAAGGGCCAGGACAAAATGACGCAACAAGCTTTGGACATGCAGAAAGATCACAAGGGGAGCGGTGATGATGAAAGTAAATAAAAATCGTAGAACAAATATCACATGGAAAGTGAAATTTTGGATTATGCCGGTTCTTTATCTCATTGCCTGGGGAAGGAACGCTTATGTCTTAGCGTCACCGCAGGCGATGACAATAGGTATTTCGGTATTTCTATTAATGAATTTATTAATTTTCTGCCTTCTTTTTAAATCACAGTTTAACCGGGTGAAAGATAGCATTATTAATGCAATGTTTATTGATGGCGTGATATCGAAAAAAACCTTGCTCTCATTTTTAGCATGGGCCCCATTAATTATAATAGGGGGCCTGATAGGCGAACTCAGTTTTATGGTTCTTTCCACTATAGCTTTGTGGATCAGCGCCTTTATATTTTTATTTTCAAACTCTAAAAAGTTAAATGCGATATCTCCTGATATTGCATGCGAAGACAATCTTGCATTTAAAAATAAAAGAACCCGCAACATGTTCATTGATGAAGACAGAAGGGGGGGCATTAATCCCGCGACGGGATTACCTTTAGTAACAGGTTGCTCTGATGCTAGTGGAAGTGTTTACGGAACAAACAATATCAATAAATGAATTAAATTATACCGAATTTGTATGGTGCGGGAAGTAAAACGCACCATGCTCTCCCCTTACCTAAGGAAAGGTTATGAGCTTCAATTCCCGCGACTTTACGCAGGGCGGGCAGGTTGCGTTTATGCGCCTGCGAATGTTCCTGCAAATAAACAACATCATTTCGTTTTATATGATTATGTCATTCATGATCATCACCGGTGCGACATTATTTATTCGCATGAGCACACAGAACATCATGAATGGGCTGATGTATTGGTATGCCACCACAATAGCCTCGTTCCAAAAGCACATTGTTAATCCGACGGTTTATCATCTGGATTATTACGGCAAAAAACTTAATTACACGGCTATGCAAATTATCAGTGATTCGTATACATCGTACTGCGGCCAGCTGCTCAAGCAGGAAATCATTATTTCTGCGCTGATATCGCTGGTTCTCGTTTTTATCGGTACTGGCATTTTCTTCTGGTATCTGGGACACCTGGGTAAAAAACAGAGTGAAGATGAAATCACCGGCGGTCGTATATTAAATACTGACCCGAAAGCCGTCGCCAAACTGATGAAAAGCCGTGATCAGGCGTCGGATATTAAGGTGGATCATCTGCCGATTAAGAAAGACAGCGAAATTCAAAACTTCGGCATGCATGGCACCGTCGGTTCCGGGAAGTCTACGCTGATGCGCAAATTTCTGACCTACCTGCGTGAGCGCGGCGACCTGGTCATTATTTATGACAAGGGCTGTACCTTCGTTGAGGAATATTACGACGAAACCAAGGACAAACTGCTGAATCCGCAGGACGAGCGCTGTGCAAACTGGGACATGTGGGGCGAGTGTCCGACGCTGCCGTCGCTTGAAACCGTCTCCACCTCGCTTATCCCTATGGGGGCATCCGAAGATCCTTTCTGGCAGGGTTCGGCGCGCACCATCTTCTCTGAGGCCGCGCACCGCATGCGCAAAGACCCGGAGCTGAGTTACAACAAATTCCTGCGCACCTTGCTGGCCATCAAGCTCGACAAGCTGCGCGAATTCCTCGCCGGTACGCCTGCCGCGACGCTGGTAGATGGCAAAATCGAGAAAACGGCCATCTCTATCCGCAGCGTGCTGACCAACTACGTGAAGGCCATGCGTTACCTGCAGGGCATCGACCGCAGCGGTAAACCCAAATTCACCATCCGAGAGTGGATGCAGGGCACGAAGGTCGGTGCCAAAAATCCGTGGCTGTTCATCACCTCGAACCAGCAGCATCACGAATCTCTCAAGCCGGTCATTTCCATGTGGCTGAGCATCGCGGCGGACAGCCTGCTGTCGATGGGCGAGAACCGCCACCGGCGCGTCTGGTTTTTCTACGATGAACTGCCGTCGCTGCACAAGCTGCCGGGATTGCCCTTCATTATCGCCGAGGCACGTAAATTCGGTGGCTGCTTCCTGCTGGGCTTCCAGTCCTATCCGCAACTGGAAGAAATCTACGGCAACAAGTCTGCCGAAGCGATGTTTGACCTGCTCAACACTAAGTATTTCTTCCGTTCGCCGAGCGCACTTGTGTCCAAATTCGTCGCCGAAGACATCGGTGAGACCGTGCGTAAAAAATTTAGCGAACAAACCAGCTTTGGTAATGAGTCCGTGCGTGACGGTATCTCGTTCGGCAAGGAGGAGGAACGAGTCAATATCGTCAGCCATACCGACGTGCAGAAGCTGGAAGACCTGGAGTGCTTCGTCACGCTGCCGGGCGATTATCCGGTGGTGAAAATGGCTCTGAAGTACCAGAAACTGCCGAAAGTCGCCGAAGCCATTCTGGAGCGCGACGTCGAATCCAGCCTTGACCCCGAGATTGAAGAAGACCTCGAAAGGCGCGGTGCTGAAGAAAGCATGATGGATGCGTTATTCAGCCAGGACGCACCGGTCGAAACAACGCCAGTTGCGATAACACTGCCTGCGACTGCCGTCGTGATCTCCGCCCGCGGTCAGGCCAACACACCGCCCGCGTCGAAGGTGACAACACCTGTCGTTGCAGCAACTGCGGCGACGGAGTCAGCATCCACCGGTGGGCGTGATGAAGAGATTGAGATGCCTTTGCCGCCTGGCATCAGCGAGGACGGCGAGATTTTCGATCCCGACGCCTATGAGCTGTACGCCGCCCAGTCCGAAACGCAGGAGGCCACGCGACGCGAAGAGGTGAATATCAATCACAGTCGTGCGGAAAAAGAGAATGACGAACGTGGCGGAGGCTTCTACTTATGATGAGCATCAGTCCGATTGCCGGCGATGCCGGTTACTACTCGAGCCAGGATAATTACTACGTGCTGGGCAGCCTGGAGTCCCGCTGGCTGGGCGAGGGCGCCGAAAACCTGGGACTCTCGGGACCGGTGCTCGATGCCGAGATGAACGCCATGAAGCACGGCGTGTTGCCGGACGGCTCGGTGCTGTCGCGCGTTGAAAACGGGAAGGAGACGCACCGGCCCGGCTATGACCTGACGTTTTCGGCGCCTAAAAGTGTGTCGATGATGGCTCTCATCGGCGGTGACCGGCGGTTTATTGACGCGCACAACCGTGCGGTTGATACCGTGATGAAGGAGGTTGAAACGCTGGCCAGCGCGCGCATTACCGAAGGTGGTCAGACGCAGACCGTGCTGACCGGCAATATTGTTGCCGCGCTCTATAACCACGACACCTCCCGCGACTTAGACCCGCAGCTGCACACCCACGCGCTGGTGTTTAACGCCACCGAAGCCGGCGGGAAATGGCGGGCGCTGGCCAGCGACACCAAAATGAAAACCGGCTTTTCCGAAACCATTTACGCCAATCAGGTCGCTTTGGGAAACATCTACCGTCACGCCCTGCGTCAGGATATCGAAGGCATGGGGTTTGAGACCGTCAACACGGGCAAAAACGGGCTGTGGGAGATTAAAGATGTGCCGGTTGAGCCGTTTTCCCAGCGCAGCCAGGCAATCAATGCCGCCGCCGGTGACGGGGCGTCGCTAAAATCCCGCGATATCGCCGCGCTCGATACCCGGAAGGCCAAAGTGGCCTCCGACCCGCTGGTACTGGTGGCCGAGTGGAACGAGAGGCTGAAAGAGACCGGGTTTAACCTGCCGGACTTTGTCGGGCGGGCGAAGGCGCGTGAGTTGCGCGGGCCGGAGGTCACTGAACCTGCGGGCGTTGCACCGGATATGACCACCGCTATCAGCAACGCTATTTCTACCCTCAGCGACAGCAAAGTGCAGTTCACCTACTCCGACATGCTGGCTAAAACCGCTTCGCAGCTGCCCGCCGAACCCGGCCTGTTTGCCCGCGTGCGCGACGGCATCGATGCGGCCATTGAGCAGCAGCGCCTTATCCCGCTGGACAAGGAGAAGGGCATCTTCACCTCCGATATCCATTTGCTGAATGAACTCAGCGTGCATCAGCTGGCCAAAACCGCGATGCAGGAAAACCGCGTACTGAGTTTTCCTGAGCATGCAGCGGAGCGCTCCCGTTCCTACGCCGATGCCTACTCCGTTCTTAATCAGGATAAATCGCCG
The DNA here is from genome assembly GCF_021276285.1 of Rahnella victoriana. NCBI lineage: Bacteria > Pseudomonadati > Pseudomonadota > Gammaproteobacteria > Enterobacterales > Yersiniaceae > Rahnella > Rahnella victoriana. Next base: position 82,846 of record NZ_CP089921.1, read on the forward strand.
GTGGCCATTCTCTCCGGGCGCGGCGGGGCGACGCAGCTGCGTGACCGCGTCACCGATGCGGCTATCATGGCCGGTGAGAACGGGCGGGACGTGATTGTGCTGGCGGCAGATAACCGCGGGCGGGATTTTCTCACCAAAGATCCACAGTTGGCCGGCAAGGTGATGTCGCGCAGTGCGCTGACCGCCGACATGACGCTGCCCCCGCAGAGCACGCTGATTGTCGCACAGGCAGAGAAGCTGTCTCTTAAAGAGACCCTACTGATTCTGGAAAAAGGCCAGGCGCAGGGCGTGCAGATGCTGTTTATTGACTCGGAAAATCGCACCGGCACCGGCAATGCCCTGTCGGTGCTCAAAGACGCCGGCGTACCGCAGTACCGGTTTTATGACGGCACTAAAACCCTGACCACTGTGGTGAGCGAAAGCGACAAACGCCAGCGGTACGACCGGTTGGCTCAGGACTATGCTGCGCTCAAGGTGGAAGGTCAGTCGGTGGTGGCACAGGCCAGCGGTCCGCGCGAACAGGCGCTGCTCAATACGGCTATCCGGGCAGAACTGCAGGCGACCGGCCAGTTGGGGAAAGACGAACGCCAGGTTTCCGTTATCCAGCCGGTGTGGCTGGACGGCAAAACCCGCACCCAGCGCGACACCTACCGCGCAGGCATGGTGATGGAGCAGTGGGACAAAGACACCAAAACCATGACGAGATACAGCGTCGACCGCGTCACCGACAGCACCAACACCCTGCGCCTGATTTCAGAAACCGGCGAGGTGCGCGTTGAGAAAATCAGCGGACTGAACAGCAGCTGGAGCGCCTTCGAACAAAAAACGCTGCCGGTTGCCGTGGGCGAACCGCTGATGGCTGTCGGCCGTGAGCTGGAAGGCAAAGTCAAAGCGCGGGATGGCCTGATGGTCACCGGTTTTGTGGACGGCGGCGTCGTAGTCAGTAAAGGAGATACATCGCTGGTTCTGGACACCTCACGCGCCCTGAAGCTGGCGTCCCCGCTGGTGGAAGGGCTGGGGGCGAGCGTCAGCGATAACCAGGTGGTGCTGGCCGCCACCGGCACCCGCGACCTCAACGCCGCCGCGCTTAACCAGCTTTCCCGCAGCGGGTCTAAGGCGACGATTTACACCGCGCTGCCGCAGGACAGGGCTGAAAAGAGGCTGGTCAGCCATCCCAACTTCAGGCTGGCCAGCGAGCAGGTGAAGAGGGAAGCCGGCGAGCGAAATCTCGATGCGGCCATGCTGAAAAACCGCGACTCTCTGAACACGCCGGTAGCGCAGTCGGTCGCGCTGGGGCTGAGCCGTGCGCAGTCAAACAGTATTGCTTTCAGCAAGGCGAACCTGATTTCCGCCTCGCTTGGCTGGTCGCCGGACGTCACGGTGTCTCAGGCCAGCGCTGAAATCGACCGTCAGGTTAAAAACGGTGACCTAATCGCTCTGTCACCGGTCGCCGGTGCCGGCAGCGGGCTTCTTGTGCCGCGCGTCACCTATGAGATGGAGAAATCCATCATCCGCACCGTCGCGGAGGGCAAAAATGCCGTCGCGCCCCTGATGGACACCGTGCCGGACAAATACCTCGCCGGGCTGACAGGCGGCCAGCAGGCCGCCACCAAACTTATCCTCGAAAGTCCCGACCGCTTTGTAGCGATTCAGGGCTACGCCGGGACGGGTAAAACCACCCAATTTAAGGCCGTGATGGCGGCGCTCGACAGCCTGCCCGCGTCACAGCGGCCGGAGGTTATTGGTCTGGCCCCGACGCACCGCGCCGTGCATGAAATGCAGTCCGTCGGCGTGCGCTCGCAGACGCTGTCGTCGTTCCTGAGTGAAGAACGCCAGAAAGGGCTGGCCGGTGAAAAGACGGACTACGGCAACACGCTGTTCCTGGTGGACGAGTCCTCGATGGTGGGCAACCGCGATATGGCCGAACTCTACCAGCGCATCGCTGATACGGGCGGGCGTGCGATAAACAGCGGCGACGTCGCTCAGCTGCAGCCCATTGAACCCGGCCAGCCGTTCCGTCTGCTGCAGAGCCGCAGCCCTGTCGATACCGCCGTGATGCAGGACATTGTGCGTCAGACGCCTGAGCTGCGCGCGGCCGTCTACAGCATGATCGAAGGCGACGTGCGCGGGGCGCTGGAGAAAACTGAGGCCGTGTCACCGGCACAGGTTCCGCGTAAAGCCGGCGCCTGGGTGCCGTCTTCGTCCGTGATGGAATTCAAAACGGCGCGGGAAGAAGCATCAGACAGCCAGCCGGTGCAGGCCACGGGCGACTTACTCCCCGCGGAACCGGCCAGCGTCATCGATGCCATTGTGCGTGATTTCACCGGGCGCACGAAGGAAGCGCAGGCGCAAACCCTCGTAGTGACCGACCTGAACGCCGACCGACGTGAAATCAACAGCCTCATTCACGACGCCTTACATAAAGACGACGAGCTGGGGAAAGACGAGCTGACGCTCACCGTACTGGTTCCCGCACGCGTGCCCGATAAAGCCCTGCGCAGCGCGGCGGGCTTTACTGACCATGTCGGACACATTGCCGTCATGAATAACCAGCATATGACGGTCACCGGCGTGGATACCGGGCAGGGGCTGGTGACGCTTACCGATGAGAGCGGTAGGCCGACGCTGATATCGAATTTTCAGAACAGCACGCAGGACATCTCGCTGTACGTTCCCCACGAGATTACCGTCAGCGCCGGCGACCCCATGCGCTTTACGCGCAGCGATAACGAGCGCGGCTTTGTTGCCAACAGCCAGTGGCAGGTGAGTCAGGTGGAAAGCAGCGGCCGTGTCACGCTCAGCAATGGCGAACAGCAAAAAATCCTGGAGCCGGGACGGCTGACCGAAGACAGGCACATCGACCTGGCGTATGCCGTGACGACCACCGGCGCGCAGGGCGCCAACGCGTATTACTCCATTACGCTTTCTGGCACGGAGGGAAGTCGTAAGGGCATGGCGACGCTCGAATCAGCGTATGTGGGCGGGTCGCGTCATAAAGAACACCACCAGTCCTACACCGACGACCGGGAAGGCTGGTTGAAACAGCTCGACCGTCAGGCCGAACGCCATTCGGCGCACGACCTGCTGCACCATGACGCTGACCGCGCAGCCCTGGTCGCTGAACGCCTGCTGTCCACGGCCACCCCGCTCGCCGACACGGCGCTGGGACGGAAACTGCTGCAGACCAGCGGTCTTGAGGCGGGGGAGTCTATGGTGAAATTTATCGCGCCTGGGAAGAAATACCCGCAACCCCATATCGCACTGCCCGTCTGGGACAGCAACGGCAGGCGCGCCGGCGTGTATCTCGATGAGGTGCGAACGGTATCGCAGGGCGGCGGGGCGTGGCTTGACGGCGCACCCCGCGTACTGGGCGATGACGATGCGCGCTTTGCCGGCCTGCAGGTCAGCCGCAACGGTGATACGCACGTGGCGGGGAGCATGCCCGAAGGGCTGGCATTAGCTCACCAGCACCCGGAAAGCGGGGTACTTGTTCGTCTGGCCGGTGAGGGTACGCCGCACAACCTTCCCCGGATAACCGGCTCCCGTCTGGCCACCGATGACGGCGTCCTGCGGCAGGCGCAGCAGACTGACAGTGAGCCGCTGCCGTTCATCCCACCGGAGCCAGAGAAAAAGCAGTCAGAGCTGGAGAAAGCGGCGCAGGCCGCCGCCGCTTTCTCTGAAGATGAAAAGCTGCGTATTACCGCCGAAGCCGCCCGTGCAGAACTGGCTAAGTCTGCGCCGGACGTTGACGGGAAGCTGTTGTCCGACGCGGCAAAAATGCGCACTGAGCTGCCTGACTTAGCGAAAGACAATGCCGTTCAGCAGGTTGCCACGCAGGAGCGTGCGGCGCAGAGGCTGCAGCAGATGGAGCGCGAAATCGTCATTGAAAAGACGTTTGGTGAGTAATTTTTCATTAAATAAGGAACAGAGCATGAACAGGATTTCCCTACGTAATTTTTTGGTGGCAGCGGTACTTACTGAATGTTGCGATAACTAAGGATAAGCCAATGACAAAGATGACGTTTTTATGGCAGCTGCGGCGCTGCGCAAAGCTGGAGACTCTTGACCGGGTGATCGAACACCAACGCGGACGCGTATCACGGCAGTGGACAAATGAGTTTGAGCTGGCGGCTGATCACCGCCGGGCAGAAATCATTACCGGGAGACTGTTTGACTGGGTGCCAAAAGCGGTCTGGAAACAGATGGTCTGACTGAAGCGACAGATATAAGCGAAATTCTGTGAGCTTCGTGCGCCAACACGCTATGCCTGCGGAAAAGATAAGTCGCTGATAAACGGTTGATGTAGTATTCTTCGAGGAACGATCCTTTTCAGATCCTTGAGGGGGCAGAAATGTCACAGATTGAAAAAGCAGTTACTTGCACATCGAAATCGAAACGTGAGTATCGCAAAGGCAACCCATTGAGTGCTGCAGTACGTCAGCAGGAGTCTTTAGCGCGAAAAAAAAACACCCATAAAGAAGTGCGTGTTTTTGTGCGCGACTCATTGAAAAGTCAGTTGCAGGTCATGTCTCAGAAAGCTGGTGTCACTCAGGCTGAAATGATCGAGCGCTTGATTGAAATGGGATCTGAGAAGAATATTTGAGATTGCAACGACATCACTTTCTTGAACGTAGTCATGTTCGATGCTAAATTGCTGATCGTCTAAAGAATTCCATGGTTGGCCACGCCGAAAGGTGGCAGGGAACAGGTTTAACGGTTTAGTTACCGAAGCCTGGAAAGCAAAAAACCCCGATAATCTTCCTCAATCTTGGCGGAACGAGAAGATACATCGGGGCCCTAACTAAACCGTATAGAAGCGTGCCTCTATGCGGGGAGTATAGTATCGTGCCGAGAAAAGTACAATACCTGCACCTGCGAAAACTCCTGTTGCGCATTGTAAGTGCGGATAGGCGTGAATAACGTAGCCCTTAATTCCTCATCACCTGAAATTCGGAAAACCCGTCGTGGCGAGTCTAATGCCCTGCGGCGCGGTAAGTCCAAAATTCACCGGCGGAACACGCCGCAACTGAGTTGTGCGGTGCCTCGCGGTATGGCAGCCAAAGTTGTGGGGCGTATGCAAAGCCATGACTGGCACCGTAATCAGGATCTGATTGCGCTACGCCGCGTCGGTTACATTCCCTATACGCGTCGTAATGATCCGCATTTCACTCCAAAGCCAATGCGCGTTAGCGCACGTTCAGAAAGCTGTGAAGCGCTGAATGCATTGTCTTTGGCGCTGGCGGCCAACTGCGATTACAACCCCGACAGTGATTATCCTTTCGAGATCATGGTTCCTTTTGAACAGATAGCGGCCGCGATGGGGCAACTTCACGTCTATGAAAATGGACGTAAGGCCTATGACAGCCCGCTTGAAGCTTTATCCGTTAAGGAGCAGTTGGGCTACGTTATCGTCAAACGGGACAGAGACACGGATACCGGCCAGAACAAGCCGTTACGCATCTGGCTGGCAGTGAAATTTTTTACGTCACGCGGTATACGCGTGGAAGAAATCCGCCAGTGGCTGGGACAGTTCAAAGCATGGGCGATTAAAAACGGCCTGACCGAATCTCTGCGCCGGAAGTACGAACAGCACCTGCTGCGCATCGAGCGAATTGGTATCAGCATCAAAGATAAACACTCCCTGCGTAACCGGCTCAAGCAAATCAAGCGCTGGGTGGTGAGTCCTGACCTGACAGCAGAGAAGCAGGCCAAGGTCTCGCTGCTGGAAGGTGAGTTGGAGAACCTGCGCCGTAAGAACGATCAATGCCTTGGCGATATTCTTGACGAAACAGACAATAACCTCCGGTCGCTGGCTAAGGCGAAGGCCAGGCGTCAAAACCCGCATTATCAGGCGTGGGTTCGCTGGTCGAACATGGCCATGCGTCACCAGGTGATTGCGCTGGAGCAGGCCCTCAGTCACGAACAGCCCGGACTGATAACCGCCGAACCGGAAACCTACTACCGGCTGTTGCTTGAGCGCGCCGGCGCGCTTTAACCTCTAAACAATAAACAGACGTCTCTTTCTATCGTGCCAACAGCGGGAGGATTTCCCGTGCCCGCAATACGTCCAGTCGCCGCCCAGAACCGCCAATTATCGTCACCTGGCCAGAATTAGCCCACTTTTGCCTTAAATCTTGCGGCCGCTGGCTACCGTTTGCCGCATTCCGGCATTGGAATAAACAGTTAACTTCGAACAATGTTATTAACTTCGAAATCCTTACCCTATTTATCATTAATTTCGAACGTTATTCCTGAACAAAATAAGCCCTTTAAAAAGGGAGTGTTTTTCGTTGCGGCTACAGCCTGCACTCGAAAGTACCTCCCTCCACTTCGTTACGGGCAAAAACCTCTCCCACGCAAGCAACAGCAAGACAGGTCAAAAAGGAGAAGTGCCTCCCACCGCAAGCGGCGGGCCCCAACCCTAGCTATTTAGTTACATCATTCATCTAACTCACCACTGCAACCGTGCAAACCTGAAATCCCCGTGCGAAACCTTACCCACTGCAAAGCGGCGCCGTCCCGGCCAGAGGCCGGAACCGTGTCGCTTTATAGTGAATGTTGTAACTAGTGAGGTTAATGTCTCTGTAGGTAGTGTCGCGGTTAGTTCCGTGTACACGCCCGTAAGCGCCTGACGGCGCTAACGCGGAGATACGCCCCGGTTACGGCCTTCGGCCTTACCGTGACCACTCCGACGGCGCACAAAACGTTCTGCGTTGATTTAAGCGGGTCTGGTCATGCAGGGCGGGGGCTAGGATTGGTGAAACCTATCAGACCTGGGCGGCTACGCCGCGCCACGGCGACCCTCAAATCAGGATTTTTCATAGGCCATTTTTTGTCGCCTTCATGCCCTGACGGGCATACTATGAATTCATATGTCTGTTTTTAGTCTATTTGAGAGAAATCAGCGATATGGACGTCAACAAACCCATCCTGAGTTTAAAGCGTAAACCCAAACAGCCAGTATCTGAACCCACGCAAGATACTGCCGCCGTCGTTGTGAGGCGCAACCGGATCCAGGCAAAGCCAGAACCAAAGCCCTCAGAACCCAAAAAGCCCCGGACACCACGGTCAATACCCGTTTCTGAAGCTTATGCACACCTGACACCTTTCTGGCCAGTGATGTTTGATAGTGAAAATGTCAGGCTGATGAAAATTAACATACTCAAAGACCTTATTCTGGATAAAGACCGTCGTGCGATCCCCTTATCCAATAAGATGCTGAAGCGCAGCGTTAAAGCGATTAGCCGAAGTCCGGCTTATCTGGAGCGGGTGGCTGTCGGAGAGAGCCGGTTTGATATTGAGGGTAATGCATCGGGAGAAGTTACCGAGCATGAATATCAGTACATCCGGGCGCGGCGGTTTGCTACAAAAAAACACGCTGCTGACTTTAGCCCGAGTGATTACTTAACCTGATTAAAAATAATGAATATATACTGACTGCCACCTATATTGAAAAATATATAGAAATTACACACTCATAAGATATACAAGCAAAACGAGGGAGTAAAAGTAAAAGCGGTGGAAGAAGAATAACCGCCAATTCGGAAAGGCAAACAATGCCATGGGTATTAGTCGTTCTACATTTTATAGAAGAGAGGATGAATAATGAGACTACAACAGTTTAAAATTAAAAATTATAAATCTATAAAAGATGAAGTTGAAATATATATAGATGATATAGTTGTTTTGATTGGGCCAAATAATTCAGGAAAGTCAACAATACTCGACGCATATGAAAAATTTGCATCGTTAGGATCTGCGAAAGGTCTTACTGTGCATGATTTTTATAATTCAGACACATCAATACCAATTGAGATGTGCGGGATATTTACCGATATAACAGGTGATGACATGCGCACTCTAGGGGGAGAAAAGTGGTTTTATGAAGATAAGGAATTAGATGAGCGAAATATGTCCAGGGAGTACGGAGGGGACTGGAAAGATAAAGGAATAAAGTTAAAGTCCAATCTCTACTATTGTGTAAAATGGATTTGGTCAGATCCAGATAAATCTGCTCAAAAACAATCATATGGTCTTGATGAAGAGTCTGGGGAGAGAGTTTTCGCTAACGGAGGATCTGGTGGTTTAGATACACTCTTGCAAAGCAGAGTTCCTCAACCTATCAGGATAAGCCCTGATAAATCAATGGATGAAACGAAGAAGATAATCATTAGTTTCCTTAAGGAAGATGCAAAGGATGAGCTTTTAAATTCAGGGGAAAGTAAGGCTGAAATAATACAAAAAATACAAGATCTGACAGATACGCTCATGAAGGACTCTAAATTAAAAATAGACGCCCTATTAAAACAGGTGTCAGAGTCATCAGCATCAGTTTTTCCAGGGCTAGAGCTAGAGCTAAACATCTTAGCTAAAGACCCTTTAGATGCCGAAGTTATGGTGTCTGATTCCAATCTTACTGTGAAAATGGATGGTTTAAGCAGCTCCCTTTTGGAGAACCAAGGTCATGGTGTTCGTCGATCTGTCTTATGGTCTGCACTGCAAATATTAACTCATGAATCATATGTCAGGGATAAGAGGAAAAAAGCAAAGTCGAAATCAATGGTTTTTGATAAGAAACAGTATATTTTACTGATTGATGAGCCTGAATCATTCCTCCATCCTCCAGTTATCCGAGAAGCAAGGGAGGCTCTATATAACTTCGCCGCGCAGAATGACAATTGGCAAGTGATGGCTACAACACACTCTCCTGTTTTTATCGACCTATCTAAAAAACACACGACAATAATTAGGGTGGAGAAGGATAAGTCTTTAAACAAAACAATATCATCGGATGAATTATCATTTTCGGATGAGGAAAGCGATAATATGAAGATGATTAGGCTGTGCAACCCTATGGTTAATGAATTCTTCTTTTATGATAACATTATACTAGTTGAAGGCCCCACAGAGAAAATAGTAATAAATAAAATATGTGAAGTTGTAGGTGTCGACTATCACATCATAGATTGCTTAGGTAAAGGCAATATAAAAACATTCGCTAAAATATTAAACCATTTCGGTGTTAATTATATAGTTGTTCATGATTCAGACATTCCAAAGTGCATAAAAAAAGATAAGGTTTCAGGTAATAGTGCGTGGGGAAATAATTCTTCTATTATGGAAGAGTGTCTAAAAAGCAACAATCCAATGGTGTTTATCCAAATACCTCACTTTGAAGGTATGTTCTTTGGTGATTACACCCCGTCTAATAAGGTTCAAACTGTCATCTCAATTCTTTCTGACAGTTCTTCTCCAGAATATGCACTCATATTAGATAGCTACACTAAAGTCTTGAAGAAGGACTCATCCATCTTCATACCTTCTAACCGCGTGATGGTGGACCGATACGAAGCATTCTATACAAGCAACAAAGCGAAGATAGACACATTGAAGAACCCTGAATTATGGGTTCTTTAGCGGGGTTTTAAGCCCAACCGTACGAAAACGCACGCTAAGTACGTTTTTGTTAGCCTCGTTCATGAAAATGATGGACACAAATATGCATCTTAAGCAGAACAGTTTTCTCGAAAGTTTGAGGTAGTTGTTGTTGATGGAGCTGAACGCTACCGTTCAGCTCTGACTGCGATTAAAGTTGTTTCAGATGAGGGTGTGATTGCCCTAGGCTTTGTCATCAGATAAACGAGTAATTTATTAACCTCGATGTATTATTGCTTCATTGAGTGAGTTGATAACATCATCGATAAATTTTTTATCCTTGCTGGATAGAGCTTGTGATTCTCCTGATGCGCTATTGAGAAAAACGTGATATTCACATTTTATCGATTTGAACCAAAAAATAGCGAGGATAATAATAACCACGCCAGCGGCTTTAAACATTAAAGTTGCAGCAGAAAAAATCATTAAGGCCCCAACGATACCTAATATGACCGCTCCTGCTTTTGATGGTTCTGTTTGACTTCGTTTAACCGAGGTTACACCATTCATTGCATAAGTTGTTGAACCAACCATGAATCTTGAGTTTGTGATGCTTACGTTCCCACTTTTATAAAATTCAGTTTCTTCCATTTTGAATCCCCAAAAAATTGCCATTATTTGCTAACTGATTATACATAAACATGGCCCCATATAGCTCGAGAAAATGTTCCATTTATTTTTGTCGAGAATTTCAAACTAAAGTACTAAAGAAGTTATTTAAATACAGAAGCGTGATAGGACTGGTGTGTGGGTTGATATGTGATTTAACATAAATATCATTAACTGCACCGCGATTGTAAGTCCCATTTGATAATGTCACTTTTGGAGATGCGGATGTTTTGTTGGACTGGTTATGTTGTGATCCCCAGATGCTGCCGGAACTAAATCGGACTTATCCGCCACCGATATTAATCTAATATACCCACTCAGATTCCCCCCTCAAAAAGACATAAGTTCCCAATCACATCTAATTACCCTTCATGTAGCATGGGAATTATCACAAGGAAATACTCGCACTGCCGGGCTATCTCCTTATCGGTATCCCGTAATGATCACACCATGCAGCTCCGCAACCAGGACGGTTAAGGCGATGCGTTTTCCCGTTAGCAGGTACCCATGCACCAAAAAATTGACCGCATCTGTCACCGTATAGCGCTTTCCCATGCCGTCTTTGCGCTCATTATCTGCTGTGCAGCCATCCTGCTGCTTTGTATAGAGCCTGAGTGGTGGATGTTAGCCATGCCCGTCTCAATTGCACTGGCAGTGTATTTTCTCAGCTACTCGCTGGGGAGCATCCTTTGCGGGGAGCTGAAACGATGTCAGGACTAATACGCCAGCCAGCCCCCATCCAGATCCACATAACGACCTGGGGTGGGTGTTCGTCGGCTTTCGTATTCATACATAATTTTTATTTATCATGGTTAATGGTTATTAGAGAGTACTAATGAGAAAAGTAACACGGATGAAAATTGCACTTGCTGCAGGCACGATTTTATTAGCCAGTTGTACCAGTCATATTACCAAGAAGGAAAATTTTTCTGGTTTTTTAGGTAATTATTCCGAGCTGAAAGAAGTAAAAACAGCTTCAGGAAATCCGGTGCTTCGCTGGATAGACCCTACTTTTAATAAAGCCAATTATTACCATCTCAAATACGAACCGATTAAATTCTATCCTGAACCACAGCCGACAAAGCAAATTAGTAAAGAAACGCTACAAGGTGTGCTCGATTACGCCAACAACCGCATGAAGCCAGCGCTCACTGAGCGTCTACCTCTGACAGAGCGCACAGGATCCCGGACATTGATTTTCAAGGGCGCAATCACCGGTGTGAACACGTCCCCTGAAGGCCTGCAGTTCTATGAAGTGATCCCGGTAGCACTGGTTATTGCCGGCACAGAAACTGCCAGCGGTCACCGTACCCGCGATACCGAAGTTTACTTTGAGGGTGAGCTGATCGACGCTGATACAGGGAAGCCAGTGATTAAAGTCGTGCGTAAAGGGTTCGGAAAACAGGTTTCCAATGATGCACAGGTTGTTACTACTGATGACCTAAAAAGCGTCGTAGACAGCCTGACTAATGACACAAAACTATTCAACGAATAATATTCAAATTGTTCAAGTCACTTGATATTTAGTTTCAGAAAAGGAACCTCAATAAAGCGAGGTTCTTTTAGCCTAATTTGCATAATCAGTTTTTCGTGTAATACATATGTACATACATCTGCTATCAAATAGCGGGCAATGATATCCCCATAGAATTAGAACCGAACAACCACCAATTATTATAAACTATTGATTTATTTAACGTAATTGATATTTAACCGCACCGCGATTGTAAGTCCCATTTGATAATGTCACTTTTGGAGATGCGGATGATTTGTTGGACTGGTTATGTTGTGATCCCCAGATGCTACCGAAAATAAATCGGACTTATCCGCCACCGATATTAATCAAATCTACCCACTCAGATTTCCCCCTCAAAAAGACATAAGTTCCCAACCACATCCAATTACCCTTCATGTAGCATGGGAATTATCACAAGGAAATACTCGCACAGCCGGGCTATCTCCTTATCGGTTTCCCGTAATGATTACACCATACAGCTCCGAAACCATGCCGGTTAAGGCGATGCATTTAGGTACCCATGCACCAAAAAATTGACCGCATCTGTCACCGTATAGCGCTTTCCCATGCCGTCTTTGCGCTCATTATCTGCTGTGCAGCCATCCTGCTGCTTTGCATAGAGCCTGAGTGGTGGATGTTGGCCATGCCCGTCTCGATTGCACTGGCAGTTTATTGTCTCATCCGCTCGCTGGGGAGCATCATCAGCGCCTCCCTGAAACGCTGCCGGGACTAACGTGCCCATTTAGATTTTCGTTACGGTCTTTTGTGAGTGTTCGTCGGCTTTTATATTAAAGGTAATGGCTATGCTATATATCTTCTCAGATGACTTCTATTTTTCTCGCGGGGCGGCAGCCATGCTTTCAGAAAAAGGGGTTCAGGCCTGTGCTATTCATACCACCGACCTGCAGTACTTTTGTGAATTCCATCCGCTGTGTCATACCGATGTCATCATCGTCACCTTTGGTGACGTGCCCATGATGGCCACCGTGCTAAACCTCGCGCGGAAAAATAAAGTGCGGGTAGTATTTGTAATGAATATTCGCCAGTCTGCAGAGCCCCGGTTGTTATGGGAGCAGGGAATATTGTCTAAGAACCTCACAAAGGGCGTCTTTATGTCCGCCCTTGCCACGGCGTTAACAGCGCCGGTCCGTTTGCTCTCTGAGCTAACATCGCTTGAACAAAACGTGCTTGATGAATTATTGGCGGGTAAAGATGGTGCCTGCGTGTCCGCCAAGATGCAGCTCTCAATAAAAACTGTCAGCAGACATAAGCTCAGCGCACTGCGTAAGCTGGGGCTGCATAATCTCAATTCACGAGCGATAGTGCTCTACGGTAAATATCGTCAGGTTCAACTTTACAAAGGGTTAAATAAATCTACTCCAGGAAGAGTTTCCCTCTGAAATTGGGGGGAAGCCGGGATTGGCTATCCCTACCTGCTTACGCTTTATTCCCTCTGAGAAGCAGATACCTGAGCTCTGACAACGATAGAGATAATGCCGTTCAGCCTTGTGACATGCACTGCGACACACCTCAAGTTGCGCAGCGATAATCACTCGTTTCCATCACCACGATGGCAAGAAGGGTAAAACGACCGGATGGCAAAGACGGGAAAGACGGGAAAGACGGGAAAGAAGGTTTCAGTGAAGACGCCAGGCTCTGACTATACTGAAGGTTTACTTCAGGGATAACTCATTCATGGCCTATAAATTAGATCTTAATCTGCTGCGCATATTATGCATGCTGGTGGAAACCCAGAATGTCACCGAAACGGCCCGACGTCTGAAAATGGGCGTTTCCTCTGTGAGTTATGGCTTAAATAAGCTTCGGGACCATTATTCGGACCCAATCATGATCCGCGTTAAAAATGGTATGCAACCAACGCTTCTCGCCGTCGGGTTATATAAACATTTTGCACCGGCCCTGGACATTATAGAACCGAGCACCGCGCTGTCTGAAGTACCGGGGAAGCCGGGACAATATATCCGCGTTCGCACAAGCAGCATTTTTCAGGGATGGCTCGCGTGGCATCTGACACAATCAGGCATGGATTCCTCTACAGGTACAGTGTTTGAATTTAATGATTTCAGCCATAACGCGGATTCGAGGGTGGAAAATCTGCGGCGACGACAGGTGAACGTAGACATCGGCAGCGCACTTCCCGTGGACAGCGCGATTGCCCAGTATCCCTTCACTCTGACGGGGTTTAACGTGGTCTGCCGGCCAGAACATCCCCGTCTTACCGCGCCTGTCACTCTGGATGATATCCTTCAGGAAACCCTGGTGGTTTGGGTGCCCGGCTCTGATACGCTGGAGGCCGACAAATATTTGCTGAATTTTGAGGGCGCCCACCTGCTGGAAAAGCCACTGCGTCTCTCGTCGTTTGAAACCATACTGGCACTTGTCGCCCGAACCGATTTCGTGGGCATGATACCCGCATGTTTAAGCGGGTACTTTGAGAAAATGTATGATGTCAAAGTGCTGAAGACGGAGTTTGCCGAAAGCATCGCGTTTCCGATGTTTGCCCATACGTTGTATGCCTCACGGCGGGATCCGGTAATTCAGGATGTTTTAGCGCTGATACTCTCTCTGGGTAAGCCATAAGCGGGGGCATTGAGCCCCCAACTGTCAGGCAAGAGAAGCGATGATGTTTTCGAATTCGTCCTGATAGATATAGCGGATCTCATGATTATTACTCATCCGGTTGGTACTTTCCGTGTACGCCAGGCAGGGGAATTCCCTAGGATGCAGGATGTTAAGGGTACGCTGAATATCCGGCTCATAGATGAGAGACATCTCCGCGTCTTCCATCCTGTCCATGTCCATATGAAAATGGTCTTCAATGATCCAGCGTCGATATTCATCTTCATTTTTCAGTATTTTCATTTTCCTTCCTTGCTTTGCAGCGGACAACACAATGCGGCACATGGTGGCATTGTTGAGAAAAGTCATCATGTCCGTCTCCTTTGTGGTTTTACACGTTGATAAGCGAACTGTTCTTAATATAGAAATACAGCTCGCTCAGTGAATGAACATTAAATTTCAGGTAAATACGCTGCCGGTGAGCATGTACCGTCTTTTCGGTGATAAATAACTTTCTGGCAATTTCATGGGTGTTCTTCCCGCGAAAAATATCGCTCAACACAATGGATTCCTGGCTGGTCAGCTTCAAAAAAGGCGTGTAAACCGACGGCAGAAGGTCTGTATGCGCACCACCGTATT